>NZ_JAIVEM010000045.1 GCF_020404765.1 Paenibacillus sp. BJ-4
ACTTGCATGTATTAGGCACGCCGCCAGCGTTCGTCCTGAGCCAGGATCAAACTCTCCAATAAAGACCAACCGAAGTTGGTTATAGAAAGAGCGATTAGCTCATTTTTAATGCTAGCGATTCTTCTTTATAAAAGAAGAAATCTTTATTTTCATCATCCATTTGTTCAGTTTTCAAAGAACTTGTCTGTTCTCGTCTATTTAACGAGCCAGGAATTAGATCATATCATGTTCGTCGCTTTCTTGTCAAATCTTTTTTTGATTTTCTTTTCAGCAACCTTTGCTTTAAGGAAAGCTGCTCTCAAAGCAACGTCTAATAATATAACATGATTAAAGCTATTAAGCAAGCATTTTTTAAAAATATTTTTTTAGTTTTATATACCTACCACTGAACAATGACTAACAAAACAGCCACCCCGTCCTTAGACGGAGTGGCTGCGCACATTACAAACTATTATTCTTGCTCCAGCAATCTGATGAATTCGTCCTCATCTTCTATAGTTTCGATTCCGAGTTGTTGGGCCTTGGCCAGTTTACTGCCAGCCTTTTCACCAGCTATGACTAGATCCGTCTTTTTCGATACAGATCCAGCCACCTTGGCACCCAGCGCCTCCAGCCTGGAAGCTGCTTCGTCACGGGTAAGCTGATGCAAGGTACCTGTGAGCACAACCGTTTTGCCACTGAAGAAGCTGTCTGTCTTCTTTTGCTGTGGAGCTTCAGGAGCTTGAGCCTTCACTCCGAGCGATAGCATCTTTTCAATCCCCGCCTGAGTAAATGGATCTGCGAAGAACGCAACAATACTTTCAGCTACAATCCCGCCCACATCCGGTAGTTCTATCAGTTCTTCCACGGTAGCGGACATGACCTTATGCAAATCACGATAATGTTCTGACAGCATACGTGTTGTCGCTTTACCGGTATTCGGTATACCCAGTGCGTAAAGGAAGGAAGCCAGATCTCTTTCTTTACTTTTCTCAAGTGCTGCTAGAAGGTTATTGGCTTTTTTCTCACCAAACCGCTCCAGCTTTACTAGATCGTCATATTGGAGTGTATACAAATCCGCAGGCTCGCGTACTTCCAGTTCGTCATGCAACTGGATCGCTGTTTTGTCGCTGAATGTTTCAATATCCATGGCATCACGCGATGCAAAATGGGAAATGCGGGCCACAATCTGAGGTTTGCACCCCAGCTTATTATCGCAGAACAAATGGGCCCCTCGCTGCTGCAATGGGAAACCGCAGGCCGGACAATGATCGGGTACGACAATTTCCTCCCCGTCGTTCTCAGATGTTACCTTTCCCAATATCTCGGGAATGACATCATTGGAGCGACGGATAAACACACGTGTCCCCAAAGCGAATTTCAAATTCTTGCGCTCGATATCACCGGCATTGTTCAATGTGCAATTTTGTACAGTGACTCCCGCCAGCTCCACCGGCTCCACCCTTGCCAGCGGTGTAATTTTACCAGTTCGACCTACATTCCACTCGACCGAGTTGAGCACCGTGGTGGTTTCCTCTGCTTCGAATTTATATGCCACTGCCCAACGTGGAAATTTATCGGTATACCCAAGAGCCTCGCGTGTGCGCATATCTGTAATTTTCAATACAGCCCCATCAATGAGATAATCCAAACGGGCACGAGACTCTTCAATCTCAGCCAGTTGCTCCATCGCATCATCAAAATTATCAAAGTAAGTCAGATATGGGTTCACCTTAAAGTGATTGTCACGCAGGAAGGCCATCATCTCCTGGTGGCTATCAAACTGGATACGGTCCGCAAATCCTACATTGTAGAAAAACGCATTCAGTCGCCGCTCTGCTGTCACTTTGGGATTTAAATTACGCAAAGCGCCAGCTGCGGCATTACGTGCGTTTTTAAGAGGGTCCACAGCGGTCTCATTATATTTCGCCAGCACAGACAGATTCATTATGCCTTCTCCCTGAACTTCAATGGTTCCATCCTGAAAAGGAATCGTAAGCGGCACGGATTTAATGGTCTTTACCTGTGCCAGTATCCCTTCACCCACAACGCCATTGCCACGGGTAGAAGCCTGCACCAGCTTTCCATCCGTATAAGTCAAATTCAACGTTAGCCCATCGAATTTAAGTTCTATCGCATAGCTTGGAGAAGGCAGAGGCTGCTCCGGGTTCTTGGTATTGTAATCATTGACCAGCTTAACGACACGCGCGTTCCATGTACGCAGCTGCTCCATATTCTGTGCTTTATCCAGGCTCCATAACGGGGCCAGATGACGATGCGGCGTGAATCCCTTAAGCAATTCCCCACCTACGCGCTGTGTTGGCGAATCTGGCAACACCAGTCCGCTCGCCTGTTCAAGCGCTACCAGCTCGTCATAAAGCACATCATATTCTTTGTCGCTGACCATGGGCTCATCCAGTGTGTAATAATGATAGTTATATGTGTTCAGCTCAGCAACAAGCTGCTCCATCCTGTGCATTGGGTTCATGCAGGCGTATCCCTCCGGGAACTTCATCAGGGCAGAAGCCTAGGCCATTCTGCCGCTGTGAGGCTCGAGATTTATTGATGTTAAAATCTATTCTACTTTTGTGATAGGTGCAAAGCCAGCCAGCAGTCGTTTAACCCCGACCGGAGCCGGGAAGGCGATCTGAAGCTCCATATCATTGCCCGTTCCTTTGACAGCCACAATGGTTCCCACTCCCCACTTGCCATGCTGTACCTTGTCTCCAGCAGCAAAAATAGAAGGCCCCCCTGTCGAAGCTGCCGGGGAAGGCTTGGGCGATGAAGATGTCGTTACAGTAACACGCGACGACGCGGAGGCAGTCGAACCACTACGACTCATCGAATCAAAGGAACGCTCTCCTCCAAAGTTACTACCACTACTTTTACCCAGTCCACGCCCGCCATAAGAGCCCCCTATATTGCCTGAACGACGGTAGCGATCCTGTTTGATGATCGTATCCTCTTTTAACTCGTCCGGAATTTCTTCCAGAAAGCGCGACGGCGGATTAGCAGTGGTACGACCAAACAGAGTACGCATTTGTGCGCATGTAAGGAACAGTTGCTCCTCTGCACGGGTAATGCCGACATACGCCAATCTGCGTTCTTCCTCAAGCTCTTCATTATCCAGGAAAGCCCTGCTGTGAGGAAATACTCCCTCCTCCATACCGACAATAAATACAATTGGAAACTCCAAACCTTTTGCACTGTGCATGGTCATCAATACAACGGCATCACTTTGCTCGTCTTCATCGTCATTCATGGAATCGATATCTGCGATAAGAGCAAGGTCGGTCAGGAAGGAGACCAGCGATTTGTCCTCCGCACCTTTCTCAAACTCCATTGTTACCGACAGAAACTCATCAATATTTTCCAGACGTGAGCGTGATTCGAGGGTATTCTCGTTTTGCAGCTCCAGCCGGTACTGGGTGGTTTCCAGCATTTTTTCAGTTAACTCCGTGACCGACAGATAGTCCACCATCCGACTTAAACCTTCGATCATATCGTAAAACTCGACCAGCGCATTGCGGGTACGGCCAGCAAAGCCCAAATCATCTACCACTTGCAGCACGCGGAAGATCGAAACTCCACGCTCCGCTGCGGCTGCCTGCAATTTACCAACCGTCGTATCTCCGATGCTTCGTTTTGGCACGTTAATGATTCTCATCAAGCTGATATCGTCGTCAGGATTGGAAAGCAGACGCAGATAGGCCAGCAAGTCCTTAATCTCTTTACGATCATAGAACTTGATCCCGCCAACGATCTGGTACGGTATGTCCGATTTGATCAAAATTTCCTCGACGACCCGAGACTGGGCATTGGTACGGTACAAAATGGCATGATGGCTATAGGTTTTGCCCGCTTTAATATTCTTATGAATTTCCGAGGCGATAAAGTAGCCCTCATCATGCTCCGAGTCAGCACGGTAAACTTTAATCTTGGCTCCGCCTTCTTTGTCGGTCCATAGTTTTTTCGGCTTGCGGCCTGTATTTTGCGCAATAACCTCATTCGCTGCGTTCAGTATGTTCGAGGTTGACCGATAGTTCTGCTCCAGCAAAATGGTACGCGCTTCCGGATAGTCCTCTTCAAAGTTCAAAATATTGCTGATATCCGCACCCCGCCATCGGTAGATGGATTGGTCACTGTCACCTACTACACAAATCCGATGATGCTTATCAGCCAGCATTTTGCATAGCATGTACTGCGCACGGTTGGTATCCTGGTATTCATCGACATGAATGTATTGAAATTTCTTTTGGTAAAAATCCAGCACTTCAGGCACTTCTTTAAAGAGCTGAATCGTTGCCATGATCAAATCATCAAAATCAAGAGAGTTGTTACTTTTGAGCCGTTGTTGGTACTTGGTATATACCTTCGCCACAATTCCCTCAAAATAATCGCCAATCTTGCGCTCATACATTTCAGGAGTGACCAGTTCATTTTTAGCCGTGCTCATCATAGATTGAACCGCTTTGGGTTCAAATTTTTTGGTATCTATATTCAGATCCTTCATGCAGCTCCGAATGACAGACAATTGATCCGTGGAATCCAAAATGCTGAAATTGGAGGTGAATCCGATCCGCTCAATATCCCGACGCAAAATACGCACACACATCGAGTGGAAAGTGGATACCCACACATCTCTTCCCTGCGGGCCAATCAGCTTGGATACGCGATCCTGCATCTCACGCGCGGCTTTGTTCGTAAAGGTAATCGCCAAAATCCCCCATGGAGCCGTCTTGCGGGTCGCGATAAGGTAGGCTATTCGGTGCGTGAGCACCCTTGTCTTGCCACTGCCTGCGCCAGCCATAATCAGCAACGGACCATCTACCACCTCTACGGCCTGACGCTGAGGAGGATTTAGGCGGGCTACAGCCTCGTGTATATCTATTGATTGCATGCATGCATGCTCCTTTCTCCGAGCTTCGATAAAATAAACATTCTATACTTTCAATTTCACAGCCACCGTCTCTAGCGCTTTCGCCAAGTCACGGTAAATGATGTTCCCTACTATAATGGTGTCACAAACGGCAGCCGCTTGTAACGCGGTAGATTTATCCACGATACCTCCTCCGTATAGGACACGAGAGCGCTCTGTGCTGCGATGTATTTTTTGTACCAGCTCCATATCCCCAAAGGTACCGCTATATTCCACATAAACAATTGGCAGATGCATGAGCTTGTCAGCAATCTGCGCATAGGAGACAGCCGATGAAGCACTCAGCGAAGTATCGGCTCCGGTAAGTTTAGCGACCGTAGAATCAGCGTTCAAAACAATATATCCTTCTGTCACAAGCGAATCCCAAGGAATCATATAACCAAACTGCTCAATTGCACGCTGGTGCTGCCCTAAGATCCAATTACTGTCCATGGTATTCAGTACCATGGGAATCATATATAGATCAAACCCTGGCACGACAGCCTCCAGATCGGACACCTCAAGTACACATGGCACCTCATAACGCCGAACCCGTGACAGTAAATCCACCGTATTTTCATAAGTTATGCCCGAGGAACCTCCTACCATAATAGCGTCCGTACCAGACATACACACGGCATCCAGCGCCTTATCGTCCAGTTCCTTGTCAGGATCAAGCTTAAAAACATGTCTCCATGATTGAATTGAATCTACCAACACACATTCCTCCAGCATCCTTTGCTTTTGTCATGATCCGGACGAACCGAATTCGATATCCAAAAGCGTTCTATGCTAAGTCTATGACAGTGCTCAGAAGGTGTCAATGTTCGTATTAGATGGGAACACTCCGTTCATGCATTTCAGGGCTGTAACACGTACAACCAACTGCGTTTACTTAGTTCTTTCTCCGTTAAAACATCAGTATAGAATCCACGTACACCCATCTGTTCGTACTCTGCGGCTGCCTTCAATTCATTAATGGTATTCACGTAGCATACTGCCCCCGCCTGACGCAAGCTTTCCACTAGAGGACCACTCACCCGATTTTCTGGTAAAGTCACTGCTGTTATATGGTTTCTTTGCACAAATCGAATGATCTGGTCGTCCGTATCTTCTGTGGCATAAAGCGTATAAATAATGGATGGATAGGGATAAATACTTCGTAGTGTTCGCAGCATTTCTTCATTGTAAATTTGAGGGACAATACGAGATAGAAGGTTAGGATTTTTCTCCTGTGCCTGACGGGTCAGTTGCGCGAATAGCTGTTTTATTTGAGCAGGGTCCTGCTCCTTCGTATCCGTCACGACATAGGCATCTGGATATAATTCCAATAAGTCCAATACATCCCTCCAGTCCACCGGGGAATAGGAGCCGTGTATGGGGGTGTTCTTGAATTGCTCGTAGCTCCAAGGCTTTCCCCCTTGCTCTGTAGCAACTACGTGCTCCTGCTGCAATTGCTCTGTAAAAGATTCTGTCCATTCATGGCGCGCCACCAAATGCCCATCCGAAGTAAACATCAGATCGATCTCAAATACGCGGCTGCCTTTTTTATAATTTTCCACAAATGCTTCACGCGCATTGGTATAAGCCAAACCATCGACGGCTCCCATGGCATGAGAAATCACACGGTGAGTGGTAAAGCCGGCATGTTCCTCTGTAGATTTTCCTTTGTAAGCCAATAAAAACGCGCCAATCAACATTAAAAGAATGACCGCAGCAATCAGTCGTTTCATAGGGTGTCACATCCTTTTCGTACAGGTCAATACCCTGCATACACCTACTCAAAACAATTTCCAGACACAAAAACACCCTCCGGCTGAACCGAAGGGTGACTCTGGATTAATACGCGTTTTTGAAGCCGTTGCGAATCGTGCGGAAAATAATTTTAATATCGAATAAGAGCGACCAATTCTCAATGTAGAAAATGTCATGCTTGATCCGTTCCTCAATGGACGTATCCCCACGCAACCCATTGCTCTGTGCCCAGCCTGTAATTCCAGGACGAACATGATGCTTTACCATATATTTTGGAATTTCCTCACGGAACTGATCCACATAATACGGTCGTTCCGGACGGGGACCAACGACACTCATATCTCCCAACAACACGTTGAAAAACTGTGGCAGCTCGTCGAGGCTCGTTTTTCGAATGAAGGAACCAAAACGCGTGCGCCGTGGATCATTAGCAGTCGTCCACCCTGTATCTTCAGTCCCAAGCGGCAGCACCTTCATGGAGCGGAATTTGTACATTCGGAAGGTACGACGATTCAAACCTACGCGCTCCTGCTTAAAAATGATGGGACCTCTTGATGTGACCTTCACACCAATCGCCACTGCCAGCATAATCGGAGAGGTCAGAACAATAGCGAATAAAGAGAATAAAATATCGAACAGACGCTTAAATAATCGGTTCCCCGCCACATCCAGCGGAATATCCCGTACATTGATCATTGGCATGCCTGCAAAGTTATCAAAATAAGGCCGAGCAGGCAAATAGTCGAAAAAGTCGGGAATAATCAGTGTGCGTACCCCGGCCTTTTCACACATGTTGATAATTTTAGGGTACTTATCATGGGCATCCAGCGGTAGAGCCAGAATAACCTCGTCAATCATCAGGTGCGACAGCGTTGCCTCCAATTGATTTAATCCGCCAAGAATCGGGCGAAAATGCGCTTCTTCCTCTTCACTCCAGTGACGTTTATCATCCAGAAATCCCACCACTTCATATCCCAAATCAGGATACTGTCCAAGATTATGATAAAACCGTTGGCCCAGAGAGCCTGCCCCGAGAATGAGCATGAATTGCTTATTGTACCCTTTTTGACGGAGCACTTTAAGAATCTGCTTCAAAAAATATCGATAAAACAAAATCAGCAGCACATTTCCAACCATATAGATCGCTAGATAGGAACGCGAAATATCGATTTGCTTTACGAAAAACATGACACTCAGTAATACAAACAGACCAACAATGTGGATCTGGGTGACGCGAAATACGTCGTCTGCAAATCGCTTTTTGCGTTTGGGCGAATAGAGCGAGAACAACATACCCAGCACCACGGCAATCAGACCGTAGATTAAACTCCAGCCTCCATATACTTGAATAGGAAGCGGCTCTTGATAGGTAATCCATTCACTTTCAAACTTAAAGAACCAAGCAATCAAGAAAGATAACTGAATGACAGAGAAATCCGCCACAATATACAATTGGGTTAAAAAACGTTGATTTCTGCGTATCATGCTTTCACCTCAGTACGAGATTGTTCGCCGCTGTCCGGTTTGGCCGGTGCAGACAGTTTATTTTTCAAAAAGGCTATTCCAAATTTCACCGTAATCCCCGCGTAGACAGCCATGTTGGTGATCCAGCTGTACTGCTGTTTGTAATGCTTGCGGTGAAATACCCACATAGCTCTATGAAACTCATAAATAATTTTCAAAGGACGACGGCGAGCACTTCCCCCTTTGATATGAACAATATATGTGCGCGGGTAGTAGTAAATGCCCCACCCTGCTTGCTTAATCCGGTAACACCAGTCAATGTCCTCACCATACATAAAAAAGGTTTCGTCCAAACCGCCAACCTGCTCAATAGTCTCGCGACGCACCAGCATAAAAGCTCCAACCAGTACATCTACAGGGTACTCATTATCCGGGCTTAGATGCCCAAGCTGGTATTGGTTGTACTTCGGATTATCTGGGTAACGCTTCGACCAGCCGAAAGCGTAGTAAAAAGACGCAGACGGTGTTGGAAACCCACGTTTACATGCCTTGTCTAGTGAACCATCTGGCAAGATGACCTTGCAGCCCGCAGCTCCGATGTCCGGGTGCGTATCCATAAACTGAATCATCGTATCCAGTGTGTCCGGCTGCACCAGCGTATCGGAATTCAAAAGCAATACATAGCGTCCGCTGGCCACTTCTATTCCCTGATTGTTTGCCTTGGCAAAACCTGTATTATCCTCATTAGCTATCAACATGATCTCCGGGTATGCAGCACGGATAGCCTCAACAGACCCGTCACTGGAATGATTGTCGATGACAATCACTTCATATCGATATTGCGTTTTTGACGCATACACCGACTGCAAACAATCCAGCGTCAAACGGCATGTATTATAGTTGACGACCAGTATGCTTACATCCATATTTAAAACGCTCCTGACAAATTCAGTAATCTATTCTACTATCGACTATTATAGCATACCCCGCAGACCACGGGGCGCAAAAAAGCACATAACTTGTAACCTTACACAGTTGAGGTCTAAAAATCATCGTGGTAAGATATACATGGAAAAAGGGCTGGTGCCAGCCAGCCCCTGCGCAACCGACGCTCCCAAGAGCGGGCGGTTTTGGAACAATCAGGCCGAAAATAGACCCTTCCTTGCGGGGGCGGTCTATTTTCGTTTGTTAAACTCTAACAGTGTGACGATTAACGCCCCGAACGTCAGCATTAAACTGAGCGCCTCAAACACTGTCACAGGCTTCACCCCCCTCCTCGGGAGAGTTAGCCGACCGCCCTTGCCAGCCTATATCGGTTGCGCCTCTCAATTATACTATATTTTTCCATAAAGGAACATGCATTCGATGGTATTTTATCTAGTATTCATTTGCACCTTTGACTATTTGACGCTTATATATGGAAAAAAGTTTCAATATTTTTTCTTTCCATACCTCTATAACTTCCCCAACAAGAAAACCAACTTATAAATCCAGTTGTCTAACCGCGACTGTCTATAGAAGGGGGACTGCCAAATGTATTTCAGCCGAAGAAATAATCCCTTTATGTCTCTACATAATAAAATCTCCCAATCATAACATGATGGGAGATCGCTGCAGATATATAGTCTACCTCTATTTACTGGAACTTTCCAGATACTCTTTTAAAAAATCCTGCAATCCTTCACGCCAATCGCGTAAATCATTCAACCCATTGGTTCGGATCGCAATATGCTCCATAACCGAATTACACGGACGTGCTGCGGGCCTAGGGAATTGTTCCGTACTACATGGGTCCAGTTTCGCTGTCATCTTAGCACCTAATAGTTCTGCCGCATCCTGAAAAATCGCTTGCGTAAACTCGTACCAGGTGCAAGTACCGCTGTTGGACGCGTGATATACGCCATACTTCTCGGTTTGAACCAATTCCGCTAAAAAACGAGCCAAATCCACCGTATAGGTAGGCGAGCCCTTCTGATCGTTTACGACCTGAAGGTGCGGCTTTTCCTGTCCAAGCTTCAGCATCGTTTTCACAAAATTGTTCCCGTGCAATCCATATACCCAAGAAGTACGAACAATAAAATATCTGGAGGAAAGTGTTTGGGCCAGTATCTCCCCGGCCCGCTTAGACTTTCCGTAAATACTCTGCGGATTTGTATTGTCATACTCATGATAGGGCTGCTCCGCTATTCCATCGAACACGTAATCCGTGCTGATATAAACCAGCTTGGCTCCAACCTTTTCCACAGCCAGTGCCACATTACGTGTGCCTGCAGCGTTGACTTGATAAGCCCCGTCTACATCGGTCTCCGCAGCATCCACAGCCGTATACGCTGCACAGTGGATTACTGCATCAGGTTGATATTGCCCTACAATATTCACAGTCTGCTGCAAATCCGTGATATCCAATTGTTCCCGATCGTAACCAAGGACATCATGCCCTTGCTCCTGAAAAACCTTTACTACATCTTTGCCAAGTTGACCGGATGCTCCAGTAACCAGTACCTTCATCTTACGCATCCCCCAAGCGGGAACCGTACTGCTTTGCATAATATTGCTGATACTCGCCGGATTGAATGCGAGTCCACCATTCTTTGTTGTCCAAGTACCAACGGATCGTTTCTTTAATGCCTGTTTCAAAAGAGTGCTTTGGCTTCCAGCCCAGCTCATTCATGGTCTTTGTTGGATCAATGCCATAACGGCGGTCATGACCTGGACGATCCTGCACATACGAAATCAGAGATTCTGGCTTGCCCAGCTCCTCCAATACCGTTTTGACGATATGCACATTTGTCCGCTCATTATTTCCACCGATATTGTATACTTCACCCAGTTTACCCTGATGAATGACCAGATCAATTGCGCTGCAATGATCCTCTACATACAACCAATCACGGATGTTCAGGCCATCCCCGTATACAGGTAGCTGCTGATCACTCAACGCACGCGAGATCATCAGTGGAATCAGCTTTTCTGGAAACTGGTACGGACCATAGTTATTGGAACAACGCGTGATATTCACAGGTAGACCAAAGGTTTCATGATATGCACGAACCAGCAGATCGCCACCTGCCTTGGAAGCAGAGTAAGGACTATTAGGCTGCAGCGGAGTTTCCTCCGTAAACAAACCTGTTTCACCCAGAGATCCGTACACCTCATCTGTCGATACCTGTACAAACTTGGTCACATTATGTTTCTTGGCTGCGTCCAACAGTACCTGTGTACCAAATACGTTTGTTTTCACAAACACTTCCGGCTCCAAAATACTCCGATCCACATGCGACTCTGCCGCAAAATTCACCACCACATCAATCCCCTGCTGCATCAACTGGTCAATCGCTTGCGCGTCAGTAATATCTGCTTTCACGAAGGTATGATTGGGATGATTTTCGATGGATTTCAAATTTTCCAGATTACCTGCATACGTAAGCGCATCGATATTCACAATTTCGTAATCTGGATGCTGTTTTAACATATACAATACAAAGTTACTGCCAATAAATCCGGCACCGCCGGTGACAAGAAGTTTCATACAGTCCTCCTAAAACTCTCACTAATACATACAGAATATGCCTCAAAGCCAACAAAGAACAAGGAAATGCCGCCCATTTTATAAATTGTGCCTAGCTTTACTTGTCAGTAATCTATTCGAAATTAATATCTGCTTCAGCCAGCGCCGGTTGCTTCTGATCCTTTTCCGAAAGGATTGCATGGGAAGTGGGCCAATCAATCCCCAGTGCAGGGTCATTCCAAAGAATACCACGATCATTTTCAGGTGAATAGTACTCGTCGACCTTATAAAACACCTGAGTATTTGGCACGAGCGTGCAGAATCCGTGAGCAAATCCTTTAGGAACCAGTAATTGACGCTTATTGTGTTCACTTAAGATCACCCCAACCCATTGACCGAATGTTGGAGAACTTTTTCGAATATCTACAATAACATCATAAATGGCTCCAGAAAGCACTCGAATGAGTTTGGTCTGGGCTTTAGGATTAAGCTGGTAATGCAACCCTCGGATCACGCTGGCTTCTGCAGATAAGGACTGATTATCCTGAATAAAAGCATAGTTGGTTCCGTGCTGCTTCATGATTTGTTCATTGTAACTCTCCATAAAAAAGCCACGATGATCACCATGAACAACAGGTTCAATGATTTTCGCACCTTCCAGTTTCAAAGGGATTACCTTCATTCGTCCGCATCCTCCCTTTACTTTAAAGCTTTAGCTTTCCAAACTCTTCACCAAACACGATATCCTTGGCTAATTCATTAGCACGTGCAAGAGATGGGTGAGTTCCAGCATCCGTCCACCATCCTTGAAGAATATCATATGTCAATGTTCCATTAGCAATATATGCATTGTTAACGTCAGTTATCTCAAGTTCTCCACGAGCTGAAGGTTCAAGCGTTTTTACAATTTCAAACACACTTTGATCGAACATATAAATACCTGTTACAGCGTAATTACTTTTGGGATCTTTAGGTTTTTCTTCAATAGATACAATCCGTTCTTTTTGAAGCTCGGCCACTCCAAAACGGTGTGGATCTTGAACCTGCTGAAGAAGGATCTTCGCCCCCGTAATTTGGTTACGGAAATTATCCACAAATGGTGCAATGTCATCTTGAAATACATTATCGCCCAAAATAACAACCATTTGATCATCACCAACAAATTGTTCAGCGAGATCAAGGGCTTGTGCGATCCCGCCTGCTTCATCCTGAACTTTATAAGTGAATGTTACACCCATTTCACGACCGCTACCAAGAAGGTTAACGACATCTCCCATATGCTCTTTACCTGTAACGATAAGAATATCCTTTATCTCAGCTTGCTTGAGCTTGAATACAGAATGAAAAATCATTGGGTACTTACCAACGGGTAATAAATGCTTATTTGTGACTTTGGTTAAAGGGTAAAGACGTGAGCCTGTACCTCCCGCAAGAATTATCCCTTTCATAATAAAACCTCCATTAATTCGTTCTAATAATTAATCTCGATAAAACAAAAGTAATTGGAATGGTAACAATAGTAACTATTAACGGAACAAAAATTTCTGGTATGTGAAAAATTCTAACCAAGGCAAACAGCAGTAACAAGTTAATCAAATACTGTACAATATATACAATTGGATATTTGATAAAGCTCCTTAAAGAAACCTTTTGCTTAAAAACAAACAAAGCATTTAAAAAAAATGATATAACTATTCCGCAAACATATGAAATGCTATAAGAAATCTTATAATCAACGAAGTCAATAAGAGCTAAATAAATACCATAGGTTGCCAGTGTATTTAATCCCCCGCTAATTAGAAATTTAAGAAACTCTTTATTCGTAAGTTTCATCCACAATATATGCAGGGCGCTCTCTACTTTCATCAAGAATCCTCCATAGGTACTCTCCAATTATGCCGAGCATAATCATAATGATACCTAATAAAAATGTAATCAGTGCAATAATTGTAGTCCAACCTTGAAGTTCGATCAATCCCACAAGCGCGTTGATAATTATAAAAACACCATATAAAAAACTTAAAACAGCAGTAACAAAACCTATTGCTGACATAAAACGAATAGGCGCATATGAGAAGCTAACAAATGAGTCAACAAATAACTTAACCTTTTTAGATAACGTCCATTTAGACGTTCCCAATTTTCTTTCCCGTCTCACATAAGAAACCATTTCTCTCTCATGGCCAAGCCAGTAAATCAGACTCATAATGTTTGTGTTTTTTTCTCTTATGTGTAAAACTTCACTTACCACTTGTTTATCAACTAGTAAAAAGTCAAAACCGCCTTTAGGATAATCTTTTAAAGCCAGCTTCTCCAGAAGGTAATAATACGTATTGGAAAAAAGCTTTTGCGAGAAAGACTCCTCTCTATCTTCTCTTGTTGCCAAAACAACTTTTTTACCAGATTTCCAATGCTGAATCATTTCTTTGAATAGCTCTGGCGGATCCTGCAAATCTGCTGCAATAATACCTACACAATCACCCGAAGCATAGTTCAAACCAGCTTGTATGGCAGACATCGAGCCGAAATTTCTGCTTAGCTTGATAACTTTTATTCTAGAATCTTTCTCTCTAGCCTCCAATAATAACCTCAAAGAATCATCTTTGGAACCATCATCAACAAAAATAAATTCTAAATCACAGCCAATCAAGTGCTTTTGTAAATCAGTCAGTCTAGGAATCGTATAAGGTATATTTAACTCATTAAAGTATACAGGAACTACGATAGAAAATTTAATCGGGTTTGTAGTCATTAATAGCCTCCACAACATACTTTGCATCTTCCATAGTCATAACTGGACTTAACGGAATGCTTATAACCTCAGAGTGGATTTTCTCAGAGATAGGAAAACTTGAACTTCCCCATTCACTATAAGCTTGTTGTTGATGCGGTGGAATAGGATAATGGATCATAGTTTGAATTTCTTTGTTTTTTAGGAAATCAGCGAAATTATTCCTATTTTTAACTCTCACAACAAAAACATGCCAAACATGAGACAGTTCTTTTTCTTCAACCTGAGGCAAAGTAATATGAGGATTGTGAATATTATTCAAATAATATAATGCAATCTCTCTTCTCAATTGATTGTCGCGATCTAAATACTTTAATTTTTCTCGAAGTATAGGGGCCTGAAATTCATCCAAGCGACTATTATAACCTTTTACGATATTTTCATATTTTTTCTCAGAGCCATAATTACGAAGTGCGTATAATTTTTTGTAAAGTTCTTTATCATTTGTTGTTATTGCTCCCGCATCACCTAAAGCACCCAAATTTTTCCCTGGATAAAAACTGAATGCGGCTGCATCGCCTAAATTTCCAGCACGAATACCGTCATAAATTGCACCATGTGATTGAGCGCAATCTTCAATAATTTTCAAATTGTATTTTTCTGCTAAGGTACGAATAGGTTTCATGTTACATATCTGCCCATATAAATGAACGACTAATATCGCTTTCGTTCTATCAGTAATTGATTCCTCAATTCTATCGGGGTCAATATTATATGTCTTAAGATTAGGTTCAACCAAAACTGGAATAGCCCTATTAGCAGAAATAGAAAGAATCGATGCAATATAGGTATTCGAAGGTACAATAACTTCATCTTCTGGACCAATATCATAAGCACGTATAATTAATTCTAATGCGTCAAGTCCATTAGCTACCCCAACGCAATATTCGGTCCCACAATAGTCGCTGAAATCCCGTTCAAATGCTTTAACCTCTTCTCCCAAAATATACCACCCGGAATGCAGAACTTTCTTCATGCTTTCCAAAATAGCTACTTCGTGTTGTAAATTTATTTTTTTCAGATCTAGGAAAGGTATCATGATATTCACTCACTTTGTATGTTTATTGAAATTTCTCCATTAAATAAGTGATACTGAGAATCACATTTAGAGCAATAATAAACTTCATTTAAATTTTCTCCACAATTACAAATATACCCGTGAAATCTTGCCGGGTTTCCATAGAATAAGGTATTATTTGGGATATCAGAAGTTACGACCGAACCTGCACCCACCATAGCATATTTCCCAATTCTATTACCAGCTATAATTGTAGCGTTGGCTCCAATAGAGCAGCCCTCTTCCAAAAATGTGTTTAGAAATTTATCTGGATACTGTTTGGAGCGCGGCTTCATATCATTCGTAAATGTTACATTAGGGCCAATAAACACATTATCTTTTATTCGAACACCGTCCCATATATACACCCCAGATTTAATTGTAACATTGTTACCTATAGTCACATCATTCTCAATAAATGTATGATCATTAATATTACAATTATCCCCTACTACAGCACCAGGTAAAACATGAGCAAAAGCCCAGATTCGTGTATTATCACCTATTTTATTGGTCTCTACTATTGCCATTTCATGAGCAAAATAATTTTTCATGAATCATACACCTCTAAAAACACAGAATAGTCTCTGATATAGTCCTCTGCATCATATAGATGGGATGCAAGCACCAAAAGTACACAATCAGAAGAAAAATCATACATTTCATGCCAGTCATTAGGTTCTAATATTAGTACCTTAGCAGGATTATCTAATAATACATCCGTTTTTCTTTTGGCATTATCTAGGTATACTTTACAACTACCTGCTACAGCTACTAAAGCTTGCCGTGTTTTATAATGAGCATGAAAACCACGTCTAATATCGTGTTTTGTTCCATAAATATAAAAGACTCTTTTAATCTCAAAAGGTAAATCCTTATGTTCTTCAATAACAGCAAGCATACCTCTTTCATCGCCTAATTCACTAATTTTTATCAATTGACTTGTGTACTCATATGATGAACTACTCATTTGCCCCTCCCCATCAACACATTTATAAACTTAACCAGTCAATTCTTCCTGTTGGATAGTCCAATAAGAATGACAACACGAAAAGAAAAAACTAATAACAATGGATATCCGAACTTGATTCAACTACGGTTACCCCAATGAAAAATAGATACCCTAGACAGGAAATAGTAAAAAAAACGGTAATAAACTTAACTTTCTTAGTCTTATAATTAAGAAAGCCAACTATTCGTCAATTTAAATTTAATAAGGATTAAAAGCCCGAAAGTCAGTATCACATAATAGATCAAATTGGTTATTATTTTTAGTTGTTTTATAGGAATAAGAACCTTTCCATGTTTTCGTGCCTTTATGAGATGTGGCCCAAGTCTGAAATTGTATTTAGTAAACTAACTATGAATGGCTTTGTTCATCAAACGAAAGCTGCTTACTATTTGGCGTATAATATATATAGTATTTATTTCGAGAGAAAAATTCGCTTATCTCTTTATCGGTAGGCGAATATGAATCATTCCAACCAGACGCAGCATTACTTACTGATATCAAAAAGTGATTTGGATGTTCCCAATGTCTGTTAGAAAACTGATTAGAAGCTAAAAAATCATCATTAAAAGTTAATTTTTCACCCTTAGAGTTTATTACTTCTATTTCTTGCTGTTCCATAGGTAAATATTTGATTTGGTCGGTTTGAAGCACTTTATACCCTTGTTTATTCTGAAGTAAACTCCAATTTTCTTGACCCTGAATTGTTATTTCTTTACCATAATTTATTCTAGATAAATACTCATTTTTTTTCTTTTCCCACTGGCTATCTGTTAACTTCGACTTTAACTTTTCAGAATAGCTTCTGAGATCGTAGAATGCTGACGTTTTATCATAACTTTCAATTGGATCCTTACCGGTTAAGTTTTTAAGAGTAGCTTCTAACTGCTTCAAATAATCAGGAGTATACCCGTTTCTATCGATGTAGATTCCTGTGTAACCAGTATAGCTTATAATGTTTATTGCCTCATTTATGGGCCTTTTCACCAACGCTTTCATCCACCTATCCCCAAAGCTTGATTTCATGTTCCCAAAGCTCCAGTATAGGTCGTGAGAGTGAATATAGCCTTTCAATAAATCATAATTGCCCATATTGTTGAGTTTTTCACCTTCTGGAAAAGACACATATGGAACCTGAAAAATCATAGATTTTGAAGGCACTAATTCTCTAATATGATGAATAAATTCTGCGTCCTGATTGTACTTTTGTGCAACTATTTTAGATGATACTAACGGATGTGAGGACTGATCAAACATTCCAACAAAAGCGACAATCAACGCAATCAGAAAAACAACATAATTATTAAGCTTAAATTTTTTAATTATTAACTTTGTGCTTAGTGCTAAATATAGTAAAGAAAAAAACGCAATAAAAATACTTAGTCTATTATAACTTCTTATTTGAGCAGATATTAAAGCTGCAAATAATACTCCAAACCCACCAATTGTACCCAATAACAAAGCGCATACATTCATGATCGAGAGAGTTCTGACATACTGATTATTCAGATCGGGACGCATTTTCAGAAAAATCATCACTATTAAGAGCATCAAGAATCCAAATGAGCCGATCACCCCTAGTGAAGCTGTATCATTTTCATTTACAAGAGGCGCCTTACTGTTATACTCATTTTTTTTATCTCTAATCCACTCTATATTGTGATTTGTAGTAGGCAAAAGCAGTTGAGATATTTTAAGTCCATATATTTCAGCCGATTCAAAGTCCCTGCTTGAGATACTGTCTTGACTAGGATTATTAAGTTTATAATACAAACTCGGCGAAATGTTAACTGCTAATGAAAATACAATGATTAAAACCAAAAATAAAGATTTAAAAAACTTTGCAGCGTTCTTCTCGAATATCCATTGTACAATTCCAACGACAGCCAAAAAAAAGCAAGAAAAGAAAGCATAATAGGCTCCAGTCGCGCCAATTAGAGCACAAATTATAAAAGAAGCGAATAATTTCTTGTTGACATTGATTCTGTATCCCTCAGTTTTTGGATTCTCTCTTGACTTAACTAATAGAAAATCATCTTGATGAGCTAACCACATTATAACCATTACCATCAATGGAATCATATAATATCCTAACAAAAATAAGTGCCCAGTTCTCAAAATATGATAGGGAAGAAAAGCATAGAGAAGACTAAAGGTAATAGAAAATGAAATAGGAACCTTGAAATTACGGAAAACCATGTGCGCCGAGATCATACATAACGGGAAAGTTATCAAATAATATACATTCATTACCCAAATGGAATCAGAATTAAATAAGGATAATAATTTCATCACTAAATACTGAAAATTATCCCCTCCTAAAGGGTAATCATACATCTCCAATCCAAAAGGAGCTCCCACATAAGGATTAAAATTATACCAGCCATTATCTATCATGCCTTTAATGAACAGATTTGTTGATAAGCCGTCACCCGTGTATACATACGGAATATAAATGTCAAACAAATTTAAACGCAACACATACCACATGCTAACAAAACATACAATTGCACAAAGTATATACTCTAATGGAATGCGTACTTGCTTTATATGCAACAGCCTTTTCATCGTTTACATTCAGCTCCTACACTACCTGGTAAATTGCTCGAGAATTCATCAATTTGTACCTCTACTAAATGTAAATCTATACCCTCCCTATTTTCAACTGAGTACTCTTCGTCAGCTCGAATAAAAATAGATTCATTTGTATGAAGCTTTGATCCCCTTCCGTTCACCTTTATTAATGCTGTTCCACTAACTACTATCCAAAATCGTCCGCCTTGAAATAGCTTCTCATCACTTAGTTTTTTCCCTGACTTTATTACTAGCTTCTTTATTCTATAGTTTGTTGAATATTCTAACTCGGTGTATGTGCCCCAAGGTCTATATATCTTATTATGACTTTCACTTATACTAGAACTCCTCTTTTTTAACTCATCGACAATCTGCTTGACCTTTTGTGATGAGCCTTTTTGAGAAATTAGTAGAGCGTCAGGGGTATCCACAATAATTAGATTATCTACATCCACGGTTGCAATTGTTCTATCACTCGAAAGTATTAAATTTTGCGAAGAGTCTATCCCTATATGCTGATCAGATATAGTGTTATCGTTCGCGTCCTTCGGTAATTCATCATATAATGATTCAAAACTTCCTAGATCGGACCAACCAATATCGGATGGGACGACTTTAACGATATCACTTTGCTCTATTACCGCGTAATCTATACTATCTGATGGTATATGATTCATATCCACCATACGAATTCTACATAAATTTTGATTTTTATGTGAATTTTGGAATGCATTAATAGCAGCAATATAGATCTTAGGGGCATAAGTTTCCAATTCCCGCAAAAACACTCCGGACTTTAACAAGAAAATACCACTATTCCAATAATAATTGCCTAGCTGTACATATCTTTTAGCGAGTGTAAGGTCGGGCTTTTCTTTAAATGAAATCACTTTGGTTCCCTCTGATTCAATATAGCCATATCCAGTCTCAGGATAATCTGGCGTTATACCGAAAGTCACTATATCCCCCTGCTCCGCCATATATTTAGCAATCTCTATACAACGATTATACTCATCTTTATTTTTTACAATATGATCGGATGGAGTAATTAAAAGTAAATCGTCTTCATTAGCCGCCAAGCAGGCAAGTGCAATAGCTGGAGCAGTATTCCTACCTATCGGCTCAAGCACGAACCTAGTTTCTCTAAAGTTAATCTCTTCTAAATGATCTTGTGCCAAAAAATATTGTGCCTCATTTGAAACAATAATCGTTTCATCACATAAACTGCGATTACGCTCAACAGTTAATTGAAATAAAGAACGCTCAGATACCAATTTATTAAATTGTTTTGGATATCCTGCTCTTGAGATTGGCCAGAGACGCGTCCCGTTCCCCCCACATAGAACTACATTAATCATTTATAAATTCTCCTATTGAGTAATATCCAGAGAAATAACCCGTTCAGCAGCTTCGTTTGTAAAATGTTCCTTAATATACTCTCCAGATAATGCAGAAAGTTTAGCCCACTTGGTTTCGTCTGTATATAACCTTATAATGTGATCAGCAAATTCTTGTTCTTCATCTGCAATTTCCATCACTAAATTTGCTTCTTTAAGTCCCTCGGCTCCAATGGAGGTTGTAACAAGAGGAACTTGATAATAAAGCGACTCAACAACTTTCCCCTTGACACCTGCTCCAAAACGAAGTGGTACTACTACCAAACGGGTCTGCCGGTAGTATTCTTCTAATTCTCCATCAGTTACATAGCCCGTAATAATAATTCTTTCAGATTGCCTTGCCATCAAATCCTCTGGAGGATTTGATCCCACGACATAAAGTTTAATGTTTGGAATCTCTCGGGAAAGATAAGGTAAAACTTTATCTATAAACCATATAATCCCATCGAAGTTAGGTGTATGATTGAATCCGCCCACAAACAGTAAACCACTTCTTTTGTTAAATTGTGTATTACTAGTATCTGTGTCATAGGGTTTATCATATAGAAATAAAGGTATGTTCCGAATTAATTTATTCGGAAACTCTGAACCAACCAGTTTTTTCTCATATTCTCCAACGACATGAATTACATCTGACTTTTCAAATAACTCAAACTCAACTTTTTTCCATTCCTCAGATGCCTTTAATAAACTAACCTCTCCAGAAATTTCATAGTTTCTCAATTCACGTATATAATGCAGATCATGCCCGAAATATATGATTTTAGCTTTCGTATGCTTTTTAAAAACATCTATATACTTGACTGAGATATGCGGACGATTCAAATACACATAATCAATATACTGTGCGTTATTCTTTATCCATTGGTTAATATGCTTAGCATATTCATTTCCGTATAGAACCTCAACACCCATTTGTTCAAGCTTTGTAGTGTAAGGCTCATGCTTGAAGAAGTTATCACCCATAAAAATAACATGGAAGCCCATGGACCGCAGTAATTTAGTATAGAGGAACGTGCATCTTCCCCCGGCATCCTTATCATAGTGCGGCACATAGTGATCCACAATAACCACAGTTTTCTTATAGCGGCTACGATCTCTCGCCCAGAAAAGGTGCTCAGCATTATTGAAATGATCTTTAGCAAGCTCTGTCTTCCATTTTTCTTTAAACTTCTCTTTATTTGTGACCTGATAGCTTTTAATACCGCTTCCGGTATCCGTCCCGTGTGAAATACCTTCAAAGTGAACGATAACGGATCGCGGTTGCAGCATGACTTTATAGCCCAGTCTTCTAATTTCAAAAGCAATATCCGTATCCTCAAAATAAGCAGGAACGTAGCGTTCATCAAATCCCTTAAGCTCTTTCCACAAGTTATGCCGCAGCAAAATGGCTGCACCGGAAACATAATCTACTTCCTTAACATAGTTGTATTCCGGCTTGGATGGATCATCCAGTCGTCCAAAGTTCCAGCCACTTGCATCATTCCAGATAATCCCGCCAGCTTCTTGCTGTCTTCCATCCGGATATACCAGCTTAGAGCCAACCATTCCGATAGTCTGATCCGATTCAATCAATTCCACCAGAGAGCTTAGCCAATCCTTCTGTACATTCGTATCATTATTGAGGAAAAACAGATACTCTCCCTCTGCAACTTTGGCTGCATTGTTACAATTAAGAAGAAAACCGCGGTTTACACCGTCACGGACTACTTTGATATTTTCCACATAATTAGCAATATTGATTGTCTCATCATTGGACACATCGTCGGCAATAATGACCTCGTAGGATACATCATTGGTATTTTTCAAGATGGATGCAAGGCACAAATAGGTGTATTTCCATTGATTGTAAACCGGTATAATTATAGACACCTTAGGAGCATTAATTTCAGGAAACACCAAATGCTCATAATGAACATTATCCATTTCCTCAACCTCAACAACTGGAGTCTCTTCCTCTACAAATCGTCCAACATACGTATCAATTCTGCTGCCGAGCCGACTGCTATCTTCGGATTTCAAATAGTATTTTAATTTTCGCAGGTTAGACTTGTTAAGTGCGGAAAGCATGATTTTAGGATGCTTTACCGTTCTTGCGGCCAGTTTCGATACTACACGCCGTTTGCTGTTGGCAGGAACCAGCCAATCCCGGAAATGATAATATTTCTGCAGCAGACGCCAACCGCCAGACTGATAGATATTATTTAGAATTCTTTCCTGCCGAAGTAGAAGCTCTATGTGTCCTTTTTGATTCTCAATTTGAGTGCCCAATTTATTTTTTTGTGCCTCAATACTATGTTTCAATTCAACAATCTTTTGCTCATACTTGCCAGTAAGCTCTATTTCCTGTTGCTTCCACAAGGCTTTCGCCGTCACCAACTGCTCTTTATAATTTCCAAGCTGACTATGCAGCTCGCTTTTTTCTTCTTCCAGGCGATACAGCTTTTCCTTGAGAGGATCCAGTTCTGCAAATCTTTCTCTCAAAAAAAACAATTCCTGATCCAGCACGTTGATATGCTTGTTTCTCTCTTCAACTTCATTCTGTAAGCTCAAAATACGTTCAGTTATCTCCTGATACTTGTCAGGATATGGTGTAATGGAGAACTTCGGCTCTGCATACTCAGAGAAATCGGAACAAAAAGCAATCATATATTTCTCATGTATTTCTTGGCTGTCATTCAACTCACAAGCATAAACAGAAGTGCCGCCCGAAGAGGCGTTGTTCATAAGCGAAACAACTTCAAATCGCTGAGAAACAATGTTAGTATACTTAAAATAATCCTTCAGAAAATTAGAAAACTCGTCTTTATACAACTCTTTAACATGATAAGGATTGGTGTAATCCCTCAAGTCGGAATAGTATTTTTTGTTAGGTGTTGAAACAACGAACGTCCCATTGTCTTTCAACAATCTTTTGACTTCCTTTAGAAAAAGAATTTGCAATTCTTCATCAACATGCTCCAGCGTTTCAAAGGAAACAATGATATCAAAAGAGTTGTCCTGAAATGGCATGCGCTCAATACTGGCGATATAATATTCGAGATTGTCCTTTGGATAAACTCTCCTTGCATGCTCAATTGTGTCCGAATCAATATCTATTCCTACAACTTTGGCAGCAGAATTCGCCAGCAAATAAGAGCCATAACCCTCTCCGCAAGCCGCGTCCAGCACAGTCTTTCCCTTTACCAGTTGTTTGAGTACGCTGTACCGCTGAATATGTTCTATTTCTAGTTCCTTATCTGATTCTTGAGGTATAAAACGCTCCCCTGTAAAATCCAATGTAATCCCTACTTTCTATAAGATAACTGAGAAAGAGACATCGTTTAAATAAAGTACACCACTCAGCGAATCATACCCAATTGGTAAAACCTCAAGAACCAATGCATCATGAACCCAACTATGCTGCTTATGATCCTGTTGTGTACCTGAAGCAATTGCAGGTGAAATAGTATACTGCCCCTGATTCAAGCTTGGAAAACGGAAGTCGAAACAGAAAACATACCCTTTCCCGGGAGAAAGCGACTCCTGTTTCATACCTAAAATATAGCTGTTAGTCTGCCCGATAATATTTCCAAGACGGTCTCTAATGGAAAAACCGACAATCGGATTGTCAATCACTTCGAATATATCAATTCGGATGAGCAGTTGTACATTTTGCTCCGCTTCTACGAATGTTACTTTATGACGCGTAGCGGAGTCATAAAGTGTTATGCCTGTAATAAGCGCTTTATCGTCACCCATCATATCGAGTTTATCCTGCAGAGGATCAACCATATCAGCTTTGGAAGAGCCCTCAAAAATAGATTCAGAATCTAAAGATATATCTAAACCCAATTTTTTGTAATCTGCTCCAATCATAAAGGCCTGATATTTCTTGGATATCTCTTTAGGATCTCCTTCTTCAATAAGCCTACCTTCATTAATCCAGATTACCCGATCACAGTATTTGTTGATAACTGACATATCATGGGTTACAAACAGAACCGTTTTAGTCTTCTTCAACTCATCTATTTTCCGATAGCATTTTTGCTGAAATCTAATATCGCCCACACTCAGCGCCTCATCAATAATTAAAATGTCTGGGTCCACATTGATAGCTACTGCAAAAGCGAGCCGTACAAACATTCCGCTAGAATATGTTTTGACTGGCTGGTGAATAAATTGCCCAATATCAGCAAATTCAAGAATTTCATGTAATCTTTGATCCATATCTTCTTTGGAGAAGCCCATAATAGTCCCGTTCAGATAAATATTCTCAATCCCTGTGAAATCAGGATTAAAGCCTGCGCCAAGTTCCAGTAGAGCCGATATATTCCCTTTAACTTGCAATGAACCAGAAGTAGGTGTAAGCACACCAGTGATCATTTTAAGCAAAGTGGATTTACCTGAACCGTTCTTACCGATGATCCCCAGACACTCTCCCTTAGGGACATGAAAGGTAACCTGGTCAAGAGCCACAAATTTCTCGTGATAAGCTTTATTTGATAGATGCAATGCTTCTTTTAACCTGTCGGTAGGTTTATGGTAGAGCTTATATTGTTTAGTAAGGCTTTGGGCCTTAATTACATAATCATCCATTCGATATTACTCCTTATATGACATCTGCAAAATGAGGTTTTAACTTACGATATAAAAAGTAACCTACAATAAGCATAGCGAGGGTAACCACCCAAAAATAGATAGTTAACTTCATATCTTGCCAAAACCACTGCCGATAAATAAATATTCTCCGATAACCATCCGTTATATAGTACATAGGGTTTGCCTTAAATAAGAAGCTGTACTTTTCTGGAATCATTTTAAGTGGGTACATAATAGGAGTAAGCCAAAATCCAAACTGTACCAGTAAAGCGACAATCTGAGATGTGTCTTTAAAAAATAACAAAATCGAACTCGTAATCCACGATAGTCCAACTACCAACAAAAAAGTAGCTATCAAATAATAAAAAATTTGGAAGTAATATACCGTGAAATCATATTTATACACCGCAAACATGATAACGAGAAAAACTAAAAAAAACAGATGTACAAATAAAGAGGAGTAAATCCTTATAATTGGTAATATTTCAAGTTTAAAAACCACCTTTTTAACCAAAAAATTATTATCCAATACAGACGTGGTTGACGTCTGCCAGGCCTCGGCAAAAAAGTTCCATGGAATCATGGCACATATAAGCCACAAAATAAACGGAGCGTCATCAATCGGTGTAGACCTGAATCCCACCTGGAAAACAAACCAGAACAGAAGTATAGTAACTAAGGGCTGTATAAAGGCCCACACCGTTCCAAGATAAGAACCCATATATCTCTTTTTGAAATCACTTTTTGCTAAGCTAATAATTAGCTTTTGCGTCTTAATAAATTCTGCCCACATATGGCACTTCCCCACTTACATTTAAAATGTCGAACTGCATAATAATCAGTATTTTGCTTAAAACCCTATTCAATACACGAGTGGATAGTATGAAGCCCCTGTGCTAAAATATTGACGTATCTACAAGAAAAGGAGATTGTAAACCTTGTCGAATCCAGTATACGGGAAACAAGCCCAAACGTCGACCCGTGGCGATAAAAGGGCGGCTATATTTTGGGTGTTAATTGTTGGCATGATTTTGTTTTTAGCTTGGGCCCCCTTCCAGGCTGCACTTTTTAATGGGCAAATGTTCGACTTTGAAAAGCCTCTGTATTGGGCTTTAATCATCAGCACGATTCTATTGATCTTGGGAATCGTAACCTATTATAAGAAATTCAAATTGGAAGATCAAAGAGACTGGCTGGCGGTACTTGTTATGCTGCTCCCGCTGACATACGTGCTCTCGATGATTTCCGCTGCTTCTCATTATCTCGCAATGAACATGGTCGTAGTGCAGTGCATCTATGCCTCATTATTCATCATTACATTGTACGCCTTGCGGGATCGGTTGAGCAACCGGATCATTCAAACCACAATTATGACCGTTGCCTACCTTATTATAGGCTTCGGGTTCATTAACTGGTTCGGGCAATGGGTCTTGGCTGGGCGCTTGGTGGGTTGGTTCTCGTCCAGGGTATTTAACAATCATTACATAGATGCCGTCATGACGGACTCCAATGGTATACGTCTGACATCCGTCTTTCAGTACGCAAATACGTATGCAGCATTTTTGATGGCGTTTTTGTTCGCAGCCGTTTTTTGCCTAATGAAGTCAAAGACGTGGTATGGAAAAGTGACTCACGCCTTTATGCTGGTGCCTATTCTGGTATCACTGTTCCTGACTCTTTCGCGTGGTGGTCTTGTGATGCTGCCCGTAGTATTTGTACTACTACTTTTATTTTTTAAACCTGCACGTCAAATTTTGTGGATACTACATTGCGCAATTGCAGGTGTCGTTTCACTTGCTATTTTGAGTCCTATTACAAATTGGGGATTACAGCTGAATCAGACCTACAACGGTGCCGTGGCTGCTAAAGGCTGGGGACTGCTTCTTGGGGCTTCCTTGGTGACTGCAGTTGTTCTATGGCTTATACAAGCCTCTCTGGGACCTCGTTTGGAAAAAGGGATGCAAGGTCTAGCTTCACGTAAACTCTCTAATCTGTGGCTGCCTGTTGGCTCTGTGGTCGTGATTGGTGTAGTTGCGTTCCTGCTCATTGGTACAGGGCTACGGAGCTTTCTGCCGGCCAACGTGGAGACACGTCTGGAAAACATCAACTTCCAACAGCATAGTGTGCTGGAACGTATAACTTTTTATCGTGATGCTTCGAAGCTAATTGCCGATTATCCGTTGATTGGCGCAGGTGGCGGCGGTTGGGCTACGCTGTATGAAAAATATCAAGACTATGGCTATACAAGCGCACAGGCACATAACTTTTTCATGCAGTATTTGGTAGAGGTCGGTATTCTTGGATTCATTATTTTCATGGCGTTTATCCTTTATATTTTCTACAAATATATTAAAGGCTATATCAAAAACGATGAGGAAAATCGGGATAGCCACTTCCTTTACCTGATCTTGGCGATGTCCATTTTGCTCCATAGTCTATTGGACTTTAATATGAGTTATGTGTTCATGGGCATACTTGTGTTTATAGGACTCGGGGGTATGGCTGCAGCAATGGATACACAACCTGTAAAACGCTTGGCTATGAAGCCCGAAGGCTTCCGTCCGATTTACAGTATCGCCATAGGTATCCTCAGTATTGTGCTCCTGTTTGTGGGGCTACGCTTTGTACAAGCCAACAATGCTGCCTGGGAAGCAAAAGCGCTGGAAAGCAGCAATTCGTTCGAACAAAGACAAGCTGCTTATAATAAAGATTTGAACTTGCGCCCAACTCATATTGATTCCATTGTAGGGTTGAGCCGCATGTACTATCAGGTATATCAGCAGACTAAACGCGAAGAATTTTATACTGGCGGCCTTGCTATTGTTGATCTGGGTCTACAGGCAGAGCCGTATAATAAAAATATGCTGGTTATTAAGATGCGACTAGAGCAAGCTAAAGGAAACAGTGACAAGGCATTTGCCATTTTGGAAAATAACCGTACTAACTTCAACTGGGATCTGGATTGGCACAATTTGTTGATTACGCAAGCGTTTGAGTTTGGCAATAAAGCTCGATTGGCCAATGACACAGCTAATGAGAAAAAATATTTTGATGCTGGGATGAGCGCCTATCAACGCATTCTGGATGGTATGGCGCATTTAAAGACATTGCCTCCTACTCAGTTTACTGGCCGCTCTTGGGAGATCACACCATCGATTGCATTGAATGCCGGTAAGATTCAATTCGTCACGGGTAAGTATGCCGAGGCTGCCAGCATTCTGAAAAACGGCTTGAAGGACGATCTGAGTGATTCCACGAATCGTGAGGTAGCTCGTTATTATATTGCCGCTCTGCAAAAGCAGGGACAGGATGACAAAGCATTGTACGATAAGCTGATTAAAGCTGATCCGATGGAGAAGGAGCAAATTGCTCAGTTGAAATCGGAGAAATAGGTATATAAAAATAGACTGCCATGATATCATATCATCTGGCAGTCTATTTTTTTATATTAAGCATGGTAGGCTATTGAAACTTTGCCTGCTTTTGTTGATCAATCTCTTCTATAACCTGTCTCATATAAGCCAGTACTTCATCTTTAATTTCGTTATGCTGCAGGGCATAATGAATGGTTGTTTCAATGAAGCCCAGCTTCTCGCCAACGTCATGGCGGTTCCCATCAAATTCGTAGGCCAGAATGGGTTTTTTTTCGCCCAGTTTGGACAATGCATCTGTCAGCTGAATCTCCCCGCCTACGCCAGCGGATTGCTGACCAAGAATATCAAAAATATCAGGCGTCAAGATATAGCGTCCCATAATCGCCAAATTGGAGGTTGCTTCTTCTTTCTTCGGCTTTTCTACCAGACGTTCTGCTTCCGAGATTTTGGTGGTAAGTGCATGTCCTTCAACAATCCCATAACGATGAACCTCGTTCCAATCTACTTGCTTTACACCTACAACCGAACGCTGATACTCATCAAAAACATCAATCATCTGTTTGAGACATGGATTATCGGATTCGACGATATCATCACCCAAAAGCACGGCAAAAGGCTCATCACCAATAAACTTACGTGCACACCAGATAGCATGCCCCAAACCTTTAGGTTCCTTTTGACGAATATAGTGGATATCTGCCATTTCTGATGGTTTGCGCACTTCATTAAGCAGATTCCATTTTTCTTTCGAAGTAAGATTATATTCTAGCTCAAATGAGTAGTCAAAATGATCCTCAATTGCTCTTTTGCCTTTACCAGTAACGATAATGATATCCTCAATACCAGATGCTACAGCCTCTTCAATAATATATTGAATCGTCGGTTTGTCTATGATCGGAAGCATCTCTTTAGGCATCGCCTTCGTAGCAGGAAGGAATCGGGTTCCCAGTCCCGCAGCAGGAATAATCGCTTTACGGATTTTCATAGGTTAAGCTCCTTTGTCTTCAATATAACGAATAGGAATACTGTCTATGATTATAACAGGAAGATAGATGAATTTGATAGGTTAAAGAAGAAGACATCTTCCCTCGACGAGAACATGTCTTCCAATCTCTAGCTTGCTATATGATTATATTATGCTTCTATGATCTTTCTTGCTCCAGTATAAATATACAGTTATTTACTTCACCAGCTGCCCACGTGTAACACCCAGCTGATTCGTCGCTTTGAGAGTCTTCCAAACCTGCGTTCCGCTGATTTCTCCGCGCAGGGCACGGTTATACAGATCAATAACCTCATGCACTTGCTCCGGTGTCTCTTCCAAAAATTCTACACGGTAACGAGACACACCCAGCTCCATAAAGTTGGACAGGTACTCGGCGCCGGATTGCTCAATAGCATTGTATACTGTATTGCGGCAGCCTTCGTCCACACGGACCGGGTGAGACATACCAATCCGATCACGCAGGGAGGCACGATGATCCTCACAAGGGCGACCACAGTTGGTGTAGTCCGTGCCTTCACTCATAAAGGTACAGTATACGCAGTGTTCGGTATGGAACATCGGCATATGCTGCTGGATTACGATTTCCAGCTTGTCAGTACGCGTACGTCTAAGCATATCGACCATCTGTTGGATGTTCAGATCATACGACGGCGTAACGAGGTCGCAGCCGGAATCAAGGAACAGATCGGCCGCCTTATGGTTGGCAACGTTAAGCGAGAAGTCGCCAATCAGCTGCGGATGATGTGCGTCCGGGTTCTCCAAGCGATGACGCATGTAGAAATACAGCGCACCCGGATTGCGTACCAACACAGCATCCGGCTTCAAGCGCAGGATGTTGTTGTGATAGCCGTTTTCACCCGGCATGTGAATACGCGGGGTCACCAGCGCAATTCGGCGTCCTGCGCCGTGTACGGCCTCAACAGCGGCCGGAAATTGCTTGATGAACTCGAAGTCGGCGTAGATGAACTCCACGCCGGCCTCCAGCGCAGCCGCAACCTGCGGGAGGCTGCGGCACAGCGCGGTCAGCTCCGCCTGACCGCGTACCACAGGCGATGCCGGAACGGATGCATCGCCATACACCTCCACCGCCCGCTTCGTGTACACGGGCGGTTTGGGGCGCTCGCCCGCGAGCAATTCCACCGCCTGGCGGCGGATGCTGTTCAGCTCGCGCATCGGCACGATGACGTCCCCATGCAGATGGACGTCCAGTTCTTCCAGCTGGAACACTGTTCCGCCCAGACGGCCGAACTGTTCTTCGAGCAGCTCGTACGTCATCGGACGCTTCTGGGCAATTTCAAGTTCCAGCTCAGAGTCCACGCGGACCGTTGTACCCTTCTGCACATCGGTCCACCAGGTCGACAGCGGCTGCCCTGGGGAGCCGCTGACACGTACATGTACCGGGAAGACACGGTACGGCTTATCGGTCTCGTACGACTGGCGCAGACGCTTGTCCAGCGCCGGGTCGTTGGTCTTCCAAATGCGGTCGCCTACGTGCACACGGCGCAAATCGACATCGTTGCGTCCCGCTATGATGTCGATGATCCAACCTTCTCCGGCTTCGCCTTCAATCTTCACACCCTTGCGGCGGATATCGTATACGCGTCCGCCCTCTTCTTTTTGCGTAGGATCTCCCGCATCGAATACAATACCGTCGCCACGCTTAAGCGGCGCATCAATACGGCACACTACACCATCACGGAGAATTTGTTCCACCCGGCCCAGATACACGCCCCGGCTTTTCGGGAACGTACCGTCAACCAGCTTTTTGTTATTCGTTCCTTCCAGAAAACCGTGCGTAAAGCCGCGTGAAAAGCTCTGCTGCAGCTCACGAATATCTTCTTTGCTCGTTTTGGATGTATCGCCATCAAAATACTTATCAATGGCCTTGCGGTACTTGCTGACCACATTTGCCACATATTCAGGCGTTTTCAGTCGGCCTTCGATTTTAAAAGAAACCACACCCGCGTCGATCAGCTCAGGCATCAAATCAATAGCTGCCAGATCCTTAGGAGACAACAAGTATGTCACATCGGCCATCGGCTTTTGTTCTCCATCCACCATCAGATCGTAAGGCAAACGACATGCCTGCGCACACTCACCACGGTTAGCAGAGCGTCCGCCCCACATTTCTGAGGTCAGACATTGGCCTGAGTAGGATACGCATAACGCGCCATGCACAAACACTTCCATCGGAAGTCTCGCCTGATCGCCAATTTTTTGAATCTGTTTCAGATTATTTTCACGACCAAGCACAACCCGCTCCATGTTGTACGGCTTCGTGAACTCTACGGCCTCCGGCGAAGTAATTGTCATTTGGGTAGAACCATGAATCGGAAAATCCGGTGATATATCACGAATCATTTTCACCAAGCCCATATCCTGAACAATTAAGGCATCAACTCCAGCATCAATGCAGGCATCAACCAGTTCCTTAGCGTCCTCCAGTTCATTCTCAAATACCAGTATATTAAATGTCAAAAAGCCCTTAACCCCGTAGCTATGCAGAAACGCCATAATTTCAGACAGTTCCTCCATGCGGAAATTGTTCGCCCGTGCCCGTGCATTGAACTTTTCGACTCCGAAAAAGATTGCATCGGCTCCATTCGCTACCGCCGCACGCATACAATCCCAGTCACCTGCTGGTGCCAGAAGCTCGACATCTTCTCTTCGTACTGCTGATTTCATTATTGTCCTCCCTATATGCTGAAAACGAATGATCACGCATTGGCTCATCGTTTTTCAGGGCAGCTATGCTGCTTGTTTGAATCCTATCTGTTTCTATCATCCTGTCCGATCATTCACCCTCTGAACCATCGGTTCCTCGCATGAATTGCATCCAACTCAAAAAATCCGCATCACAAACATCTGCGGCATAAACATTCTTATCTTGTAACTAATCTAGTGTACCAGACTGCGCCCCAAGCTTCTACACTTTCCAAGCGATTCCTTCAAAAATATCATATCTATATAAGTTGAACTTAAAAGTTACTTATTATGCCACTACGCAGTCGGATGGTGCTTCCCATCGCCACCGCCCCCGAATTTCTTGAATAAAGCCTATGTTCAGGGGAGAAATCCGGGGACAAAAGCGACCGCTCCGCTTGTACAGCACCATTCCGCCTACTCCGTTCCCTGTGAACATTTTTCTTAATTTAACTTATATAAAAACACAAAAAACACTTACAATCCCGTCAAACGGTACATTGTAAGTGCTGATTATACAAAGTAAGACAGAATTCACATGTTCAAATACCACAAACAGCAGCCTTTGACTTCCCTGCCTCTATCCCCTCCTTGAAAAATTAGTACTCTTATGGCGGGCACCAGCCGGAGCGGGCCATTTGAATCCGAAGAAGCGTCAGCGTTCGCCTTTGACACGGGATTCTTACCTTTCAATCCCTTATAAAATCAAAGAATCCCGGGTCAACAGCGATCGAAGGATCAAATGGCACGCGCAGCACTTCCCCCACAAACTGCCTAATCTTTTCTCTACTTCACAAACATAAATGAATTCAGCGTTGAATCCAGTGCGTTAGACTGCACAGCCGTGTTGTTCGCGTCATTCAACGTTGTTGTCACGGTATATGTTTTTCCATTATGCTCCAGAACGATTTGGTGGCCTGTATAGCCGATCCCTTCCTCCACACGGTGGAATGCAAAGGACACTGCCGGAACACCAGCAAATGTCACGTCCTTAACCTCCTCAACCTTGAGGTTCTTATAGTTTTTACCTTGTTTATCATAAAAGTCCTTGAGCTGGGACACTGTTAACTCAAATGATTGATCATTGTCGATTTTGATGGAAAAACGACCGCCTGTAAACTTGTATTCCACATCGCCTAATTCAAATTGGTCGCTAACCGCAGTCCAGTACCGTGGAATATTGACCGTATATTCATAGGCTTTGGATGTTTTTTTGATCGTTTTCGTTTTATCCGCCAGATAGTCATCTTCTTCCAACTGTCCAAAGTTGCTCGCTACGGTTTGGAAATCAATTTGAAGCGAGGAAATGAGTGCGTTGAACTGGTCATTCCCTTTGCTTACTTTTTCCGGTACCGCGTATTCTGCCAAGTAGCGGTATCCACTTTGCTGTATCAGCACATTGTATTCCTTAACCCATCCGTCACCAAAATTATACCGGTACTCCTGAACTAGTCCTTGAACACCTGCAACCTTCATTGGATATGTCTTCTGTGCCTCGTAGGCTGTAGACACAAATGAATCACTCAGCCATTTTTGCAGCTGTTGACTCCAATTCTCCAGTGTCCCATCCGCTGGAGCTGAGGTTACCTTTATGTGGAAGCTTGATCCATCATTGCTTTCGTATTGCATCCGCTGATCATCCATATTCCAGCCCGCGGGTATGCTGAGTGATACACCGTAGTCTGGATTTCCGGCCTCGCGAGTGCCTCCTACGACGGTGGACAGGTCTTTGATGCTCTTATCCTGCGCATTAAAGGAGGTCTTGAAGGAATTTAACAATCCCGCATATTGGGCCAGATCTTTATAGTTCGTGGCTTTAGCATCGGAAAAATAAATCACATACAGTCGTCCGTTATCATAATATTGACGATTTTCCCACAATACGCCGTCCGCATCCTTCGTAATGACACGAGCATAAGGCACCTTCGCTTTCGGGAAGGATTTCCGATCTATGACAGTTTCTCCCGTTTCCTTGGCATTCTGCACCAATTGTTGTAACAGATCATCCGCATTCAGTGGAACCGGCTGTGATGCTGTATGGACTTCCATATAATACGCGCTATTTTCGTCCATAAAAGTGGAAATGCTCTCATCTCCACCTCCCTGACCAATGACGAGTCCTGTTGGATAGTTCATAGACCATTCGTAGTAACTGTTCCCGATCTGCGTCTTGCCCTCATCATTATCAATGTTCGGCGTCTCTTCAGCTACCGTACCCGCCTCTTCTTGCGCTTCCATCCGAATGATGATACCTGCACCATTCTTCTCCAGCTTGCCGCCAAGGCCTTCCGCTACTTGACGCAAGGGCACCATAAGGATACCTGAAGACATTTCCGGTGGAGCGGAAAGGGTCACCTTGTGGCCTCTCACCCAGGCTGTACGGCTACCCATAGTCAGCGATACGATGCGAGACCCGCTGCTGATTTTGACTACATTATCCTCTGCCAGCCGAATTTTGCTGTTAAATGCCTTTTTAAACACACCTGCCGGAACCATAAGTGCGCCACTCTTCGAGTACGGCTTCGTAATATTCGCCTTCTGACCGTTCACGATGGCTGTATTGCTGCCGCTTTGCAGACGCAACTCCAATATGGTTTTATCACTACTATCTGCTGCGGCTGCTGGCAAAGTGGAAAGCAGAAGGGACAATGCGACTGCGCCGACCCCCAGCTTACGCATCATTTTTCTTTGAATATGCTTCACAATAATCTCCCTTTAGCTGTATTTGATAGATTCAAGGTCCGTTTTCGTTCACTTTCCAGTAACAGCGGCCTCTTGAGCTGACTCTGATGCTTCCTTGGAAGGCGCTTTGCCGCCATCTTCGACAGAATCCGATTCATTCGAATCCTCAAGATCTTCTCCCGACTGAATGGAATCGTAGATTTCACCATTATCCTGTGTCAATACCAGCTTGCGCTTCACAATATCACCATCCGACTGCATAAGTACACTCACCGTTTGACCCGGCTGATAGCTTTTAAGCAACTCATTGACGTCGATTGCGGAAGCTACACGCTTGCCATTAATACTGTACAGCTCATCGCCTTCCTTGATTTTGGCCTGAACGGCGTTCGCCGAAGTAATTTTCGTGACTTTCAGAGGGTCCTCGGTAGGCAATCCGACGATAGCCGACCAGCTCTCTTCCAGGCCCAAGCCAAGACTGGCACGCCGAACCTCGCCGTATTTGAAAAATTGGCCGATGACGTATTTTACCGTATCCGATGGAATTGAAAAGCCCATATTTTCAATGCCGACCGCCGAGAACTTCATTGTATTGATCCCGATGACCTCACCCTTGAGATTGACCAGCGGACCGCCACTGTTACCGGGATTGATCGCTGTATCACTTTGGATCAGACGATAAGCAGCGTTGACACCACGGTTCAGTCCGCTAACGACACCCGAGGTTGCCGAATTACGAAGTGAGAACGAGATAGGCGTACCGATAGCGACCACCTGCTCACCCACCTGCAGACTGTTCGTGGAGGCTGCCAAAGTAGCGGGCTTGAGTCCGCTTGCCTTGATTTTGACTAATGCTAAATCACTGACCGGATCGCTGTAGCTGTCGGTAATTCCATACGATTTTCCGTCCGAAGTTACAACCACAGCATCACCTAATCCTTCGATAACATGTGCGTTCGTGACGATCCACCCATCTGTCCGAATGATGACGCCCGTGCCGTGAGCCAGATTGTACCGATCTCCACCTGCTACTGTTTCTCCTGTGGCTGAACGGCCGATGATACCGACCACAGAAGGAGATACATTTTTAATGACCTGCGGCACACGATCAGCCGATAACGTATATGTACCATTCGCGCTGTTATATGCGCCGCTGGTTCCCAAAGCTTTATTCATATCGCTTACGTTGACATAGACCCCGCCATTAATGACTTTGGCCTTCAAGGCAGCTCCACTGCTGGCTGCACCTGCTGTTCCAGAAACACACAAAGCGCTGCCCAAAGCCAGAACAGCCGCTCTTTTCCCCATCTTACGCATACACTCACCATTTCCTCTCTTACATGCCCCTGTTCTATCAGCTAGTCCAAATCTACCATAGAGGGGACATGCATACAATCGCTTTAAGCCCTATCTTTTTCTAAAAAAGTGCCGTTTGCCACTTACCTGTTCTCTCATACTATTTATATTATAAATTTACCAAATCCTTATATCAAAAAAATAAGCAAAAACGATAAATAATCGTTATACCATTTGGACCATTCCTTCGTTTACGGGCACAACCAATTATGATACCATCACATTATATCTTAGTTCTATTGTCGGAAATAAAGTGAAGGAGGTTAACAGGATGGCCTACGAACCAATCTGGACTGCTCATCCAGATAAGCTAAACAAATTTGAGCTGGTCAAGCTGGAAAAAGACGGTCTCGACGTAATACGTACCATTATCGAAAACTATGCAAACGAAGGCTATGACTCGATTTCCGCAGACGACATGGACCGTTTCAAATGGGCTGGTGTCTATCAGCAAAAGCCCAAGGATGGTCATTTCATGATGCGTGTCCGAATCAACACAGGTATCATGACCTCAGCACAGGCACATGCACTGGCTGACATATCCACGCTGTACGGACGCGGTCTTGTGGATGTCACCACTCGTCAGGCGATTCAATTTCACTGGCTGACGGTTGAAAACTTGCCCGATATTTTCAAGCGACTGGAAGAAGTCGATTTGTATTCCTTTGAAGCCTGCGGAGACTGCCCGCGTACGATTGTCGGGAACCCGCTGGCTGGCATTGACCCCAACGAATTGGTGGATACTAGGGAGATTGTCGATGAGGTAAACCGTTTCTTTTTATTGAATCGAGACTTCTCCAATCTGCCGCGCAAGTACAAAATGTCCATCTCCGGCAATACGTACAACAACGCACAGGCTGAAATTAACGACTTGTCCTTCACGCCAGCCACCAAGACCATTGACGGAAAAGAAGTGGTCGGCTTCCACGCGATGGTCGGTGGAGGTTTGTCCGCCAAGCCACACTTGGCACAGTCACTGGATCTGTTTGTTCGTCCCGAGGAAGTACTGAAGGTTGCTATTGCAGTCACAACCATTTTCCGTGACTACGGCTATCGGGAAAAACGCCACCATGCCCGCCTGAAATTTCTCGTCGCCGATTGGGGCCCGGAAAAGTTTTTGGCAAAGCTCACCGAGTATATTGGCGAAATGCCAGGGCGAGGCGAGGACAAAACGATCGGCTGGCAGGCCGCCTATTTTGACGGTGTACATCCACAAGTCCAAAAGGGGCTGAACTACGTTGGCCTGAACGTGCCTGTCGGTCGTCTGAGCGCCGACGAGCTGCATGAACTGGCTGAACTGGCTGATCGCTATGGTGATGGACAGATTCGTACCACCATGTCGCAAAATATATTGCTGAGTGGCGTGCCGGACGACCAAGTGGATGAATTACTGAAAGCTCCTGTTTTGCAGCGCCTGACACCACAGCCCAAGCATTTTATGAGCCGCACGATATCGTGCACAGGGAATGAATTCTGCAATCTGGCGATTGTAGAAACCAAAAAGCGGGCGGTTGACGTAGCCGAGTATTTGGATCAGCACATAGATTTGGATGAAAAAGTGCGAATTCATTTTATCGGCTGCCCAAATTCCTGCGGTCAAAAGCATATTGCCGACATCGGCTTGCAGGGCTCGCTCATTAAAACACCTGAAGGCATGGTCGACGCTTTCGATATCGCTGTCGGGGGAACACTCGGATCGGGTGCCCAATTGAACAAAGCGCTCAAAGGCCGCGTACGCGGGGATCAGGTTGGACCTGTTCTGGCAGAACTCATTCTGTTCTATAAAGAGAACCGGACCCCTGGCGAAAGCTTTTACGCGTATGTACAGCGTGTAGGCATTCCGACTTTCCAGGAAAAGCTGTCTGCTATTTTACAGTCCAGCATCGTTGCATCCTAGATACAGCATCGAATACCAGCCTGTTTGTATTTCATATACAAGCAGGCTGTTTTTTATGATCACACAGCTATACAAGATCGTCCTCGGTGTTTCACAAAAAAAGACACCGGATTACTCCGGCATCAATATTTTCGCAAAATCGAGAGCTGTTGGTTTCTGTGCACCTGTTGTAGATGTTACCACCGCGTAGCCTGATGGTATTTTATATATCAAGCCTGTATCATATCGGATACCAAAGGAATTGTCTTCCTTATAATGAGTCGTAGTTTCCCATTCCTTCGTCCCGTTTCCTTCCAAGCCTGTGATCGTGATTCCATGCATCTTCGTGGTTTTTCCCAGTGGATCATATCGATCGCTAAACTGAACGTACAGCTGTTCTTCAGGCAGGTACACCCGGTCAGCCGGATAGTCCTCTGTGTTACCAAACAATTGCAGACCATTGCTTAAAACCTGTGTGCGCTTGCTGCTTCCTTTAAGTCCCGTTACAGCAATATGACCACTGGACAGCTCACGCACGGCTGCAATGTCCTTGCCTGAGCCCAAATCCAACTGGATATTGCGAATATCGCGACCATATACATCTGCTTGCACCCCTACCGGGCCATCTGAGCTGTTCATAAGCGCATAATACCCATCGTGGCTGCCGACCAGCCAACCCGAGTTCACCCCGTTCGTCGTGCGATTCCATTGACTATCGCCATCTTCTGTATATTTGAGTACAGTGAAAGTCTGCTCCGCACCGTTAAGAGAGGAAACCAGAAAACCTCCATCCGCAAGCGGTTCCAAACCTATCCGAGAATTCTGTCCTTGGGATATCAAGCCATCTGTTTGTAACGTTTTGGACCACACGGCATTTCCATCGTTGTCCAAACGTGTAGCCTGCAAATCTTGTATGCCGTTCGGTTTTGTATAGTCAGTCAGAAACAGCATGCCACCATCTAACGTTTCCCGCTGTACTCCCCTACTGCTCGTTCCCGGTTGCGTGTTCAAATCCTGCTGGTGCCACCATACGCTCTCCAGAGAGCTGTCCAGCTTGCCATATGTAACATGCACGACGCTTGCCTCTGTATCGTCCTCGATATTCAGGATTAAAAATCCACCATTCACCGCGGGCTGGATATAATCGTGGGCGTTTTCTACATCCTTAATGCTTCCAATCGCCGCACTGGTTTCAATCTCGGCTTGCTTGGGTACAAGTGCCTGAGACACCTCTGATGCATAGGATGGTGAAGCACTATACCCCATCGCACATGCCGCCAAAACAATTCCCGCTGCCCATGAATATACTCGTGTACGTAGAACCCTGTTTTGTACAATCTTCAAAACGTTCCAGCTCCCTTCATGACTTTACCTCAGAGATGTTTTATAAACCTTGATGTGATCAAACTACAGACGGTTTCGCTTCAACTTGGAATGGTTGTCACGTGGGCACGGAGCTTCGTATGATGCCAATTACTTATGAGTTATATATTTACCTCTTCAAGTCCGAGCCTAAACATTCGCAACTCCACAATAGAGAGAGACTACTCAGAACTTTATGACGATGAATACAGCTATAGATTTATTATTTCAGTCCTTGGAAAACTAGGTGTCACATGCTTTAACGCAAGAAATTCATAAAAGTTTTCTTTTTTTCAAAAATAATAAAGCCCTGCCAAGAGAAAGGCATCAATACGCTAATTCGTATTCCGCCTTCCTGCCTGTGCAGGGCTTCTAAAACATACAACAGACGCTATCTTTAGATCACAATCGCTATCTATAGATCAACGGCCTGAAGCGCTTGGCTGCGCTGTGTATCCCGTTCAAGGATTGGTTTTAAATATCGGCCTGTATACGATTCTTCAACTTTCACGAGCTGTTCCGGTGTTCCTGTAGCCAGGATCGTTCCACCGCCGCTTCCACCTTCTGGTCCCAGATCAATCAAATAATCGGCTGTTTTAATTACATCCAGATTATGCTCAATAACCAGAACCGTCTCTCCTGAATCGACCAAACGATGCAGTACCATTAGTAATCGGTCAATATCGTGAACGTGCAGGCCGGTGGTCGGCTCGTCCAAAATATAAATTGTTTTGCCTGTGCTGCGACGATACAGTTCAGAAGCCAGCTTCACACGCTGAGCTTCACCCCCGGATAAGGTAGTCGCAGGCTGACCCAGCTTGACATACCCCAAACCTACATCCATTAGCGTCTGAATCTTGCGATGAATCTTCGGGATATTTTCAAAAAACTCTGTCGCATCCTCTACCGTCATCTCCAGCACATCTGCAATACTCTTACCTTTGTATTTAACCTCAAGGGTCTCCCGATTATAGCGTTTGCCCTTGCAGACTTCACATGGAACATATACATCCGGCAGAAAATGCATCTCAATCTTGATGATGCCGTCGCCTTTACAAGCTTCACAGCGGCCTCCCTTAATGTTAAAGCTAAAACGACCTTTTTGGTAACCACGGACCTTCGCTTCATTTGTTTTTGAAAATAGATCACGGATATCATCAAATACGCCGGTGTAGGTCGCAGGATTTGAACGAGGCGTGCGGCCGATTGGAGACTGATCAATCTCTACGACCTTATCGATATTTTCAAGCCCGCGAATTTCCTTATGTTGGCCCGGACGAACTCTCGCCCGGTTCAGATCACGCGCCAGCGTTTTGTATAGGATTTCGTTGACCAGCGTTGACTTCCCAGAACCGGATACGCCAGTAACGGCTGTGAACACACCTAACGGGACTTTAACATTCAAATTTTTGAGATTGTTCTCCTTGGCCCCGCGAACCTCCAGCCACTTATCCGTAGGCTTGCGTCGTACGGTATTGACCGGGATGAACTTGCGTCCGCTCAAATACTGCCCTGTCAAAGAGTTCGGGTCTTCCATAACTTCCTGCGGGGTCCCCTGTGACATAATCATCCCGCCATGGATTCCTGCTCCCGGCCCAATATCAATGATATAATCCGCCGCCATCATGGTATCTTCGTCATGCTCCACCACAATCAACGTATTTCCGAGATTCCGCATATGCTCCAAAGCACTGATCAGGCGGTCATTATCTCGCTGGTGCAATCCGATACTAGGCTCGTCCAAAATATAGAGTACACCCATTAGACTGGACCCGATCTGTGTCGCAAGCCGAATACGCTGTGCCTCACCACCGGACAACGTCCCTGCTGCACGGCTTAATGTCAAATATTCCAGACCGACATTGACCAGGAAGCCTAAACGGTTGTTAATTTCTTTTAAAATGAGATTGGCAATCGACTTTTCCTTCTCACTTAGCTCCAGCGTTTGAAAAAAGTGAGCCGCTTCAGTGATGGACAAATCAGTCACATAGGCGATATTGTGCTCCTGAATGGTTACTGCGAGGCTCTCTTTCTTCAGACGGTGTCCCTTACAGGTGTTACATGGTTTGGCGCTCATGAAGCCTTCAATAAATTCACGGATGCCATCAGAAGCTGTATCACGATAACGACGCTCCAGATTCGGAATGATTCCCTCAAAGGTCACATAGGCTTCCTTGCGTTGACCAAAATCATTTTCGTAGCGGAAGCGAATCTTCTCGTCAGCCGTCCCGTGTAAAATAATATTCATTTGCTCCGTGGTCAATTGGCTAACAGGAACATCCTGTGGAATACCGTAATGCTCGCATACCGACTGTAAAAATTGCGGATAATAAGTGGAAGTTCCACCACTCCATGCCTGAAATGCTCCATCTTCCACACTTTTTTGAGGATCGGGAATAAGCAAATCTGGGTCAACTACCATTTTAGCACCCAGTCCGTCACAATCCGGGCAAGCACCAAACGGATTATTAAAGGAGAACATCCGCGGGGTCAGCTCATCTATACTGAAACCGCAAATCGGACACGCAAAATTAGAGCTAAACCGCAGCTCTTCTTGACCCATATTGTCCACAAGCAGTTGACCGCCTGACAGTTTTAGAGCCGTCTCAATCGAGTCGGATAGACGCGTACGCACATCTTCCTTGACTACGATCCGGTCTACGACCACTTCAATCGAATGCTTCTTATTCTTCTCCAGCTCAATCTTTTCCGACAGCTCGCGCAATTCGCCATTGACACGTACCCGTACAAAGCCCTGCTTGGCTATATCCGCAAATAGTGTTTTATGCTCGCCCTTGCGTCCCGATACCAATGGAGCCAAAATTTGCAGTCGTGTCTTTTCAGGATACTGCATGATACGATCCACCATCTGCTCAACGGTCTGGGATGTGATCTCAATGCCATGTTCAGGGCAATGAGGGTGGCCGACTCGGGCAAACAATAACCGCAAGTAATCATAAATTTCTGTAACCGTACCGACGGTGGAACGCGGATTCCGGTTAGTGGTTTTCTGGTCAATAGAGATCGCTGGAGACAGACCGTCAATCGAGTCGACATCCGGCTTCTCCATTTGTCCGAGGAACTGACGTGCATACGCAGATAGAGATTCCACATACCGCCGCTGTCCTTCCGCATAAATCGTATCGAAAGCCAGTGACGATTTACCCGAACCACTAAGCCCGGTCAGAACGACAAATTTGTCACGTGGAATCGTCACGTCGATATTTTTGAGATTATGCGCCCGTGCGCCTTTGATGATGATGCTTTCATTCGCCAAATGTTTCATCTCCTTAGCTGTAGTTCAAGTTATGCTATATTCCATTGGGTTATTGATGCAGGTGATATATCGCAAAGAGAACGACCACATGGGCCGCTCTCACTATTGTTAAAACCATCAAACATTTCATTTTCAATGTGCTTTCGCTACCAACCTATTCTTATACTAAAAGTTTAATCGGCCCGCAGCTCCAACAAAGCATCACGCAACTCGGCTGCCCGCTCGAACTGTAGATTCTTGGCGGCATCCTTCATTTCTGCTTCCAGACGCTGAATAAGCGATTGACGCTCCTTTTTGGAAAGTTTACCCGTCTCACTAGGAAGGTAATCATTCTTCGCCTCTGTAGCCTTGGTTGCTTCAATGACATCCCGAATTTTTTTGCGGATCGTTTGAGGGGTAATCTCATGCTCTTCATTATACTGAATTTGAATGGCACGGCGACGTTCGGTTTCTTTGATCGCTTTATCCATAGATTCGGTAATCTTATCGCCGTACATAATAACACGACCATCGCTATTCCGTGCTGCCCGTCCAATCGTCTGAATCAGAGACCGTTCAGAACGCAGGAAGCCTTCTTTGTCCGCATCCAAAATTGCGACCAGAGATACTTCCGGTAAATCCAGGCCTTCCCGCAACAGATTGATCCCGATCAGCACATCAAAAGTGCCCAGACGCAGATCCCGCAAAATAGCCATCCGCTCCAGCGTCTTAATCTCAGAGTGCATATATCGGACCTTGATGCCCACTTCTTTCAAATAGTCTGTCAAATCCTCAGACATTTTCTTCGTGAGTGTGGTGACCAGCACCCGTTCTTCACGCTCTATGCGAAGCCGTATCTCATTAATAAGATCGTCAATCTGTCCCTTGCTCGGACGTACTTCAATAATTGGATCAAGAAGCCCGGTAGGACGAATGATCTGCTGCACCATCGTTTCGCATTTCTCCATCTCATAGGGACCTGGAGTAGCTGATACGTAGATGATCTGATTCACCTTGTCTTCGAACTCTTCAAATTTCAACGGACGGTTATCCAGCGCGGACGGCAGACGGAAACCATGCTCCACCAGCACATTCTTGCGTGCTTGGTCACCATTATACATAGCCCGAATTTGCGGCAACGTAACATGGGATTCGTCAATGACGATCAGCATATCATCCGGAAAATAATCCATCAACGTATACGGTGTCGCTCCCCGCTCGCGGAATGTCAGCGGACCCGAATAGTTCTCGATCCCGGAACAAAAACCGACCTCTTTCATCATCTCGATATCATAACGAGTACGTTGTTCCAAACGCTGTGCCTCCAGCAGCTTCCCTTGTTCCTTCAGCACCGCCAGCCGTTCTTCAAGCTCACGCTCAATGTTGACCAGTGCCACCCTCATCGTATCCTCATGCGTGACGAAGTGAGATGCCGGGAAAATAGCTACATGGTCACGCTCACCGATCAATTCACCTGTAAGCACATCAATTTCGGTAATCCGTTCAATCTCATCCCCAAACAGTTCTACCCGTATGGCATGTTCCCCTTGAGAAGCCGGAAAGATTTCAACCACATCCCCCCGTACACGGAAAGTACCCCGCACGAAGTTGATATCGTTCCGCTGATATTGAATATCGACCAAGCGGGACAAAATCTGATTGCGGGGTTTCTCCATACCGACTCTAAGCGAAAGCAGCAGGCTTGAATATTCTTTCGGCGACCCCAGACCATAGATGCAGGAGACACTCGCCACGATAATAACATCACGACGCTCGAATAGAGAGCTTGTGGCCGAGTGGCGAAGTTTATCAATCTCTTCATTAATGCTGGAATCCTTCTCAATATACGTATCGGAAGACGGAATGTACGCTTCCGGTTGGTAGTAATCATAGTAGCTGACAAAATAATCGACGGAGTTGTTTGGAAAAAACTCTTTAAACTCGCTTGCCAGTTGGGCAGCCAACGTCTTATTATGCGCAATAATCAGCGTAGGCCGATTCAGCTTGGCAATGGTTTGCGCGATGGTAAATGTCTTACCCGTTCCCGTAGCACCCAACAACGTTTGATGCTTCTTTCCTTCTGCGATCCCTTCTACCAGTTCAAAAATGGCCTGAGGCTGATCGCCTTGAGGTTGGAATTCCGACTCAATTTCAAAAGTCTTGTTGCTAACAACGATATCACTCATTGCCCTGCATCACCCTTATCGTCTAAAATGGAAACATCATGTTTCTACACCAGCCGAGCTGGAACGTCTTTGCCTGTAACTCTATGTCAATATTTCCCGAGCAATGATACTTGGGAAATATGGTTAGATAAGAATGTTTGTTCCCGTATTATACCTCTTTCTTACTGTGGATGCAAACGATAAGTCTTGAATAGGAGTGAATTATATTTTGGATATCACCATCGTGTTGGGCATCATCGTAGGAATCATATCATTAATCGGTGGCTTCTTATGGGAGGGTGGCCAATTTTCAGGACTGCTCCAGGGTACATCGGCTCTGATTGTATTTGGTGGAACCTTCGCCGCAGTCGTTATTAGCTACCCCGCCTCCAAGCTGAAAACCCTCCCCATTGCGCTTCGGATGGCGTTTAGCCGTGAGGAAAACCCTACCGAGCAATATATAGAAGATTTGGTTTCTATGGCTTCCACCTCCCGCCGATCCGGTGTACTCGCGCTAGAGCGTATTTCCTCGGAGCATCCGAATGCTTTTTTGCGTGAAGGTCTTCAACTGGTCATCGACGGCACCGAGCAGGAGCAGATCAAACAGATTCTAGAGCTTGAGTTAGATACCATTGAACAAAAGCATGAAGGATATGCCAAAATATTCGAATCAGCAGGCGGCTATGCCCCTACGATGGGAATTATCGGTACGGTAATGGGTCTGATCCATGTACTGGGCAGTCTGACCGAACCTACTGCGCTCGGACCGTCCATTGCTGTCGCGTTTATCGCAACACTATACGGCGTAGCCAGCGCCAATCTGATCTTCTTGCCCATCGCTTCTAAAATAAGAGCGTGTAGTGAAAGAGAAATTTCCACGCTGGACTTGCTGCTGCAAGGTATTCTGGCTATCCAAAACGGTGAGAACCCGAAGCTGGTACGCAAAAAGCTGGAGTTTTTTATCCGCACAGAGCAAACTCCGGATCGCAAGCCGCCACGTCGCTCACGCATAAAGGACGCTGCTCCAAAGGAGGATTCCTTCCATGAGCGCGCGCGCTAAGCGCCGTGGGCGTAAGGAGGGCGGAGACCATCGTGATCGCTGGATGATTACCTATGCTGATCTAATCACCCTGCTGCTCATTTTTTTCGTCGTAATGTACGCTATGAGCAGCCTGGATGCCAAGAAATACGACGTCGTTGTTCAATCCCTCCAGGATACGTTCCGTAAGGGTGATTCTATTTTGGAGCAAGGTTCGGGCATCACGGGGACGGCGGATCGCTACACCAGTAAGAATCCGCCTGCGACCAAGCAACCGGCATCCGATAAAAAAGAAGCGGGATCGACTAAGCTAACCGAACGTGAACAGGCCTTTCGTAAGCAGGAAAAAGAACTGCAAAATCTAATGGGTGTCATTCAAGAATATATTTCAGACAACAAGTTGGAAAACCAGATTTTTGTGTCAGATCAACCGCGCGGTATTGTCATTACGCTGAATGACCGCTTTTTATTCGATCAAGGCAGGGCTGCACTCAAGCAAGGCTCTGCGAACACGCTATCCAAGTTGGCCAGTCTGTTCAGGGACTTAAAAACCCCTATCAGCATTGAGGGGCATACGGACAACATTCCGTTCACTCGCACCTCAAGCCCATCGATCTATAAGGACAACTGGGAGCTTTCCGGCGCACGCGCGTTATCTGTACTCCGATTCTTTCTGGATAGAGAGCAGCTGTCGCCTTCTGGATTCCAGTATGCGGGGTATTCGGATACCCGACCGGTTGGTGACAATAAGACCGAGACTGGACGACAAAAAAACCGCCGTGTCGAAATCACTGTACTGCGTCAGCTTCAACAGTAAATGCCAAAAACCTCCTGAGTCACGCAGCAACGTGAATCGGGAGGTTTTTTGGGGATACATATCATCATGTTACATGGCTTCCGCTCTGATGTGATGCAGAACAATAAACCGTACGAACAACGTGTAAAAATGCGGCGTACGAGATGCAATAGAGATTATTTTGTTTAGTCTATATCCCCACTATGTATTAGAAGCCAAGGTGAAGTTAGAAGTTAGGTATATCTTGTCATGTTGCTTGAAAATCAATAAGATAGGACAAGCTCATGTTGTTCCTCTTGCATATGTGAACTATGGGGTATGCTCTGTTGTCTACGATAGCTATATTTCCAATCGCTGTACTTATTCAGGAGCCGATCCAACTCCATGGATTTGGTCAACACCCGTCGATCCTTCAATCCCACCTCATTCGCCAAATCATTTAATTCTTTCCGCTTTTCTTCGATGCAGTCCTCCAATTCTTGCCATTTCACATCAATAAACCTCCTGTTTGGTGTGGTATTTACATTTATTTTACAAGCTGATACCTTCCCCACAGGTTAAAAATATAATAAAACCCATTTCATCCCTTTAACGGAATGAATCAAAAAAACAGCCACACTAGGGCTGTTTTTTTCACTAATTCCATTTAACAGGAAACTCACCTAGAAGCAAATATCCACAATTGCGATTTCACCCACCTCTACCATGACTAAAAACTGTAATATGGGAACTATCACTAATTATATTATCGAAAGAAGGCAGAATCCCGATATTACCGACTACTATTAGAGAAAGCAAAAGTGAAAGAAAAACCCTCTTCATCTTTGCACACCCCTTTAATAATAGATTTATAAATCTCAATTTGTCCTTCGTCACATAAAGCTCTATGATTTTCGAAGAAAACCATACTCTGGGCGAAACTCTCTACATTTTTAAGAAAGAATGATATCTGTATACATTGTAAAATAGCATTTATTGTCTCCTTGTATTTCTTATTTCGGCTATAATAAATGGCTAATTGAAAATTAAAATTATAATAATCGTCCATAAATATTACATCTTGAGTATTTCTGAAAGTATCGATATGTTTGATAAAACGATCCAAGATAATGTCAACTGAAAACAAATTCCTATTAGCTGATTCTAAAATATTCACAAGACCTGGTAATATCTCTTCATTATTGTTCTCTAATAAGTTCACATATTGAGGGAGAACAGATGTATCTCCTAGTAGTAAATCAAGTGTATAAGAGTTTCCCTGAGACCACACCTTAAACTTTTCCACTTCTCTTTTCCCAACGGTGTCTAAACCATCAAACCAACTTAAATCAGCATACTCAGCAACAATTTTTTTCGCATTATCATAGTCCCCAATTTTTTGTAAGGCATAAGCTTTCATAAGTAATCCTTGTCCATAATACACTACTAAATGTCGTTCAGTTTTTATTGGTACATAATCCCTGTTTTTGCGAGTTCTTCTTTTATTTTCTTCTTCATATATAATTTTAGATTGTTCCCAAAGCTCATCGCTGTGTGTAATTGTTTCTTGCCATTTATGTAGTGAAGAATATATATTTGTTAGATGCAATAATCCGTCTAATTGATGACACTCTGGCAACCGAAAACGAAAAGGTTCAAATTGAATAGCTGCCTTTAGGTTTATTTCAGTATTCTCACCAATTTTTGCACGAAATAATTTATAGTGACTAATTGCCAATCTCTCCGAATGTTGATACTTTTCATTTTCAATAACACACTCATAAAAAGGTATCGCCTCTTGTAACTTTCCTGCATCATACAGTTCTTCTGCCAAAGTAAAGATTGTAGGGATATGAGTAAGATCTTCCATTAATCGAGATAATACTTTCTCTACGCACCGCAGGTTTCCAACTTCAACACAACGAATTAGAAACGGCTTAACTCTTTTCCAATGTGGTCTTCCATCATAAAAACATTCATCCACATACAGGTCGTACAACCAGTCCTCTGGATAATTAAGCGCTTTAGTAATCAAGTCCATTTGTCTCACAGAGATTGGTTTAGGCGGATTGCCGTTAAGCATAGCACTAAATATGCCCCGGTTAAGACCTGTAGCTTGTCCAAAACTATTAAAGGTATATCCACCAAGTTTTAATTCTTTCTCAATTTCCGAACGAATCGTGGTTGCATTTTCCAATAAAGACACCTCCCGGCGTATTCAGATGATTTTAAAAATCACCCTCCTCGACAACCAATTACAATATACTAGAAATTATATGAATAAATTGGATGATGGTCAACCCCTTTTCTACACTGTTTTAATATATTATGGAATTTAATGTCTGTTAAATAGTCTCTACAAGGACTTATTAACAAATTATTTAGGTAATTCAATTACCTCCACGCTTGATCTACCTTTGTCTACACTCATACTATAGGAGTGTGGATGTCGATGGAAACAACGAAACTCATAGGAACAAAAATCTTCCAATTTCGAAAATTGCTTGGTATTACACAAGAACAACTTGCAGAAGCATCCGATTCAACAGGTTCCTATATCGGAAAGTTAGAGCGTGGCGAGGTCAATGTCCAAATCAAAACATTGGAGAAAATAGCCGAGGCACTAGGCACAAACGTGTTTGCATTTTTTAACTTTAATTCATATGAAGAACTCAAAAGCCAGCCCTGGATATGGGGATGTGTTCATATTCTTTCCCAGCAGAGTGAAGCGGAGCAAAATAAAGCTTATCGTATTTTAAAGGAACTTTTCTCGTCAGAGAGTGAGCTTACTGAAAATAACTCCGACGCTCCTGGTACACATGAGGAATATTAACTTTCACTCGATTAACACGCACGTAAAAATTAAAAGAGTTGTGTGATCTTCTACTCTAGGTAGAGAAACATAGCCCTTTTTGCTCTAAGAGGTCATTTGCCTCATATTACTTTCCACTGCTTTTATCGCTTTTTCATATTCTGTCCGTTGTTCTTCGGTCGAATGATCCTTATATTTCTCAAACAATAGCGTGATGGACTTGATATAGTAGGTCTTATCGTTTAACTGTGAGGACGCTTTTAAACTAATCAGCATACTGTCTATTGCCTCGGTATAGCTTCCTTTATTAAAATAGTATCGACTAAGCTCAAGAAAAAAACGAGAATATGTCAGCAGATTATTATTTGTATGATAATACGAAATATTTGTACGTAGTTCCCTATATTCATTAATATTCTCTGCAAAAAGGATTAGAATATCGTCTATTGAGTAACTGTAATTATTGGCCGATTCTATAATGGTCATTAGCCCAAGTAATATTTCCTGAGGATTATTCCTAATAAGTTCAACATAGGGAGATAAACTAGTCATATCCCCCATCAGAATTTCTAAATTTAAACGGTTTGCTTTTCCCCATATTTGGAACTTCTGTACCTCTACCGTTCCAATCTCATCCAGACCTTCAAAGCCAGTTAGATTTTCATAGTAAGGTATGAACTTCATAGCTTCTTCATATAGTCCTTGTTTTTCGAGAGCATTTCCCTGCATTAAATAGGCTTGACCATAGTAAACGATTAGATGTCTTTCTGTATTTAGATTTATAACTCTACGATTCTTCGTCCTCGTTTGAGTTTGATGCCTATAAATACTTGTGACTAGTACCTCAAGTTCTTTCGCATAGTGTATAGTCGTCTCATAATCATAAAATTGAAAATGCAAATTAGCCAATTTTAATAAAGCGTCTAATTGGTAATTCTCAGGAAGGTTCCTTCGAAACGGAGCAAACTTTATAGCTGCTTGACGATTATTATCCAAGTCAGTATTCAGAGAATTACAGAACAATCTATACTGACTGATGGCCAATCGCTCCGATTGGTAATACCTTTCGTTCTCTACCACACACTCATAAAAGGGAATAGATTCCTTTTTCTTGCCTCCTTTATACAGCTCCTCTGCAAGCTCAAATATCGTCGACACATAGGATAAGTCCTCTGTTAGTCTCATCAATACCTTTTGAATACAGTCTTTCCTATCCAACTCTACACAACGCAATAAAAAAGGCTTGATTCGCTTCCAGTGCCCTTTTCCCTCGTAAAAGCATTCATCTATGTACAACTCATACAGCCAGCCTTCAGGATATCCCAATGCCTTGGTAATCAGGTCCATCTGCCGAACAGAGATTGGCTTAGGCGGATTACTATTCAGCATGGTGCTAAATGTACCACGGTTAATTCCAGATATTTTACTGAAGCTGCTAAATGTATAGCCCCTCTGCTTTAGTTCTGTCTCTATCTTCGAGCGGATCGTAGGTGTATGTTCCATTTCAATCCCTCCTGTGTGATCAAATAACAAGATAAATATAGTTTAGGGAACCATTTGCTTCATACTGTAGCGCACTTCTTCAAGTACTTTTTCATATTCTGCAAGTTGTTCATGTGTAACATGATCTGTTAATTCTTCGAATAACAACGCTATTCCTTTAATAAATGTACTTTTCGTGTTTAATTGAGAAGATACCCTAAGGCTTTTTATTAAATTGTCAATAGCTTCTGAATATCTGCCTTTATTGAAATAGTAACGTGCAAGCCCCAAATACAAACGGGAATAATTCCATAAAAGCGTGCTTATTTGATAGTGCGAAGGTGCCGAAACGTATTTCTTATAATCAGCAATTTCCTCAGAGAAAACATTTAGAACATCTTCTAAAGAGAAGTTATACTTATTTGCCGATTCTATAATGGAAATTAATCCATGAGAGATTTCCTGAGGATTTTGCTGTATAAGCTCGACATAAGCCGCTAAGCTGCTAACATCTCCAATTAAAACTTTTAAATTAAGAAGATTAGCCTTTGCCCATAGTTGGAGTCTTTCCACCCCTTGTAGACCATTTTCATCCAACCCCTCAAACCAGGACAAATCTTCATAATAGGGGATGAATTTTAAAGCTTCTTCATACAACCCTTGATTCTCCAAGGCATTTCCGTGCAATAAATATCCTAGACCATAGATACGACAAGAGGCTTCTCACTATTGAAGTTATCCGGTTTCCTATTTTTTGAATAACTATAAGTTTGCTGATGATATACATTTATAGCCAGTGTACGGAGCTCTGTTGCATACTTTATTGCAGCCTCCCAATTACTTGTGTTGAAATAAACATTAGCCAACTTCAATAAACCATCCAACTGATGATTCTCTGGTAAGCTTTTGCGAAATGGGTCAAATTTAATAGCAGCCTTCACACTGCTTTCTAAATCTTCAGTAAGCGAGTAACAAAACAAACGATACTGACTGATCGCCAACCTCTCCGAATGGTAATATCTTTCGTTCTCTACCACACATTCGTAAAAAGGGACCGCTTCCTGATCCTTGCTTGTAGCATGAAGCTCTTCTGCAAGCTCAAATATCGTCGACACATAGGACAAGTCCTCTGTTAGTCTCGTTAATACCTTTTGAATACAGTCCTTCCTCCCTAACTCCACACAACGCAATAAAAAAGGCTTGATCCGTTTCCAGTGTCCTTTTCCCTCGTAAAAGCATTCATCTATGTACAACTCATACAGCCAGCCTTCGGGATATCCCAATGCCTTGGTAATCAGGTCCATCTGCCGAACGGAGATTGGCTTGGGTGGGTTACTATTCAGCATGGTGCTGAATGTACCACGATTAATACCGGATATTTTACTGAAACCGCTAAATGTATAGCCTCTTTGCTTTAGTTCTGCCTCTATCTTCGAGCGGATCGTAGGTGTGTGCTCCATGTCAATCCCCCTCATTAAGTCTTAGAAATATCATAAGTGATACTTTATATGTAAAATCCATCCTATAGGAAATTCATTTTAATACAAAATAGCGAAAATAGTGAAATATATGGTCAATATCTCTACTTTAATTTATGATGCCTTTAAAAGAAGTCTTTTTTTAATGAATCCCGTGATAATTGAAAAGTTGAATGAAGTACATAAAGAGAGCATAAAAGCAAGCTTCAAGTTTTTTTATTTGAATGTCACAAACGCATACCTTTTTCAGTTATATAGGCAGAAAGGAGGGATGTTAATGGAAATACTACATGCAAATAATCAAGACACAGATATCAATCTTGTCATAGAACAGGTCCAAGCGGGCGACAAACAAGCATACACACATATCATACGACGTTATCAACAACAGATCTTTTTATATTGCTACTATTTACTTAAAAATCAGGAAGAAGCAGAAGATGCCGCTCAAGAAATATTCATCAAAGGGCTTGAGCACATCCATCAGTTCGTACCTACAGTCTCTTTTTCAGCTTGGCTTTACAAAATCGCTCAAAATTACTGTAATGACTTATTAAAAAGAAACGCTAGAAAATTCAAATCCTTCATTCAGTACAAATTGAACCTAAAGCAACAACCAATACACGAATATACAAATTTAATTCACGAGTTACTGGACCAGCTAACATTAAAAGATCGTCAAATTTTATTATTACGTTCACTTGAGGACTACAACTACGAAGAGATTGCTACAATAATGGGACTGAAATCATCCACGATCCGAAAAAGATATGAGCGACTCCGTAATAGGCTAATTAACTACAATGAAAAGGGAGGAAAACAAATTGAGCACTCATTTAAAACCGGAAGATAAAGAAATCGAGCAATTACAAAAGCTTATTCGGAATACTCCATTACAAGTGGATTTAATTGATAGAACTATGGAACGCTATAGTAAAATAAAAACAAGGCGCTATAATCGCTCTAGCTTTCGTTCAAAAAGAGTTCGCAATACCTTTTTCGGAACTTCCGCTGCACTTGTAATGGCGTTTACACTTGTCGTTAGTACTCGCTTCATTTCCCCGACAATGGCTGCCTCCTTGAAACAAATTCCAGGTATGAATTCTATATTCCAGCTAGCTGGTGATCTTGGTTTACAAACAGCGGACGAAAAAGGGCTGTTATCAAAACCAAATCTTAGTGACACTCACGATGGCCTGACTCTCAGCGTACCGGAAGTCATGTTTGATGGAACACGTGTATCAATTGCCTTAGAACGACAAACCACTGACAAAAGATTTTTAAACACCGAATTACCCTTGTTACTTGATGATTTAATATTTTCCATTAATGGCGAAGAAATTAATTCTTCTTATGCACCTAAAAACACCAGCAACTCCATTGACTCATATACGATACCTGGAAAAAATTCGAATTCAACCATTATACAATTTTCAGATTTACGTAATCAAGGAGGAAAATCTTTTCCAGATAAGTTTGATTTAACAATTTCCATGTCTGTCTCCGGCATTAAGCAGCCATTTAAAATAGAAATTCCTGTGGAAAAGAATACTAAGAATAACTTAGTTTTTACACCATCCCTTAAGCGAGAGTATAAAAACATTGACTATACTCTAGAAAAAGTTGAGCTCACACCGATTACAACTAGCATCACAACTCGCATAAAGCTACCTGCTAATTCAAAAATTTCTTCGTCACTTGCTTTGTGGTTGAGTTATGAAATTTACGATGATAAAGGAAAGCAACTAAATTTAATTAGCAACAATGGTTGGAGTGCTACTGATGGCAACGTTCTGATAAATGATTCACGATTTGAAGCTTTCATCTCTCTCCCCAAAGAAATTACTATAAAGGTTTATAAAGATATCTTAAAAAAGGATGATAAGAGCAAATTCGAACTAGGGAAAGATGGAAATCCAAAAAAAGAGTATTTCCCTGATTTAGAAATTACTTACCCAATTAATCCATAAAAATAAATAAGTGAAGGAAGTGAAGCGTACTTCACCTCCTTCACTGCATACAAATACTATCTTCTAACCTTAAAAGTATAAACTCCAAGTTTGTCTCCATTAGATTTAAAAGCTTCAACCTGAGCTGTACCGTAGCCAATCATCTTAGCTTTATAATCATGAAGTTCGACAACATCACTTCCGTACAAAATCATCCAGTTAGAACCTTCCATTTCATATGTGCTACCTATGCCTAAACGAAGTGTGGGACTATCCTGCTTTGTAATGGGTGCTTTTTCTCCGTTGGCAGGTTCAAAAGTTACTGTAACTGTCGCTGGGGTTACAACTGATGCCGTTGAACTTACTGGTGAAGCGGAAGCTACTCACCCCAAAGATAACGCTAGCGCAGAAATTGATAATGCTAAGATGGCTTTTTTCATTTGTCATTTCTCCTCTTTAATAGTTTTCTTTCTAAGCTACTAAATGCCTTCCTTTATGTCTGTAACTACGTTTTTGTTGTTCTCAAGCTATTAGTTCTTTACTAATCAAACATTGAACTTCCAAGCTATTATAGACATCAACAAGATATTAACCTTTTCATTTCCCCACCTCCTTTCTTCTAATTAATTCCATTATATTTCTTGATGTGTTACAAAAACATTTAAAATAAACATATAATTTCTTTTTTTTACAAAAAAATCAATAAAAAGACCGATCCTGCAAGATTGGTCTAATCTTATTGCATATGATCTTGAAGAACCTCAATAGAAACTGGTGGCTTAAACCAATTTCTTTGCTCAGATAATGACAGATAATTAAGGGTATCCTCTTGTCCTTTTAATATTCTCCCACGTCTGTAATGGTAAATGGCAAGCTGGTACATGTAACAATAATAATAGGTCAATTGTTTAACATCATCAGATTCCTGTAATCTCTTTATTTGTTCAGAATATTTATCAATAATAGAGTCTACATCAAAATTATGCTTATTGGCAGCTTCTAGTATGGTTATAAGCCCAGAGCTTATCTCTTCAGGGTGATTTTCGAGGAAAGTTAAATACTCAGGAAGGATATCCCTATTACCTAATAGTAAATCTAAAGTATAAGAGTTGGCTTTAGCCCACAAACGGAATTGCTCTACATCTGCTTCACCTTCTAAATCAAGCCCTTTAAACCAGCTTAAATCTGCATAGCCCTCAAGCTCTGCCCTTGCCTCCTTAATAAATTCTTTCTTTTGCAAAGCTGTTGAGACAGAAAGGAATCCGTAACCGTAGTAAAATACCAAGTGCCTTTCTGCACGTGACCAATTATATGCTCTTCTTTTTTCCTTCCTTATTTGCTGATCCATATAGATTACATTAGCCAATTTCTTTAATTCGTAACCGTACTTCTCTACCTCATCCCATTTGTGTAAGTGAAAATATATATTTGTCACCTTATAAATCGCCTCCAACTGATAATGCTCAGGAAGCAAATTACGATAAGGAGTAAATTCCAATACTAACTCAAGACTCTTTTCCAAGTCAGACATTGTATAAGCTTTAAACCTTTTGTATTGGCTTATGGCCAACCGCTCCGAATGACGATATTTTTCATTTTCGATTACACATTCATAAAAAGGGATAGCTTCCTTTTCTCTGCCTTCGGAATGTAACTCTTCTCCAAGCTCAAATATCGTCGGTACATAGGACAAGTCCTCTGACAGTCTCCACAATACTTTTTGAATACAGTCTTGCCTCTCCAACTCCACACAACGCAATAAAAAGGGCTTAATCCGTTTCCAGTGCCCTTTTCCTTCGTAAAAGCATTCATCTATGTACAACTCATACAGCCAGTCATCAGGATATCCCAGTGCTTGGGTAATCAAGTCCATCTGCCGAACCGAGATCGGCTTAGGTGGGTTACTATTCAGCATGGTACTGAATGTACCACGGTTAATTCCAGATATTTTACTGAAGCTGCTAAATGTATAGCCCCTTTGCTTCAATTCTGTCTCTATCTTCGAGCGGATCGTTGGTGTATGTTTCATTCCAATCCCCCTCTTTAACTTGAAGAATTATATTTTCCGTATCTTCTAACATTTACTCCTTTTCGCTCGCATCGTTCCCTGTTTTTTTCCTATCTCTAGTTTCAATTTCCCGTAGATTACTTGTCTTCTATACTTCCGAGCAAATAGCTATGATAATTAATGGTTCCACTTCGTATGTGCCAAACTGCTCTTGTCCATCCTTTGTCCTCTCTGGTAAGTTTGAGCGGTTGGCAGACCGACTCTCATCTTATCACCTGAGTTCAAAGGATGACTACTCATAGCTATAAGCTTTCCTGAACCCCCCAGTCGAACTGGAGGGGGTGTACAAAAAAAATGAACAGGTGGGATACTAAATCCCCCTGCTCATTTCAGCGATGGTACTTATTTAATTTAAAAATGGCAGTATCTCCCGTAATCCAAACTTGAGTGTGCCATTCATAGCCGTTTGATCAGCTAGTGAACCCCGCAGTGCTGGCTCTCCCCATCGGCGCAAATCATCGATTGATTCACATGTTGCCGTATAACGGACGCTTGTCTTAATTAGCTGTCGGTTCGGCTCCCCAAACAAGTACGCCATTATGATACAACGTAGCTTTCGTATGATCAGCAAATGAAGTTTGCGTGCCTTTATACGAGTAATCGTCACTTTCGTTATAGTCCGACCAGTCTGTTTTATTCATACGGGTTTGAATTTGGCCCGTGCTTCCTTCAGGTGCTAACACGCCTGCATTCGAGTTGAAGCTGACTTCCAAATAATAATCAGCCCCTGTTACAGCTTTATCCATTTTAACCAGCTTGCCGTTCACCTTCGAGCTGCTCAGCGTCGCATAGTCGCAGTTGAATGTCTGCGCGCGGTCGCCGTCGATCGTGTAGTAGTAGCGAATTTTCAACTCGTTGATCGGTACGGAGGTTGTACCTTTGTTTAAAATTTGGAAATACGGCTTAAATTGATTGTCGTTCACACTGGTATCCGCTGCGCGATACTGGAGCACCAGTCCCTTTGGCGGCTGCTGAGCATCCGCTTTCGGCGCTGCGCTAGCCGTGTTCGACACCGTTTGTCCTGCATCGCTCTTCGCTACGACTTGGTAGTAGTACGTCGTGTCTGCCGTTACGGCTGTGTCGGTGTAGCTGCTTCCGTATACATCGCTCGCTACTGTGGCGAACGCGCCGTTTTCAGCCGTCGAACGCTTCACTTCATAGCTTACCGCATTCGCCGATGCTGTCCAGCTCAGTTTTACTTTCGCCGTTTCGCCCGCTGCGTTTAGCGTGAAGCTTTTAGGATTTTCCACAGGTGTATCATTGCCGGCAGTCAACACGATGTGATAAGCCGTCAAAGGCGGTACTGTATAGGTAAAGCGGTTGCCTGAAATTTGCGTAATTGGCGCTGCTTCCTTAATTTCCGAGCTATTTTTGTCAAAGCCCCATACTTTACCGGAACCGTAAGTCGTCTCGCCGGAAAGATTAAATTGGGCGTCGAATGCGCTGTCCATGCTTTTATTCATGACAACGAGGTGCAGTTCTTTGTAGGATGCATCCGTTACGGAAGCATGCACCGAGCTATTAACAATATCTGATGTTTGTGCATTAACGCTGATATCGCCGAAGGTAGAGCTTTTTCCGTCATAATTGCGGTAAAGCTTGTAAGCGGCACTAACGTAGTTGTTGGCATCATCCTTTAACTTCCAGTAGTTTGCCATATAAACATCGTTTTTGCCCAAGATGCCCAGCACATCGGTCATAGCTATACCGCCGGAAATATCATTTTCGCCCCCGTAGCTATACTCGGTCAAAGCCAGCTTGGTTCCCGGGTAATACTTGTCCACCGACTGTTTCAATCGAGGCAGTAAAGGCAAGAATTCGCTGTTCCATTGAGCGATCCAGCTATCTTCCTTGTAGGTCGGATCCCACAAAGTACGAGGCGCCTGCATTCTGGCTTTCTTCGTTTCGTCATTGCCTACCTCATTCGTAATTCGTATTCCTCCGCCCATCGCTTCAGGATACCAGTGCACATCGAAAACATCCAGCAATCTCTTGCCTTCGGCTTGCGAACTGAGGCGCATTTGATCCAGGTAATAGTCCACGAACCAACTGTAGTTGCCTTTTACAGACTTCCAATCAGGTGCAGTTTGAAGATCTTTATAGGCGCCAAAACCGTAAAGAACTGGCCCAAAAATTTCCGCGCTCGCGTCAACCGCTTTGACTGCCTTGGATAAACTTACCGACCGATCTACCAACTCTTTCGCTCCGACTTTTTCACCATGAATACGCGGATGCGTATTCGACCAGAGAGCTGGTTCATTGTCGAGCGCATATCCTTTCACACCCGTCTTTGTTGAAGCAGCGCCGTACTTTTTCACTAAAAAGTTGACGAATTCATCTGCATAAACCTGATTGTCATTCAGATCAGGCTGCAGTTGAAACGGCGCATTTTTGGCGTTTACGACCTGATTCCAACGAGCGGAAGGAGCCTTTTCGCTTTCCTGCACACTTCCGTTTCCATCCTTGGCCACATAACCGGCCATCGGCAGCGTAACTAAAGAATAAGTGCCAAGCTTCAGCGATTGATCATGAAACGAAGTCGTCACCGCTCCCGGCTTTTCACATTCGGCTTTTGTCAGACCGCCTTTGTTGCATAAATAGTCACCGCTGGATTGCTGCCAATCGCTTCCTGCATTGGACATATTGTTTTCCCAGTTGTATCCGGTCATTCGATTGCCACCAAGTCGTCTGGCAGCCAGATTTTCATCGCCTGCCAAATCCTCATTCGTACCGTATATATAAGGGCTAATAGGCTTACGATCCTTGGATGTATCGACTTTAATGGTAACGGTCTTTGCCGTTTGACCGTGAACTACAGTTGTAGCCGGTAGAGTCCCCCCTACTATAATCGTGCATGCCATGACGACAGGCATCCATTTGGAACGTTTGGACAAAATACCACTACTATTTTTCGCCTTCATGCCGCTTTCCTCCTTTAAATTTGAAAAGAGCGGCACCCATACGAGTGCCGCTCCGTCAGGCTTTAAAGCTCCTGACCCCAAACGGGTTGATCGTTCTGGTACAGCGTCACCTTACTCTAATCTGCAAATTAATTTTTTGTAGGATCTTAGGAGTATTCATCTGCCACATTGTAGTTCGTCCACTCGTTTTTGTTGATACACGCTTGAATTTCGCCAGTCGAAGCTCCAATTATCCGGTTGACTACACTCTCCTCTCCGTCCGAAATCCAAAATTGGCCTGGATCTTCAAGTATTGCAACAGTCGTATTCACATTGCACATGATGGGTTTGCCGTTTGCATCAAGGTAGTACCGTTACCGGCTTCTTGTTGACAAATGTGTAATAGTACAGCTCTGCTATACGTTCTACCGACCAAACCTGCATATCGAACCATTTGTTGGACGGAAGGTCCATATACATAGATTACCATATAACCATATAGTAGAACATGAATTTTGCCGCAAAGTTGTTCTAGCTATGTCACCGCCTTTCATTGAAACTGGACAAACTTCGATAGGTTATCTATTCATAGAAAGGAATATACTGGGTAGAAATGGAACCTTCATTGCCTTCCAATGCTTTTACGAATACTTAAAAGTCATATTGCTTTATGTAGCTTTTATCATCTCAAAATAAGAAAAGAATGGTTGAGTAAACACGGAGTCTACTAAACCATTCCTCATGGAAAATTAATACGCTGTCCAGTCGCCACCGGCGAGGTCACGACCCCTTTTATAAAACGGGAATCTTCAGACGCAACAGTTTTTCAATCTTTTCATCATTCTTCTTCAATCTATTAAACAGCTCTTGCTGATCCATGTCGATTTCCCCTACCGTACTTTGTCCTTTTGAATCAGCTCATAATAGATACGTGCAGGTTCTGATTCTCCAGTGGATAAAATGTATTCTGCCAAGGGGGCGCACAGCTTTTGAAGATAGAAAGAGTACAGCAGCTCCGCCGTGTCAAAATGAATGTTCAACACTCGTTTCATCAGTCCTTCAAATTTGGAGTAATCCAGTTCCTCCGGGGTAATGTCAAACGGGTATTCAGGAAAGGCTTTTTTTTGAATCTCGACGAATTGTTCCCTCAGCTTCGGATGATTGCCTGATCGGGCAGCCGAGAAATTCATCATAAAAAAAGATATAAAATCCGTCTCTCGGTCACTTAACCCGTAATACTCACACCAACGCATGAACATCAGCGGTTTTACCATACATAAATCCCCTTTAACAAAAACTCAGATTTATTATGAATCACACAAAATCTAACAGGTTCCAGCATATGTAATATATAGGTTAACCCCCATTCTAAAATATGATTCCTTAAATGAATTTTGCTTTTTAACATATCCCCTTATTTGCACAAGAAAACTCTCCAGATCTATTTCATCCGAATAGTTCACTTATTTCCTCAATATCTGACCTTATTTGGGCTTATTTTCTCCGATAGGGATTTTCATTTCCAGTTCAGGCAGGTAAGTTCTTTTCGAATTCCCATCTTCATCATATACAGGTTTGCCTTCTGGTCCAGTTACGTTGAAATAGGGTTTAATGGTAATAAATTTCGGTGTCTTTTTAAAGGGAGCTACGAATATCTTGTAAACTCCAGGCCTTGTTTTAGTACCAGGACGTCCTGATCCTCCAGTAACCCATTGCTGTTCATGTCCCTCATCATCCAAGATGGCGTAGTCCACTTTGTTCATAGCGAGCCCGTACCCGTATGTCTCACGCCCAAGCGTTGTCGGCCCCGGGCTTATGTAATGCGTTTTGGTCACGATCATGGTAGTCATGGGCGTCATTTCTAGTTTTTCTACAACCAAATGGGTAAAATCATTTGATTTTTCAACCCGGGGAGTGAGCACCCTGCTCTTTGAGGGAATTTTTTGCACAGGTAATTCAAACTTAAAAGATTCTTTTATTCCTTGGATTTGTATGTCTGCCTTTAGTTTAAATTGGTCAGGAAACTCCTTTCCTGAAGAGTACATTTTCTCTAAATCACTATAATGAATGATGACGGAACCAGGTGTGCCTCCAGAATTAGTAATCAGTGAAGGACCATCAAATTGAAACGGTTTGCCATTGTACCATAATGTGATATCCTCAATTCGGTCTTGCAGCGCTGTGCCCAAGGCCTCCCCGTTACTTTCCAGCGTTAGAGCCAGACGGATACCGTCATAAGCAACCTGAGATATGCGGAGTCGGGTTCCGTTATGAGTGCTGCTGACCGTTGTCTTTGTCACAAGACCTGCTTTCTCGACCTCCTGAAGCCCCGGGTCACCTGCTCGCATAAATGCATTACCACCTGCTGTTGATAATCCTTGATTAGCTGCTAACTGCAAAACATTGTTGACCATGGGTACTTGCCACAACATTTTTGCCATGTTAGGAGAAACGAATGCCGAGGCTACGATTCCACTGCTCAACACCATAGTTGTTGTGAGCAAAGTTCCTATAAATCTACGATGGCGTGAGGTTGAGTCTGCTTGGCCCACATTTTGATAGATAAAACCTGTCTCAATCTGGCTATATACAGCCTCCAGCCGTTGCCGTACATACGGTGTAATGACATGCTCATTGCGAACTTTTGCTTTAGCTGTTACCCACTCACTATCAAGTTCAATATCTCCCATGGATCGGCGTTCCCCTTTCTCCCGAATTTGATAGCATGCGAAGCAGAGATTTCCGTGCGCGATACAACCGTGTTTTGACCAGACTCTCTGTAATGCCCAGCGTTTTCGAAATCTCCTTAATATTCAGATCATAAAAATATCTCAAAATGATAACGAGCCGCATCGGCTCTTCCAATTGATCCACTGCTTCATGCAGTTCAATATTTTCATACTCGCCGGAAATACCCACTTGGTATGAAAACTCAGATACAGCAACGGAGCGGGAACGCTTTTTAGCAATTTTTTTGGATTCATTAATGATGATCCGATACATCCAGGTTTTAAAGAGACTCTCGTCCCGCAGTGTACCTAAAGACTTATATGCCTTGAGTATGGCTTCTTGTAGCGCATCTGCACTATCTTGTTCATTTCTCAGGATAGAGTACGCCATTCCGTATAAATCGTTTTCAACTTCTCTAATGATATTCACAAAAGCCCGTCTATCTCCATGTTGTGCCTTCTTGACTTCATTCTCGATATCCAAAGGAGACCTCCTTTCAAGTTGCCTATCTATTAGATCAACTGGCAGGGCGATCCGTTACAATTTACTTCCAAATTACACAACAAAAAAGACCTGTTCAACATCTTAATGACGCTAACCGGGTCTTACCAAAGATCCTATATTCGTTTCTATTCTAATCCTCTACATAGCTGACAGATCACAGGCTGCAAGTGAATACATAAGCGGGCGGGACGTTGCAGTGTACCTTTTTAATCTGGATGTCAGCAAAAAAAGTGCGAAAAAAATTGTGTTTCACCTTGCTGTACTGGAACGTAATAAATTTGCCCTCCTGACCCAAAACCTCGGCTGTTTGTCCCAAAATAAGGCTGGATAACGCGGCTGGTAGGCTGGTAAAAGGAAGTCCTGACACGACATAATCCACCTTAGGGACTTCATACTGGCGCATATACTGCGCTACATGCTCAGCAGATCCGTGAATAACGTGCACCCGTTCCAAGTGTCCATATTTGCTTTGTAGTGTTTTGTAAAACGATTCATTGGTTTCAATCACTAGAAGTAGTGTTTCCGGACGCTTGTTTGAGATCAACTCTTGCGTAAACACACCGGTACCTGCGCCGTATTCAATAATACACGATGCTTCGTCAAAGGAAATCGGTGTGGTGATTTGCTTGGCCAGCTGTCTTGAACTGGGTATGACAGCGCCTACGCTGCGTGGATGCCTAATGTACTCTCGAATAAAGTGAATCGCATTCATCTTTTCCTCTCCCTGCTTCACACACTTGATAGGCATACGGTTCATCAATACATCCAATTACTTATTCATTGTATATCGATCAGAATAGTCATTTCAAGCAGGCGACTACCTGAATATAAAAAAGAGCGCAGAGCCTTATTCGACACTAATCAAATAAAGACTGCCCTCTTATGATACATCTATTTTTTCACGGTGTCCAAACTTGCCCCCTCCGCCTTCGATGACTGTCCAGCTTTACGTCGCCGTGCACCTATGTGCATGGCAACAATCCGGTAGATCGAGGCTGGCTGTATGGACACGGCCCAGCTCGCGTCTTCATCTGGTGCAAGCACGACCCCTAGCTGGTGATGATCGCCATCGTACATGCCACGCTGTACAAACTTGATCTCACCTTGAAGGTTGCGTACCTCCAGTTTGCAAAAGGCAGAATTAATCCGTAAGGCCTGGTGCAGCTCGGCACGGCTATTCACAACCACGCCATTCACACGGTAAATGGCCTCGCCCGTAAGAATGCCCATGGCCGTCGCCGGGCTGTCCGGCAGCACAGCAAGAACGCGCATTCCCTGCTCCGGATGAACAAACATCGGACTGAGACGGCTTTCCTCCATATTGCCATACCAGATCAGCGCTTCGTGGGCGAGGAAGGAGAATAACGCTGCAGGCAACATCAGCGGGCTCCACCAGGCCGCCAGCAGGCTTAGCAGAAGCAAAGCCACGCTGTACAGGAGCAGACGGTTCGACGTGAGCACCGCCTTTTGACGTGGTAGGTGGCCCAGCGTTACACTGCTGAAGCCCATCAGGATTGGCAAGGCTGCCAGCATATATCCCGCCCCGGCATCGCCGCCGAATAAAGGTGTCCATGGAAGCGTGAAGCCTCCCTGAACGGGAACCAACAGCAGCAATGGAATCGGCCATAGGTCTTCCATACGGTAGCCTCCAACCAGTCTTCCACGTTTGCCCTCTACAAATAGCGGAGTGGCTGCCTTTCCTCCTTGCCAGCGAACCAGCAGCGCCTCAGCCACGTGCAGCGCAGCGACCAGCACCAGCAATGCCGGTATATCCAATCCGCGGATGGCAGCTACCGATGTTCCGAGCGCCCCCTGAGGCTGCCAGCCATCTGCGACGTTCAAGGCAAATTGAGCCACACCCAGCAGACCTACCGAATAGGCCAGGCACAGGTAACGGACACGTACCAGCATGAGCAGCAATGTGGTCACCCACAGACACACGATGGAAGCTGTGTTTAGATGCACGCTGACGAACATTCCCAGAGCGGAAAGCACTATTCCAGCAATCAAACCACTCCATACGACGCGCCAGGTTTCTCCTGCCCAGCTGTGCACTTTGGTATGAAAGAGCTTGCGCTCCAGTAGCATTTGCCGACGATAGCCAAGCCCGACAATGAGTACCGAGATATAGTAAAACGGCTGCAAAAGCAGGTACAAGCAAGCATTCAGAACGCTCCATCCCCATTGTAATGCCCATTCCAAGTTCATTCACACTCCTTATGCCCCTGGCCCGCTGTATAGCGGATCACGTACATTTCATATCCATTTATTCTATATGAAATTGCCAACGTAGGGAAGACAAACCGGCAGACTGCAAATAAATGCCAATATAAAAGGAGGCTGTTTCCAGCCCCCTTGTTGTAGCCTTACTATTATTTCGCTGCGCTCGTCTTCATTTCCTTCCGAATCTCTTCAATCCCCTGCTTGAGTTGATTATCGTTTTTCGGATCACGAATTTTTTCGATCAGTTTCGCTTCCATCGCCGAAGCTGTCTTCGCATCAATGATACCGCTAGCCGTCAGCTTCGCCTGTTTTTGAAAAGCAATCACAGAGCTTTCTGTCGTTTTGTCAAAATATCCGTCTTCACGCCCCGGATTGTAACCCAAGCCTTGCAGAATGATTTGCGCATTTTTTACATCGCTGCTATTCATATTGTATTTCAGGGACTTTTCTTTGTTTAGTGGTGCCGCTGTGAAGTATTCAGGCTGCTCCACTGCGATATCCGGCTTAATCCCTTTTTTATGAATCCACGTTCCATTTGGCGTTAGCCATTTGGCAATCGTGATTTTGAGCAGGCTGCCGTCACCCATTTGCTTGTCGTAGCTGGTTTGTACCGTTCCTTTACCAAAGGAATTTTCCCCGATCAACACTGCACCAGCGGATTGCTGGAGAGCACCTGCCAGAATTTCGGACGCGCTGGCGCTACCTTTATTCATCAGCAAAGTCACCGGATAATTTTTGCTTGAACCTTTGGATTTCTCTTCTTCACGCTTCTGGTTCTTGTCTTCCACTTGTACTATCGTTTTGCCAGAAGGAACAAATTGCTGTGCAATCTCAATAACGACAGAAAGCACACCACCGGGATTATTACGCACGTCGATGACGAGCCCTTTAAGCCCTTGCTTTTCCAGCTTCGCCAGTTCTGCTTTGAAACGTTCTGCTGTATTTAAGGAGAATTGGGTAATGGTAATAACACCTACACCGTCGCTTTCCATATGAGCTGTGACGGTTTCCATATCAATGTTGTCACGGGTAATCGTGTATTCGAGCGGATCAGGAGAGCCGCTGCGCTGAATTTTGACCTTAGCCTGACTGCCTTTGGGTCCACGAATTTTGGAAACAGCCTTGTTCAGATCCAATCCATCCAGTGTTTCACCGTTAACCGACAAAATAATATCCTTAGAGCGAAGCCCCGCCTTTTCAGCCGGAGAGCCTTTAATTGGCGTTACTACGACTACTTTCCCGTTTTCCGCCGCTACCTCGGCTCCGATCCCGGTAAAAGAGCCTTCAATAGACTGCTCGAACTGCTGCGCAGTTTCCTTGCCCATATAAGAGGAATAAGGGTCGCCTAGCGACTCCATCATACCATTGATGGCACCATCCACCAGCTTGGTACGATCCACATCCTGATAATATTGTCCCTGAATCAGGTCCATCGCTGTCTCAATTTTGCGGATATCACTTCTGGAGGCGGAGCTACTCCCTGTCACACTTGCCAGCAGTCCTTCGCCCAGAGCGCTATTCCCTACTGTGGTCGTTCCAGTATAAGCAAAAGTGAGCAGACTACCGCCAAGCAGCCCAATCACCATCAAGAGTACTGCTGTACTTTTTTTCAACATCTAATCGTCCACCGCCTTCTCTTTATCTTGAATCCTATTTCCTCACAACGTATATCCATTCACGCAGTATACGTCTAGCTTGTACGGAATATGTTAATTGTATCCTACTCCGTGTCTCAATGCACATGTTCTTCATCGGGTATCAAGCTATGAAAGCAAAGCCCTATCTACAACCATATTGGCTACAAATAGGGCTTGCCTTTTCAACTATAGATAGTTCATCGGATTTACAGGTTTGTTATTCTCTCGTACCTCAAAATGACAGTGAGGTCCTGTTGAATTGCCCGTCGAACCAATTTCCGCAATTTTTTGACCGCGTTTCACAGTTTGTCCCGTATGAACCACCGTACCTCCATTGCGAATATGTCCGTACAGGGTCCATAGCCCGTCTCCGTGGTCAATCACAACCGTGTTTCCATAGCCACTCCACCATTCCGCAACAATGACAACACCGTCTTCTGCTGCATGAATATCGGTTCCCTGTGGAGCCGCCATATCAATGCCTGTGTGACCTTTAAGCTTGCCCGTAATCGGATGTACCCGCATGCCAAAAGTAGATGAGAGTCGGTAATGAGATACAGGCAAAGCCAACGTGCCTGATCCGCCCGTATACGTACTGGCTGCCGCATGGCTGGAATTTGAGCCGCCGCCTGAGGATGAAGAGGCATATCGCTTCGCCTCAGCAGCACGTGCAGCCGCTCTAGCGCGTGCTGCTTTAGCAGCCTGCTCCGCTCTGAGCTTGTTTTTCTCCTGCAGCAGACCCACACGTTTGTTAGCGAGGGCTACCAGCATATCATTTTGCTCTTCACTGATTTCATCTGACTCAGCAATATCATGATCATAATTGGCAATCAGTCTTTGCTTCTCTTTCTCCTTCGAATTCAGTTCTGCTTTGGCGTTCTGCTTGAGGGCATACAGCTTCTTGGCATTTTTATATTCTGTGTCAAGCTGCTTCTTCTTGCTTACGACCAGAGCCTTGTCCTTTTTGTGCTCGTCCAACAGGATTTGATCCTGCTCCACGATCGTTTTCAAGGAATCTACCCGGCTGAGAAAGTCGCTAAAGCTGGTCGAAGACATAAGCACGTCCATATAGGAGACGGTTCCATCTGTATACATCAGACGCACGCGGGTTTCCAGCATTTTTTCCCGTGAATTGATGCGGTCAATTGCTTCGGCCAAATCTTTTTTAGTCGCACGCAGATTATCTTCCGTTTGATCAATCTGAACCGCTACACGAGTCAGTTGATCACTGACACTGTTAATCTGTTCAAGTACCATTTTCAGGTTTTGCACGGTTTTATTTTTATAATGCTGGGCATACTGTTTATCTTGAGCAGCCTTTTCCTGCTGTTGCTTGGCAGATTTGGCCTGCTTTTCCAATTGGTTCAGCTGCGAATTGATTTCACTCACGCTTTTGGCATATCCGTCAGAAGGCTGAATCAGCAATGCGGCTACCAGGGTAGCGGCCAACACAGGTCCTGTTTTCTTCAACTTGCAATCCCCATCCTTTACCGCAAAATAACACCGGACTTCCCCGTTCTAATTGATATCGATTACGACGTCCACCAAATGATTCTTTATACTTTTAAGAACTTGCGCATGGACAGGGTACTGCCAACAATCCCGACCAGCATCCCCAAAATAACCAGCAAAGCACTCAGCTGAATCCAAATGCCTTCAAGCGGCATCAGCTTCAGCATATTCAGTGCGATGTCTCCCTGAACAGCTGTGAGCAGACGCTGATAGCCTGTAAATAAAACACCTACCGTAATAAGAGAACCAATGAGACCAATAAGCGCACCTTCGATAAAAAACGGCCATCGTATAAAAAAGTTGGTCGCACCGACCAGCTTCATAATGCCAATCTCTCTGCGTCGTGCCAATATCGTCACACGAATCGTATTCGAGATCAAAAACATGGACATAATTGCCAACCCAGCAACGAATATAAAGCCAACATTACGGATCAGTTTGGTGATCGTAAAGAGGGTCTCTACGGTGCCTTTTCCATAACGAACCTTTAAAATCGGCTTTTCTGGATGCAACGTATTCAGCTTCTCAATCTTCTCGGCCACAAATGGAACCGTCGTCGGTTCAATAACCTCTACTACAATTTTGTCCGGCAGCGGGTTACTGTCCTTGTCAAAACCCTCCAGCAGGTCTTTGCCGCTGTCTCCCAGATCTTTGCGCAACTCTTCCAATCCTTGAGCTTTAGTCACAAAGCTGGTTTTGCTGATTTCCGGCATTGCCGCGATTTCTTTTTGCAGCGTTTCACGCATGCTCTGATCCACATTCAGCTCCAGAAATACGTTAACCTCCACTTGACTATCGGCTTGATCAGCCAAGGAGTTGACGTTGAGCACCAGCATGATAAACACGCCCAGTATAAGCAGTGACACAATAATTGAGGTGATGGATGCTACGGACATCCAGCCATTGCGGAATATGTTTTTGAAACCTTCCCGCATATGACGCAAGAAGGTATTAAAAGTCATATCCGTACTCCCCTCTTACCTGATCTCTTACGATGTTGCCATTTTCGATGGCAATAACGCGTTTACGCATGGAGTTCACGATGTCCTTATTGTGTGTTGCCATCACAATGGTCGTTCCCCGGAAATTAATTTCGTCCAGCAGCTGCATGATCTCCCACGATGTTTCGGGGTCCAGATTACCTGTTGGCTCATCGGCAATGATCACCGAGGGGTTGTTCACGATAGCCCGTGCAATCGCTACACGCTGTTGCTCCCCACCGGAAAGCTGGGCAGGCTCACGGTTCATTTTCTCTTTCAAGCCAACCAGTTCGAGCACCTCTGGCACTCGTTTGCGGATCAGCTTTTTGGGAGCCTCGATAACTTCCATGGCAAACGCTACATTCTCATACGCCGTCAAACGCGGCAAAAGACGGAAATCCTGAAAAATGACTCCGATGTTACGACGAACATAAGGGATTTTACGCTGTTTGAGCTTCCCGATATTAAATCCATTAACTGAAATTTGCCCCTTGGTCGGTACTTCTTCTCTATAAATAAGCTTCATAAAAGTCGATTTACCCGCCCCGGACGGGCCGACTACGTATACGAATTCATTGCGGTCAATTCTGACCGACACTCCTTGAAGTGCGTGGGTCCCGTTAGTATAGGTCTTCCACACATCCTGCATTTCAATCACTCGATCACTTCCCGCTGCTTAATCATATTACATATAACCTAATACCCATTCGACATATTCCATGCATTTCCTCTATAAACTTCTGTATTTCATCATACCGTTTATCATTGTAACAAATTTGTTACCTAAATAGTACCGAAAGTTTTCTGCATTTGGCACATATACATGAATATTATGGCACACGAATACGTTACCAAGCTTACAAGACAGGAGACAGCTGCATTATGAAAAAAATTCATTTATCTGTCATTTGGTTATGGTGTGGAATTTTGGCGCTGGCCATGTTGTGGGGAGGGCTTCATCTGTACGCCGACAGACAAACGCTGCCGGAGGGAGTAAGGGTCGGAGGAGTCAACATGGGAACTATGGATAAAACAGCTGCTCTTCGCCTGCTGGACGAGAAACTGGATGCCTTGAAGCAACGCCCTTTGATCCTGACGGACAATGACAGCAGTGCGCAGGATATAAAACTTACCCTTGGAGAAGCAGGGGTTACTTATAAAGCAACGGCATTCCGCAATGCCGTCAAGGCGCTCGGCTCGGAGCATTTGTGGACTCGTGTGCAGACACGCTTTGCCTTTGAAAAGGAATGGCTAGTCACGCCTTCCCGACAGGAGACGGTCTTAAAAGCCCAATTGGGGAACGATTGGGAGGAACAGCGCTACGGCATGCCGGTAAATGCTGTGCGCCAGATCAGTGCGGACGATCAGGTCCGCTATATTCCGGAGCGATCCGCCCGCCGCCTGGATTGGCCCAAATTAAACGTAGCTCTGGATAAGGCGCTACCCAAGGATCTAATCACATCCGGGGAGCCAGTGCGAGTGGTATTGCCGTTCCGCCAACTGGAACCGACTATTACGGTAGATAGCCTGCGGAACGAAGGTATTGAGCGTAAAATCGTCCAGTTTTCCACCAGTCTGGGCAGCAGCTCGGAAGGACGTGTGTATAACGTCAACTCGGCCGCCAGCACTATTGATGGATTGATCCTCAAGCCAGGCGATATATTCGACTACGGGCAAATCATAGCCAAGGCTGAGCGCACTCACGGCTTTCGTGAAGCCCCGGTGATCGTGAACGGACAGTTGGAGTCCGGTATTGGCGGCGGAATTTGCCAGGTATCCAGCACCGTCTATAATGCGGCACTGCGAGTCGGTTTGGACATTATTGAGCGCCGCAACCACTCCTTGCCGGTCAGCTACCTGCCCAAGGGACAGGATGCTACTTTTGCTACCGGGTCTATTAATTTCCGCTTTAAGAACAATACGGGCAAGCATTTGCTCCTGCGTGCCGCTGTCCAAAACCGAATGCTTACCGTAAAATTTTTTGGTACCTTCCCGTCCAGTGTGTCTTATGAGCTGGAATCCCGCACGGTTCGTGTTTTACCTATACCGGAAAAGAGAATCCGCAATGGCTCATTTTCCCCCGGCTTCTATCAAGTACTTCGGCAGGGCAAGGAAGGATATGTAGTAGAAACATACCGAATCAAAAAGGTGGATGGCAAAACCGTGGAACGCACCCGGATCAGCCGCGATACTTACCGTGCACAGCAGCGCATTGTTGCTGTTCCTGACGGAAGTACATCGTCTGAGCCGCAAACACGCGAACCGCAAAAGCGTATCATTGAGGACGGCATAAGCGAATAAACAAAAAATCCCCCTTCAACTGCTGCCTGAATTGGTCCAGACAGAGCTAAAGGGGGATTTAAATTATAGGTTACTCATTATTCGCTGCGTTTACCCAAAACAGTAATTTCTACAGGCGCACTTTCGTTGCCGCCTGCATCTTCAGCTTTGATCACCAGCCTAACCGTTGCTTTTTGAGTAAGCACGTTGATGCTAAATGTACCATCATCCTTGGCTACCGCACTACCGATGGGCAGGTCGTTGGAATAAGCAGTTACTGTGGAACCAGCTTTGGCAGTCCCTGTAATTGTACCTTCTCCGTCATACACATCATTGACTTTTAGTGTATCTGTGCTTGCAACCGTGTCAGTGGTTGTGTCTGTATTTGCATCTGTATCTGCACTGGTATCAGTTGTTGTCGAGCTATCCGTAGTGGTGCTGCTGCTCGTCGTAGAATCTGTATCTGTGGTTGTGCTGTCTGTACTGGTACTGGTACTGGTACTTGTGCTGCTATCTTCAGCTTCGCTGCCAGAAGTAGTAGACGTGTTACCATAAGTGGAATCCGTAACGTTACTGTATGTGGAATCTGTTACGGTTCCGCCAGGAGTCGTTGTCAGATTATCAACGGAGCTCAGGTTGTAACCGGATGCCGCATCCAAAATGGCAATCGCTTCTGCACGAGTCAGCGGCTTCAATGGCTGGAATTTGCCGTCAGGATAGCCGTTAATGATTTTTTGCTCCGCAGCGGCCGCTACACTTTTCTTCGCCCAAGATCCAATTTTGTCGGAGTCGATGAATTTAGTGACATCTGCTGCGTTACCCGCAGTCAGTCCAATAGCTTTGCCCACGATGGCCGCAGCTTCCTGACGTGTTACTTTTCCATTCGGTTTGAGCTTGTTACCTGCATAGCCGCTTATGTAACCTGCATTCACGGCACTTGTCAGCTCATTGTATGCCCAGTGCGATGCTGGTACATCTGCGAATGTTCTGCTTCCATTACCGTTTACTTTCACACTGCCCCCATATGTTACGTCCGTCACAGCTGGAATATCCTGCGTGAACGTGCCCAGGCTGCGGTTCAAAAGAACAATAAATTCTGCGCGAGTGATCGCTGCATCCGGTTTCGTTACACCACCCAATTGTCCTGTAGCTGCCCAGCGTTGTACCTGATCTCCCGCCCAATGGCCACTTGTAGTTTGAGGAGCTGCTGCCGCAACACTGAATGCGCTTAGAATAAGACCAGTACTCAATACACCCGCAACTGTGTTTTTAAACTTTTTCCCCATATTATTAATTCCTCCTTTGATTGGCTTCATCATTCTTTTTTAAACACTTTACCAGAAAACAAACCCAAATAACCCCCAAATTAAAAAAATCGTCCCATATAACCATCCCCCTACCTAATGTAGGATAAATAAGACTCAGGACTTAATGCCCAGCTAATTGGTTGGATATGTATATTGGGACAGGCTACGCTATACTGAATACATAATAAACTGTAGGCTGAACGCAATGACGAGGTCACCACTCCTAGGAAAAGAGGATCACTTATGGCACTTATTCAATGTCAGTTTTATTCGGAAGTTCTTGGCCTGAGCACATCCATGCATGTTATTCTCCCCCAGGCAACCCGTTCCCAGATTGGACTGGAGGGCAAGCAAGGAACCGGTCCACACCCGACACTGTATTTACTGCATGGTCTGTCGGACGACGATTCGACCTGGTTGCGTCGAACCTCCATTGAGCGTTATGTCGCTTCACTGGGTATAGCTGTTGTGATGCCTCAGGTACATCGGAGTTTTTATACGGATATGGAGCAAGGAGCGGCTTATTGGACTTTTATCAGTGAAGAATTGCCGACTTTGGCACGTTCATTTTTCCCCCTGTCCGCCAAACGTGAAGACAATTTTGTAGCAGGGCTTTCCATGGGCGGGTATGGAGCCTTCAAACTGGCACTACGGCATCCAGAGCGGTTTGCAGCCGCTGCCAGTCTCTCGGGGGTCATGGATTTACACGCAGCACGCATTGATCCTGTAGTACAACCGATGAGTCCAGCGGAGTGGAGACATATTTTTGGTCCAGATGAAATACGCGGAACGGATCACGACTTGCTAGAGCTGCTGCAACGCCATGCCAACTTGGGCACACCCCTCCCCCGGCTTTACCAATGCTGCGGGACAGAGGATTTTTTATATGAGGGAAATCAGACCTTTCGTAAAGCCTGCAATTGTGCCGGAATCCCACTAACCTACGAAGAGGGTCCAGGGACTCATGAATGGGGATACTGGGACGCCAAAATCCAGGATGTATTGGCATGGCTACCGATCCAAGGGCACTAAACAGGTTAAAAAAATCCCCGCAGCTTCCTCATCACACTAAGCTGTTGAGGAGATTGCGGGGATTTGTTATGGTCCGATATGCAAGCAACTGCTTATATTCCTGCCGCGCGTCACGTCAAGGGGCTACCGTTGTCCCCGACGATGGAGATACTTTAGCTTGTGACTTGGGTAGCACCTTGTACAGGCGCCACTCTCCATTAAACTCACGCTCAAGCTTGACCCACGGTGCACCTTTTTCATATAAATTCGGATATACCATGTTGATTTTACTCAGTGGCATGCCTGACATGATTTTAGGTACAAGGATGTAATTCACATGGCTATCCTGCGGATAGCTTAATGCTTTATTGAACGAGAAATCACTTGTGATCAGGAAGCGTTTGGGATACTGACTATACACGATCATGGTGTAGGCTGAGGCCGAATCGGTCATAATCGTAGACTTCGGCAGATGCTCATCCAGCCAGACGGCAATTTTTCGATCTGATACCTGTCTTACATAGTTCACATTCCCCGTTCGGGTGAGGAAGCTGTTCTCATCCGGCGCAATATCCGGACGAGTCAACGCATAAGAGAGTAATCCAGCGGTAAGCAGCAGACTGACAGATACCAGACCAAAGGCAGCTCTCCGCCATCGTCCCTGAAGCTGGCTCAGCTCATACGGTAGCCAAGCGACCGTAATCGGAAACACATACATAAAATAACGGAACCACCCATACGAAGATTGCTTCATCATGAGTAAAAATTGCAAACCCGGCACGGACAGGAACAGCAGTAAAATAATCAGGGTTCCCCACCGGAACAGGCGCCCGCTCATTAAGCGAATGAACAGGATAGCAAACAGCGGCACAGAATACCAAATCGTTTTGGAAGCAATAAACTTCAAGGCTACCAGCGGATTGGAGAATATCTCCACAAATTTATCATCATTTAGCAATTCTGCTGATTGTGCCGTGTTCGAATACTCCGAATTGAGGAAATAAAAAGCATTTCCCATAATGAGATAATTAAAGAAAATCCACAGCAGTCCTGAAAAGATCACGGGGAGCAGGAGAAGGAGCCAGGTTGCCTCGACCTTGTGCAGCTTTTCCCGCAAAGGCAGTTCACGTCTGTCCATATGCCGATGTAAAAACAGCACCGCTACGACCACGCCACACGCCATTGCCACGCCCAATGGTACCGCCTCATAGCGAGTCCAGAACGCCATGGCTAGCGCTAATCCAGATACAATTAGACTGGCCGTCATACGATCCTTAAGCCACAGCGCAAATTCAATCACCGTCATCATAATAAAATATATGTATAGCGAATCACTCAGCCCATTGGCACCGAACAGTAAAATAAATGGATTGAGCGCATACAGCAGAGCCAGCATCAAGCTCATCCCTGAGCTAAGCCCGGTTCTGACACCAGCCCGATACAGCAGCATTGCAGTCAAAGCGGCAAAGGTAGCACTAAGGATAACAGCGGCTAATCCATAAGAAGCTAATGCCGGAAAAACTGGATACAGCACTAGAATTACCAATTCCAGAAGACTGGGCAGCGGATTCCAAATAAATCCGATTGCACCCAGATGCGGGTCACGGCTATACAGTACATAAAATGCGTTGGCAACGCGACTGAGCGCGTCCGTATGCATATATCCCAAAACATAGCTGAAATAGATGCCCGCGGACAGCTCTAACGCAAGTATAAATACAAACAGACCTATAGCCATCCATCTGCTTGCAGACCATGTGCGAAAGGACATTCCTCTCGTTCCCCCTCAAACTTGTTGCGGTATTGCAGCTGTAGCCTTCCCTTCCATCCTGCAGCTGCATGAATCCATCCGCTACATTACACCACATATCAATTATTGTGGTTTTTTATGTTCTATTTTGTATAATCGCCACTGTCCGTCAAAATCACGTACCAGCGAGGCCCACGGTGCACCATTTTCAAATAAGTCGGGATAATTTCGATTTACCTGATCCAGTGGAACTCCTTCCACCACACGCGTTACGAGCACATAATCTACCTTGGAGGCAGGCAAATCCGCTAAGGATTTCCCAAAATCATAATCGCTCGTAATCATAAATTTCTTCGGAATTTGGCTGCTCAGAATGATCGGGTAAGCAGTATAAGAATCTGTCAGAATGAGAGATGAGCCATAATGTTCATCCAGCCAAGGTGCGATTTTCCGCTCAATAATTTGTCGTTCATAGCTTTCATTACCACTATGCGTCAGATAGCTGTGTTCATCAGCGGCAATCGAAGGATTCGTCAGTGCATAGGATAACAAGCCTACTGTAACCAGCATCCCGGCTGTTACCAATGAGATTCCGAGTCCCCGCATTTTTCCTTTTAGCAAGCTTAGCTCATACGGCAGCCAGGCCACCGTAATCGGGAATACATACATAAAATACCGGAACCAGCCGAAGGAAGACTGCTTGAGCATCAGTAAAAGCTGCAGACCGGGTACCGATAAGAAGATCGCGAGAAGCGTTAGCGTGCTCCAATTCAACAGCCGCTTGTCCAATAGTCGAATGAGCAAAATGGCAATCAGCGGAGCAGCATACCACAAGGTTCGTTGTCCGATAAATTTCAGCAGCAGCAGAGGATGCGCAAACATCGTCACAAAGCGCTGATCTTCCAGCAAAGCGGTTGATTGTGTGGCATTGGAATATTGCGAGCGCAAGAAGTAGAGCGGATCATCCATGATAATCCAGTTAAAAAAGAGCCAAAGCAGCCCGGAAAAGACAAGCGGCAACAATAACAGCAGCCAAGTCGCTTCCACCTTGTACAGGCGTTCTTTGAAGGATAGTTCCGTCCTGTTCATATCTCTGCTTGTACGCCAACGATGTAGAGAAAGAACAGTCAACAGTACACCCAAAGCCATGGCAACGCCGAGCGGGACTGCTTCATAGCGTACCCAAAAGGCCAAGGCAAGCGCAAAACCTGAAACGATCAAATTCGCCGCCTTGCGATCCTTCAGCCACATGCAGAATCGACTCACCGTCAACAGAATAAAAAAGATATATGGCGAATCGCTCAAGCCGTTAAAGCCAAATAGAAACATAAACGGATTCAGTGAAAATAACAGCGCAATCAGCAGACTGATTCCACCATGCAGCCCCAGTTGCTTCCCCGTTCCGTACAATAATGCTGCGCTTGCGCCTGCGAACAGGCTGCTCACAATTACAGCTGCCAATCCGTGGGAAGCAAGTACAGGAAATAATGGATAAAACAACAGCACAACCAGTTCCATCAAACTGGGCAGCGGATTCCATACAAAACCAATAGCTCCCAAATGCGGGTCACGACTGTACAGCACATAAAATGCGTTAGCCACCCGACTGAGGGCATCTGTGTGCATATAACCCAGATACCAGGCAAAATAAATGCCTACGGCCAGTTCAAGAGCGGTAATACAAACAAACAACGACAACGTTTTTCCGTGTTTTTTTAAAATCATGAAGCCTCTTTCTGACGCTTTTGCGGAACGGTGAAAATCCAATAGCGGTTCCAGATGTAATTATGAATGGGCACGATGATGGTAGTCAGCACTTCGCCGATCAGATACGACCAACCGATCCAGTGAATCGTTACGTACATAAGAGCTGCATTCAAGAGCAGACCACAGGAGCAGACCAACAAATATTTAAGAAATTGTGTGCGGCTCCCCTCGCCGGTGGGCTCGAACGTCCAGTTCCGATTCAGCACGTACGAAACGAGCAGCGTCACCACAAATCCTATCGTAGTAGCTGTTACGGCAGGCACCTTGAACAGCTCCACCAGCAGCACAAGCACACCGACGTGGATGCCTGTACCCAGCAGTCCCACAATACTGTATTTAATGATTGGATACTTTAGATATGAACGTCTGATCATGATTAAACTCCCTATCCACCCACAATCGGTCAGCATTCGCCCGTTTGTCTGCAATTAGATAACGGGGTCGGGCTTTGACTTCGTGATATATGGCGGCAATATATTCTCCTACCACTCCAATGGACAGCATGAGGACACTGCCAATGATCAAGAGCAGTAATATGACAGTCGTAAAACCGGTCACAGCATCACCCGTTAATTTGCGCATCAAGGTTTGAATCCCCAATACGACTGAAATCAGCATAAAAATGATTCCCATCAGACTGACTACCCGCAGCGGTACGGTTGAAAACGAAACGATCGCTTCGGCTGCCAGCCGAAACAGCCCGAACGGACTCCAGCGGCTTGGACCTTCCTCCCGCGGGGCCACTCGAAACGAAATCTGGGTTTTGCGGAAACCAAGCCAAGCCGTCATTCCGCGAAAAAACGGCATACGCTCCGGCATTGCCATCCAGGCATCCACTACCCGGCGATCCAGAAGCTTGTAATCAGAAGCATCCTTCAAGTTAAAGCCCGTCAAACGGTTCAAGGTCGCGTAGAACAATGAAGCACCGAGCTTTTTGCCCACCGACTCTTCTCCCCTAAATTCTTTCACACATTCGACCAGATCATAACCTTCATTCTGCCATAAACGCACCATTTCCCCGATCATCTCAGGAGGATGCTGCAAATCGCCGTCCATAACGATGATCGCATCACCGGAGGCATTTTCCAAGCCTGCGCACAGTGCCAGCTCCTTGCCAAAGTTCCGGCTCAGCCGCAGCGCGAGCAAAGAAGGCATACGACGGGACAATTCGGACAGTTTGAGCCACGTGTCGTCTTTGGAACCATCATCCACGATAATCAGTTCATAGCGTGAGGTAACAACAGACAATACTCCGTCAATTACCGTGAGTGAACGCTCCAAATGCGAGCTTTCATTATACATGGGAATGACGACAGATAGAAAAGGTGTTTTTGTGTCCATTTCTTGCTCCTTCTTTCTTCATATTCAGGAGGACTGTGCCGGAGGATCATCCAAATCGTGCATATCGGTCAGACCATGCGTCGTCTTCTCCCAATAGAACGGCTTGGTAATGAGCTGCCAGGCTGCTTTGACCGCAGCTATACTCATAAGTACCCAATATAACGGCGAAAGTAGCCCATATTTGACCATCGCGTATGAAAATGTTCGTTCACCACGCTCTTCCAGCTCCCCAATGACCCAATACATGCCGGCCACATTACTGAATACGAACAGAAAGTTACCGATATAAAATTCCGCGCTGGCCAGGTAATACACATAACCCGGAAACAGCTTGGGAATAAAGGACAATTCCCAGCCAAACCATAAAATAAGCAAACCCCAGAAAATCGGGTTCAGCAAAGGCAGCATGGGAGTTGCCAGAATCATAACCTGAAAGCCAAAAAAACCTTTCCAGCCCACTTCACGCACCAATTTAACCGGATTGCGCATATGAACCAGCCATGTCTGCATATACCCCTTGATCCAGCGTGACCGCTGACGAATCCAGTTGCCGACACGGCTGTTGGCCTCCTCCCATGTGCGAGAGTCGACAATGGCGGTTTTATAGCCGCCTTTATACAGACGTATGCCCAGATCGGCATCCTCGGTTACATTGTAGGGGTCCCATGCATTGATATCTTTTAATACAGTTACCCGAAAATGATTGGACGTGCCGCCGAGCGGAATGGGGGTATCTAGCTGCATAATCCCCGGCAGCAGCAATTCGAACCACATGCTGTATTCTTGAGTAAACCAGCGAGTGAGCAAATTTTGTGTGCTGTTAAAATAATTGAGCTTTGCCTGAATACATGCATAATTCTCAGGAAGTGAATTGAACGCCGCAATGACCTTTTTAAGCTGGTCAGCGTCGGGACGATCCTCGGCATCGTAAATGACGACAAATTCGCCACGGGCCCGAATAAGCCCGTAATTACATGCCTTTGGCTTGGTTTTCGGCAGGCCGTCAGGGACGACCAGTGTCGTATAATAGGCTGGCAGCTTCATGTCGCGAAGCAGCTCAATCGTCTCCATGTCGTCCTCTTCAATTAGCAACCGCACATCCAGCTTGGATTTGGGATAATCCAGCTGCTCCAAATTCCGCAGCAGCATCGGAAGCACGCCTGCCTCCTTGTACATCGGTACAAGGATCGTATAGATCGGCAGCTTTTTTTCATCCATGGCGTCAACCTCTTCCTTCGTGAAGCGAAGCTGCGCTCCACGCCGGGAACCGAGATAGATAATGCCGAATTTGAAAAGGGTCATAGCAAAATAAAACAACTGAATCATCATATTGATAATCAGCACCGTTTTCCAGCTGTTCCAGAAGAGGCCGAGCAGTGTGATTACGCCCATCGCCGCAAACACCAACAACTGCCCCTTCGTAAAGGTCGTGCGCGCCGAATTGTGCGGCTCTTTTTCGAGCAGCCCGGTCGTGCTCTCCTGCATCATTTCTTCACCGTAAATTTTACCCCAGAGCTGTTCCATTTCTTCCTTGGTCGCCAGCACTTGCTCTACCGGCATACCGAGGATTTCCTCCAGCTTCAGGCGTCGCTCTTCTGGCAGCGGGTCACTGACCGCCACAATATAGCGGTTCATATATTGATGAATGACGACCACACCATAAGCCATGGCCACCTGCTCAGGAAGCTTATAGGCTGCATCCAGTGCCAGCTCCTCGCCGATGCGTCCGATCCGGTTCTGTGTCGCAATCGCCCGGTACAAATCCGCGGGTTCCAGCATTTGCAATGACAGCAAAATATCGCCGAGCAGCCCGCCGCTCTTTGCCTGGAACTCCAGTGCGCGCTCTAGCTGCTCAGGTAAAATATAGCCGGAACGAACCAGCATATCGCCCAATCGTTCCTTGGACTCGTCCCCGTCAACCTGCTGCTGGAGCTGCTCGGCTGTAATGAAGCCCATCTCCACGAGAATATCACCCAGCCTGCCACCATAACGCTTTTGGTTTCGGATGGCGTCTGCCAGTTGATCCCGGGTGATCAACCCGTTCTCCAGAAGTTGATCACCCAGACGGGCTTTGCCGTTTCGTCCGCTCTGTGACTCTGCGGCAATCTCCCCGCCTTGCGCACCAGCCCCACTGGAAGCCAGCCCCATAGCGACGCCCGCTGCTTGCTCCTGCTGCCCGGAAGCATACTGGACCTGCGCCTCCTGGACCTGTCCAGCCTGCATGCCTTCATCTAGCAATTGCTCCACTGCTGCTGCGGAATCATTAGCGTCCTTTATAGCCTGGATGCGAAGCTCTGTATCCTGGAGCCGCCGTTCCAGCTCTTCGATATGAAAATCAAGCTTGTACAGCACCGGAGCCTGCTCTGAGCGCTGGGCTTCTAGCTCCTGCTTCAGCTGAGCGATCTGCTGACGCTCTTCTTTTATTCTTCTGTTGGTTTGGCGAATCGAAACTCCGCCAACCTGCCACCTCAGCTTGTCACCCATGGATTCCCGCCCTTTCAATCCAGCGCCGCTCTTCGGCGAGCGCGTCCGCAAGCAGCTGCTTCAGCTCCGCATCCCGTTGCTTTTTCCGTTCCAGTGCCGCGTGAAAAAGCTCCCGCTCCTCACGCAGCAACTTCTCCGCTTGCATCCGCTCCTCATTCAATGAAGACACCAGTTGTTCGGCGTCAGAAGCGCGATAACCAATCCATGCGCTCTTTAACTGCCGCGCCGTTCTTTTACTTCTCATAGTACCTCCTGTACCGTCCTGTCTCTGTCTCTCGAGCATGTCACTACTTCGATGGTTAATCCGTCCTTACGCAAATCAGAACCTCTTATATTTCTTATATAAACCAATCATTTACACATTGATGCAAATTTTCCGGTCCAGAAAAGCACTTTCTTCAACCTGATATCGCTATGTAAAAATGGGTCCGTTTTGGCTAATTGGGTCTACCATTAAAAACTTAGTGCTATTCTACCATAATCATGGCAGAAGTAGGTATACAATAATGTAAATTATAGAATCTTTCATACTGATGTATAACTAGGTATTTAGAACTACTAAGTATGCGTCTTATACAGCAAAAAAGGCACCGCGAACGGTGCCTCTATTAATGAAACTTGAGATTCCACATATGATCTTGTAACCAAGCAGAAGCATATTGCATCTTTTGCTGATTTAGTTGCTCCGTTGGTGCTTTTCAAACCAGCTTGACGTATCTGCCAAGAGCTGTTCACTACGTCCTATGGCTGCCTGTACCTGTCCTGTAGCTGTTCCGCCATATACATTCCGTGCATTCACTACGGCCTCTGGTTGAAGCACCTCATAAATACGGTCGTCGAACAAATCGGAAAACTGCTGGAATTCCTCTAGGGTCAGATCCAGCAAATATTTGCCGTGTTGGATACAATACAGCACGGTTTTGCCAATGACCTCGTGCGCCTGACGGAAAGGAAGTCCCTTGCCGACCAGGAAATCCGCAATATCCGTTGCGTTCGAGAAATCCTGATTGACGGCTTGACGCATGCGATCCTTGTTCACCTTCATCGTAGCGATCATCGGTGCGAACAGCTGTAGCGCTCCTTCCAGCGTAGCAACGGTATCAAACATACCTTCCTTGTCCTCCTGCATATCCTTGTTGTATGCGAGTGGTAAGGATTTCAGAACGGTCAGCAAGCCCATGAGATTGCCGTAGACACGTCCGGTTTTCCCACGTACCAGCTCCGGTACGTCCGGGTTCTTCTTCTGCGGCATAATGCTGCTGCCTGTACAAAAGGCATCATCCAGCTCCACGAAGCCAAACTCCGTGCTGCTCCACAGCACCAGTTCTTCGCTCAAACGAGACAAATGCGTCATAATCAGCGAGGCTCCGGCCAGGAACTCTACAATAAAGTCCCGGTCACTGACAGCATCCAGGCTATTTTCATATACGCCATCGAACCCGAGCTGCTCAGCCACAAAATGACGGTCTATCGGGAAGGTGGTTCCTGCCAAAGCGCCAGCACCCAGCGGCAGCACATTGATGCGCTTGTAGCTGTCCTTAAGACGGTCAATATCGCGCTCCAGCATAGATACATACGCGAGCAAATGATGCGCAAACAAAATCGGCTGTGCACGCTGCAAGTGTGTGTACCCAGGCACAATCGTGTCCAGATTGTCCTTGGCCTGTCCGATTAATGCGGCTTGCACATTATGCAGCATCCCTATCAGCGATACCACACGGCCGCGCAAATACAAGTGCATATCCGTTGCTACCTGATCGTTGCGGCTGCGTCCGGTGTGCAGCTTACCACCGACCGGACCGATGGCTTCGATCAGATTTTTTTCGATATTCATGTGAATATCCTCATCCGAAACGGAAAATTCAATCTCTCCACGGCGGATACGCTCCAGTACCGTGTGAAGTCCTTCCTTGATCGTGTCGACGTCCGCTTGCGGAATAATGCCGCATTTGCCCAGCATAGCCACATGGGCCAAGCTGCCTTGGATATCCTCTTCTGCCAACGCCTGATCAAACCCGATGGAAGCCGTGTATTCCTCTACCAGCTTATTCGTTTGCTTCGTAAAACGTCCGCCCCATAACTTACTCATTGCATGATCCCCTCTCTGCAATAACAAGCCGCCCTCGTCGTTTGGACAAGAACGGCCCGCATTCCGTACATTTTTTAGATTACATCCTTATTTATGATTTTGTGTTACGCCCGCATTAACCTTCAAGCGCAAAGCATTCAACCGGATGAAGCCTGTTGCATCGCCTTGATCGTAGGCTTGTGTCGGATCGGCTTCCATCGTCGCAATGTCCGGGTTGTACAAGCTAACCGGACTCTTGACGCCTGCACCGATAATATTGCCTTTATACAGCTTCACACGTACAGTACCACTGACGTTTTTCTGGCTCTCATGAACCAGAGCCTGCAGAGCCACACGTTCCGGTGCGAACCAGAAACCGTTGTAAACCAAGGTAGCATAACGGGTAATCAGACTATCACGCAAATTCATAACTTCGCGATCCATCGTGATGGACTCCATTTTACGGTGAGCTGTGAACAGGATCGTCCCCCCCGGTGTCTCATAGACTCCACGGCTCTTCATGCCCACAAAACGGTTCTCTACCATATCTACACGTCCGATGCCGTGCTTGCCACCCAACTCATTCAGTTTTTCCATCACTTGCAGTGGAGTCAACCGCTCTCCGTTCAAAGCAACGCAGTTTCCTGCTTCAAATTCCAGCTCCAAATATTCCGCTTCATCAGGAGCGTCCTCTGGTGCATTGCTGAGCAAGAACATTTCTTTATTTTCAGGAGCACTCGGATCAAACCAAGGGTCCTCCAGCACACCGCTTTCATAGCTGATATGCAACAGGTTGCGGTCCATGGAGTACGGCTTGGCTGCAGAAGCAGTTACCGGAATACCGTGTTTTTCCGCATAGGCAATCATTTCTGCCCGGCCCGGGAACTGATTGCGGAACTCTTCCAGCCGCCAAGGTGCAATCACCTTGATATCTGGCGTTAATGCCGCCGCGTTCAGCTCGAAGCGCACCTGATCGTTGCCTTTACCTGTTGCGCCGTGAGCGATTGCTATTGCTCCCTCGGCAATTGCAATATCGACCATCCGCTTAGCGATCAACGGACGTGCAATACTCGTTCCGAGCAAATATTGTCCTTCATACAAAGCACCCGCCTGAAACATTGGATAAATAAAATCCTTGGCGAATTCATCACGCAGATCATCAATGTACACTTTGGAAGCTCCCGTAGCGAGCGCTTTTTCCTCCAAACCGTCCAGTTCTTCCTTCTGACCGATATCTGCGGTAAATGCGATGATTTCCGCATCATATGTTTCCTTGAGCCATTTCAAAATGACCGACGTATCCAGACCGCCGGAATATGCGAGTACGATTTTATCTTTTGCCATGTTTAAAGTCCTCCCCAAATGCTTCTAGCCTTTATCTTCCTTACCTATCTTCCTTACCTATCTTCCTTACCCCAGCAAAGCAACCAGCAGCGCTTTTTGCGCGTGCAGACGATTTTCCGCTTCATCAAAAATGACCGAATTCGGACCGTCGATGACACCTGCACTCACTTCTTCCCCACGATGTGCAGGCAGGCAGTGCAGGAACAAATAATCCGGCTTGGCCAGCTGGACCAGTTCCTCATTCACCTGGAAGTCGGCAAAAGCAAGCTCACGCTCCTTCTGCTCTTCCTCAAAGCCCATGCTCGCCCATACATCCGTATAGATCGCATCCGCATCCTTTACCGCTTCTTGCGGACTTTGCGTTATAACGATTTCACTACCTGTCTGTTTGGCAATCTCACGGCAAGCTGCAACCACACTCGGGTCAGGCTCGTATCCAGCAGGACTTGCAATCGACACATGCACTCCGAGCTTCGCTCCACCAATCAAGAGGGAATGCGCCATATTGTTGCCATCCCCGATATAAGCCAATTTGAGCCCTTTTAGCTTACCTTTTTGCTCATACAAGGTTTGATAATCAGCCAATACCTGACATGGATGCGCCAAATCGCTCAAGCCATTGATTACAGGGACGGATGCATAATGTGCTAACTCTACCACATTATCGTGCCCAAAGGTACGAATCATAATGCCATCCAGATAACGTGACATCACTTGTGCCATGTCGCTAATAGGCTCACCGCGTCCCAGTTGAATGTCATTCTTACTCAGGAAAAGGGCATGCCCGCCCAATTGATACATACCGACCTCAAAAGATACCCGTGTACGCGTAGAGGATTTTTCGAAAATCAGTCCGAGTGTCTTCCTTTTTAGCGGCTGATAGACTTCCCCGTTTTTGTGCTTACGCTTAATTTCGATGGCGAGATCAATTAGATACTGAATTTCCTCTGTCGAGTAGTCGTCCAGCTCAAGGAAGTCTCGCCCCTTCAAATTTATCTGCTGCAGTGCGCCGCTCTGACTCATGCTATCGTCTCCTTTTACACTCTAATCTAGATGAATTGACCTTTAACACTAAGCCACATGCTCCCGAATCAATTCAGCAATCAGTGTTACAGCCTGATCAATCTCACCCTTCGTTACATACAGGTTAGGCAACAGGCGAATCACGTTCGGTCCTGCTGTAATGAACAAAATCCCCTTCTTCTGTCCTGCCAAAACAAGCTCTGCTACCGGTTCCGCACACTCAATGCCGACCATCAGCCCTTTTCCACGGATATCCTTTACAAAAGGAATATCTCCAAGCTGCTTTTGCAGGCTATGGAACAAATATTCGCCCATCTCAGCTGCACGTTCTGGTAGATTGTCATCAATAATCGTTTCAATGGTAGCCTGAACCGCTGCCATCGCGAGCGGCGTGCCACCAAAGGTGGAGCCGTGGCTGCCTGCTGTGAACGCTTCGCGCAAATATCCTTTGCCCAGCATCGCACCTACAGAAAAGCCACTGCCCAGCCCCTTCGCCAATGTAAAGATATCCGGCTCTATGCCATAATGCTCAAAGGAAAACAGCTTACCTGTCCGTCCCATGCCTGTTTGCACCTCATCAATGATCAGCAGCAAGCCATGCTCACGGCACAGCTTGGTAATCACGTCTACAAAAGCAGGGTCTACCGGATACATGCCGCCTTCTGCCTGCACCATTTCCAGCATAATGGCTGCGGTATTTTCACTGATGGCTGCTTCAAGCGCAGCCTGATCGTGAAGTGGAACGCTTTTAAACCCGGCAGGAAGCGGCAAAAATCCCTCTTTAACTTTGTCCTGACCAGTAGCGGTCAGGGTTGCGAGCGTCCGTCCGTGAAAGGATTGCGTGAACGTAATGATCTCGTAGCGGCCGGTCTGCTTCACCTTTTGATGATAACGACGCGCCAGCTTAATCGCAGCTTCATTCGCTTCTGCCCCGCTATTGCAGAAAAATACAGCATCTGCGCTGCTATTGGCAGTCAGCAAAGCCGCTGCCCGTTCTTGCCCGGGAATATGAAACAGATTGGATACATGCCACAGTTCATCAATCTGTTTCTTCAATCGCTCAGCTACAGCCTGAGGCGCATGCCCGAGATTGGTAACAGCAATACCTGACATAAAATCCAGATAACGCTTGCCCTGATCATCCCACAGCCAGCTTCCTTGACCTTTAACCAGTGAAAGCGGGTATCTTGCATAGTTTGGAAAAAGAGAGCTTTCCGGCTGCACTTCTACAGACACCTTTTCCGCGTGCACTCCGACTGCATTTGTACTTGGCGATTCCTCGCTCACCAGTGCATTAGACTCCTTACTCATGTTGTTCACGCTCCTTTTATTCGTTTATGGTTAACAGGTTTCGTTATATATCGCAATTACTGCATACGCACGATGCGTGTTCCAATCGATTCCCCGCCCAGCACACGGCTTAACACCTGCGGCTCGCTGCCGTCCACAATAACGACTTCTTTCACTTTTCCGTGGATGCAGGCAATAGCCGCTCTCACTTTCGGGATCATACCACCGTATATTTCACCCGTGCTGATCATATCTTCAATCTCCTGTACGGTGATAGAGTTCAATACCTTCTTTTCTCCGCCATTGTTTTTCAATATGCCCGGTACATCGGTAACCACAATCATCCGACTGACGCCGAGATGAGAGGCCACCGCACCCGCAGCTGTATCTGCATTAATGTTGTAACGCTGACCGGATCGATCAATCCCGATGGGTGCAATAACAGGCATATAGTTCATATCCAGCACACCTGTAATAATCGAAGCTTGAACAGACGTTACCTCTCCGACCCAACCGACCTCTGCGGCATTCGACACAGGCTTCGCTTCGATTAAATAACCATCACTGCCTGACAACCCCAGCGCTCGCCCACCGTGCATCCCTATTCTGCGTACAATCTGCTTGTTAATGCTGCCCGCCAGCACCATTTCCACGACATCCAGCACGGGCTCAGTCGTTTTACGCAATCCATGAATGAACTCCGTTTCGATTCCCAGCTTCGCCAAACTGTCGGAGATCGCAGGGCCCCCGCCATGGACGATAACAGGTTGAAGACCTTCCGACTGCAAACGAGCCAAGTCGTCAAAAAAGGAATCAGGCAGCGCAGCCAGCGTACTTCCTCCGCATTTCATCACAAAATTACGACGTGCCACTCCGGCATGATTGGCTTGATCCGCGTGCTCCATTGCTGATTGCATATCATCTCTCCTTTTCTCCTGTGCACAGGCTGTGCGATTTTAAAATGATCGAAGATTAACCCGTCCGTTTAATTCGTGTTTATTCCTTCATCTATGTCCGATATGCAGCGTTAATCCGCACATAATCATAAGTTAAGTCACAGCCCCATGCTGTAGCAGTCCCGTTCCCATGATGCAAATCAACGATAATCCGCACCGTATCTCCCCGCAAATAGGAAAGCGCCTCTGCTTCATCAAAAGCGACCGGACTTGATTGGCTCAGCACGATAATATCACCCAAGCGGATGTCTACCGTATCTGGATTAACCGGCTCTCCGGCACGTCCGACGGCTGCAATAATTCGTCCCCAGTTGGCGTCTGCGCCAAATACGGCTGACTTCACCAGACTGGACCCGATTACCGTCTTGGCTATCGCTTGGGCAGACGCATCGCTTACCGCCCCGCTCACAGACACCTCTACCAGCTTCGTAGCACCTTCTCCATCGCGCGCAATCGCCTTCGCCAGCTCTCGGCAGATATAGGTGAACGCCTCGGCAAAAGCCTCCCAATCGGGATGACCTGCATGCAACTCGCGGTTGCCCGCCTGCCCGCTTGCCATAGCGATCAGCATATCGTTCGTACTTGTATCGCCATCTACGGTAATCATATTAAAGCTGGTATCCGTCGCCTGCTTCAAAAGTTGATGAAGCGCCGCCTGCCTGATGGCTGCGTCACAGGTCATAAAAGCCAGCATCGTTGCCATACTCGGATGAATCATGCCCGAGCCCTTCGCCGCCCCGGCGATATGCACCGTCACACCATCCACTTCTACCGCCACGCACGCTTCCTTTTTAACCAAATCTGTCGTCAGAATGGCTTGGGTAAATTGCTCCGCTCCGTCGCTTTCCCCGTTCACACGATCAGGTAATGAGGATATCCCCCCAAGCACACGATCCATTTTCAAATGCTCGCCAATCACGCCAGTCGAAGCAACGGCTACATTGCTCTCGGCTACACCCAGCTCGCGAGCAGCAGCCGCACGCATCGCGTAGGCATCCTGCTCCCCTTGCTGCCCCGTGCAGGCATTGGCGTTTCCGCTATTCACCACTACCGCCTGCAATCGGCCATCTGCCAAGCTCTCGCGGGTCACCTTCAGCGGTGCAGCCTGGAACACATTGGTGGTATACACCGCAGCAGCTGTCGCCTCTACTTCGCAACGAATTGCGCCAATATCGTTGCGGTCCGTATTTTTCAGTCCGCAGTGCAATCCCCCAGCTGTAAATCCACGCGGGGTTACGATGTTGCCCCCGTTTACTACTGTAAACCCTACTTTACTCATAATTATGTGCCCTCGTTCGCAACATATGGGATGAGTGACAGCTTCGCTTGCATTCCCAATTCTGTCTGCTGTCGTTCCCCGCAGCCTGTTGCGGTTACTTGCTACTTACGGATATACCGGTATGAAGCCCAGCCCGAGGTTCTCCTCCCATCCCATCATCAAATTTAAATTCTGAATCGCCTGTCCGGCGGCACCCTTCACCACATTATCAATGACAGAAATAATCGTAAGGCGCCCGGTTCGGGCATCTGCTGCAAAACCGATATCGCAATAATTCGAGCCAAATACTTCCTTCGTTGCCGGCCATACACCTTCCCCACGAACACGGACAAAAGGATGGTCTTTATAATAGTCTCGGTATAAGCCGATAAGCTCCTGATCCGTGTGGTCACCTTTCAGCGTGACATAGATTGTACTCATAATCCCCCGCGTCATAGGCACAAGCTGTGTCGTAAACGTAATCGTAACATCCTCGCCCGCAATATCGCCCAGAACCTGTTCGATTTCAGGGATATGCTGGTGCTTATTCACCTTATAAGCCTTAAAGTTCTCGTTCATTTCCGCATAATGCGACACGAGACTCGTTCCCCGTCCAGAGCCGGATACCCCGGATTTGGCATCCACAATCAGCGTTCGATGGTCGATCCAATCTGCCTTCAGAGCTGGGATAATTCCCAGCAATGTGGCCGTTGAATAGCAGCCCGGATTAGAAATAAAAGAAACATCCGCAAGCTTTTCTGCATACACCTCGCTGAGTCCGTATACCGCTTGCTTGAGATATTCCGGTGAAGCCGCAGGCTTTTTATACCATGCTTCATACGTTTCTCCGCTCCGGAGCCTGAAATCCCCGGACAGATCAATGACCTTCAGTCCGGCATCAAGCAACTGCGGTACCAGTTGCGTACTAACGCCCGATGGCGTAGCTGTGAAAACCAGATCGGCCTTGGCAGCAATTTCGTGGACATCGACACCGTCCAAATCCTGCACCACAATATCCGTCAGATGTGGAAACCCGTCACTGATCGGGACACCCGCGCTGGACGAGGATATAACAGATACGATCTCTACCTGCGGATGATGAATCAAAAAACGAATGAGCTCCACCCCGCCATATCCGGTGGAACCAACAATTGCCACTTTTAGCTTGCTGCTCACAGACCTTCCTCCATTCCGTTCCTATGAAATATGTATTATTATACGACTATATTCATATAAATACAACACACAATGTAATGTTATTCTCAAATCTTAAAATAAATGCTCCTGCCTATTCTTTTGGGAGACAAGCTATACAAGCTATACAAGCTATACACACGCAAATAAAAAAAGAGACAGGCCTCCTATTGAAACAATACACCGATTGCATAAAAGAAGAGGGCTATCCTTGTGCAATAAGATTGTCTCATGTATTGGTAATCATTTGGTTTAGCCATTTCCTGCACTTTAACATAACAAAAAACCCCCGTCTTATAAGACGGGGGTTCCGGCAGGTTATCCTGTTTTAGCTTTCCTTTTTAAAACCTTCTCCCAGCACTTCACGCGTGTTACTAATGATCACAAAAGCCTCCGGATCTACCAAGCGAACGAGTGTTTTGAGACGAGTTACCTCGTTTTGCCCGACCACAACCATAAGTACAGGACGTTCCTCGTTCGTGTAGCCCCCACGTCCTGCCAGCTCTGTCAATCCCCGATCCAGATCCTGCAAAATAGCCTGTGTGATCGTTTCCTTCTGATTGGAGATGATGTAGGCGACTTTGGAATAGCTTAACCCCATTTCCACAGCATCAATAACCTTGCCTGTTACAAACAGTCCAATTAATGCATACAATGCCCGTTCCGGGGACAGGGTAAAGCCAGCCAATGTAATTACCGTTCCATCCATTAACATGACACAAAGAGAAAGGCTAAAGCCCGTATATTTATGAATAATTTGCGCCAAAATAGCCAGCCCACCCGTCGAGCCTCTGCCCCTAAATACGGTACCCAATCCCAAGCCCACTCCGATCCCGCCATACAGCGAAGCCAGCAGCGGATTCGTTGTCGGAATCGCCCAATCCTTGGTCACATACACGAATAGCGGCAGCATAATACTCCCCAGCAGAGAACGCAGTCCGTACTTTTTTCCTAACAGCAGTACCCCTGCTATGAATAGGGGAATATTCATAGCCCATTGCGTATAGGCCGGTTCCAAACCAAACAGCTCCTCGCCCACGATAGACAAACCTGATACCCCACCGGATGCAATCCGGTTTGGAAGCAGGAACATATTGAAGGTTAATGCTGTAATGAAGGAGCCGAGTATAATCAGCAAAATATCCGTTACATTACGTACGGGTCCGCTGGCGGCAATCCAAGGCTTGCGGCGTCTTCGGCGAGGCACGGGGGGATTCAATTGAGACATCGTTCATGTTCTCCTTTAATTAAAAATACCGTATACACAAAAATTCCTACAGTCCGCAGACATCCGTTCTGCGGTTCTGTAGGAAAACGTACAGGCTATTATTCTGCATCCAGCTTAATTTGACTGCGCAGGTAACCGTCGATGAACGGATCGAGATCACCATCCATGACAGCCCCTACGTTGCCTGTTTCTACGCTGGTACGATGATCCTTGACCATGCTGTATGGATGGAATACGTAGGAGCGAATTTGGCTGCCCCAAGCAATATCAGACTGCTCTCCACGGATTTCGTCCAATTGTTGCTGTTGTTCTTCAATCTTGCGCTCGTAAAGCTTGGAACGGAGCATCGTCATCGCACGTTCACGGTTCTTGATCTGGGAACGCTCATTTTGACAAGTCACGACAATACCGGTAGGTAAATGCGTAATCCGAACAGCTGAGTCGGTCGTATTAATATGCTGACCACCCGCACCGCTGGCCCGGTACGTATCAATTTTAAGATCTTCCGTGCGGATCTCAATATCCACATCATCCGCAATTTCCGGTACCACATCACAGGATACGAACGATGTATGCCGACGACCGGAGGAATCAAATGGAGAGATGCGAACAAGCCGATGCACGCCTTTCTCCGCTTTGAGATAACCGTAGGCATTATAGCCTTTGATCAACAGGGTTACACTCTTGATCCCCGCTTCATCCCCTGCCAGATAATCCAGGGTCTCCACCTTAAAGCCCCGTTTTTCTGCCCAGCGTGTATACATACGCAGCAGCATTTGGCCCCAATCCTGGGACTCGGTACCGCCTGCCCCTGGATGCAGCTCCAGAATCGCATTAAGCTTGTCATATGGCTGATTTAAAAGCAATTGTAGTTCAAACTCCTGCAATTTGCTCAGCAGGGATTTGACACTACTTTCAATTTCTCCAGCCAGTGTTTCATCGCCTTCCTCATCAGCCAGTTCAACCATCATACCTGCATCTTCATATTCCTGACGAAGCTGTTCATAGCTGTCCACAGAAGACTTGACTGCATTCATTTCGGCAATTACACCTTGGGCCTTTTCGTTATCATCCCAAAAATCAGGCGCAGCCATCTTTTCCTCAAAGTTTGCGATCATTTCCTGTTTGAGATCTAAGTCAAAGAGACCCCCTAAGGTTTGTTAGTTTCTTGCCTATTTCTCGTAAATCATGTTTTACACTTGGATCAATCATGATGTATTCTCCTTTAATATAGGGTTAGGGGGAGTAAAAGCATTTTGAGTTACGGCTGGGTGAAGAGACGCTACGCGAATGAATTTGATCTTACGATCGCTGACGCTTCCCCAGATTCAAATCCTCCGCTTCGCTCCCGACCGCCGTAAAGTCAAACCGCTTTTAAATAACCGGCTCTGGTATGTGAGCCGGATTAACTGCTGAATTAATTGACAAACAAGCAGGGACCAGCTTGTTTGTCATAATTATTAGTTACAGGGAAAACTTTTGTGAGTATAGAAATATTCAACTCGTTCTCCAACAAAAAAGTATTGCTGAAAAATCCGGGTTACCCCCTGTATGGCACAAAATGGCCGACGGTCAGTGATTGAACTGCCGCCTGCCATTATATGCATTGCAGGGAATGGTGTATCTATATTTATCCCTTCATTCAATTCATTATCTTCTGCGTGGTCGCGCAGGGGCGGATTTCTTTTTAGGTGCAGCAGGTTCTCCACTCGTCGAGATTTTATCTTCATCAACGACAGCCTGACGCTCTTGGTTGGATTCAATTTGTGCTTTCATGATGTATGTCGCTACTTCCTCTTGAATGCTGGCGATCATAGCATGGAACATTTCGAAGCCTTCAAATTGGTATTCACGCAACGGATCAGTACCACCGTAAGCACGCAAGTGGATACCTTGGCGCAATTGATCCATAGCATCAATATGATCCATCCATTTGCTATCAACCGCACGCAGTACGATAACTTTCTCGAATTCGCGTACCATATCTTCGCCAATCATCTCTTCACGTCTGTGGTATCTGTCGGTAACTTTTTCGAAGATCATTTCTACCATCTCTTCTCTTTCCTTGCCCCACAGATCGTCACGAGTAAGTGCATTTTCCTCAAGCAGGTTGTTATTCACATACTCTGCTACTTCTTCAAGTTCCCAGTTTTCAGGAATGTCATCACCGCAATGAGCTTCAACCACACGCTCGATGACAGGTTTGATCATATCAAACACAATTTCCTTAATGTTCTCCGATTCCAGCACTTCACGGCGCTGTTTGTAAATAATAGCACGCTGCTGGTTCATTACATCATCGTACTGGAGAACGATTTTACGCTGATCAAAGTTGTTGCCTTCGACGCGTTTTTGCGCCGATTCGATAGCACGTGTAATCATGCGGCTCTCGATGGGTTGGTCTTCTTCAAAGCCCAAGCGCTCCATCATATTCAGTACGTTATCCGCACCAAAACGCTTCATTAATTCATCGCCGAGCGACAAATAAAACTGTGTGGATCCTGGATCACCCTGACGTCCTGCACGTCCGCGAAGCTGATTATCAATACGACGGGATTCATGACGCTCTGTACCGATGATATGCAATCCACCGAGCTCTGACACGCCTTCGCCCAATACGATGTCAGTACCACGTCCTGCCATGTTGGTAGCGATAGTAACCGCACCCGCTTGACCTGCATGGGAAATAATCTCAGCTTCCTCAGCGTGATACTTGGCGTTAAGCACTTTATGACGAACGCCTTTGCGTTTCAGCATCTCAGAAAGCAACTCCGAGTTTTCGATAGAAATCGTACCTACCAATACCGGCTGATTCTTTTTGTTACGCTCTAGAATTTCATCCACTACTGCATGGAATTTACCCTTTACGCTCTTGTATACAACGTCAGGCATATCTACACGCTGGTTGGGCCGGTTCGTTGGAATTTGGAGCACTTCCAGACCGTAGATTTTTTTAAATTCTTCTTCTTCTGTTTTCGCTGTACCCGTCATACCCGCCAATTTGCGGTACATACGGAAGTAGTTTTGGAAGGTAATCGTCGCCAGCGTCATGCTTTCATTTTGTACAATGATGTTTTCCTTCGCTTCAATGGCCTGATGCAAACCATCACTGTAGCGACGTCCGGCCATCAGACGGCCTGTGAACTCATCGACAATCAGGACTTCACCGTCAGCTACGACATAATCCACATCCAGGCGCATAATAGCATTAGCCTTCAAAGCCTGTACAATATGATGGTTGATCGTCACACTTTCCTGATCGTACAGATTTTCCAGTCCGAAGAAATTTTCAGCCTTGGATACGCCGTTTTCGGTCAAAGCAACCGACTTCACCTTGATATCCAGCGTGTAATCTTCTTCGACATCCAGGCTCTTCACAAAACGGTCAGCCGCAAAATACAGCTCTGTCGATTTTTGAGCTTGTCCTGAAATAATCAATGGTGTACGCGCCTCATCGACGAGAATGGAATCCACTTCATCAATGATACAGAAGTACAATGGCCGCTGTACCATCTGCTCTTTGTAAAGCACCATATTATCGCGCAGATAATCGAATCCGAACTCGTTGTTCGTACCGTATGTGATATCACAAGCATAAGCTTCCTGCTTGGCGGCATGATCCATATTCGCCAAATTCAGTCCCACAGACATCCCCAGGAAGTTATAGATTTGTCCCATTTCTCCGCTGTCACGCTGTGCCAAATAGTCATTGACCGTAACCACGTGCACACCTTTGCCCAACAGTGCATTCAAATAAACCGGCAGCGTACCTACGAGTGTTTTACCTTCCCCGGTTTTCATTTCGGCAATCTTGCCTTCATGCAGCGCAATACCGCCGAGCATCTGAACGTCGTAATGACGTTTGCCCAGCACCCGCTTAGACGCTTCACGAACGGTCGCAAAAGCTTCCGGCAGAACTTCTTCAGCCGTAGCACCTTGTTCAATCCGCTCTTTAAACTCCGCCGTCTTCGCTTTCAGCTCCTCATCCGAGAGCTTCTCAAAATCCGGCTCTATTTTATTGATCAGTTCAACCGTCTTCATTAAACGCTTGACGTCACGTTCATTTGTATCACCAAAAATTTTCTTAACAATTCCTAGCATGGTTTACCCCTTTCGCGCAAAACAATTAATAGAATCAATTTCACAATAAGAAAGGGTCCATGATGAAATTGATTCCCGATATGTTTGACAGGCCCGGCTATACCAGCCCATCGTGCGATGTTCTTTGCATAAATTGTAACAGTTTGTAGGACATGCCGCAACATAAGCAGTCTCTAGAATTGCATCCGGTTAAAGATACCAAAGCAATTCACTCATGAAATACCATATAAAAGAGCCCTACCCCGCCAGATTCGCAAGGATAAGGCTCGTCGTTATTATCATTTTCGCTAATATCCATAAAGCATGCTTTCGTTGAAAACGAACTATTCATTTTAAAATACGATAAGCTTCTACTCTACAAACTATTCCCGTTCGATCAGTCCGTACTTGCCGTCATTGCGTTTGTAAACCACGCTGACTTCTTCGTTATCAATATTGGCAAATACGAAGAAATTATGTCCAACCATGTTCATTTGAAGAATAGCTTCTTCCACATCCATAGGTTTCAATAAGAAACGCTTGGTGCGAACGACTTCCAGCTCATCCAATTCTGCATCCTCATCCTCAGCCACAACCACGCCGCCTGCCGGATCTTCCACAAAAAGAGTCTTCAAACTGCCTTTCTGACGGAATTTTCGGTTTAACTTGGTTTTGTTCTTGCGGATTTGCCGCTCAAGCTTGTCTACCACGGCATCAATGGACGCATACATGTCATCGCTTTCGTCTTCGGCACGGAGTACAAGCCCCGGCAAAGGAATGGTTACTTCTACAGTGTGCAAATCTCTGGTTGTGCTTAACGTTACACTTCCGTCAGACGTCGGGGGTGCATCGAAATACTTTTCAAGTCTGCTGAATTTCTTATCAACGTAGTCCTTCAAAGCGTCGGTAACCTCGATCTGTTGACCTCGTACTGTTAAGTTCATAGGGCACGCCTCCTTTGCCCCTTCATTATAACACATATGTTAACGCCAAGTAAAAAAAACACCCAGCATTTCGGAGCTATTTTACAAAACTCATCATTGTTCGATAAAACGCTTCAGTTAACGTCATTCTTGTATCTGGAGCTTCACCAGTTACAGGCATTACACTCGGCTCGCTTGCTCCTTCCAGAAGTATGGTAGTGAATTTCCAAACGGTCGTTTCGTCTCTGCCACCCCCACCTGTACTGACCCTTCTGGGCAAGCGAACTTTACCTACTCACCACCTGACGGTAGAGTCCTGAGTGGTTCTGTCACATCAAATACAGTCAATGTCAGCTCGTATCCGCACCTAACATCCAGGTGACGAAAACATCCATTTTAGCAGCCTCTGTAGTCGGCGATCCGATCAGATACACACTGAGCATCACGAATAGCGGTGTAGATTCGGTCACAGATACCATTGTAATCGATACAAATTCCGGCCGGAACCTCCTTTGCTCCAGGTAGTGTTATCATCGACGGCCCAGCCTCCTCTAACGCCTCTCCGGTTGCTGTAATTGCCATCGGCAACATTGCGCCTGAAATACATTCGCCGTCAGCTTCCAGACATCAGTTCAAACTTTGCCGCACCCTCCACTGCTCACAGATATCGCATCCGAGGATTTCCTTTTTGCGAACTGTCACCATGAACTCTGTGCCGCTTCCGCATCCTAAGCTGCTCGAAGGTATCCCATTGGGGCGCCTTGATCCAAACCATCAGGCTGTCATCATCTTCTCCTTCCTTTGATATTGAAAACGCGCTCCGTCCTTATCTGATCGCCCAGGCTATCCTGCGCTATCAATTCTGTTATCCCGACGGACGCGTAGAAAAGCAATCTGCTTCCTCCAATACTATTTTTGTGGAGATGGCTAATTTCGACGGTTCTTTAGAGTAACTTTCTATTACGCAGAGCTCCCTTACCATCGTGTAAAGGGGCTCTTTTTCATATCAGGATTTTGGAAAAATCCTTAAGTATTTAGAAAACATAAAAAAGCCCTGGAAAATATTCCAGGGCAGTTGCTAGCGTGTTATCCATTGCTAACCATCTTACCAATTATGTAGGTCGGCTATGCCGGGGATGATTATAATTTGGTTACGTTAGCGGCTTGTGGTCCACGTGCGCCTTCGACAATGTCGAACTCCACGTCTTGTCCTTCTTCAAGTGTTTTGAAGCCTTCTGTTTGAATTGCGGAAAAATGTACAAATACGTCGCCGCCGTCAGCCGTTTCAATGAAACCATAACCTTTTTCTGCGTTAAACCATTTTACTTTACCTTGCATGCACTAACATTCCCTTCGTCATCAAATGAAGTGAAGCTCTCGCCCACATTTTCGACTATACCACCCAAACTTATCCATTGTCAATTGGAATTGATAATGTTTTCATACATTTTTTTACCACAAATTAGGGTTAAATATTGATTTAGTCAAGGCAGTATATACAAAAATAAAGGAGCTTCTCAGCTCCTTTACCCTACACAAATTAATTTGAATCAAAAAATTAAAATAAATTTCTCCAGCGAATCAACTTAATCGCGGAGGAACGACTTGCATCTCATACAAGGAGTCATTTTGTTACATTTTCTCCAGGGACCGATCTTGTATATCTAGTCCATACCTTACGAACCGCCTGGATTACATCCTGTACATCCTGATCCATCATCTTAGGAAAGAGCGGGAGTGTTAATGCTGTCCTATAATAATCTTCAGCGTTCGGGCATAGCCCTTCCTCATATCCGAGGCGCTGGTAGTAAGGTTGTAAATAGACAGGAATATAATGCACATTTACACCGATGTTCTCTGACCGCAGGGCCTCAAATATCGTTTTCCGGTCTGCATTAAAATGCTCCGGCTGCCAACGTATCACGTATAAGTGCCAGCTGGAGTAAGCCCCGGCAATCTGCTGAGGAAGGACAACCCCGGTCAACTCACTCAAAGCTTCATTGTACGCCCGAGCGATCGCGCGACGCCGCTCTACGAACGCATCCAACTTGTCCATCTGAGAATGACCCAATGCAGCCTGAATATCTGTCATACGGTAGTTATATCCCAGTTCCTGCATTTCGTAATACCAAGGGCCATCGTTTTTTGTCAACTCCTGCGGATCGCGTGTCATACCGTGACTACGGAACAGTGACAACTTCCGATAAAATTCCTCAGAATTCGTCACAATGATGCCACCCTCGCCTGTCGTAATATGCTTGACAGGATGGAAACTGAACATGGTCATATCTGCCCATGAACCTACTTTACGTCCATGGTAATCCGCCCCCAATGAGTGAGCCGCATCCTCAATGAACACCAGCCCACGATCCCGGCACAGCATCGATATCTTGTCGAGTTCAGCCGGCTGACCCGTAAAATCAACGGCAATAACCGCCCGAGTACGCTCGGTAATCTGTTCTGTAATTTTGCTCGGATCAATGTTGTAGGTGTGCATATCAATGTCGGCGAACACCGGGGTCCCCCCCTCATATAACACACAATTACTACTGGCAAGGAACGTAAGTGGTGTTGTGATAACCTCATCGCCTTGTCCAATCCCTGCGGCAAAACAAGCTCCATGCAGTGCGGCAGTTCCATTGGTGAACGCCACAGCATACTTGGCACCTACATACTCAGCAATCTTGGCCTCAAACTGCTGAATCGCAGGTCCCTGCGTAACAAATCCGCTACGAAGCACATCCACGACAGCTTGAATATCTTCATCGTCAATCCATTGCTGTCCATAGGGCAGTAGCGTATCACGCACAGGTCCAGATAATATATCATCGGACATCCTGTTAACCCCCTCTATACTTGAAACAAACTAGATCATGCCGCTCTCACGAATCCAGACCGTCGTACGCCGGATACCTTCTTCCAAACTAATACGAGGTTCCCAACCAAGTAACTCCTTCGCCTTCGTCGAGTTACACAACAGCTTTTGAATTTCACTTTGCGGATGGATATGCTCCACATGCTTGATACGCGACGGATCACCGCTAATCAGCAATGCCAAATCATTCACAGAAATGTCCTGCCCCAATCCCGCATTGACAATTTGGCCATTAACACGGTCGCTAAATCCAGCCTCCACCACGAAGCGAGCGCAATCCTCAACGTACAGAAGATCACGGGTTTGTGTGCCTTCTCCATAGATGTTAAGATCCTTACCTTCCAGGTGGTTTTTAATAAAAATCGCAACTACGCCGCCTTCACCGCCTGTCTTTTGAAAAGGACCGTACGTATTAAATGGACGAATAACCACTGTCGGTAAACCATATGCGAAATAATAGGACAGTACCATATTTTCAGCAGCTACCTTTGCTCCTGCATAAGGAGAAGCAGGTTTGGTAGGATGTAGCTCATTAATACCTTGATCGTCGCTACAGCGGTCATATACCATACACGTACTCATAAAAACGACTTTGGTCTGATGTTTCCGGCACTGCTCCAAGATTGCGAAGGTTCCTACCGTATCGTTATTAAAAGTAGTGCGTGGATCATCAATAGAATCCTGTACATTTATGGAAGCTCCCAAATGGTAACAAACTTCAAATGAATGCTCTTCGAACAATCGTTCCAGCAAAGATTCATCCAAAATACTTCCTTTGATGAATTCCTTGAAGCCGTTATGTTCGACTAATTCCGACAAATTCTCTTCGCGTCCATTCGACAAATCGTCGACAATCCAAAGCTGATGCCCATCCTCCAGCAAGCGCTTGGCAACCCAACGCCCAATGAAACCAGCGCCACCAGTGAGTAAAATGTTCATATTTTATTCTCCTTAAATTTTTTTGAATTCATAAGATATCCCAACTGATAGGCGTCCCTTTTGATACATTCTTACGAACTGGTTTTCCCAATAACTGATCTATATACTTAGGCGGGAGACCATAGCCTGGGCGTATTGCCCTAACATTTTTTTCTGTGAGAATATCCCCCGCCTGCATATTTTCAGAAATATATAAGGATCTTCGAAATTGAAGAGAAGCTTTTTCTGCATCCGTTGCTCCATATGAAATCCCTCCGAGAGATTGCCAAGCTCTTTCAGTCTCCATAACTAGTGATTTCATTTCATTTGGTTCCAACGAGAACGTTGAGTCTACTCCCCCATCAGCTCTAGACAATGTAAAATGCTTTTCTATTACAGTAGCACCTAACGCAACACTAGAAACAGCAACCCCCACTCCCATAGTGTGATCAGACAATCCTACTTGGGTATTAAATAAATCCTTTAAATGAGGAATTGTACGTATATTCGTATTTTCAGGTGATGCAGGATAAGTACTGGTACATTTTAATAATACGATTTGATTATTTCCTGTTTCTCTCACCGCTTGAACAGCTTCTTCTAGCTCTGCTATAGTAGCCATCCCCGTAGAGATTATCACCGGTTTACCCGTAGATGCTACCTTTTTGATTAATGGTATATCCGTATTTTCAAATGAAGCTATTTTATAAGCTGGAACATTGAGTGATTCTAAAAAATCTACCGCTGTAGAATCAAAGGGGGTACTAAATCCTATAATCCCCAACTCATTGCATCTGTTGAAAATAGGTTCATGCCACTCCCAGGGCGTGTATGCTTCCTGATACAAATCATATAGGCTCTTACCTTCCCACAGACTACCCTCATCCTTAATGTAAAATTCCCCTGAATTTATATTAAGAGTCATAGTCTCAGCAGTGTAGGTTTGTATTTTTAGAGCATCTACTCCCGCATCCGCTGCTGCTTCCACAATACGTAAGGCACGATCCAATGATTGATTATGATTTCCTGACATTTCTGCAATGATGAAGGGACGAGTATTTGTGCTTATTTCCCTGTTCATTATTTTAAATTCAGTCAAGACAGTCCCCCCTAAGCTCTTTACACATTATTATTTCGTCCTTATTTTTCGAAACGACAACATAACCTCTCTTACTAAACAATTTAATTGAAGCAATATTGCTTGGCTTTATTAGAGCAGTCAAAAACTTTATTTCATTATTCCAAGAAGTTGTGTAACTTTCAATTTCGCATAGCATTTTATTAGCATATCCTTTTTGTCTAAGACTTGGAGCAATATTTATGCTAATTACCGTTTCATTGTCACTCTTTAAATCTAACCTAATTACTCCTACTAAGACTTCATTTTCATGAGCTATGAGTATTTCTCTTGTTTTCATGTCTAATGATTTTTCAAACCAATGCCTATGCTCTTCATAGGAAATCTCGTCCGTGACAAACGAGTTTTTTCTAGTGTCTAAATCATTTCTCAAATTAAAGATGATGATCGAATCATTTAGGGTTGCGCTTCGAAATTCCATATGATCCCCGCTTCTTAAATAGTGGTTTCCAAATTTCGGACTACTCTCTCCACTCCTCTGCCGTCAACAATATTAAACGCTCTTAAACTATTGTTCCCTAAGTCACCATGATAATCCTTTAAATTGCTAACAATATCAAGGTCACGAACATTAGAGTGGAACCCTAAGAATATGTCTATCCCTAATCTTTCTCCCATAGTAGCATTATGAATTTGATTTTCAGCAACCGCTATAACCACCCCCGGAAGCCCCATACAATACCGTTCCCAAGTCAGAGTTCCACCAGAGCAAATGGCTAAATCAGCCTCTCTCATAATTGCTGCGACAGAATTAGATTGAATATGGAGACTCAAACTGTTTTTCGAATCAACAATCTTTCTCAATTCATTTAGATGACCATAAGATTGACCGACCAATATATCAAAATCCAGATTGCTATCCAGTATCCCTTCTTTATCCAATGCATACAGAGACCTCAGCGTCTCATTAGTAGGATCAGTCCCTCCAAAAGTGACCAATACCCGTCGAATGGCGCCGCTTCTTGTTTTAACCTTCTTACGTTCCAGATGGAATTCATCTCTAAGCAAAGCATAACTTGGTCCTATCAATTGTTTCGCATTATTCGTTAATCTATTATATCTTGAATCAGAAATTTCATATAAATTTTGGTCTAAAAGGATATTGCAAATGTGCGTTCGATTAGCTAAATCATCAATTACTAAAATATTCTTAGCAATCCGATACATTTCTTTTTCCCATATATCACTAATTTGATAATGATCAATAATTATCCAATCAAAACCATTTTGAAAAGCATTATCAATCTTTGAGCTTACGTACACAGCATCCTCAATTGACCCTACTGGATACTCGCTGTTTAAATAGAACGGAATGCAACCTATCTGCTTAACTTTTTCAACCAAGTGATCAGGCATTTGTTGAAAAACAAAAACCACTTCTCTTCCTGAACTTATCAGTGCTTTTGCTAAAGCTAAACAACGCATCACATGTCCTGTACCGATATTAACAGAGGCATCCGCCCTAATCAAAAATTTCATTATTCCCCCTTGAGCTTCTTCTGCTCTACATGCGAGTTAATAAGCGCAATTTCTGGGTTAGTCTCCATTAGTTCCAAAACATCCTGCCAATCAAAGCTGTCCCTATCTTTAAAATAGGCATATATCTGCTGAATTAGCTCCCAATCTTCAGCTGTATCCAAGGTCCAGCGATAATTAGAGTAATCTTTCGCACAAGTAACGCTCAGCATAGAGAATTGATCTGGATTTTGGTAAATATAGGGTGTAACATGCTCTCTTTGCTCCATTTTCTTTGCCTCCAGATGTGCTTTTTCTAGAGAAGCAAAAGAAAACACCTCTGCATCCAATCCTCTTGGGTAAGAACGTTCGATCGTATTGCTGACATAGTCATAAGAACCAGTAATATAGTTTGTGATTAGCTCATCAATAATCACAGGATCTATAACAGGACAATCTGAAGTAATGCGAATGATCACATCCGCATTATGTGTGACAGCCGCTTCATAGTAGCGTTTTAGCACATCACTTTCACTGCCACGATATACTTCAACCTCTGCTTTATGAGCCAGTTTTACTATTGTTTCGTCTGTCGTTAAATCAGTAGTTGCTACTACAATTTTATTAATTTGTTTTACTTTCTTTATTCTTTCTACAACCCGCTCAAGTACTGTTACACCCAGTAAATTCAAATCAACTTTTCCTGGAAGGCGAGTAGATCCCATTCTTGCTTGAATGATCGCTACAATATTCATAAGTCCCCATACTTTCTGTTGTATTCTTATATAAGACTTTCATCATATAACCAATCAACAACAACCGCTTTATTAATGGGATTCATCTCTAACTCAGTAATCTCTTTGTTTATAGATTGATTTTCCCCTTGAAAAGCAGGCGGAATGATAAACATATTTTCCGATTCTAACGCAACTAGCTGTTCATCTAAAGTCATTAATTCTTCATAGCGTTTTTCTCCAGGTCGAAGACCGATATATTTAATAGCGACTTCATCATTCAGCTTGTATTTTTCCGACACCGTTTCTATAAGCGCCTCCGCCAGATCCGCAATTCGCACAACCGGCATCTTCAGGACAAAGACCTCACCACCTTGTGCGACCTCATTGGCCTGCAAGATCAGTTCAATTGCCTGTGAAGGAGTCATCATGTATCTCAACATCTCGGGATCGGTAATAGTAATTTCACCATTCTCCAAAATCTGCTTCTTGAATAATGGAATAACGGAACCACGTGAGCCCATTACGTTCCCAAATCGAACCGAAGAAAATATAGTAGACTTCGAACCCTTTTGATATTCAGAGGCCGAGATCAGACGCTCTGCCGTTAACTTCGTTGCACCATATGTGTTGGTTGGAGAAATAGCTTTGTCCGTACTTGTGAAAAGGACCTTCTTTACACCATTCTCCAAAGCCGCTTGAATGACATTCTGGGTACCTATTACATTGGTTTGTACAGCCTCAAACGGGTTATACTCACACGAAGGTACATGCTTCATTGCGGCTAAATGGAATACATAATCAATATCCTCCATTGCTCTCATCAATCTTTGCTGATCTCTCACATCACCAATCAGAAAGCGCAATTGATTAGAATGGACCTGAAAATCTATATTCATTTCATACTGCTTATGCTCATCCCGGCTAAAAATACGAATCACGCTCGGCTCGTCCTTCAGAAGCCTCTGCACCAGTTGACGCCCTATTGTTCCCGTTCCACCTGTGATTAATATCTTTTTTCCTTTATAGGTTTCCTTAAACATTTTGAACACATCCCTGTCCTTTAACTCTATATCTCATCTATTCTGCGAATCGCTTCTATAAACAACTCTTCAAGCATCGGGATTTTGTTCACTATCTCATTCGCTAGCTTCCCGAGATGTTCGTGTATCATATCGGCTTTACGCGTAAGATTTTGCTCTATGGCAATCAAAGGCTGCTGCTGGTCAAACAGTCCAATCTCCAGTGGGAGTACGGTTTCTATAATAGGAACAAACCACTCTCTACTTACAATGCTGGTCCAGCGTTGTTCAATTTCAACAATCGCATTATGACATTTGAGCGGCTTCATTCGGCTCCATTCTCTAATATTCTCGATCGTTTTCAGCATAATTTTCAATTCTTCCCTGAATAGAGTGAAATCATCAAGTGTATGCTGTATTTTTCCTTTAACCTCTGTGATACGATTTTCATTTATATTAAAGGGCTGATTACGTTGAATATTGGCTATTGCATCGTGCTCAATATGTTCCTCGGCAATCATATCATATACTTCCTCAATCGGCTTCCAAACCGTTCCCTCTAGCGCAGCCCCGTTACTAGTCGTATTAATAAATTCAACACTGGATAAGGCTGCAAACAAGTGCTCAAGTGCGTCTTTCATAAACAAGAAGCTTTCGTTCGTGGCATTATATTCACCATGTACGTTTAATACCTGCTGCGGTGCCTTCTCCACGATGGATGCATTCCGGGATGCCTCAATATGTCCTACTCCATCAGCGTAGAACTTATTACCAGGGAAGGATAAATCCTGTCCCATCAGCACGACACGTCGAGCCCCCAGCCATACAGCTGCTTGTATGGCTGAGCCTACAACTGTTGGAGTTGCTGTTATAGCAACCTGCGTTCGATCCATCCCTAAATAATACTGCGAAATATGATCATTACTCAGCACAAAATGGATAGTATCTTTCTGCTTGCGATCTGTAATACCATAATAAGAGGTAGACCCATACAATAGAGGAGCTTTCAACGTGTCAGGCTGGGAAAATACCTTATCATTGATAATACCACCATCCAGCGTGACCGCTAAATGCGGCTGTATTCCCTCTTTAACTAGTGCTTGAATACTAGAGCCTGCTGCGATAACAAGCGCATGAGGTTGCACGCGTTTAACCCATTCAATATCTTGTTGAAGCGATGGTCCCGATGCAATAATAAAAGCCGTGCTTCCGGGAAAAGAAAATTTCAAATCATCAATAGAGGGCGAGGATAGCATTCCTGCCATCTGATACATGCTGTTACGAATCCAATCCTGTCGAAAAAGATGATGAGTGATTTGGTTTGATTCATAGGTGTGATTGTATTCTTCCAATTTTTCTTTAACATCACGTAATACATCCATCTCAGCCTCGAGATAATGACGAAGCGCTACGAAAGCCAGCTCACGTTGCATATGGACAGAAGCCATATAAAACAGTGAATTCAATTGCGAATCGCCAATAGCCAGCCAGTACAAATTAGGATGCTCTAAAAGACTTCGCATATCATAGCTGCTAACGGAGTTTAGAAACTGATATTCATCCGGCTCATATACAAAAAGTAACCGGTCAGGATACATTTCAAGAATGTCAGCGACACCAAGACCTTGACCAAATCCATAAACAAAGACACATTCTATATTTTCTACCGATTGCTGGACCGCCTCCAACCAAATATGATCTTTTTCTACAGGTTCATTATAAGACTTGTGATCCCTGGCCTCAGTTGGCTCAAGAGAGAGTACTGTGCTAGCAACATGCGGAAAGCGATTCTGTATAGCAGTCAGATTCAATGATAAAATTGTCAAGACCATACCACCATTCATAATGATTCTTCTTAATTAGTATATCGGACTGTAACGTGAAGGAGTGAACCTTGCAAATAAAAAAATCCCTCCCAGTAACACCTGAGAGAGATTGTAATTCCAGTTATTTCCTCTGGTCTATGAAAAGACTGTCAACGGAATAAGCACGCTGGTAAGCATTTTGTTGAACTCGAATACTCCCTTTTTTCTCCATCCAACTTCCCGCTTCATCTTTCAACTTATTCATACGCTTCAATATCGGTCCATCCATATCTAAGATCAGTCCAATTTCTTGTTTGTCTTCCTCAGTGAGAAAAGTACGGTATTTTTCCATTGCATGCACAATTTCCTGTCTACGATCTACAAAAGCAACTAACTCTTCCTCTTCTATGATTGAGAGCCTCTTAGTTGTCTCTATTGTCACTTTTTTTAATGCTTGAATGAGATCTTGAATATTGTTACTATCCATCAGCTACCTGTGACCGAGCTTGGAAGTTTGCTCACTTCTACCCAAGCCTCACGAAGATCCGTTAGATGTTCCTCTACTTCCCGAGCCTTAGACACATCTTTATGAACATTAGACTCAATCAGACAATGCAGCATATATTCATAAATTCTTAATAAATCCTGTGCAATCGGATAATCAAAATTCAAAGCGGATATTAATTCATGAATGATAGCTTGTGATTTACAAAGATTATAGTTTGCTTTCCCGAAATCTTTATCTAAAATCCCGTCTATACCTGCCCGAGTAAATCGGATTGCCCCATCATACAGCATAATCAGAAGTTTAGGCTTGGAGGCAGTCTGGGCTTGAGCCTGCTGGTACTTCTGGTAAGGGGATTGAATCAAATGTATGACCTCCTTATTTATCTAAAGCTGGACAAACTAGAAGAAGTGCTATTATATTTATTAATTGCCGTCTCCATAGATGTGAATTTTTTATAGTAGTTCGTTTCGATCATATTCAATCGGGCTGTCATATCAGTTATCCTTCTATCAATACTCGTTAGCTCTTGTCCCATCGTGCTGTTGATAATGAATGAAGCACTAAGATCAGTGCTTACCTTTGAGGTTCCTGCCTTATCAGCTAACTTTTGCAGCGCAGTATTGGAGATTTTTTTCATACGCGCGAAAATCCCATCTTGATCTGTATATTTATTACTTTGTGCTGTAGCAGAATCCTGCTTACCAAAAAAGTTGGTCACAATGTCAGGATCTTTATCTAAAGCAGCTTTCAGCTTATCTGTATCTAAAATAAGTTTCCCTTTTGTCTGATACGTACCTGTTGTTATACCAAGCTCGGCAAGGCTAATTGTTGTACCGTCGTCCAGTGTAACTTTTTGAACCATTGCACTACGCATATCCGCTGCTGCGCTCTGCAAGATGCTGTCGTTTTTAAGCATGCCACTTTTAGCTTTATTGGTCCAAAGTGTGATTTCATCATCACTCATATCCTTTTTTTGGTCAGTTGTTAGAGGAGTGTATTTTTTGTATCGTTCTTCACTTACTTTATTATTTAACGTAGAGAGAACATCATTGTACGCGTCAACAAACCCCTGAACCGTTTCAACCAGCTTATCTGTATCTTTGACTACCTCAATGCGTGTTGAAGTACTCCCACTGGCATTATTAAGCGTAAGTTCAACACCATTCATCGCGAAGGTATTGGAAGACCTTGTGATATCCAAACCATTTACAGTGAGCTTGGCATCTTCGCCTCCTGTAATAGTACTCCCCAGCTTTAAAGCCGAGAATATCGCTCCATTAAGCACAATATCTTTGGCTCCAGTCGTTTTACTTGTTAGAGAAATCTTACCTGTGGCAGAGTCATAGATTGCACTCACACCAGCTTGCTTATTTGAATTGATTTTTTGGACAAAGGAATCAAGCGTTTCATTGACAGGATCAATCTCTATTGATGCTTCCGAGTCTCCTGAACCAATTTTGACTGTTATTGGAGTGGTTCCTGAGATTCCCGAATCTTTAATATCCTGTAGCTTAACAGTTCCCCAATCGGTCGGTGCAGGAGCAGAACCATTGAGTTCGATAGCTGCAGAAGAAGTAGCGCTTGATGCTGTTGCCAGCGAAGTTACCTTTACATCTAATACTCCACTAGCCGACGAAGATACTTTTGCACTAACAGCACTCGTATTTCCAGTAACATTGGCCTTCTGAGCACTGATTGCACTACTCAAGTTAAGTTTAGATAGTTTATCTTGTGTAAAACTAACCAGTTTCACACTGGTCTCCCGATAATTTTCACGCTTCCATTCCATTAGCTGTTTCTGTTGATTCAACTTGTCGAGCGGAGCGCTCTCAGCTGTCATCAACTTTTTAACCATGGAATCTATATCCATACCAGATGCCAAACCACTTATTCTCGTTACCATGAACGTTCCTCCTTATGCCTTCTTATCAACAATAATCCCGGTAATCTCCATCATTCTTGCTGCTACATCCAAAATTTTTTCTGGTGGAACTTCACGAATGAGATCACCTGTTTCCTTGTTCAAAACTTTAATCATAATGGTGTGAGTTTTTTCGTGCACAGATATTTCAAACATTTTTTGCGGACCTTGAATCGCATCAATTGCTTTTTGCAACTGCTGAATGGTTTGCTCGTGTGTCAACTGTGCTTTTGCAGGAATTACAGACTGGACTGCACCTTCTTCAGAAGTTATCGCAGGATCAGTAACTGTGTCCTTCTTTGGAGTTCCGGTAGAAAGATGAATCGGTGTTATACCTTCTGCATTGGCGGGTATCAACGGTTCCATAACATAACCCCTCGCTTATAAAATGGTATGCCGCATACTGTATCTCTTTTATTCCTATCAGATGTCCTACTCTATATATCGGCTAATGATGTAGAATATTTATGAAAAAATAATACAAAAAACAAAAAAAGACTCTGCAAAATGCAGAGCCAGATTGTCGAGAAACCCCGTCTTTTTGAGACGCGGGTTCTTTTTCTTTACATAATAATGGTCTGGTATCTGGGAGAAACGGGGTGTTACCCCTGTTTCTCCAG
>NZ_JAIVEM010000038.1 GCF_020404765.1 Paenibacillus sp. BJ-4
CAACGATTTCAGGCCAAACTCAAACAGCGCGCGCCGATTGAGTACCGGCACGCGCTGGCTGCTTAGCCTTTTTTCACTTGTCTACTTGACAGGGGTATGACCAAACAAGAAGGCAGCCTTTTAGTCCGGGATTCAATATATTACTTGTACGTTACTCCACTCGTGTAGCGATTGGTTGCATTCCAGAGCAAATATTCATCCACCTTCATATCCTTAAGCGCTCGAATTTGATCCTCGACTTGGATTTTCCCATACTTGGCATAATGGCCACTGCCCAACCAGCTTGCGGTAAAATCCTGAATCCACGGACGAATAATCGGCTTTAGCTTGCCTGTTGGATCAAGCTTTTTATGTGTATCGACCATGGAGCCTTTTATCGTCTGGTAAGGATTTTTATCCGGGTCCTTGACACCAAACCAGCCTGTTGTGTAATGGCTTGGATAGACCATCGGCGAAATGACATCTACGTTTTCAGAGATTTTAGTAAAATTCTGTCCGATTCCCTCAGCAGCAGGAACGGATGCGGCATATCCGAAAATATCTACCGATACCCGCACACCCAATGGAGCAAGCTGTTTGCGGGCATATTGCACGAACTCAGCTACGGCATCCGAGCGTGATTGTTCCGATTTGGTATATTTCAGCTTATCTGCTCTTTTCTCAAAGCCTTCAGGAAAACGTACATAGTCAAACTGAATTTCCTTAAAACCGAGCTGCGCTGCTTCTTTGGCAATGGCGATATTATAATCCCATACCTCCTTGTTATAAGGATTGACGAAACCGTCTCCCTTGCCGTTTTTCCAAACCGACCCGTCAGGATTGCGGAACGACATTTCGGGATTTTTGTTAGCTAGCACGGTATCTTTAAATACCACGATCCGGGCGATTGGATAAACCTTATGCTGTTTCAAACGATCCATCAGACCGGCAATATCGCGAATAAATTTTTGGGGCTTGCCCAATTTTAGCAGCTCAGGGTTGGTCGTTGGATAAGTTATGTAACCTGCATCATCTTTAATGTCAATGACCATTGCATTGAGCTCCGTTTTGTCGATTAAATCCAGCAGCTGATTCATACGCGAACCGCCTGCACTGTAAGCCGTCACATAGATGCCTTTGATGGCTGGGGTGGTCGGCTGCGGGTCTAATTTGACCGGAGGATTGGATGCATCTACCTTCATGCTATTATGCTGGGCCTGCATCATGGCGCTGCCAAGCGTTGTTGCTACCGTGTCTTTGACACTTGGTATATTGGCTGTTTGGTCCCCATTACCACTCATCCCCATGGCGATTAACATAATTGCCCAAATCATATTCATTTCCCCGTTCTCTCCCTTATGTCTGTCGCTTACCTGATTATACGTAAAGTTATGTATCCAAAAAACAACACCTTTGTAACCAAAGCTGGTGTAGCAATCGAAGTCATCAGGTACAGTCTTACATGATTAACCCAACGATCGTTCGATGAATCCATATCATTGCATAAATAATGCCGCTCTCTTCACGGCTGTAGATACAACCGGAAGAAGCGGCACTGGGTAAAGCGGATTTATTGAAGATAATTATCGTTCTGGTGCTCACAAATACTGTACTGAATAATTTCTAGCGCATCCGTTGGCTTGAGTATGGACATCCCGTCCCGAAGAACAATCATCGAGTTCAGCTCATTCTTTTTGAGAGAAGGGAGCATTTCTGGATACCATCTTAAGACGATGTCGGACAGTTTTACCGTTTCCATTTCCACAAAAATCACCCTTTCCTGCTCGGAATCATTCCAAAAGAATCATTCATTACGAATCGGAAAAGCAAAGTGCCTGTGAAATAGCAGGTAAAGCGGTCTTTTAAAGACTATGGGAACAGCGCACGTATAGTGTACCACAGAAACTGTATTTTGACACTCGGGTACATGCTTATCTTCGGCGGAAGGAACCCATTACTCCAACGGTTTCCACAATATTAACAAAAGCGGACGGGTCCACTTCCTTAATGATACGCTTTAATTCAACCAGCTCATAGCGTGTCGTAACTGTCATTAGCATATCCTTTTCCTTATGTGAGAAGGCACCTTCAATTTTGATTTTGCTGACACCGCGTGGCGTGGCCAACATCCGGTTCAACAGTTTTTCCGTGTGCTCTGTAATGATGTAGACGGTGATTTTTGTATGGCTTACATAAATTTGATCCAATACTTTACCTGTCACGAAAATGGACAGCATTGACGCCAGTGCAATATTCCAATCTCCGTTCAAATATCCTGCCGCGAGAATGACCAGCCCATTCAACCCGACAAGTACAGTTCCTACGGGAAAGTCACGATAACGGGTAACAATGGAGCCGATAATGTCAAAACCGCCGGTAGACCCCCCTACCCGGAAGGAAATCCCTGCTCCAACGCCGATCAGTACCCCACCAAAGACGGAGGCCAGCAGTGGATCCGATACAACAGATTTCACCGGAATCCAGGTTAAAACCCACGTTGTAACAACAACGGATAAAATGCTCAGGCTAATAAATCGCTTGCCCAGGATAAACCAGCCTGCAATAAGCATCGGGATATTGATGACAAAATACATTGTGCTTATATTGAATTTTGTGAAATAGCCAATTAGCATGGAAAGCCCGGCTACTCCCCCGCTCAGCAGGTGGTGGGGCACGAGAAACAGATTAAAACCGCATGCTATGGCAGCGGCTCCAAGGATGACAACGAAGCAGTTTAACACTATTTTTAACAACTTTTTTTCACCTCATTTAAATTATGCGGGAAGCAACTTGCTGGTATTCATGAATTGTTCTGTGCTATAATGCGATGTGGATATTCTTGAGTAGGGACCTATGTCCAGAGAAACACTTAAAATTTAAACTGTTTTAAAAAGGGTAAATTCGTTTAAGATGTATCGGATAGGGTTCCCCTGATTTATTACAGAAGTTTGCAGTTTTAAGCCCAAATAAACTTACTGTATTGGGGAAAACTTATACAATAATATCGCTACTTAAGAATACAGACAACATTGTGGATTGTCCACCACATCCACCATTATGAAGGAGTATGAATAAATTTGACGACATTTGCAGAATTTGATCTTGAACCGAAGGTAATTCAGGCGATTACGGAGTTGGGCTTTGAAGAAGCCACACCAATTCAATCCCAATCCATCCCAATTGCACTGCAAGGCAAAGACATGATTGGCCAAGCCCAAACAGGTACCGGTAAAACCGCAGCCTTTGGTATTCCGCTGATCAACAAAATTTCTAGAAACGATGAAAAAATTAGAGCTCTGATTATGGCGCCAACACGCGAGCTTGCTATTCAGGTAGCTGAAGAAATCGAAAAACTGTCCCGCTTTAAAGGTCTTCGCACTTTGCCAATCTATGGTGGCCAAGATATCGTGCGCCAGATTCGCGCATTGAAAAAGAAACCTCAAATTATTATTGGTACACCAGGTCGCCTGCTCGATCATATTAACCGCAAAACTATCAAGCTGGAAGACGTAAACACAGTTGTTTTGGATGAAGCGGATGAAATGTTGGATATGGGCTTCATGGAAGATATCCAATCCATTTTGAAGCAAGTTCCGGACGAGCGTCAAACGATGCTTTTCTCGGCAACAATGCCTCCTAATATTAAAAGATTGGCTGAGCAATTCCTCAAAGACCCTGAGCATGTTTCAGTTATTCCTAAACAAGTTAGCGCTCCACTGATTGAACAGGCCTATATTGAAGTTCCTGAACGGCAAAAATTCGAAGCATTGAGTCGTCTGATCGATATGGAGTCCCCAGAACTCGCCATCGTATTCGGTCGCACCAAGCGTCGGGTAGACGAGCTGGCTGAAGCTCTGCAAAAACGTGGATATTCTGCAGACGGTTTGCATGGTGACTTATCTCAAAATCAGCGCGATGCTGTTATGCGTAAATTCCGCGACGGAAGCATTGATGTGCTCGTAGCGACTGATGTAGCTGCTCGTGGTTTGGACGTTTCTGGCGTAACTCACGTTGTGAACTTTGACCTTCCGCAAGATCCAGAAAGCTATGTTCACCGTATTGGCCGTACTGGACGTGCAGGTAAAGAAGGGGAAGCATGGTCTTTCGTAACGCCTCGTGAAATTGATCATTTACATTTCATCGAACGTGTAACCCGTCACCGCATTCCACGTAAGCCGCTTCCAACACTGGCTGAGGCTCTGGAAGGCAAACAACGCATCATCGCAGAACGCCTCTTGGAAGCTGTAGAAAAAGGCGAGTTGAACGAGTACAAAGGTTTGGCTATTCAAATGCTGGAGCAATATGATTCTGTACAACTTCTCTCCGCAGCTCTGAAGCTGATGACTGGTGAGAAGAGAGAAGCATCAATTGAGCTGACTCCTGAAGATCCAATCCGTGCAAAACGTCGTAAACCAGACATTCGTTCTGGCGGTCGCAAGCCGTCCAACTATAGCGGTCGCAGCAACGGAGGCTATAATTCCAACCGTTCTGGCGGCAGTGGCAGTAAAGGTGGATATGGCGGTTACAACCGTGGCAAAGAAGGCGGTGGCTACAACCGTGATTCCGGAAGCCGCTACAGCGGAGATCGCAAGCCACGCACGAGCAACAATGGAGAAACACGTCGTCCTGCAAGACGTGAAGATTCCTCTTCCGAATAAGTAATAATATGTTTGAAAAGCCGAAGTGAATACCAGCTTCGGCTTTTTTTATTATGTGATAGTACATACTTAACAATTTTGTAGGAACCTGCTTTGACGAACTACCTGTTGATTTCACTGGCGCATTGGGGATGAAATACGTTATGATATAGTCAACAGCCGGAATTTACAGGCATAGCAACATGGGTCTTGGAACTGTCAAGGCTCGCGGAGGGAGAGACTAGCATTGGAGTTTAAAGGAGCTATGGGTGGTATTTACCGCTTGACGGAATGGATTACCCGACTGGCAGCTACCAATTTATTATGGGTGTTATGTTCGTCGCCTTTTATGTTCTGCCTCATACTCAAACTACTTGTTATGAATCAGAATTTGGCTAATGAATCTTTACAAATGAACTGGGCGATGGCTATTTTGGCACCGCTTACCTTATTCCCGGCTACATCGGCTATGTTTACCGTTGTTCGCAAATGGGTGATGGGTGACACAGATACTGGTGTGTTTCGTACTTTCTTTAAAGGATACAAGGAAAACTATAAGCAGAGCCTGATCGGGGGCATTTTTTACACGTTACTGTTTGTTATCATGTATGTGGATTATACCGTATATATGACACAGCTTAGCAACCTGCAAATTGTGGGCGTTATCATGCTTATTCTTATCATTATTTTGCTCGTGTCTATGTTTAACTTCTTTTCGATGGTAGCTCATTACCATATGTCTATCGGACAAATTATGAAAAATGCGATTTTACTGACGCTGATTCGACCATTCCGTGTATTTTCCACCATGCTCGGCAGCGCTGTTGTTATATTTATCGGGGTCAAATATCCCGTGCTTTTCTTATTCTTTATCGGCAGTATTGTTGCCTGGTTCGCTTTCTTTAATTTTTACGGAACATTCCTCAAAATGCAGGATCAAATGGAAAAGATGAAGCAAAAGGATGAGGAACAGGAAAGCGTTGAAGACAAGAAAAGTGATAACCTCTAAAAATAAAACATATTTCTCCTAGCATTTACTTTCTGAGTGAGAAGCGCTATAATAAGGTCACATCCTGCGATGCGCGTTACGGCCATTTGTTGTTTTGAACCAATGACAATGTCTAGGGAGATCTATACGAATGAATAGCTGAAAAGCCCTGTCAATTTCTGACAAGGGGACTTCAAAAGTTTGTTCTGCGGTCACCCACCTGCTAAAGCAGGTTCAGAAGACGCTATGGTCGGACGGCATCGGCGGGTACTCCATAACGTAATGAACACACTCTGGTACTGCTTCGTGCAGAAACAGGGTGTTTTTTGTATGCAACAATGTTAAACTAAGACATGAGGTACTAAGGTCGCATACCACAGGTATGATCGGGCAGACTTTTGGTTGTTTATCGTATTTTATAAAGCGCTTGCAGCAAAAGAAGACCGATGTACCATATGATGGCAACGATTATCGTGAAGGAGGAAATGTCTTGTCGTTGAAGAGGACTCTGGTAGGGATTGTGCGCAGCCAAGAAAGTACAAGCGACCGGGTCAAGGACCCCCATATGAAGACACGCTATTATAACTTATCGAGAGACAAGGCTTGGGAAGAAGTGACATCTATCTTAAAAAAGATTCCTGGCTATAAGGTACTCCATGAGGTAGCATCCGTAGGTGAGATTACGTTAGAGAAGCGAACGGCGTTCGGTAGAACCGTCGATATTACTGTTTCTATATTATCTGTTTCGCCAGTTCGGAGTGCGGTGGATATTTATTCCGCGTCACGTGGATCGCTGGGGGACTTAGGCGCAAATTATCGCATTATTTTACAGCTGTTCGCTATGATTGACAAGAAGCTGTCCGCTTATAAGGTCGTACAGTGATTGTAGACACGTGAGCAGTGGTGAAACAGACTCATGTCAAAAAAAGCGAGGAAGGCAACCCTTCACTCGCTTTTTTAATATTTAATCTTGATTTAAACGAGTTTTTTCACCGCTGCAATCGCTTGATCATAGTCAGGATGCTCGGACATTTCGCTCAAGTATTCCACATAAGTGATCTTGTCATTTTGATCAATAACAAAAATAGCCCGATGATCCAAATGGAATTCCTTGATGAACACGCCATAAGCTTCACCGAAGGAGTGATCCTTGTAGTCGGACAATGTCAATACGCGGTCAATGCCCGCAGCTCCACACCAACGGGCTTGAGCGAACGGAAGGTCCACGCTGACAGTCAGTACTACGACCTGATCTCCAAGAGAATCCGCTTCTTGGTTAAAACGTCGAGTCTGTGCATCACACACGCCTGTATCCAAAGAAGGAACAACACTGATCAGTTTGACTTTGCCTGCAAAGTCTTGAAGCGTAGCTGCTTCCAACAGGTTCTTTTGTAATTTGAAATCAGGTGCCTGATCTCCAATTTTCAATTCAGGACCTAAGAGAGTCAAAGGATTGCCTTTAAAAGTAGCAGCTCCTGTACGTTCTTGTGGCATATGTAATAGCCTCCTTGGTTTTTAGCATTGGTTATCGTTGCTGAAATCTATTATAATCTTTTATAAAAGATATTGTCCAATTTGAATAAGGTGGAGACACCCCATGAAGGAAGGATTGCCTTGATTTTTTTACGTTATGAGAACTGGAAAAGCTATTTGCGTTTTTACCCGGTAACCTGTCTGATTTTGCTCATCAATATTGTAATGTTTATTGTGCTCACCGTACAGGGTGGATCGCAGAATAGCTTAACGCTGATCCGGTATGGCGCCCTGATTAATGAGGCACCTTTCACTGACCAGCTATGGCGTTATGTGTCAGCCATGTTTTTGCACGCGGGATTCGATCATCTTTTATTTAATTCCTTTGCGATCCTCGTTTTTGCTCCACCGCTGGAGCGCTTGCTGGGCTCCTTTCGCTATGTGCTGTTGTATCTGCTTACAGGTATTGTAGGGAACGTGATGTCCATCGCACATTACAACATGGCAGCGGAAACGACGATCTCTGTAGGAGCCTCAGGAGCGATATATGGGATTTATGGTGCATTTCTGTACGTTGCTCTGTTTCAACGGTCGCTTATGGATGACGCTTCACGCAAAACACTGTACACGCTGCTTGGGTTTGGTATCCTGTTTTCTTTCGCTGTGGCGAACATTAACTGGACCGCTCACTTTGGCGGCTTGCTCAGTGGGTTTTTCCTGTATGGATTGATGATAAGATTGACTGGCCGACGTAAACGTCACTAAAGACAGCTTTATCGTAAGTAAGCAGGGGAATAATGAGGAAGATGTTCGATAACATCTTCCTCCGGATGTTGAAAAACAGATTGGAGCGAATATTGGAGTGGAATTACGACAGTTGCAATACTTCATGAAAGTAGCGCAAAAGGAACATGTTACTCAGGCAGCCGAGGAGCTACATGTGGCGCAATCTGCGGTTAGTCGGCAAATTCATCAGCTTGAAGAGGAGTTGGGGGTTAACCTTTTTATGCAAAAGGGCCGCAATTTGCAGCTTACGCCGGTGGGACAACTATTTTGCAAACGGGTTGAAACGATTATAAAGGACTTGGAACGGGCTGTTTTGGAAGTGCATGAGTTTTTGGACCCTGAAAGAGGCGAAATCCGCATCGGTTTTCCACACAGTTTGGGGATTCATCTTATTCCTACGGTGGTGGCTGAATTCCGTAAGCGGTATCCCAATGTTAAATTCAGATTTAAACAGGGGATGTATCCGAGTTTGATCCGTGATGTGTCAGCAGGTGAAGTGGATTTGGCTTTTGTATCTCCATTTCCAGATCGTCATGATCATGTTGAGGGGGACGTGGTATTGACAGAGGAGTTGTTTGCAGTCCTGCCACCTAATCATCCTTTGGCTACAGCCAAGCATATCACGCTTAGCCAGCTTAAAGGTGAGAAGTTTATCCTGTTCAGAGACGGATATTCGCTGCGTCCGATTGTATGGCAGGCTTGTCTGGAGGCTGGATTTACGCCAGATATCGCTTTTGAAGGCGAGGAGACGGATACGATTCGCGGATTAGTTGCAGCCGGTATGGGGGTCAGTCTTTTGCCTGAAATGGCATTGTTTCAGACCAACCCGCTTCAGCCTGCAAGAGTGTCGATTGTTGATCCGGAGGTGACGCGAACCATTGGCTTGATTCATCGCAGAGATGACAAACTTCCGTTGGTTGCCAAATCGTTTCGTACTTTTTTGTTGGACTATTTTGGTCTTCAGGGCAGTGCCGCTGCTCCGAATGGGAGTATAAAGCAGATTGAACGCAAGTGAGTACAGCGCATTGGCATAGATAAAAAAGGTTGTTCCTCTACCATCACATGGCGGAGGAACAACCTTTTTTTTGCATACAAGTGATTAGTCGCGACTGTTAAAAATACCGATCAAGCGGATCAGTTCCAGCAAGGAAACGAGAGCTGCGGCCACGTACGTTAATGCAGCGGCATTCAATACTTTGGCGACACCCCGTTCTTCATCACTGCGGATAAATCCTTCAGAAACCATAATTTCACGAGCGCGGTTGGAAGCGTTAAATTCGACCGGCAATGTAATTAATTGAAAAGCAACCGTAGCTGAGAAAAAGATAATACCCAAGCCGATCAGGTTCGTGAAGCTGAACAAGAAACCGGCAATCAGCAGAAACGGTGCGATACCGGATGCAAAGTTAACGATCGGAAAGATGCGGTGACGCAACGCCAGCATAGGATAATGCTCTTTATGTTGAATCGCATGACCGACCTCGTGACAAGCCACGGCAACCGCGGAAATGGATTTTTCATAATATACTGGCTCAGACAGGCGTACCACACGATGTATCGGGTCATAGTGGTCAGACAACGCACCGGGTACGGGTTCGATAGGAACATCGTGCAAACCATTACGATCCAGCATGTGCCGGGCTGCATCATAACCTGTCAGCCCATTTTCGTTGGGAACGTCAGCCCACTTGTTAAAAGTACCTTTCACACGAAATTGCGCCCATAAGGATAAGCCGAACGCAAGAATAATCAATATATACATACCCATCATAAAGCAACCCTCCATAATTGTTTCATCATACAGCCCGGGAACCTACATCATAGAGCTATGCTCCAGCAAATACTTCAGAGCTTCGATACAAGCGGCACTTTGCGGGAGTAAACCCGTAAGCAACTTACGTGCTTGAACGGGCTTGAGTTGCCCTAGGAGAGGCTGTAGCTCGTTGACTTCACGCTCCAGACGCTGCATGTGCATCTCCAGACTCGTCAGCTTGTCAGTCACGTGATCTTCCCCTGCAACCGAGCTCCATTTAATCAGTGTCTGTTTGATTTCCTCGAGGCTATATTTCTCTTGTTTCATTTGGTTAATACGTTCAAGCCTGTTTAAGGTTTCATCATTATAAAGCCGATAATTTTTCAATGATCGTTCTTCAGGTGTGATCAAACCGAGCTTTGTGTAATAATCAATGGTTCGTTCGCTGACACCAGCCGCCTTGGCTAGCTCACCAATTCGATACAGCTTCATATCCCCATCTGTCCTCACCTCGCGCTCTTCATTCAACCTTCAAAATCATGATCTGCAAACCGAGTGCTTAATAAGAATATTTTACATGATTCTCAACCATACAGTCAAACGTTATACTTTTTTCAGGACTGAAACAAGCTACTTTTATAGTTAGTAAATATGACATGGAAGGTTCGACCCCTCGTTTTTTCAACATAACAAAAAAAATCTTGTCAATTTTCATGTATTCTGCTTATAATGACAATAAGAATTTCACGAAATGTAAAGAAACATAACATTCAAGGGAGTGGGCTTCATGAGAAAAAAGTGGTTAGTTGCATTATTGGCCATGGTGACGGTACTGGCTTTTCCGGTAGGTGCATTCGCTGCTGACGGTCCGACAAATATTCAGCTTCAAGCAGGCTTAAACACGGCATTTACCTTCTTGGCATTTATACTTGTGTTCTTCATGCAAGCGGGGTTTGCGTTGTTGGAGGCCGGCTCGACACGAATGAAGAATGCGGGACATGTCGCTGGTAAAACGATTCTTACTACAGGTGTTGCGGCTTTGTCCTTCTGGGCTCTTGGATTTGGACTCGGCTTTGGTAACGATGGCGGCAACGGATTTATGGGACTGACGGGCTTCTTCATGAGTGGTACCGATGCTGCTGCATCGTTTGATTCTCTTTCCGCTCTGGATGTTCCGATTACCATTATGTTTTTGTTCCACTTTGCTTTTGCTGCGGTATCTCTTTCCATCGCCTGTGGAGGGATGGCAGAGCGTGCGAAATTAAGTGTATACATTATTTTCGGTATTTTGTTCTCTATCGTGATCTATCCGGTTGTAGCTCACTGGGTATGGGGCGGTGGCTGGCTTGGTAAACTGGGTATGCAGGATTATGCTGGTTCAACGGTAGTCCATCTGACAGGCGCTACGGCGGCACTTGTCGCTACGCTGTTGCTCAAACCGCGTCTGGGCAAGTTTAATAAGGATGGCAAGCCGAACATTATTCCTGGTCACAATCAGGTGTACTCAATCCTGGGTGTTATAATTCTCTGGTTTGGCTGGTTTGGATTTAATCCCGGCAGTGCAGTATCGGCTATGAATGACGGGTTTTTCGGATACGTGGCACTAACGACGAATCTTGCAGCAGCAGCAGGTGGGGTATTTGCTCTGTTGGTATCCTGGATGGTCTATGGTAAAGCGGATATTCCGGCGATGCTGAACGGTGTATTGGCTGCTCTGGTTGCTATAACAGGAGCGTGCGCATTTGTAGCTCCTTGGGCGGCTCTGATCATCGGTGCCGTAGCGGGTATTATCACCTTCTTCACAGCACAATGGTTTGAGCGCGCAAGAGTAGATGATCCGGTGTATGCCTTTTCTGTGCATGGTATTGCGGGAATGTGGGGTGCAATATCGACAGGATTGTTCGCTACGCCTGAACTTGTAAAAGTAACAGGTGCAGGTCAAGCGGGGTTGTTCTACGGTGGCGGATTTACGCAATTAGGAGTGCAGCTGCTTGGATTGGTTGGCACCTTTGCCTTCGTGTTCGTCATTTCCTTCATTATTCTGGGTGCGATGAAAGCCATTATGGGCATTCGCGTTACAGAAGAGGAAGAAACGATGGGGCTGGATATTAGTGAACACGGTACGTACGGCTATCCAGAACAAATGAAGTTGGTTGCCGAGGCTGAAAAGCGTTCTGGAATTGTAAGCTAATATGTAAAATATAAAGAGCCAGTATGGAGAGCGGAGGAGATGGTAGTATGGAACTGCAAAATACGGCCCCTTGGGTGAGTTCCGCCGAAGCGATTGATCAAGCAGACACGCCTGAATCGCTAAGGCAGGCCAGGGTCGATTCTCAAAAATGGCTGCTGGCTTCCCAAGCCTCCGCTCCGTTATCAGACTGGTTACAAACGGCGAATGAAATGCATGACCGCATCGCGGCCAGAGCTGTACAAATGTGCGAAAAAGGGATGGTTGAGGATGGCTTCGGCCCCCCTCCCGTCCCTTACGCATTTATAGCCTTTGGAAGCATGGGGCGCTCGGAATCAACGCTATGGAGTGACCAGGATAACGGTATGATTATCAGTGATATTGTATCTGCTGATAAAGAAATGTATTTTAGAGAATTTGGTCGCAGAGTGTCTGCGATGCTGGAGTATTTGGGCTATCCCAAATGCGAGGGGAAAGTGATGTGTTCGGAGCCGTTGTGGCGTCGCACATTGTCTGAATGGCAGGAGCAGCTAACGACATGGTCGGATGATTTTGCCTGGGAGCCGATTCGTTATCTGATCATCTCATCTGATATGAGGTATATTGCTGGAGATGAGCAATTGTCATGCGAATGGAAACGAAGCTTCTATAAGCTGTTCCGAAAACATCCCGATTTGCCTTCAGCAGTACTCAGGAACACAGTCAGGCATAAAGCGACACTTAATATTTTAGGTCAGATCGTCACCGAACGCTTCGGAGAGCATGCGGGCGATTTTGATGTGAAATACGGGTTGTATATTCCGCTCGTAAATGCAGTGCGCTTTCTGGCGTTGCAGCACGGAGTGGAGGAAACCTCCACGCTGAAAAGACTGAGGCGTCTGGCGCAATTAGAGGCTGCACCGCTTCCTTTGCTGGACGCTTGTGAGCGGGCCTTTCGGATTGCACTTCAGCTTCGAACGGCTACTCCAGCGCAGGAGAAGGATGGATTGCTGATCAGCAACGGCTACCTGGCCGTCAAGCCGCTGAAGCAAGGCAAGGGCTGGCACGAGCTGCGTGAGGCTCTTTCGACGGTGCGACGGTTCCATCGTGCGTTGCAAAGACAGCTGCGATTTATGGAAGGGAGAAGGTCATGAAGGAACCAGCGCAGGGAGGCGGCTTTTGGAGCGCTCTCCGCAGAGGAGGAGTACCGTCTGCCATCGCTTCAGTAATGGGGGCTCCTACGGCTCAGCAGATGGCGTTTATTCGCTCCTTAACCCGGGAGCAACGGCGCTCTGAAGTTTTGCGGACCCCGCTGGAGCGTTTGGAGACGGTTGTTTTTGATCTGGAGACGACGGGATTTTCTGCGCAGCATGGTGATGAGATTTTATCGTTTGGAGCGATTCGGGTTGTCGGGGATACAATTATGGAAAAAGAGCAGTTTTATACGCTTGTCAATCCACGTACAGTGATTCCTGAGCATATTACCGAGCTAACCGGGATTACCCGGGAAATGACGGATGAGGCTCCACCGCTTATGAATGGGCTGCATGATTTTATGTCCTTTGTAGGTGGGCGTGTACTTGTAGCGCATGCCAGCGCTCATGACAAGGCTTTTTTGAATGCCGCTTTATGGAAAACATCTAAAGTTCAGCTGACTCACCGAGTTCTCGATACGATGATGCTTGCCAAGTGGCTTGAGCCGCAACAGCACCAAACGTATAGCCTGGATGAATTGCTGACCTATCAAAGCATTCCGATTGAGGGGCGGCATCATGCGTTAGAGGATGCAAAAATGACAGCTAAGCTGTGGGTGGCGTATGTTCAGGAAATGCTTAAGCGTAACGTGACTAATTTGGCAGATGTTTATGCACATTTAAGTCATGCCTGATTTCGTACACAGCGTTAGCACTCAAATTACACAAAAAAACAGTAAGCCCGCGATCATTCGTGGGTTTGCTTTTTTTTTGTGCATATATGTGCGGAGAAAATAAAGTATAGACTGAGAGCGCTTGCTTGAGTTTCGCCATGTAGCTGGGGGCCACTTGTCGCAGCGTGCCGATCTGCATAATCGGAGTTGACGTTGGAAACTATTTTGTTACAAAGTGCCGTGCACTTGCCACACATAGTACGACACCGATATTTACTATAAAGATAGACCAACCCATTGACTCGTGCAGAACGAAAGCTGAAAGTAGCAGGCGCTGCCTTCCATCCGTAAGCAGAGCCAAAAATTCGGTTGTAGTCTCAACACAATTATTAGTGTTTATCAAGAACTCGAAAATCAATATCTGATTTATTTACGCCCGAAGAGTGGTTATTTTGTCGTAGCCAAAGAAGCGCTCCTTCCCTTGCTGCAAACAAAACGAATCGATTTTGCATCAGCAGCCCCCGATCCCGCGTCGATCCCGCAAATCGACTTTCGTCAATGCTTGAACAAAGCGATGGAATTATTTGAGGCTTCCATTTTCACATATCCCGATCCACAGGGTTTACTTTCCCTTCGCCAGGAGATTGTGAAGCTTTTTCATCATCAGCAGGTTTTCCCTTCGGCACAGCAGGTTTTTATATTTTCAGGCGCTCAGCAAGCTCTTCATCTTTTAGCGGGGATGCCTTTTCCAAACGGAAAAACCAATATTCTGGTCGAGCAACCAACCTACTGGGGAATGTTGGCTGCGCTTAAAACACAAATACAAACCGTAATAGGCATCGAAAGAACTCCTAACGGGATTGATTGGGCCACTTTGGAGCGTCATTTTCAAAATAATATGATAAAGTTTTTTTATACAATCCCGCGCTTCCATAATCCATTAGGCACTTCTTACACGCCGGAAGACAAACAGCGATTGGCAGAGCTCGCCAAAGCCTACGACGTTTACATCGTTGAGGATGATTATCTTGCTGATCTGGAAACAAACAGCAAAGCAGATCCTATTCACGCTTATAGTGGAGCCAGTCATGTCATTTATCTCAGAAGTTTTTCCAAAGTGATGCTGCCCGGATTAAGACTTGCCGCGGCAGCAGTACCAGATTCATTCATTCCTTTACTCCAATGGCATAAACATACGGCGGATCTGAGCACCTCAGTGCTTTCTCAAGGTGTGCTTGAGATTTATATAAAGTCCGGGATGTATGCTCATCATGCGAAGCAAATGAAATCCTTGTACAATCATCGCATTAAGCATCTAAGGGAAATTTCACAGCGATTTTTGCCCAAAGAGTGCTTATATACCATCCAATCCAGTGGTGGGATATTCTCTTCAATACAACTTCCGGACTTCATTCATACAGAAGATTTGGTCAAGCGATTGGAGAATCGTGGAGTTGATGTTCTAGCAACCGATAAGCAGTTCCTTTCATCTTTCCCCAAGCTTAACTTGCTGCGTCTTAGCATCATTCGGACCGATGAGCAAGATATTGAAGAGGGCATCCGCATCATTGCCGAAGAATTGGAACGTGCCAAACATACAGGCAGCTCCCCTAAGCCATTCTTTCGGTTATGAAGGGATGAAGAGCATGAAGAGCAGGGTCTTCGTTTTAAGTTCTTATGACGGATGGAAATAATTTGCTTTTTTATTCCGTTAAGCTCTTTGTTTATATGAAATCAACCTGTCATATCGACAGGTTGATAATTTTTCAGTCTAATACTTATTTTCTTTTGACAATATATACAGATCACAGGGTTAGAGGTGGCAGCAAGCTGGGCATCCTATGGAGAAGTTCAAGGTGAGCCCAATGAAAGCCAGGTGATTGGATAGTGATTAGATTTGGTTTTATTCGATTAGGGATGGCTATGCTGGTTGCGGAAGCGGCTTCAGGGCTAGTTATTGCAAATATGGCTTATGCAACAAGCTTGTCCAGTAAAATTGTACTTTCACAGGAGGAGTATAAGGATGAGGAGGGGCTTGGGACAGAGCTGGCTGTAGAGGCTGATTCAGATGCAGTAGAAATGATAAAAAAGCTGAAACCCGGTCAACGGCTTCCTTCCATGATTTTAAAGGGTTTAAACGGTAACTCCTACGATGTAGCGGCTACACGTGACAAACCGCTGGTTATTAGCTTCTGGGCTTCATGGTGCGATCCGTGCCGTTTGGAAGCGCCTATGCTGAATGAGCTGTATCGGAAGTACAAACATGATGTAGATGTGTATGGGATCAATGTAACTCGTTATGACCGATTGGAGGATGTGCAGAAATTTTCCCGCTCTTTGGGTCTGCAATTTCCGATTTTGCTTGATGAGCAAGGGACATTGTTTGAACGGTTTGGAGGAGCAGCTTTTCCGACTCATGTATTGGTTGATCATCATGGATTGGTGCACGAAATTATAATCGGCATGTTAAGTGAGCAGGAACTGGAACGTAAAATACAGATGCTTCAAAAAAAGAAGGTGTCTTTGAGGTCCTGATAGACCCTAAAGACACCTTTCAAACTTACTCCATTCACCTGATTAGTGGTTAACTAACCCCTGATGAGTAAGGTCTGCCTGCTCGTTTTTGGGAGTCGGCGCTTCCAGCAACGCATAACGGAAGCTGTCCAGGAGAGCTTCCCAGCTGGCTTCAATGACATTTTCGGATACGCCTACGTTACTCCAGACGTCTTCGTAATTTTTGGATTCTATGAGCACTCGTACTTTGGCGGCGGTGGCATCTTTTTCGTCAAGCACACGCACCTTGTAATCAGCTAAATGCATGTCCCGTAGCGCGGGAAAATATTGGGAAAGGGCCTTGCGAAGTGCGTTATCGAGTGCATTGACAGGACCATTTCCTTCAGCAGCGGTATAAACACTCGTCCCAGCGACATTTAGCTTCAAGAACGCCTCGGATACGACCGGTCTGCCTGCTGTTTTTTCTACCAGCACCTTGAAGGACTCAAATGAAAACATTTCCTTCACTTCGCCGCCTGCTTCCCGAATGAGCAATTCCAGCGAAGCATCGGCTCCTTCAAACTGATAACCTTGATGCTCCAACTCCTTGATGCGGCTAATGACGCCACGCGCTTCATTACTGGAAGGATCGAGGGTGATGCCCAGCTCCTGCGCCTTGGACACAACATTGCTTTGTCCAGCCAGTTCGGAGACCAGTACCCGTTGTTTGTTACCTACCAGCTCAGGGGAGATGTGCTCGTAAGTTCGCGAATCGCGCAAAATTGCTGACACATGAATGCCGCCCTTATGGGCAAAAGCTGCATTACCGACATAAGGCTGGTTCACAGGCATATTGACGTTAGCCACCTCGCTAACAAAGCGGGCCGTATTGCTGAGTTGCTTCAGCTTGTCATCACCCAGACAATCATAGCCGAGTTTGAGTTGCAAATTAGGAATGACGGAGCATAGATTAGCGTTACCACATCGTTCGCCGTATCCGTTAATGGTACCTTGAACTTGTCTTACGCCTGCTTGAACCGCGCTCAGCGTGTTAGCTACTGCCAATTCACAGTCATTGTGTGTATGAATACCCAATTGTGATCTTGTCAGTTGACTATGCAGCGTAGTGACAATTTCCTGTATCTCATGCGGCATAGTGCCACCGTTTGTATCGCACATCACGAGCCAGTCCGCGCCTGCTTCTTCTGCTTTTTTCAAAACGGCGAGTGCGTATTCTGGGTTATTTTTATAACCGTCAAAAAAATGCTCGGCATCAAAAATTACCTCCATACCTCCTTGTTTCAAAAAGGCGATGGAATCATAAATCATGGACAGATTTTCCTCCAGTGTCGTCTGTAAGGCGGTGTGCACATGAAAATCCCATGATTTACCTACCAGTGTAGCTGCCTGGGCGCCGGATTCCAGAATCCGCTGCAGATTGATATCCTCTGCTGCAATGCTATCCTTGCGACGCGTGCTGCCGAAGGCGACAATTTTGGCCTGAAGTCCTAATTCTTGCACCCGTTTGAAAAATTCGATATCCTTGCTGTTGCTCCCGGGAATCCCGCCTTCAATATAATGAACACCGAGATCATCAAGTTTTTTGGCGATTTTCAGTTTGTCGTCAGCAGACAAGCTAATTCCTTCTCCTTGAGTACCGTCTCGCAGCGTTGTATCAAAGATAGAAATAGCGGTGGACATGAGGGACTCCTCCTTTGCGAATGCTCAGATTGATGTAACTTTGCTTTTTTAAGCAGATTTATTTAATTATTTAACGCTTAAAAACAGGAAAGCGTCAGCTTGCCTTGTTCGTATGATACTCGATTATATCAACTAATGACTTCAAATGTAATATATAATTATCATTTTGTGGCCGCAAAACCTTTATTCTCATGTAAAATCTCATGTAAAATAGAAGGAGAATTCAGATCTAAAACTAAGCCAAGAGACATATTCCCGTAAGAGCGGGTGAATTTACAGTTAAAAGAAGGGTTGAGCATGAAAGATGTCAGTGCTTATTATCCGGTCGGTGGGCGAGTTATTTTGCATGTGGATATGAATGCATTTTATTGTTCCGTTCATGCAGCGGAGGAACCGGAGAAATATAAGGGATTGCCTACCGCCGTAGCTGGCAGTAGTGAGCTGCGCAGAGGTGTAATTGTAACCTGCTCCTACGAAGCTCGACGCTTGGGCATTTCAACAGGGATGGTTGTTCAGCAGGCCCGCCGGATTTGTCCGCAGCTTATCGTAATACAACCTGATTTTCACTTGTACCGTCGATATTCCAAAGCGTTTATGAACATTGCTTATTCGTATACCCCTATGCTGGAAGCCACTTCAATTGATGAATGTTATCTGGACATTACAGGTTCCAAGCAGTTTGGAACACCTCTGGAAATTGCAGAGGAAATTCAGCGCAGGGTAGAGGATGAGCTTGGCTTGCCCTGCTCGATTGGAGTAGCACCCAACAAGCTGTTAGCGAAAATGGCCTCTGATCTAAAAAAGCCACGTGGGATATCCGTTTTACGTCTGCGTGATGTGCCTAGCATTTTGTGGAAGCTTCCTTGCAGTCAATTGTTTGGTGTGGGTCGCAAAACGGCAGACAAGCTTTTGCAAATGAACATTTGTACCATCGGGCAACTGGCTAAAGCGGATGAACATATGCTAATTGGTGTATTTGGCGTGACAGGATCGTGGCTCAAATTGGCGGCCAACGGGATTAATCATTCTCCAGTCAGCACTGAACGGGAGCCTAACAAGTCCATTGGGCATACGACGACCCTGCCTATGGATGTGGTGAAGCTGGAAGAGGCTCAGCGGGTACTTCTTAATATTAGCGACCAGGTAGCCCGGAGGCTACGACGACACGGTATGCTGGCAGGAGGTATTCAACTCACGATTCGGACGCCGGATATGAAGACCTTTACTCGTTCTCAGATGAGAAGTACTCCTACGGAAAGTGCTGAAGACATATATAAGGAAGCTTGTGCGCTGTATCGTCGTCATTGGGGAGAGGACAAGCCTGTGCGCTTACTGGGGATTACACTACAGCAGCTCATTCCGAAGGAGGAAGCGGCTGTTCAGCTGGATCTTTTTGAATATCAGGATCAGCCCAAGAAAGAAAGTCTATTGAAAACGATGGATGCGCTGCGCGACAAATTTGGTGAAAATGCAATTTTGACCGCCGGGATGCTGGGAGATGATCCTTCAGTGCTTCTTCGCAATTCCAAACTGCGTGGAACTTCGCTGCAAAAAGACAATCTCCCGACTCCTGAGTGAATTTATGTAGAGCTGCGGAAGCTAGCACTATAAGCGTTTTTTACATCAAGGATAAAGGAAAATAATTTGTAATAATTTTTCGTTTGTATTAATATGTGAATAGAATGCAAAGCTGGTTTGTTTGATTGTATAGGAGGAAGAGAACAGTTATGGCTAAATACACTTGGGTAGAAAAAGATACATGCATTGCTTGCGGAGCCTGTGGCGCCACTGCACCAGACATTTATGATTATGATGATGAAGGTTTGGCTGAAGTTATCTTTGAGGGAGATGCAAACCAAGGCATCAAGGCGATCTCAGAAGATCTGTATGATGATATGCAGGATGCTTGTGATGGTTGCCCTACAGATTCCATCAAAGTTGCAGACGAGCCTTTCAACAAAGAAGGTTAAGTGTAGGCTTCTTGGATGGACACAGCATCGACAGCTTCCTTCGCCGTATAACGGTGAAGGTATGCTGACGGTGCTGTTTTTTTTGTGCTGTCCATCTGGTCCATTTCGACCGATATACATAATAGGAAGTTCGCAAGATTACACGATCAGGAGGATCCGATGGACCATTCGCCTCATCTTAAATCGTATGTAAAAAAGCATCCTGATAATAAAATGGCTTGGTATTTACTCGGTAAAGAGTATGAGAGCAGCGGTCAGGAGGGCAAAGCAAATTATTGCTTCAATCGCGCGGGGGAAGTGTTCGAGGCCTTCGAGCATAAACAGATTCCGGCAGACGTATGGATGGAATATCAGGATAAACTAGTTCAGATGTCCAAGGAGAAGGAGCGGCGAACAGCCCGAGCACGTCATCTGCTAACTGCGCTCATGGTACTCTTGCTCATATGGGTGCCTTCAGCCAATTCACCGAGGCATTCAAATGAGAACGCATCCGTATTACCCGGAACCGAGCGTACAGCAGCCGATAACGTGAAAACCGCGGAAATATCGAATGTTGCCCCCAGAGAGACCGCTCAGATCGGTGGGACTAATGCCGGCGGCGTGTTTACGGCCCAAGGTCGAAAAGGGAGCGGAGCTGAGACAGCGCTTGCTGATATGCTAACAAAGACGGATCGTTTGCCCCCCAAAACCACCGTGCTGGGCATGGAGCAGAGTGGCTCATGGTTACTTTGGAGAAATGGAATGCAGCCATTACTGAGTGTGCAAAACCAAGGGAATGGTGGATTAGCTGTTCAGTCTTACGACGCCGCTGCGTGTGCTTGCAAGCCGTCCGACAGGGAGAGTCTTCGCCAAGCGGGTCTGGAATGGGCAGCCGGCCAGGAGGAGCTGGCTGTGCTGAGTAGCTCCATGCGTGCTTTTCGTTCAGAGCATCAACGCCTTCCCCAGAGTCTTGATGAGCTAACCCGCAACTTTCCCGATAACACGATGTACGGTACGACAGAGGGGATGAAGAAGGCTTTTACACCTATGCGCAATTTACTTGCTTCACCGGGACTAGAAGCGGATCAACACGCTGGCTCGACGGCTGAAAGAAGTCCTTTACTGGCATCGTCTCTGCATGGACGGCCTTTTCTGGGGCAGCCGCTACGGATTGTGGTAGACAAATCCAAGCACAGGCTCGGATTGTTGAGTGGCAATGTGCTAATCCGAAATTATCCTGTTGGATTGGGTGGAGAAAAGACGCCGGAAGGGAAATTTGTAATTAGCGATAAAGTGGTGAATCCGAACGGTAAATCCAATGGTGAGTTTGGTAGCCGTGGAATGCAGCTGTCTGCAACGAATTATGCCATCCATGGCACGAACGAGCCAGACAGCATTGGGAAAAATGAATCGCTGGGCTGCGTCCGCATGGGCAAGAGGGATGTGGAGGAATTGTTTGCTCTCGTGCCTTCAGGTACGGAGGTGGTCATTGGTACTGGGGGATTGCCTGATCAAGTGCTTGTGCCTGATTCCCGATTTACGAGTGAGCCGAAGCATGACCAGACAAATCCCCGCAAAACCTATCACTGGCTAAATTAACCTTTTTGATGCAAAGCTACTTGTAGTTTAGAGGTTTCCCGCTTGTGCTAAAACCATAACCAGGACAATTACAACGATGAGGAGAACAAAGCTGACGGCGGTCCATACAATCGCCTTCTTGTTCACCTCGTCCTTTTTCTTTTGCAGACTGGGCGGCTTGCGCTTGGTCTTCATATCAGCAATCCCTCTTTTCTGACGGACTAAGAACCTTGTCTTACTATGTCCATTGTAAATGGTTTGATTATACATTTTCAATGACATCTCCATGACAACTGAATTGTTCTGATGCCACACCTCGCAAATTACTTTCTTTTTGGTATGGAAAAAGCTAAACTATTTTGTAGAGATGTTTTTTTAGGATTGTGCAAGGGCATAGAACGGAGTGGATGAGAACGTGTTGTATCGAAGGATTGTAAAACCTGTTTTTTTCAAAATGAGTCCGGAGACGGCCCATCATGTAGTCATTGATGGCTTAAAGTATGCGGGGGCGCTTCCAGGTGGAGCAGCAACGCTGCGGGGGATGTACGGAGTCAAGGAAACGGAGGATCTTGCCGTTGATCTGTTCGGACTTCATTTTCCCAACCCGATTGGACTGGCTGCGGGGTTGGATAAAAATGCGGAAGCGGTTGCCGGCTTTTCCTCCATCGGGTTTGGTTTTATGGAAGTAGGCACGGTGACACCTGTCGGACAGCCCGGAAATGATCGGCCCCGCTTGTTCCGCTTGCCTCCAGATGAGGCATTAGTCAATCGGATGGGCTTTAACAATCTGGGTGCGGAGAGTATGGCTGAACGATTGGCTGCACTCAAACATCGGCCTGTTCCGGTTGCTGTTAATATTGGCAAAAACAAAATCACGCCCAATGAGGATGCACATAAGGATTATGAAAAGTGTATTTCCGCGCTATATCCATATGCGGACTTCTTTGTGGTGAATATTAGCTCGCCGAATACACCGGATTTGCGAAAGCTCCAGCATGGCAGTGAACTGAAATCATTGCTTGAAGCGGTTCGGGCAGAGATGGGTGTGCAGGCAGCCAAGTATGGCGAATCCAAATCTGTGCTGGTTAAAATTGCCCCGGACGTATCGGATGAGGAACTGGAATATATGACGGATGCGATCGCTGCCAGTGGAGTGGACGGTATTATTGCGACAAATACAACGATATCCAGGGCTGGCCTGACACATCGAAATGCGAGTGAAACGGGAGGCTTGAGCGGCAAGCCGCTGCGTGATCGTTCTACAGAGGTCATTGGGCGGGTATACCGTCAGACGGAGGGCAAGCTGCCTATCATCGGATCGGGAGGCATTTTCACCAGCCGTGATGCCTATGACAAAATTAAAGCAGGCGCGAGCCTGATTGAAATTTATACAGCATTGATCTACGAGGGACCGGAAGTGAATCGGGCTTTGCACGCCGGTCTGCGTGAGCTGCTTCGAAAGGACGGCTTTAGACACATAACCGAGGCTGTTGGTGCAGATCACAGATAAAAAATGTGGTGTTGGAAGAGACAGGAGGTACGGGGATGGACGGAAGAGACTGGGGAACATTTTTGCTGCCATACGATCAGGCGGTGGAGGAGCTTAAGGTCAAGTTCAAAACAATGCGTGCGGAGCTGAAGAAGCGCGAGGAATACGCTCCTATCGAATTCGTAACCGGACGGGTTAAAAAAATATCAAGCATCCTCGATAAAGCGAAAAGATTGCAGGTTTCTCCTGATCAGCTAGAGACGGGAATCGAGGACATTGCAGGCATCCGTATTATGTGTCAATTCGTTGAGGATATTCGGCGGGTAGCCGAGTACATTCGAAGACGCAAGGATTTGACTGTGCTGTATGAAAAGGACTATATCACCAACTATAAAGATAGCGGTTATCGCAGCTTTCATATGATTGTGGAATATCCTGTGCAGACGGCGCTGGGATTAAAAATTGTGCTGGCCGAAATTCAGATCCGTACCTTGGCTATGAATTTCTGGGCCACCATCGAGCATTCGCTCAGTTATAAGTATCGTGAAAGCTTGCCGGGTGAAATGCGGGCAAGGTTGAAAAAGGCCGCTGAGGCAGCCTTTGTATTAGATAATGAGATGTCTTCCATTCGTCTTGAAATATTGGAAGCACAGAAAAAATTTGAGGATGAAGCGAATATCGTTTCCAAAGTGCTAACAGGTATGCATCGCTTGTATTTTTACCATAAGATCAGCGAAACGATTGATGCACAGCGCAGGTTTAATGAGCTGTGGGAGCAACATGATATGGAAGGAATCAAGCAGCTTCACGATGAAGTTAAGGAGATGCTGGAATCCTCCACCAAGGAAGAAGACAGGGATGAACAATAAATGGTGAACATTTCCTATGAACCGTTGTACGTGACTTACCTGGTATACTTCAATCGGGATCGGGATTATTTTGAATGTCATGAGGTACTGGAAGAGCTGTGGCTTAAGCTGGACCGTGACCCTGTATATAAAGGTTTACTGCAAATCGCTGTAGGGCTGTTTCATTTTCGCAATGGCAACTATCGTGGTGGGCATATGATGCTGGACAGTGCGGTACACAGACTGGAGCATGCTCCACCGCAGGCGCTAGGCATTAATATGGCGAAGCTGGTAGACGAGGCGCGCACTTGTGCTCGCCAGCTTGCCGAGTTTGTTGCCGCTGGCAAGGAAGAACTCCAGCACCAGCCGCCGGTTTATCGGGATTTGACGATTGAAATCGTCGACCCCAGGTTGCGCTGGGCCGTGGAGGATGTATCGCCGTCCATTCCGGCCAATATCCCGCAGCAGCGAAGCCCACGGCGCGGGGAAAAGCATGAGCAGCGTCAGCAGGCGCTGGAAGCTTCAATTAGGCGCAGACAGGCAGCTCACGGCTCCAGTATTGCTTTGCCCGAAACGAAGGACGCGACGTAATTCGAAACGCGCCATAATAAGCAAGCAGCCCGATCCATTTTGAGGGGATCGGGCTGCTTTATCGTTCCGGAATGTGCGAACGTCCTCTAGGAGGTTACGTTCTTTTTATATTTCTCGAAAAAGGCTTTGAAATCGTCCAGCGTATAGCCGTTGTCGGAAGGGCTTTCCTTCAAGCCACCAACCATGCGATCCTTTTCCACGCCTTTTTCGTAATAGACGAGCGTAGGGGTATATTCAATGTGATACTTGTCCCAGCCGTCTTCATACTCACGCAGGTTAAACTCATGCATTGTGATGTTCTCCTGCTTGCTCAAAGGCATCAGCTTGGGAGTCGTGGCGCGGCAATGAACACAATCGGATGCAAAATGATAAACGAAAAAGCTTTCCTTTTTGTTAATTTTGCTTTGCAGATCTTCTGGTTTAATAATCTGCTGATAATTTGGATCATTCAATAATTCTTGAGTGGCTGGCTTTAAAGACGCTGTGGACACGCCATACAGCTCATTTTTAGTACCAGAATTTAAAGCGAGCAGCACTCCAAGCAAGATGACCAGCACAACAAAAAAGCCGATGACAGGTATAAGCTTTTTTTTGTTGGATTTTTGGGCGTTCAATATAATCTCTCCTATCAAAATTCAAAATATATAGCTAAGAATCTCATTATTATACAACATTACAGATTGTAGTGAAAGTTTGTGAATCACAGAGATATTGCGGCATAACGGGTTGATTATGGTACAATAAATTTTATTTTAACAGGACAGGATGATTACGATTATGGGTGTACAGCTTCCTACAGCATTTGTGAAGCGCATGGAGCAACTGCTCAGTGACGAATTTGAAGCTTTTATGGCTGCTTATGATCATACCCCACATGCAGGAATACGCGTCAATACGCTAAAAATTCCCGTAGAGGCGTTTAAGGCGATTTCGCCATTTGAGCTGCGGCCGATTCCGTGGTGTAGTACAGGCTTCTACATTCCGCACGGTACGAAGCCTGGGTTACATCCCTACTACCATGCGGGGCTGTATTATGTGCAGGAACCCAGTGCAATGTCTCCGGTAGAGCTGCTAAATGTAGCTGTGGATGAGGCTGTATTGGACTTGTGTGCTGCACCAGGTGGGAAATCGACTCAAATCGCTGCCAAGCTGCAAGGAAGCGGCGTATTGGTAACGAATGATATTAGCCCGGAACGAACCAAGGCGTTGGCTAAAAATGTTGAATTATACGGCGTGCGTAATGCCGTGGTACTGAATGAAAGCCCCGACCGAATCGCTGAAGCCTTTCCTCATTTTTTTGACAAGATTTTAATTGATGCGCCTTGCTCGGGTGAAGGCATGTTCCGCAAGGATGAGGACATGGCGAAGCAATGGGAAACGCACTCCGTGGAAAAGTGTGTGGTCATGCAACGAGACATTTTGCGCGTAGCGGCTTCGATGTTGAGCGATGGGGGACGGATCGTTTATTCGACCTGTACCTTTGCACCAGAGGAAAATGAGGGGATGATCGCGGAGTTTCTGGCGGCTCACCCCGATTTTGAGGTTATTCCTGTTCCTTTAGGAGCAGGCTTTGCACCGGGGCACCCTGAATGGGTGAGTGAAGCGGTTGCCTCAGCCCACCCTGAGCTGCGTGGAACGGCGCGTCTATGGCCGCATCTTGTAGAGGGCGAGGGCCATTTTATCGCTGTATTGCAGCATCAGGGCAGTCGTGCCGCTACGGCTGAAAAGGCTTTGAACATGGATGCGGAACGGCCGCGTAGGAAACAGCATTTGTCTGTCGAGGAATCACTGACTCGAAACGGACAGAGCAGACATGCCGTTGGTGAGCCCAGACGAAATAAAAAAGGAATGGATGGGAAGCCAGGAAAAGGAGCGACTGCGCGCGGGTTTGAGGGCGGCAAGTCCCGTTTCAGCAAAGAGGGTTTGAAATCGGCTGCACGTGCATCGCATGATGTGATGGAATCCTATCGCCAGTTTGTACAAGAGCAGCTGGAGGTGTCGTTTGCTGGCTATACAGTTGTCTATGGAGATCGCATCTATCAGTCGCCGCTGTCCTCACATCGTCTGGACGGCCTTAAAGTGGTGCGTCCGGGCTGGTTTATAGGCACCGATAAGAAGGGCCGATTTGTCCCTTCGCACCCGCTGGCGGTAGCTTTACGGCCGTCTGAGGCGGTTAGAAGCATTAATCTCTCTAGTTCAGATGCTGAAGCCATTCGTTATTTAAAGGGTGAGACCTTATCCATCCCAGTTCAGCGAATCACATTAAAAAACGACGCACAGCCCAAAGGCTATGTTCTCATATGTATTGATGGATATACTGCCGGATGGGGTAAGTGGCAGGATGGCATGCTCAAAAATGAATATCCAACAGGCTGGAGGTGGACATCGGTATGAGTGGAAAGGGCAGACAAACGCAGCGTTTGGACAAAATTTTAACCCACATGGGATATGGTTCACGCAGTGATATCAAGAGACAGGTGAAGCAAGGGATCATTACGGTGAATGGTCGAACCATCAAGGATAGCGGCTTGCAGGTTCATCCGTACAACGATCAGATTGAAGTGAACGGGGAACGTGTTGTTTTTCGGGAGTATATTTATATTATGCTGCACAAGCCGCCCGGTGTAATTTCTGCAACCGAGGATACGCGCGAACGAACGGTGCTGGATTTGTTAAGTGCAGAGGAACGGCATTTTGAGCCTTTTCCAGTGGGACGACTAGATAAAGATACAGAAGGGCTATTGTTGTTGACCAACGACGGCAAGCTGGCGCATGAACTATTGTCTCCACGACGTCATGTCCCTAAAACGTATGAGGCTACCGTATCGGGTCATGTTACGGAAGAGGATATTCAGCAATTTGCAGCAGGAGTAGAGCTGGATGACGGCTATATTACGCTTCCCGCTCAGTTGACCATTCTTCGGCATGAACATCCACAGCAGGCGGATGAAGAAGTCATTTCCTATATTTCGCTTGTGATCCATGAAGGGAAATTTCATCAGGTCAAGCGTATGTTCGAGGCGGTTGGTAAAAAGGTGACCTATCTGAAAAGAACGGCCATGGGCCCGTTATCGCTGGATGAACAGCTACCGCTGGGCAGCTATCGTGAGCTGACCCCCGAGGAGCTGGCATGGATTGGGCGGGATTTGGCATCTGTAACGACAGAGACTTAATGAGGATATACAATAAAATGACGCACAGGCTCTTATTAGAGTTCACTGTGCGTCATTTTATATTTACAGATAACGGAAGAGGATATGAATTATTGTGCCTGTGCTGTTCGGCTTTTTTTCACTTCCGCTGCCTTATAGGCTGTAACCTTGTTTTTACCTGTCGTTTTGGATATGTACATCGCCTGATCCGCCTGCTTGACCAGTTCATCCGGGTTTATTTCCTTTTTGACTGTACTATGACCGACACTGATGGTCACAATGCTTTCCGCGGCGACCCGTTCGCGAATACGTTCTGCGACATGTTCAACCTTGGCTCGTCGATCCACAACCATCGCGACCAGCTCCTCGCCGCCGTAACGTCCGGTTAGTCCGATTTCATCCAGTTCATCCTCCATGATCTGTGCGACCTGCTTCAGCACTTCATCCGCGCGGGCGTGACCCTGTGTGTCATTCAATTTCTTGAAATTGTCGATATCACAAAAAATAACCGACACCCGGATTCCCTGCTCCATATATCGTCGCAGTCGTCCCGAAAAGTATTTGCGGTTGTACAGGCCGGTCAGACCATCTGTGATGGAAGAACGGTAAATTCTTTGAAGCAGCTCCACAATCCGTTCAAACAGGATGATAAACAACGTGGTGTAATACAGCAGCGGCAAAAATGATATCCACAGAATTGTACTTGTCGTGCCTTCCTCTATGGGGATATCGTTTCCCAGCCACAGGCAGCCGAGCCAGAGCAAATACAGAAGCAAGCCAGCTGTAAATTTCTTGGGCTGGCCGATTCGCGGGGTAATGAACGCCATGCTCAGTATAAGCACCAAAACTCGATAAAATAGAGTGAACTCCACCAGCTTAGCTGAGCTGATCCAAGCGGGCAGCAAGCCGGTAGCCCAGGCGAGAATTGGTAGTAACAGTAACGCGCCCAGTAACAGGAGGGTCCATGTTTCCACACGTTTTAGCTTTCGGTAGAGCTGAAATACGGCGCCGTTAATAAGCACGAAGGCAAACGCCTCCAACGTGTTTTTCCACACGATTCCGTGCGTCTGCACCTTGCCTCCACTCGCCGAATAGAGATTCATGGCTTCATATGTCATAATAAAAATAGCGGCAATCGAAAAAAGAATATAGGCTTTTTTTCGTTGTCTGCTATATATGATTACGCACATAAGCGCCATCATGAGTATAATATACAAACCGCAGGCTGCAGTTACGGCCCCGGCCAAAGATGGGAAGCCCCATGTTCCCATTAAGAACAATAACGTCAACGTCACCGACTCCATCTGTCTGGATAGTAATCTATTGAACGGGCGATATCGTTCCGATACAATAGACAGGATTAATTCCAATTAAAATGTTATAATTTTCTTTTGTACCTAACATTTATCCTCAATATATCATCTTTCAGAAAATCCGGAAACCTATACATACAACCTGTGTTCCGGTCAGTATAATTGCTTGAAAGGGGAAGCACGTCATGAAATTGCTACAGGCTCTCTTTTTCCCACCCGAGCAACCGGGCGGCGTATCATCTATGATTCCATATCTGCAAGAGCGATTTGCATCTCCCCGTTGGGAAATGGAGCTATTTTCAATCCCTAAACGGATTCGTAACAAGGGTAGGGATGAAGTCACCTTTGATACTTTTGACTGGACGCAATATGGACAGTATCCAGTTGTTCAAAAATATATCCAGACGTACCGTGACTATTTGTGGTGGACCCGGCTTCGCATTCAGAAGCCCTTTGATCTTATTCATGCCCATCATCCCATTGCCGGGATCGCCATGAAAAGTGTTTTTCCTGACATCCCGCTCGTGCAGACGATCCACTCTTCTTATGAGAAGGAATTAATTCTAAACGGTAAAATAGAGGAAAATGGGCCTGAACATCAATTTCTGGTGTCTCTCTATCGAGAAATGGAGTATAAGGCAGACCGCCTGATTGCGGTATCTCGTTCTTTCCAGCATTATTTAGCACCGTATGTACAGAAACCGGAAGATATTGTGGTCATTCCGAATGGATACGATGAGAAGCGCTTTAAGCCTATCCCGCACGAAAATGAAGTGACACAGCTGATTACAGTCTGCCGCCTCGTTCCGGCCAAGGGACTGGATATTTTGTTGAAGGCCTGTGCTGAATTGAAAAAAAGAAATCAGAGCTATGTCCTTCATATTATCGGAGATGGTCCGATTCGCCCTGAGCTGGAAGAGATGGCGCGTCAGCTGGATATTTACCATGAGACGATTTTTTATGGATATACTCTTCATCCGGAAGAGTTTATGCCTTTCTTTGATGTGTTCGTTTTGCCTTCACGGGCGGAGGCCTTTGGTTCCGTATTTGCAGAAGCGGCGTTGAGCTGTCTGGCATTGGTCGGTACAGAGGTGGGGGGAATACCGGAGCAAATTGAGGATGGGGTCAATGGTCTGCTCGTGCCACCCGATAATCCGAAGGCACTGGCAGACGCACTGGAAAAGGTGATTGCAGATCCTGCCTATCGTTATGAGCTGGCTAGATCAGCCTGCGATAAGGCTAAATCAAGCTACTCCTTGAGCAGGGCGGTTAATGAGCTGAAGAAAATGTATTTGAAGTTTCCACATTAACCATGGCGCTTATGATCTGGCTTGGAATCGGAATGTCGAAAGCTGGAGTGAGGACGTGAGGAGCGGAAGGGTCTCCTGCGTCCTGCCATAATCAGTTTACTAACCCACATTAGACTGAGCATTCCGAAAATAGGATAGAGGACGGATAACAGTGAGCTGAAGCCGAACTGACTGATTAGAAAACATGTGAGCATAATGAATAATGTGATAAGCTTGGGCGAAATTTGGACATGCTGACGAATTTGCAGACTGACTCCATAGATGTCGGCCACAAAGGTACTGAAGATTTCCATAAAAATGAGTAAAATGTATATGATTTCGACCATCGAGCCCAACTGGTAAGCAATACTGCCCATAGGAATTTCAAATTGCTGAATACCCGGCATATGTGCTGACATGACAAAATGTGCAGCCATCAGCATAAACCCAACGCCAAGACCGCCAAAAATGCCGCCCAAACGGATGGTTCTGCGGGAAAAAGTTTGGCTGCCAAGCGGGACAAGCACGGCCTGTGCCATCGTTAGATTGAAGGACGTGTACAGGAGTGGAGAAATCCATGTCCGTAATGTGCTGTGATCTGTCGTATTCGTAATAAAGCTCTGCGGATTTGGCATGGAAAGTGTGCTGTGAACGAGCAAAACAGATATGGTAATCATCAATGGGACAACAATGGTATTCATATGCAGAATCGCTTTAATCCCTTTATTCAGCAGCAAGTAAGTTCCGATCAATGTAATGAGCAGTCCTGTCTGGTAGTGTAGATGAAGATGCTCTACAAAAACAGAGCCGGCTCCTGCCAGCATGACGCTGTTCACGCCGATCAGCACAGTGAGCGTGGACCAGGTGATCCATTTTCCGGCCTTGGCGCCAAAAAGGTGCTTGTTCAGATCCTCGTAGGACCTGGCTGAAATATCATGGGCGATCAGCATCATTTTTGTACCCAGCCATACAAATACGATTGTGGACAGCATTATAGTGAGTGTAGCCCAGCGTCCATACTGTGTGAAAAATTGCAATATTTCTTGTCCGGTAGCAAATCCGGCACCGACGATTGTACCGATGTATGTAAAAGCAATCTGTAAAACATGAATATTACGTTTCATTCCCAGTCCCTCCTTGCCTGCTTGAATAACCCTACAGCGAGCATATAATACAAACTATGTTCAACTGAAATGGGACATGACTGGATGAGACTGAAATAATTATAGTGAATTCAATGAATAGCTTGACGGGAGCGTAATTTATGGGTCAAATCCTTGCTTGGATACTGGAATACGGATATTTGGCAATGTTCGGCTTACTTGCCCTTGGAGTAGCTGGTATGCCGATTCCTGACGAAGTACTGATGATCGCCTTTGGCGGGCTCGTGTCTCAAGGACACTACAATTTTATTGCTGCGCTGGCAGTTACATTTTTCGGAAGTATGACGGGCATGATGGTTAGCTACACGCTTGGTCGTCTGCTGGGCAAGCCGCTGTTGCACCGATACGGTAAATGGGTGAGGCTTACACCCTCAAGAATTGCCTCTTCTGAAAATTGGTTTGGACGCTACGGCACCTGGGGGATTCTGTTCGGTTATTTTGTCCCTGGGTTAAGACATGTGTCCTCATATTTGGCAGGTACAACCCGTCTAAGCGTTTTTCGCTATATCTGTTATGCCTCAGCAGGAGCGTTGCTGTGGTGCGGTACGTTTCTGGGGATTGGGCATGCGGTGGGGATGCACTGGGAACAGGTGGCAAAGCTGATGGAGAAGGTGACGCATCGGGTAGGTTTGGTCGTCATTCTTTTGATCGTTTTGGGAGGAATCACCGCATGGTTCTGGAACAAGCGTAAAAAAAATGTTACATGACCATAGGGAAAGCAGGCTTTGGCTTGAAAGCGGCAGGTGAAGTATGGTACTTTTACCGCATAGGAATGCCTTGGGAGGTCATGGAATGGAAGTATTAAAGAAACGAATTTTAAATGAAGGTGTGATTGCGTCAGATCAGGTATTGAAGCTGGATGGTTTGCTTAATCACCAGGTTGATCCGGAACTGACGATGGAAATGGGACGAGAGTTCGCAACTCGTTTCCGGGAAGAAAAAATCACCAGAGTCGTGACCGTGGAATCTTCAGGCATTGCCGTCGGTTTTGCGACAGCGCTGGAGTTGGGTGTACCGTTGGTATTTGCTCGTCGTAAAAAGACTCTATTGGCTGACCCGGACGCTCTGTGCGAACGCGTACCTTCGTTTACGAAAGGTATTGTCACGGATATTATGCTATCCCGTCAATTTATTCACGAAAATGATCGTGTGTTGTTCATTGATGATATTATCGCTAATGGCGATGCCGCCCGAGGCATGGTTAAAATCATCCAACGTTCGGGAGCAGAACTGGTTGGATTCGGAGTTGCAGTGGAAAAATGCTTCCAAGCCGGAGCGAGAACGATCCGTGAACAGGGCATTCGTGTCGAGTCACTGGTCAAAATCTCATCGCTGGCTGACGGTAAGATTGAGTTTGCTGAATAGTAACAATTCAACAACTCATGATCCATATTTCTAATAATAACCTTTGCATGTGCCTCAATTTCGCTTATAATATAGTTAAGGTTTTGGGAGAGGAGGCAGCAACATGGGGAAAGAACAATTGACCGAACAGTTTTTTCTGGAAAAACTGGCAGCGGCTAAAGTGCATTTTGAACGCGCCTTGGATTGTAAGCATACGGAATTCGACGATTTATATCCCTATATGATTGAACATCCTCAGTTTTTTTGGTATAAACGCTATGTGGCCTGGTCGGAGTTGTTGACGTTGGTTAACCTATGCGAGGAATTGTCCTTCTCTTGGAAAGAAGAATTTACTGCCCACCAAGTGGAGTATGTAGATCAGCGTGTGTTGTCTGCACAAGTGCTGGACTTCTGGTATGAGAAGAACGATACAAAAGAACACGATCACAGTGTAAATCAGTCGGGATAATTTGTCGCTCTGTTGGCAATCCATATAAGTAGTAAGAGAGAAGAGACCTAAGTGATTCGTTTAGGTCTCTTTTTAAGCTATTTAATTGCATATATTGCTGTTCGTTATGTCAAATAAAGTGTGTAAGGGGGGACAAGGGTGATTTTAGATGAAGAATTGGATGCCTATCGACTTTCCGGTGAGAAGGTACGTGTCGTGCGCGATGGATTGGAGTCCAACGATGTGGTTGGCATTGTGCTGGCATGGGACGAGGAACAGGTGCTTATCCGTCGCCAGAATCGACGTGTGGTCAAACTGGATCGCAGCTATACATATCAGCCGTTCAGTGAGCCGCGTTACAATCCGGTAGAACTGGATAATTAGAGGCATGTGCTTCGATAATTGGTTGAATATCATTGGTTGGTGGCTCATCAGCATACAGAAACTCCAAACCGGACACAGTAATGAAGAATAACTCAACATGAGAGGACGTGCTGTGTCAATGACGGTTATGAATGAAAAAGTACATGCCTACAAGGATCAAATCAGCCATTTGGAAGAAAAGCTGCCGGAGGTAGTCCATGCATATCATCGTTTCACCGGAGAGTGCTTTCAAGCCGGGAGTCTAGATGCTAAAACCAAGCAACTGATTGCGCTCGGCATTGGTTTATTTGCTAACAATGAGGTATGCACCTTTTATCATGTGGACGAGGCCCGCTCCAAGGGAGCAAGTGATCAGGAGATTATGGAGACCATTGCTGTAGCTGCAGCGGTAGGCGGAGGACACGCACTTAGTCAAGGGGTTACACGTGTACAGAATGCGCTACAATAAAGCGATTTATGGGAATTCTTTATACACCGTTCATAGCGGGTAGGAATGAATAACGATAGCTGATGATTATGGTAAAGAAGCTTCCGAGCACGTTATGGGGTCAGTCCTGTGGTGCCTGCGAAAGCTTCTTTCGTTGATGGAGGGCTTTACGGGGATTATGCACTTCCACTTGCGGCAGAAGCAGCAGGGCGAAGCGATTTATGCTTATAGGCCGAGGAGGGTGTAACCAGACTCCGTTCAACGAACCGTAGGGGCTTGGAAGTTGAGCGGCTGTCTGGAGACTTGGGGTGATGTTTTTCGGGTAAAGGGTAGGCAGCTGTATGAGGCATAGAGGTTGAGAGCCCGAGATAAGCACGCATTCGTTCATACATTTCTTTGCGGAATGCGGGCATAGCCATACTGAACTGATTTTTGATCCCCTTACTTATATAGGTGGCGTGAACGCCTGAGTGGTTTTGTTGTATTTCTAGAACACGAATATGACATATATTGAATTCATGTTTTACTTCCGATAGTAAGATTCCGGTACGATCTACTCCTGCGTTGATCATTTCGACATAAAGACCAGGTGTTTTCAGGACACCGCTCTCTTCAAGAATCAGACTGTCCCGCTCAAATACTTTTTGAATAAAGGTTAGGAGCAGATAACTTTTTACAAGAGACAATTCATTCTGAGCAGTAGCTGAAGAGATCATAACTATTCACCGCCTTAGGGAAATAGGATGATAAATCACATTTGAATAAACGAATAGAGAACTTATGTTCTCTAGAACCTATGTTCTTATTTTAACTCACTATTCCTTATTTATCAAGAAGAATAAAAAAACATAAAAGGTTTGACATCTTGATATGAGCATGGTATGATCTATCTTGTCGCTAAGAAAGTTATCTTTCGAAGACATACGACAACATATATGCGGTCGTGGCGGAATTGGCAGACGCGCACGGTTCAGGTCCGTGTGGGCTAACCCCCCGTGGAGGTTCGAGTCCTCTCGACCGCATTACTTAAGAATGAACGAGCTCTTGAATTTCCTCCTGTGGGGATTCAAGAGCTTTTTTGTATATCCGGAATGCAAAACAGTACTCATCATATAGGCCGAAGAAATTTTCGAGCTGAGGTCAGATGGGTATAAACGTTCGCCGTAGTGGAATAATCGCCATGTCCCAGCCATTCCTGAATTTCCTTTAAGCTGACACCGTTAGCAAACAGCAAGTTGGCACAACTATGACGAAGATCGTAAAAACGAATCCCACATATTCATGAAGACGTGACTGAGGTTTAAAAAACGGGCTTTAACATGCGTGTAATTTATTAAAAAAAGCACCTATTCAACTATCAGGAGCGAATGACCCAAAAGGTATCACCCCTACCAGGTTCTATGGGATATACAAAGTAACATTTTTGTATTGAGCAACAATCCTATTATTAGTCATGCAATTCATTTTCTCATACTGACATACCGGCGTTCATATAATGTACTTCATGACGTTATACGGAGGTACAAGAGAATGGGTGATACACAGAGCGCGGTCGATGAGGGGTTAAGGAAGCTGAGGGACTTTTTCATGCGACGTCAGCATCAAGACGGATCATGGCATTTTTGCTTTGAGAACGGGGTGACGATAGATGCTTATGTCATGATCCTCTTTAGGATATTGGATATACAGAATGAAGAGCTGATCCGGTGCCTTCATGATCGCATTCTTGCGGAGCAGCAGCCGGAAGGCTGTTGGCGTTGGTATCGGGACGAGCAAGAAGGTAATTTATCCGCTTCCATTGCTGCCTATTATGCCCTGCTCTATTCCGGGTACAGTGAACCGACGGACGAGTCGATGGAACGGGCCAGACGTTACATTCAATCGCAAGGTGGACCGGGGAAATCCACCAGCATTCTGACAAAGGCAATTCTCGCTGCAACCGGGCAGCGCAAATGGCCTGCATCGATCTCTTTCATACCGCTGGAGATCATTCTTTTTCCTGCCTATATGCCAATCAATCTGTATGAATTCTCAGGTTATTCCCGCATCCATCTGATCCCAATGCTGATTATGGCGGATCGGAATTTCTCTATATCAACGGATAAGGCTCCCATTGTATCCGATCTGTTCGATTCACGCTATCATGACGAAGAGCCGCAATCCCAGGAGCATCGGGAGATTGCGGAAAGCATACGTGTCGGTCTCAGCAGACTTCTAGGAACTCCCCGTTATATCCATGAAGCAGCTCTAAACAAGGCGGAGCAGTTCATGCTGAATCGCATCGAATCGGATGGCACCCTCTATAGTTATGCGAGTAGCACCATACTTATGGTTTTTGCCCTGCTTGCACTGGGCTATGATAAACGGCATCCGCTTATTTTAAAGGCCGTTCAAGGGTTGACAAAAATGCAGTACCGCTTTGACGGTAAAGCTACCATTCAGAATTCGCCCTCAACGATCTGGGATACGGCCTTGATCTCCTATGCGCTGCAAGAGTCCGGCATCGCTGGGGATCAAGAGACCGTGCAACGGTCGACAGCCTATCTCTTATCCAGACAACAGGACAAAGCGGCGGACTGGAGTGTTCATAATCCGGATACGGTTCCTGGCGGCTGGGGATTCTCTGAGACCAATACCTTAAATCCCGATGTAGACGACACAACAGCCGCTTTAAGAGCGATTCACAGCCTGTCCCGTACAGATCCTAAATATCGTGACTCATCCAATCGGGGACTAAACTGGGTTATGTCCATGCAAAATAAAGACGGCGGTTGGCCCGCATTCGAAAAAAACACCAATAAGAAAATGCTAACATGGCTGGCCATAGACGGTGCCAAGTCCGCCGCCATCGACCCTTCGGGGGCCGACCTTACTGGACGCACATTGGAATACCTCGGAAATTGTTGTGGACTCGACACGAGGTACGATTTTATCAAACGAGGGGTCAACTGGCTGATCTCTCATCAGGAGAAGGACGGATCATGGTATGGAAGATGGGGGATTTGTTACATTTATGGTACTTGGGCGGCACTGACTGGTTTAGAGGCTGCCGGGCTCCCGACGGACCATGCTGCGATTCAAAAAGGAGCGAAATGGCTCTTGCAGATTCAGAATTCGGATGGGGGCTGGGGTGAATCCTGCACCAGCGACCGGGTGATGCAATACATGCCCTTAGGGGAAAGCACGCCATCCCAAACTGCGTGGGCACTCGATGCACTCATCGCGGTCCAGCCGCAGCCGTTTGCTGCCGTAAATAGAGGAATATCCAAGTTGATGGAATTGCTGCAAAATGACGATTTGCCGACCGCATATCCCATGGGCGCCGGGCTTCCGGGTAACTTTTATTCTCATTATCATAGTTACCGGTACATCTGGCCGCTTTTGACTCTAAGCCATTATAAGAATAAATACGGGGGATAAAGAGCCGCGCTGCATCCATGAGGCAGGAGTGGTGTTAGGGCTTAGCTCGTAAAGGATGGGCTTTGATCGTGTGGGCTAACCTCCTGTGGAGGTTCAAATCCTCTCTACCGTATCGTCTTAAGAATGAACGAGCTCTTGAATTTCATCCTGAGGAGATTCAGGAGCTTTTTGTATACATGCAAAATCCTTTTTTCGCTGCACATAAACAGTATACAGAGCGTGTTGCGGGTGAATTGTGGAGCGACTTCGGATGGCTAGATATGATAAAATTAACACAATTATGATGAAGCTATTGGAGGTTGGAGATAGATGGAGAAAGCTACTTTTGCAGGTGGATGCTTTTGGTGTATGGTGACTCCTTTTGAGGAGCTGCCTGGCATTCATGGTATTGTCTCAGGCTATACTGGAGGGACGGTTCCCGATCCGACCTACGAACAGGTTAAAACAGGAACCACAGGTCACTACGAGGTGGTACAGATTACGTTTGAGCCTGAACGATTTCCATATGAAAAGCTGCTGGAATTGTATTGGCCGCAAACAGATCCTACCGATGGGGAAGGTCAATTTCAGGATCGGGGTACACAATATAAGCCTGCTATTTTTTATCATACGGAGCAGCAACGGGAGCTTGCGCAACAGTCAAAGGAGCAGCTGGTACAGAGTGGACGTTTTGATAAGCCCATCGTAACGGAAATCCTTCCGGCTTCAGTTTTTTATCCGGCTGAGGAGTATCATCAGGATTACCACAAGAAAAATGTGAAGCACTATAAGGACGATCGCGCCCAATCAGGTCGTGATGAATTTATCAACAAGAACTGGTAAACGATTTAAATATACGTTTTTACGATTCTGAGGCAGACCGAAATGAATCCATGGGTCTGCCTTATACATATTTAGACGAGGTTACTCACACAATGAAGGGACAGAGAAGGAGGCTGACCTGCAAGAGTAAACGACGGAAGCTGCACATGAGAAATATCATAAAAAAGGCCATACAGTCATTTCGTAATCGGAACGAGTCCACGTATGCGCCTATTTATCGACCAAGCTCTAAAATACAAAGAACCGTTATAATCTGTATTTCGATCTGTCTCATGTTTATGATGTGCGGAAATGCTTGGAGCATGGGAACTGATATCGCAAAAGCATCAGACAAGCAGGGGCAGCAGCAAAAGATGGTTGCCGTCATTATCGACGATCTGGGAAACAACATGAAAGGAACGGAGCAGATTTTACAATTACCTGTTAAAGTTACGGTGGCTGTGATGCCTTTCCTGCCTACAACCAAACAGGATGCCACAGAAGCGCATAAACCCGGTCACGATGTCATCGTTCATCTTCCCATGGAGCCAAAGCAGGGAAAGCCGCAATGGCTTGGACCCGGAGCGATCAAGGCAATATGACGGATGACGAAGTACGCGCCAAGGTGACAGCAGCCATTAAGGATGTTCCTTATGCGATAGGGATGAACAACCACATGGGCTCCAAAGTCACTTCAGACAAGCGAATTATGTCCATTGTTCTTGATGTTTGCAAGGAGCATGGACTATTTTTTGTCGATAGTCGTACAAATTATTGGTCAGTGGTACCTGAACTTGCCGCTCAAAAGGGTATGCCGCCAGTACGCAATGATATTTTTCTGGACGATGCTCATACGCTCGCCCATGTGAATCGGCAAATTACGAAGGTGATTGAATGGCTGGACAAGAACGAGACTTGTGTAACGATTGGACATGTCGGCGTGTCTGGGATGTACACGTCCTCAGCTCTACGAGCGTCGGTTCCTACACTAAAAGATCATGCCAAGTTTGTGGGCGTTGGCGATCTGGTGCGTTCTGTATGGGGATGGAAGGGGAATCCAGCGACCAACACTACCATACCGTCAGATGCGCAATAATGCCTTCGGCTATAGCCTCGGCAATGTCTTTCTGTCCACGATCCGCTGAAAGCATTGCTCTGTCTTGTCCATTACTGATAAATCCCGTTTCCACAATGACGGCGGGATGCTGGATTTTATTCAGAAGATAAAAGGGTTTTCCGTATACTGTTTGTCTGTTCATGCAAAATAAGCGGTTTAATGAATGCTGAATCCGCTCAGCCAGCAGATAGCTATTGCCTTCATCCTGATACAAAACAATAGGCCCCCGTTTTTCATTACGCTTACTCCAATTTACATGCAGGCTTACGACTAGGTCAGTGGGTAACTGTTCGGTAAGGCTTTTGCGCTGCGCAAGGTCTTTTAGGTGCCTTGATTTGGAGTTAAGCCAACGGTTATCGTCACTCAAGGCGTAATCCTTGTCCCGATTCAGGACAGCAGGATAGCCTTTCGAGCGCAAAAGCAGGTACAATTTTTGACCGATGGCAAGGTTGATGTCTTTTTCCAAAAGGTTTTTGTGACTTGTTCCGCCATCCACACCGCCATGGCCGACATCTATCAGGACAACAGGCTTGGCAAACGCATGATGAGGTGAATATGCGCTGGATTGACTATCTGTGGTCTTGTTCAGTTCAGTGCTTTTTTCACTGGGCTGAGTAGCTGCATCAACAAAGGACGCAAATACAGAACTGCAAAGGATGCATAAACTCACCCCAAGCCCTGTCAGCCATAGCTTGTTCCATTTCTTATTTTGCACGTTCTATTCCTCCAGTAGACGGATTGATTGCAGCGTAGCTGCCACCAAATAAATCATTAGCTTTCGGGAAAGATTATGTTGAAGATAGTATGTTCCATTTAAGGGAAACCATGTATAGTTATTCCCGTAGGGATTAGACTTTTTGAAAAATGAGCAAGCTAGGTTTATCTGCACCTCATGCGCAAATCAGGTATCTCCAAGTAGCTTGAATGGAAATGCTAAGGAGCAGATTGAAGGAGGTTGCTAAGCATGGCGAAGAGTGACGAGTTAGTGACATATATTACGCAGCGGATTGTTCGGTATATTGAAACACCGCGTGATGTACGACGCAGCCAAAAACAGACCAAAGAGCCGTGGATGAACAAATGGTTCGGCATGCTGCCGCTTGCTCTTAAAATGTGGATAAAATCCGTACGCATAAGACGAAGGGAGCGACATTGAACCTGCAAAAGAGACCGCAAGAGGCATAGGGTATGCCGTTTGAGGTCTCTTTTTATGTTGCAGAGATCATATGGGATGACTTCGCAATTGTAATAGCTATGAGTCCAAACGATAAAATTCACCAGCTGGCAACAACTGTTTTAGTGGTACAAATCGGGAGAGGCCATTGTGCTGGGTTAGCGCATATAAAATTGGATGTGACGGATCATCTGGGGATATCCAGGATTGATATCCGTTAATGGATAAGGGCCCACCAAAAGCAAAGTTAATACTTGTGGCAGAAAAGATAATACGTGGTGATGTACGCAGCGTATTTATAAATTGGTCTGCGTTAAGGATGGAAAGCTTTTGCTTGGATTGAAGCCAACCAAGATCGTCATAGGGATCAAAAGGATCAGCCGAGAAAGTAACGGATTGTGCCTGTGTTTGCAAGAAATTTACAGTTAAAGGGAGGGGATGATTGAGGAGCTTATGTTTCCAACTCCCATCGGCTACTTCTTCCGGCAATGGATCGCCGGTAACGGCATCAATACATAATTCGCTGCCTGTGGAGGAACGTACCAGCCAGTAGGCTAATAGCGGTTCCTCATACATGGGTGTGATTTGCAGCTTGTCGCTAGATGAAAGTTCGGTCTCTGTGAGTGACTTGAGGGATTGGCGAAGTACATCCATACTGTACGGCCCGCCTGGACCGTTCCCGTATTCATTAAGTTGATAAACGCCATTAGTGTCTGTTCCGATAATCAGGTAGCCAATGAATTCTCCGGCACGGTTCACTTGAACAAGCCAACTATGGGTTCCAGGTCCAAGTGGATGGTAGCTAAGCTCGGCGTCTTTCCACTGGGAAAAAGGAGGCTGCGACGATAGGGATTGTATCGTGTCGTCCGCAGACCGTTTTACGTCCGAAGGCACACCTTGCTCTTGAATAGGGGGATTTGCGGAAGCATCACCCGCAGATTCCTTCAATGGGGAATCCAAAGAAATTGATTTGTAGAGGAACTTTGAGCTAACATGGTTACCCTGAGCGGCTGAGGAAGCCGCATGGATAGAAGCGAACGGACAGATTGCGGACAGGCCGATCAGAACAGCTGCGATCATGCCCACGCTATAGTGCCCGGAATGATTTTTCTTCAATGAAATCCACCTTTCTGCCGGCTGTCTTGTCCGGCGTAGGCATTCTTTTTATCCAGCATACAGCTTGTCCGGTGAAAAGACTGCTGCACCTTGTCGGCGCAAAGGTTCTGACCGTGTTCGCTTTTTGCTGTCGATAAATAGGGGCAGGCTCAGCGAGTCTTGTCGTTCCCGTAGCGGAAATCGTTCCAGTCTGAGGCACGATGTTACAAGCTGGCGATACTTCTGTAAATAGCCTGCGAAGGAACGAGAGATATCGGTTACCGCAGGTGAAATATGCCGCAGTTAATGGCGGATACGAGTACCTTGGGCTCATATTGCCATACCATTTCATTACGACGGGCTTGATGTTGCTCCACTATGGCTTCTTTTTTGTTCTCTTCCTCTTTATCCTGATCTTTCTGCTCCTTGGTTAGGTCTTCGTAGTAGTGGTCAATGACCTCCAATTCCTCCCGCAACCGTTCCTTTGCTTGCTCAGCCCAACTATAATCCTGCTGCCGGAGCAGGTCAGTGAGGTAGCTTTCAAGCGAATTGGAAGCCTCCGAGACCGTTAGCTTGGCAGGCTGTACATGCATATTCCCCGCCAACAGTGGACTTAGTTGACGGGCTTCAATCATATCGCCAAAGTCGGATATGATTTTGCCGCTCTTGAGTGAAATACCCAGCCAATGAAGCTCCTCTCGCTTTAAATCACAGGCAAATTCAACCTTATAGCAGACGCCGAGCCAGGCTTCATAAACTACGGGAGAACGGACAGTCAGCTGACGGGCATCAGGCTGCTCAAACAAATAAACATATTTCCCCCCGTCCCGTGCAGCTTCAAAAATTTGATGCAGACGTCGGCTTCCATAATGAAGCTCCTCTTGCAAAATACGTCCGGGGCCGAGCTGCGGTAACGCTGGAACATGGCCGAAGTAGCGGCCCATTACCTGATCCTGAGCGGGATTACCGGCTGCTGGAGCTGGCGGCGCCTGACGGGACAAGCGTTCCTGTTCCGTGCGGTAGGCTTCTCCATCAAAAATGAACGTGAATGACATCGTTTGTGCTGGAACGCCAGTACGCTCTACATATCCCCAATAGTAAGGGCGGTTGGTTAAGGCTTTATCCGCTTCGGGAGAAAGCTTGACGGTTACATGGTTGGGCGACCTTTCGATAACGCTACATCCGGTAGCCTCCAAATAGGTGAGGACAAAACGCTGAACTTGCTGCGAATTCATGCTCAAATTAGCGACCTCCTTTCACGCTGCGTCGAGCTTTGGTCACAGGAACCGTATTGCCTGACAAGTCTAGCAACTCAGCACCGCTTTGGTTTGTCCCTGTCGAATTGGAAGTGGGCGGTCTATCTGTACGCAGTTGTTCCATTTCCAGTTTAATAGAATCCAGCGAGTGGCCCAGTTCCTGCATTTTTCGGCGAATTTCATCATCATTGCTGGATTCGAGCATGATTTTGTACAGACTTTTTTCAATCGATTCTTTTTTCTCGAACTTCTCGAGAATGACGTCTAGTCCGCCAATGACCATTTCGAACATATTAATCTTTTCATGCAGGAGGTGAAGGATATGCTCCTCAATAGTTCCGGTTGTAGACAAGTTAAAAATATGAACATCATGCTGTTGTCCAAGCCGATGCACCCGTCCGATCCGCTGCTCGACCCGCATGGGGTTCCACGGCAAATCGAAGTTAATCATATGGTGGCAAAATTGCAGGTTAATGCCTTCACCACCCGCTTCGGTAGCGATCATGACCTGAATGCGTCCTCGGAACAGATCCATCATCCAATCCTTGCGTCCCCGGTTCATGCCGCCCCGGTAAGGAACGGCAGACAGCCCACGGTCACGGAAATAGTTCAGCAAATATTCCTGTGTAGCCCGGTATTCGGTAAAAATGATCACTTTTTCGTTCATCTGACGGATAAGTTCGAGCGCTTTTTCGGCTTTGGAATTGGCCTTGATCGCTTTAATGTGTGCGACCAAATCCCAGACACGATCGCGTAGAGGAGAGTCCGGCGCCATTTTTTTGGATAAATTAACGAGCGTGACGAATACGGCATCCCGGCTGCTGCACACTTCCCGTTGAAGGGTAACGAGAGATAGCATACTGCTTAAATTCCCGCCATTTGCCTGATATTGCTCTTTGACAAAAGAGGTCACTCCATCGTACAGCGCCTGCTCCTCCGGTGAAAGCTCCAAATGAATGTTGGAAACATTTCGTTTGGTGAATTGAACCGGACCTTCGCCGCGACGATTGCGGATCATGACTTTGGATAGCTCATCCTTGAGTTGATCCTCATTTTTGGGCAGACGTTTATCCACCACGAAATTGGCTGAAAAATCGCCTTGTCTGCCCAACTGACCGGGTTTGAGCAATGTAATGAGATTGAACAACTCTGACAAATCATTTTGGACAGGAGTTGCCGTCAGGAGCAAACAGTATTTTTTACGCAGCTTCATAATGAACTGGTAGTTGGATGTCTTTTTATTTTTCAGCTTGTGAGCTTCGTCTATAATGAGCAGATCATAATCAGTATCCAGCAGGATGCTACTGTGTGGCTCGCGCTTAGCGGTATCCATAGAGGCCACGACGACCTCGGATGACCAGGAATATGCTTTTTTTTGGGCGACAGCGGGAATGCCAAATTTGCTGTTCAGCTCACGCACCCATTGCAGGACTAAGGAAGCGGGTACAAGAATAAGCACTTTAGAAGCCAGTCCGCGAACCAGATATTCCTTGAGAATCATTCCGGCTTCGATCGTTTTGCCCAAGCCGACTTCATCGGCAAGAATGGCCCGTCCGGACATTTGAAACAGTACCTTTCGAGCCGTATCCAGCTGATGGGGCAGTGGAGTGAGGTCTTGCAAATGCTGCAGACATTGAAGCTCATCAAAGCTCGGTACCAGCTTGGCTCTTTCCGCTTCGATTGCCAGCTGATACAGATTCCAATCTCCCCATGGCCCTCCCTTGTGCAGGCGCTGGTCCAGCTCGTCCTGCCAGCTGCGGTCAAATTGCACCGGAACAGGCAATGGCGCTTGATTTTGTGTGTGCGGGGAACTTGTTGACTTGGCTTTCATGATGATTCCCTCCCTCCTGGTAGTAGCACAGTTGAAGCTCTTGGCTCTGTCACATATATGACATCTATTTTGCACAGATCGTAGATGTAGTATGGACGGAAAAAGATATCTTCATAACAAGAGGGAGAAAATCCGTTAGCTGCCCTCCATTAACTTTTGAAGTTTGCTTTCCGTAGAGGATTGCGAGTTGGGGGTGTAAATGCTGCAACGCAGATCGACGCCTCCCTGTACCTGAAGGGAAGTTAGGTCAAACAACATTTTGCCGGCCTTGGCATGACGAAACTCTATGAGCACCTCCGGCGCGGAGCTTACTTCGCTCTGATTCCAAAGCTCGTTGAACTCCGGGTAGGATTGACTCATATTTTGTATAAATTGTGCATACCAAGGGTCTGTCACGTATTGTCCGTAATATGCGCGGAAAATGGCCAGAAACCCTTTTACAAAATGCTCCCAATTCACGGCAAGACTTTTAAACTCCTTTTTGGTGAATAGCAGTTCAATCATATTGCGCTGCTCATGTGGCAGCTCGGCAAAATCCATAAAAACATGCGCCGCAGCGGCATTCCAGCCGACAATATGGCAGCGCCGATCTGAAATAATGGCAGGACAGTAGCGCAGCTCCTGCACAATCTTTTGCAGTGAGGGGGAAATGACCGTTTGTTCCGCAGGAGCAGGCGGGGCGTGAAAACCGGCTTCGAGCGCCAAATCATACAAATATTTGCGCTCATCCATATTTAACTGCAAGGCGGCGGCAATGGCGTCCAAGACAGAGGCTGACACCTTGATATCCCGTCCCTGCTCCAGCCAGGTGTACCAGGTTGTACTCACACCAGCCAGCTGAGCCACTTCTTCTCTGCGCAAGCCAGGTGTTCTGCGACGTGATCCTTGGGGCAGGCCGACCATATGCGGGTGTAGACGAGCCCTTTTTGTTTTGAGAAAAACGGATAATGCTTCCAGGCGTGCTTCGGTTTTCATAGGTATTTTCACTCCATTCATAGGTGTAGAAGGACTGAACAGCTATTGCTCTCTCATAGTAGTGTTCATTATACCAGGATAAACAAACACTTGTAATAGGATAAAGTGAGGGTAAAATGAGGATCATAAGTAAGCTATCGAGCAGGAGGAATGATTAGCGATGCAAAGAGTAGTGATAACAGGTATGGGTGTCGTGTCGCCACTGGGCAATGAAGTGGACACGCTGTGGAAAAATTTGCTGGAAGGCCATTCAGGCATACGTAAAATTGATACCTTCGAAGTGTCCGATATGAAAGCGCAAATCGCCGGGCTGGTGCAGGATTTTGATGCAGAAAAGCAATGGGGACGTAAGGATGCCAGACGAATGGATCGGTTTACTCAGTTTGCATTGTATGCGGCAGAGCAAGCGCTGAAGGATTCTGCGCTGGATCTGGATCATATCAATCTGGAGCGTATCGGGGTCTATGTGGGATCAGGAGTCGGCGGTTTGGACACGTTGGTGGACAATGTAGAAGTGATGCTTAACCGTGGTCCGGGCAGAGTTAGCCCAACACTGGTGCCGATGATGATCTCCAATATGGCTGCTGCTCAAATTAGTATCGCGTTCGGAGCAATGGGTCCTACTATGTCGCCCGTTACAGCGTGCTCTATCGGGAATACTGCGATTGGCGAAGCATTTCGGACCATTCGTACAGGGGACGCGGATGTCATTTTTGCCGGTGGAGCAGAAGCGGCAGTCAATCGGTTAGCCTTGGCCAGCTTCTCTAATGCGACTGCCTTGTCAACACGCAACGAGGAGCCTTCAATTGCAAGCCGACCGTTCGATCAGGACCGGGATGGCTTTGTCATGAGCGAAGGCGCAGGCATTCTGGTACTGGAGTCGCTGGAACATGCTGTCCAGCGCGGTGCACGAATCTATGGTGAGGTCATCGGCTATGGAGCCAGCTCGGATGCCTATCATATGGTTGCACCGCATCCCGAAGGAACCGGGGCTTATCTGGCAATGAAAGCGGCCCTTCATTCGGCCCGTATCACTCCTGAGGATGTTGATGTGATCAGCGCTCATGCAACGAGTACATCGGTGGGAGATATAGCTGAGACCCATGCGATCCACAAGCTATTTGGCGACTATGCCTACCAAATTCCTGTGACTGCGAATAAGTCCATGCTGGGTCATATGCTGGGAGCTGCAGGCGGTGTCGAAGCGATTGCGCTGGTACAAAGTCTGCGGGAGGGTATCATTCCGCCAACGATTCATCTGGACAACCCGGACCCGGTCTGCGATCTGGATTATGTGCCTCACAAAGCGCGCAAAGCATCATTAAATATCGGGCTATCCAATTCATTCGGCTTCGGCGGTCATAATGCGGTCATTGTGCTGAAGCGCTACGAATCATAAATGTAATGAGTGGTTGAAACCTCAGGTATTTATCCAGCTGGATAAATACCTGAGGTTTTTTATTCGAGAAACAACAGATTCATTTTAGATAAGAGATAGAGTAATATGAAGGAAAACAGTTGAAGGAACGGAAGTTAGGCTTTGAAACCTATGGTATAGAAAAGAATGCGCTGGTATATCACGGTCAGGGATATGATGAGGAGCTAATGGCTTATTATTATTAATGGTGAAAGGTTTTGAAAAGATGAAAATTGACCGATTGCTTTCTATCGTCATTTTGCTGCTGCAAAGAAATAGAGTGCAAGCGAAGGAACTGGCCGATAAGTATGAGGTTTCAATACGGACGATCTACAGAGATATTGAAGCGATCAGCATGGCTGGTATTCCGGTGGTGACCTTTCAGGGAGCCAATGGGGGAATCGGCTTGATGGAAGGATACCGTCTGGATCGCAGTATGCTGACGGATCTTGATATAAAGGATATTGTGATGGGTCTGCAGAGCATATCCTCGTCGTTGGGTGGCCCCAATGTGTCACGGTTGCTTAACAAATTCGAGAGCATTATACCAGAGTCCGGAAGGGAACAATTTAGTGTCCGTGCTGCTCAGTTCATCGTTGATCATTCCGGATGGGGAAATCAGGCTGCGCAGGAAGGTAAATTGATAAAGGTGAAGGAAGCAATGAGCCAGGCGCGCACTGTCGCTTTTACCTATCGAAATGCGGAAGGAGTAATCACGAAGCGGGATGTCGAACCGCATACGCTCGTTCTGAAAGGACAGCAATGGTTTGTGTATGCTTACTGTTCCGACAAGGAGCAGTTTCGTTTGTTCAAGCTTTCCCGGATGAGTGACCCTGTCGTGACAGAGACGGCTTTTACCCGCAAGGATCTTTCCTATGAAATACTTCCATGGAATGAAGGGCGGATGGCAGCAGCCAGAGCTGTACAGCCGTTTACATTACAATTTAACCGCAATTCAAGACATCTGGCGGAAGACTGGTTTGGCGTGGAAGCATTGCACGAGCAGGAGGAGGGGATCTATACGGTTTCGGTCCCGTTTCCCGAGGATGCGTGGGCATACGGATTTATTCTCAGCCTGGGACCGGATGTGGTTGTCAAAGAACCGATCCATTTGCGAGACAAGATTCGGGAGATGGCGCTGCGTATTGCGTCTAATTATGAAGAGGGCCCGGAATTATAAAGGAATTCTTACTAGATATTCTAGGCTAAAGCAAAACAAACCTGACTGATAGCTGTCAGGTTTGTTTCGTTATACTGGTGGCATATCAGTTAGCGAAAGGGGATTGACAGAAATGGATAAAGCTTGTCAAAGCTGCGGGATGCCGCTGGAGCATGAGGAGCAATATGGGACAGATGCACAACATGGTAAAACGGATGAGTATTGCAAGTATTGTTACAAGGAAGGTGTATTTGTACAGCCTGACTTGACTATGGAGGAGATGATTCAACAGTGTGTGTCTATCCTGGTAGAGGAGGGAATGCAGGCAGAAGAGGCGACTTCGATGCTGCGCAATCACCTGCCGAATTTGAAGCGATGGCGCACTTTAGAAGATACTGAACTTCAAATTGATGGGCCCATTCGGGAGGAATACCGGGGTGATATCCATTTAATCGGGCTTAAAGCACGTACAAGTAATCTAAAGGAACAAACATCCCACGGGATCATTCCAGCCATGTGGGAACGTTTTTGGGCTGAGGGTGTGCCTGATCGGATCAGAGGCCGCGAAGGACAAGCTTCTGTATACGGCTGTTACACCGACTATGAAAACGGTGCTTTGGGCGAGTACACTTTTTTTATCGGGAAGGAAGCGGCTGCGGATTCACAAACTCCTGATGATCTTGAGGAACTCGTCATTCCGGCTGCACGCTACGCTGTTTTCCAGGCAACCCAAGAGCCTTCTTCTGTATTCCGTGTATGGCAGACTATCTGGCAGTGGGCTGCCACGGGACATTCGGAGCGGACATACACAGGTGACTTTGAAGTGTATGGCAGCCCGGATGAGCCTGTTTTGATTTACATTGCGATTAAGTGATGAATTTTGAGTGACAGAGAGAACCGCCCGGCCATGATTTGTGGAGGGCGGCTTTTTTGATACTTTAAACCCATAGTATGAGCTGTTCAAGGCACTATAGCTGTTCAAGACGAATGGCGGGTTACCGCCCAAAAGATAAGAGCCAGAGCGCTGACACCAGCTCCCAATAGACATACCCCGTTCCACCCGGCATAGGTGTAAATATGAGTCGAGGCAATGGCTCCGGTGGCGCTGCCAATCGAATAAAATATCATATAGCCTGCGGTAAGTCGACTGCGTGCCTCGGGGCGAACGTTGAAAATCATGCTCTGATTGGTGACATGTACGGCCTGAACGGCCAAATCAAGCAGGATTACGCCAAGCACCAAAGCAACCAGAGAATACTCGGTATAGCTGATTGGCAGCCAGGATAGCAATAGCAGTGCCAGCGCTATACCCGTTGTTCGTTGTCCCAGACCTTGATCGGCAAGACGTCCAGCGCGTGCAGCTGCTAAAGCCCCTGCGACTCCAGCCAGGCCAAAGGCTCCGATGGCAGTATGTGAAAGAGAGATTGGGGGAGCACTGAGAGGCAACACAAGCGAAGTCCACAATATGCTGAATGCCGTGAAAATAAGCAGCGCAAGGACAGCACGAATGCGCAGAATTCGTTCTTGCACAAATAGTACGAGAACCGAACGAAGTAGCTGCGGATAGGAAAGCGTCGTACCTTTAGGTTCATGTTTCGGCAGCACCCGAAATAGAACTATAGCTATCAACAGGGTCAGTATAGCAGAAACGAGGTAAACGGTACGCCAGCCAGCGAGATCAGTCAACACACCAGCCACGGTTCGCGCCAGTAAAATACCGATCACCACTCCGCTTGTCACCAAACCTACGATTCGTCCACGTTCGGCCGGGGCGGCCAAAGTTGAAGCGAACGCGACAAGCGTCTGGGTTACTACAGCCAGCATTCCAACTGCTGCCATGCTTAGGAGCAGCAGAGTGCGGCTGGGAGCCAGGCTGACCGCGATTAACGCCAGTACAGATAGCAGCATTTGTCCTGTGATCAATCGCCGCCGATTCAAAAGATCGCCGAGCGGGACGAGTAGCAGCAGTCCCAACGCATAACAAATTTGCGTGACCGTAATGACCAAACCTACCGATGAAGGCGTAATACCAAATTCGTTGGCAATCGCATCCAGCAATGGCTGCGCATAATAAATGTTGGCGACAGCCAGCCCACAGGCTATGGCAAACAGGAGTGCTACTGAGCTGGACATGGATTGAGTGGCAACAGATTGCATAGGTCTGACTTCTGACATCTTCATTTCATACATCACGTCACTTTCTAGTCTCATTACATACCGATAAGTAAAATATACTGATTGGTACATAATAATTTTAGGCCAATATAACTCGTATTCCAGTGAGATGTCAAGCATTTATCATATGCTTATTTGACAGCTGTTGCTGGTGATCATACAATCTTAATATACTGAACGATACGAAAAAGAAGGGATTACTTATGGTTCGACCACGGGAATTTGATGAGGAACAGGCATTGGATGCAGCAATGCAAATTTTTTGGGAAAAAGGGTTCGAGGCCACGTCTTTAAGCGATTTGACCACCAAAATGGGAATTCAGCGCCCCAGCATTTACGCTGCATTTGGGGACAAAAAGCAATTATTTGAAGCTGCGCTGCGTAAATATACACAATCTCATGCTGCTCGTGTGCGCGCTAAGCTGCAAAGTCGTTCATCTGTAAAAAAAGCTTTTTATCTTTTTTTTACAGGAGTTGTGGCGGAAGAATATGAGGGCGACTCTAACCGGGGATGCTTTTGCGTCAATACGATGGTCGAATTAGCCCCTCATGATGAAAAATTTGAAGTTTTGACCAGAGAGCATCAGATGTACCTGTCTGCCGTCTTTCAGGAAGCCATCGAACGTGGTATACGATCCGGGGAGCTGGAGACTACTTTGGATGCACGAGCTCTGGCCCATACGATGGTCTCTTTGTTAATCGGGATTACCGTGATGATGAAATCACGCCCAGCGCGTTCTTTTGTGGATCAGGCGGTTGCAACTTTACTTCTATTACTGGATGGAAAATAAGATATAAAGCCATATGAAAAGTCCCCAACAGGAGGTGTACGATGCTGGTGAAGCTGATAAATAAAATCCCGAGGGGTTGGCTTGTATTTCTGTATAAGCATACGCCGTTCACCCGATTGAAAAATGCATTGGTGTATCCGACCAAGCTCCGAAATCTCCGACATTTGTTATTGCCGTGTAGGGGAATGGCCGGAAGGTTTGCCAGCACACCAGAAAAAGCTTATTCAGGACCTACTGAAGTAGTTTTCATTCAGTGTTTGTGTTCATTTATGAAGGGCTGATTACAGGCGTTTCAAGAATTTGCCGATGCGCTCCAAAGCGATTTCCAGCTGTTCTTGTGACGATGCGTACGAGCAGCGGATAAAGCCCTCACCGCCCGGGCCGAATGCGGAACCGGGTACAGTAATGACCCCCTCTTCTTCCAGCAATCGCTTGGCAAACTGCTCTGAGCTTAATCCCGTGTGCATAATGGAAGGAAAAGCGTAGAAGGCACCTTTCGGTTCATGACAGGGCAGTCCGGTCTGACATAGATTTTCAACGAACCATTTTCTGCGCAGATTGTAAGATTCCATCATACGATCTTTTTCCTCCAGCCCATTGCGCAGGGATTCAATGGCAGCAATTTGCCCGATAATAGGAGCGCACATGGCGGTATATTGGTGAATCTTCAGCATGGCGGCGATTAACTCTCTTGGACCGCATACATAACCGACCCTCCAGCCAGTCATTGCAAATGCTTTGGAAAAACCGCTGATAAGCAGGGTCCGCTCCTTCATTTCCGGCAGAGCAGCGAAGCTTACATGCCGCTGTCCGTAGGTCAGTTCAGCATATATCTCATCGGATATTACAACCAGATTATGCTCCTCAACCAGGCGGGCAAGGGTAGCCAATCCTCATAGGTCATGATCCCGCCAGTCGGGTTGTTCGGATAACAGAGAATGAGCACTTTGGATCGCGGGCTCAGCTTGGCCTTAAGCGCCTCTGCTGTCAGCTTGAATTGCTGGTCAGCAGAGGCTTCGACCATTATGGTATGCCCTCCACCCAGAAACGCAATAGGTGCATACGAAATATAGCAGGGAGCCGGAATGAGTATTTCATCCTGCTCTGTAATCAGGGCACGTAGTGCCAAATCCAGTGCTTCACTGCTGCCGATGGTGACCATGATTTCATTTGTCGGGTCGTAGGACGTGTTAAAGCTGCTTTCCAGATATCCAGCAATCTCCTCACGAAGCTCGGGAAGACCGGCATTGGGTGTGTATGAGGTTTTTCCATTTTCGAGAGCTGTGATACAGGCCTTTCTGACATGCAGAGGGGTCACAAAGTCCGGTTCACCGACCCCAAGCGAAACGATATCATTTCTGCCCGCACTATATTCAAAAAACTTACGAATGCCTGAAGGCGGCATTGCTCGTACAGCTGGAGTCAAAAAATCGGTTATAGATGCTATTGTCGACACGTTAATCATGTTGATTTCCTCCTTTTTAAAAAACAAAAAAACCCGCCCCTGTAAAGGGACGAGTTTATACCCGTGTTACCACCCTAGTTTCATTCCATACGAAATGACACTCTGTTCACGTATCCATCAATACGTGTTCCAGTTAACGCTGGAAAGGCGGCAGAGCTTACTTCAGGTTCAGCCCGCTTCTCGGAGATGGCGTTCGGCTACCCTCGGAATGTTGGCTTTCACCTGCCCCAACTCTCTGCAAATCCGCTGTATAGCTTACTCGTTCTCGTCATTGAAATTTGTTGCCGTATCAAGTTAGGTGTAATTATAAGCACAACATTTCAGGATGGCAAGTCTTTTTTATAAAATGCAGTGCCAGCAGGATTATCATTGACGATTGGAAAATTACGTATATAGTGATATGAGAGGGCTTAAGACGTATATACGTATACATAGACGGAGGAGGCAAAAGTTTGCTGTTTACAGGGAAGGGGTACAAGTTGCCCGCTTTGTTAGGGATACTGCTTTTAGCAACGTTGGGGTGCTTTGGGCTCATTGTGTATTTACAGTCTGCAAGTGGGACGAAGATGTATCATTTTTTGTACTGGGATGTATTCCTGGCGTGGGTTCCGGTCTTTATTACACTAGTAATAATGGCTTTATCCAGATTGGAAAATGTGAGAATCAGACGGGTTCTTATGTTACTTAGTGGATTAATACGGTTGTTTTTTCTGCCGAATGCACTATATCTACTAACGGAGTTATTGCATGCGTTCCGTTTTTACAAGGTGAGTCCAGACTCGCGTTTTTGGTTGGACACCTCATTTTGGTTGATCTTATTTACGTCTTTTTCGGCAGCAGGGCTTGGTCTTTTTCTTACTTCCCTCTGTGTATGGAACATCCACCGAATGCTGCAAAAAGCTTGTAATGGCTGGCTTGCGTGGGGCATCATTTTTATTTTGCTGTGGCTGGCCAGCGTGGGCGTATATATCGGCAGATTTGCTCGCTGGAATAGCTGGGATGCGATGTTAAAGCCCTTGGTCATCCTTACAGATGTTTGGAAATGGGTGAGCCTGGCAGGGGCAAGACAGCATTTGCTGTCCTTTAGCTGGCTGGTGTTTGGGATTACGGTCATTTTTTATCTAATGATGTATATCGCTTTAAGCGAGGAGAAGGACCTATAGGCCGAGGACACGTATTGAATGCATACGGTCTTCGGCCTTATTGCATGTGGCGAGCTAGTCGCTATCGTGGTCTTCAGCATGTACATCATAAAGCACGCGCACGAGCAAATCCTGACTAAAATTGCCGAATCTTTTGCCGAAAATGGTGAGGCCCCCTTTGTTCTCCGACTGATCGGATACGGATAAACGGAGTGTAATGTCGCTTTTATAGTCAAGGCCAATATCGTCTATTGTGACTTCTGATATACGGCAACCGTCAATGAAGCTGCCATGCTGATTGATGCGAATTAATTTGAGCATGCCATATTGATTCAAATGCGGTGGCCACCAATCGGGATTCAAGACTCCCGGTACTTCTCCAAAATCACCGGCGCTGGTCCAGTGCCCAATAGGGATACCATTGACATGAAAACAAATGTCAGAAGGATATTCCTCACAATATCCCGGTGCTTCCGAGCCCAGCTCTGCTGAGAATTGAATTTCTTTAAAGGATTGATTCGCTTTCAGATAGTTGGGGATGCGGTATTCCAAAAAGCCTTCGGCCATCCAGATCATTTCCGACTCCAGCCGTCCGGGATCTGCGAAATAGCGTGGATCGTCAAAATCGCCGATAATGCTGTCTCGGGTCACCAATCCGCAAGTGGGGACCGCTTGGTAGTTACTATAGTGACCAATGCGAATCTCCACCTCATACACATTTTTTTGCTCTCTGCTGCGCAGATCTACCATTAGCTTTTCCTTATTCAAATAGCACATTTTTCGGGTACCATGTTTACCGCTCACTGTGTTAATTTCCACAAGGCCGCATTCTTCCAGTTTGCGAATATGCATCGTAATGGTACCGTTGCTCAAATGGAGCTTGTTAGCGATATCGTTCATACTTTGTCCTTGATAGGCAAGTAACTCGAGTATTTGAATGCGAATTTCTGAGCCTAGTGCTTTGAAAATGTCTAACCCAGACATTAAGTCCTTAATATAAATCATAGCTATATACCTTCCTTATCTATAAAATATGTAATGTAAGCGCTTATATTTTTACTTTGATTTATGTTAAAATAAAATCAGAAAGAAGTAAACTGCTTTTCTGTAAATTATTTTTACTAAAAAAGAGAGGAGCAAAATAGGCTCAAAAAATAAAATTATTTCCGAAAACGAATCGTATTTAAGTTATTTATTTGATTTTTGTAATATAAATAAACTTGAATACGTATTTATTTTGCTTTTCATGCAGTTCAAATCAAAGTTTTATATTTATTTAAAAAGATTTGTAAATGCATTGACGAACTGTAGAAGGGCGTGCTATATTTTGTTTGTAAACTAATTCATTATTGATAAAGAAAAATGTTAATTATATGGTGCATGAGAGGGATGATACTCACAGCGGCAATGAACAACAGTTTATGTACCGCACAAGTAAAAATAAAGCCGAGTCGTGCAAGATTATTTTAACACTAAATGTATGCGGTTTCATTTAATTTAGGAGGGGTCGCGATGAAAAAGAAAAAAGGTTTTGCGATAACAATGGTTGTTCTGTTATTAATGGTTGCTGCATTGGCTGGCTGTGGTGGAGGAAGCTCCAGTAGCGATGGAACCAAGGAATTGACGTTCATGTTCCGTGGGGGTACGGATGAGCAGAAGGCCTATAAGGATGTTATCAAGAAATTTGAAGAGGAACATCCTGGTGTGAAGGTTAAAATGGTCGTGACGGCAGCAGATCAATATGCTACAAAGCTTAGAGCTGCGATTACAGGAAATAATCTTCCAGATATCTTTTATTTTGCCCCTGGAGATTTGAAAGCTTATGTAAATAGTGGAGTGCTGAAGGATCTTACACCTTACATTGAGAAGAGCAAGGATATAAATCTGGATAACATTTGGAAATACGGTGTGGATTTGTATCGATATGACGGTAAAATGGCCGGTCAAGGAAATATTTACGGTATGCCAAAGGACTTGGGTCCATTCGCCTTGGGTTATAACAAAACCATGTTTGAAAAGGCTGGTCTTCCGGTACCTGATAAAGACAAACCATATACATGGGATGAGTTTATCAAGGTCAGTCAAGAGTTAACCAAGGATACAAATGGTGATGGCAAACCGGATCAGTATGGCACAGGTTTTAACGTTCAGTGGGCATTGCAAGCCTTTGTATGGAGCAATGGTGCAGATTGGCTAGACGCGAGCAAAACAAAAGTAACGGTTGATGATCCGAAATTTGCGGAAGCGCTTCAGTTCTTTGCCGATATGCAAAACAAATATAAAATTACGCCCGGCATCGAACAATCACAAACGCTGGACACATATCAACGCTGGATGAAGGGTGAAATGGCATTCTTCCCTGTAGGTCCTTGGGATATGAGTACGTTTGAAAAGCTGCCTTTTGAATATGATTTAATGCCGTACCCAGTTGGATCAACTGGCAAGCCGGCAACATGGATCGGCTCTTTGGGGATCGGTGTTTCTTCTAAAACAAGATACCCAGATGAAGCAGTTGAGCTGGTTAACTATTTGACCACTTCCAAAGAAGGTATGAAGCAGCTGGTTGATGCGAAGGTACAAATTCCGAATCTGCTGGATATGGCGGATGAGTGGTCGAAAGATACAAAAACCAAACCTAGTAATAAGCAGGAATTTATTGATATCGTAAATGACTATGGCCGTGCATTGCCAGGCAACTATACGTATAACGCGGAATGGTATGATATTTTCTTCACAGATATTCAGCCCGTACTGGACGGTAAAGTTACGGCGGCTGATTATGTGAAGCAGGAACAACCGAAGATGCAGAAACTGCTGGATACAGCGGTGGAGCAAGAGAAAAAATCACAGAAATAATACGTTAATAACGGATAGAGGATGATGTTAGTGGCTGATATCATGCTGCTGGCATCATCTTTATTCCAAATTAGAAACAGAGGTGAGCCCTGTGATAACCAAATCTAATCTCTATCGCAAAGAGAAGATATATGGATATTTATTTATCCTTCCTCCTATTCTCGGTTTGCTAATCTTTACGTTGTTCCCGTTTGTCTATTCGTTATACGGCTCTTTTACAGACTGGGACGGATTAGGACAAATGAACTTTATTGGTTTCGACAATTTTAAAGATTTATTTACCGATGAACTGTTTTACAAATCAATGTACAATACTCTTTTCTTAATGCTGGGTATTCCAATCGGTCTTGTGTTAGCCTTGCTGCTGGCACTGGGATTGAATCGCAAGATTCCAGGCACGACAACTTTTCGTGTGATTTATTATATTCCGGTTATTTCTTCCTTGGCTGCGGTTTCCATTATGTGGAACTGGGCATACAACGGAGACTACGGTCTGGTGAACCAATTCCTCGAATTGTTCGGTATTAAAGGTCCCAACTGGCTGATGGATAAGGATACAGTTAAGCCTGCCTTGATCCTTATGACGGTATGGAAGGGTCTTGGCTACACGATGTTGCTGTATTTGGCAGCCCTGCAAAGCGTATCTCGCTCTTATTATGAAGCAGCAGAGCTGGATGGAGCTAGCGGCTTTCAAATGTTCCGCAACATTACATGGCCAATGGTGAAACCGGTAACCTTTTTCCTAGTCGTAACCAATATCATTGGTGGTTCGCAGATCTTTACTGAAATGAACATTATGACACCTACAGGGGGTCCGGAATATTCATCCGCCTCAATCGTCTTCTATATTTGGGATAAGGCATTCAAAAACCTGCAAATGGGATATGCCTCCGCGATGGCTATGATTCTTGGCATCTTCATTTTTATCGTAACTTTGATTCAATTCAAAATGAATGAAAAATCGTCCTTTGATGGAGATTGATTTTCGCGGAAAGGAGTGAGTCTGATGATGTCCCATAGTCAAAGAACGAAAGTTACTAATATCACGATCTTTATTGCACTGGCCATTGGAGCGATTGTGATGATCGCGCCGCTGCTATGGATGCTGTCCACTTCGGTGAAGGAAAAGCAGGATGTCTTTGCACTTCCACCGGTATGGATACCAGAGGTGTTCCAGTTTAGCAAGTACAAGGAAATTTGGGAAGCAGGACCTCTGCTAAGCGGGATCAAGAACAGCGTGATTGTGGCTGTAAGTGTTACCGTGGTGGGTACCTTTACATCCAGCGTGGCTGCCTTTGCATTCGCAAAGCTGAGATTCCCTCATAAAAACAAACTGTTTCTTGCACTTATCGCATCTATGATGATTCCATATCCAACGGTTATGATTCCGCAGTTTATGATGTTTTCCAAGCTAGGTTGGGTAGATACGCTGTTGCCTCTGATTGTTCCCGGTTTGTTTGGGAATGTAGTTATGATCTTTTTCCTGCGGCAGTATTTGCTCAGTGTACCGGATGCCATTATCGAAGCAGCTAAAATTGACGGCAGCTCTTATTTCCGACTATATTCGTCCATTACGTTCCCGCTCATTAAGCCGGCAGTAGCGGCACAGCTTATTTTATGGTTCATGGGAATTTGGAACGATTATTTGGCACCGATTATCTACTTGAACTCACCAGAAACGCAGACATTGCAGCTGGTTATCGCGAATTTTAATGCGACTTATGCCATTCAGACAGACTATCCGCTTATTATGGCAGCTTCCATTATAGCGTTGTTACCTGTATTAATTATATTCTTGATCTTCCAAAAACAAATTATTGAATCAGTTGCCATTTCCGGTGTCAAAGGATAAGTGCGTCCATGGGAGTCACCGAGGAGCGATGGAAGACAGTCACGATATGTAATGAATAAAGGAAGGAGGAGAAGAACAATTATGGTTATGCTGCTCATGCTAGGCCTATCCGGCTGTGGGGATAACACCCCGGACCCAGTGTATCCGCAGGCTCCGCCTCCTGATCACTTGTATGATCAAAGTACGATAAACGATGAACAGCGCTGGACCATCAACAATGCACATGACCCGGCGATTATTAAAACAGATCAGGGCTATTATGTATTCTCGACGGATGTAAAGACGGGTGGAGAGCTGAGGCCGGGTGTCATGGTGCGCAAATCGACCGACCTGATTCACTGGAACTGGGTTCAGTATGCACTGCCCGGCATCCCCAAGGAAGCGGGAGCATGGTCATCAGCGACGAATCTGTGGGCACCGGACGTTATCAAGATGGGTGATACTTATCGAATGTATTACTCCGCCTCCACCTTTGGCAGCACACGGTCAGCTATCGGATTGCAGACATCCAGCTCGCCGGAAGGTCCTTGGAAGGATGAGGGGCTGGTTGTTAAAACGGATGAGCATGACAAACTGAATGCGATTGATGCCAATCCTGTGCTGGATGCGGAGGGGAATCCGTGGATGGTGTACGGCTCTTTTTTTGGCGGTATTTACATTACACCGCTTGATCCCCAGACGGGGAAGCTCAAAGAGTCCGGTTATGGGCAAAATATCGCTGCCAGAGATCGGGCAACTGAAGACGGTGCTGTGGAAGGGCCTTACATTGTGTACAATCCAACCTTCCGTAAATATTACTTGTTTGTCTCATATGATTCCTTGTTTGTCTCATATGATTCCTTGTTTGAGGATTACAATGTTCGCGTTGCCCGCTCGGATTTCATCACAGGACCGTACGTGGATATGAACGGACATGATATGGCAGATACCAGCTATTTACCTCAATACGAGATTGGCAACAAGATACTGGGCGGTTATCGATTCAGCGAAGGAGAAGGCTGGGTTGCGCCAGGTCATAATTCCGTCCTGAAGGATGGAGAGGATTATTATATGGTACATCATGCGCGGGGAGAGACGGATAAGAGCTGGCCGTACCTGCATGTACGCAAGATATTGTGGACGGCGGATGGCTGGCCTGTCGTATCACCGGAACGGTATGCAGGCGAAAAGGAGCAGGATATACCTCAAAGATTATTATCCGGCAGTTGGGAACGCATTGTGATGAAGCAGGAAGTGGACGGTCAGGTGGAGGCTGAACCACTCCGTCTGGAAGACGGAGGACGGGCAACCAGCGGAGTTCTTGAAGGCCAGTGGAGTTTTGATGGCAAGCGTACTTTAACAATGGATTGGAGCGATACATCCGAAGGAACCAAGGAGCAACTGTTACTGCTTCCTTCATGGGACTGGGAGCTGGGTCGCCATACGCTAGTTTTTACAGGTATGAACAATAAGGGAATTTCAATTTGGGGTAAGCATATCAGCGATTAAAGGTATGAACTACATATTACACATAGAGGAGAGAAAAACCATGAATCAACCTGTACCTTTTATTAATCCGGTCATTGAGCAACGGGCAGACCCTTGGATCTACAAGCACAGTGATGGATACTATTATTTTACCGGCTCCGTGCCGGAGTATGACCGCATTGAGGTTCGGCGGGCCCGTACCATTCAAGGTTTGAATACGGCAGAGCCTGTCGCAGTGTGGCACAAGTATGAAACAGGTCCATTAAGCGCGAACATTTGGGCACCGGAAATTCATTTTATTCATGATAAATGGTACATTTATTTTGCAGCAGCTCGTACAACAGAAACGAAGGAAGGTCTGTTCGACCACCGGATGTTTGTGCTGGAAAATGATTCTGCTAACCCTCTGGAAGGAGAATGGGTGGAGAAGGGACAGATCAAAACCCGATGGGAATCATTCGCTCTCGATGCGACAACCTTCCAGCATAATGGAGTGCTGTATTATGTGTGGGCTCAGAAGGACCCGGACATTGTCGGTAATTCCAATCTGTACATTTCTGAAATGAGTAATCCGTGGACGCTGCGTGGTGAGCAAGTGATGATCTCTACCCCTGAATATGATTGGGAGGTCATTGGTTTTAAGGTGAATGAAGGAGCTGCGGTTCTGAAACGGAACGGGCGGATCTTTATCAGTTATTCAGCCAGCGCGACTGACCACAATTATTGCATGGGTCTGCTGACTGCGGATGAGAATGCAGATTTACTCGATCCGAAATCGTGGACGAAGTCTCCTGTACCCGTATTCTGTACGAATGAGAAAACAGGTCAATTCGGACCAGGTCACAACAGCTTTACGGTTGCGCCTGACGGTAGCGATTTTCTCGTGTACCACGCTCGCAATTATAAGGAAATTACAGGCGACCCGTTGTATGATCCCAATCGTCATACACGCGTGCAGCCGTTGAACTGGAATGAAGATGGAACCCCTGACTTTGGTATTCCAGTACCAGACGGAGTACCCGTGGATAAATAAGAAGTATAGTATTGATGCATATAACAAGGTAAATAAGATATCTTCCAAGCTAAAGGCTAGGGGATATCTTTTTTTCATTCGTGAATGCAAAGGCAATTCTGTTTTGTTCATCATTTGATTGATAAAAATGTTTAATATTTTCCACGGGATGGAAACTGCAAATGTATGGTAAAGTGTAGTTTATAAAGGAATTTATCCAAGAGTTTTTTCCAAAGTCTCATGTGCATACCGAATCCGAATCACACGAGGTGAGAAAAATGCTGCAATCATTAAAAGCCATTGCTAACTATCGGAAAGAAAATGATCTGGCCTGGGATATGCCCACTTGGCTGAAGCTGCTTGTTTCGGCTGAGGAGCGTATTGTCAATCTGGAGCGCATCCGCTCCATAGGAGAGCTCAAGGATGCCAATCCTGTCCTGGATTATGTGGAGCGTACGCTGCTCATTTTGGACGGTCTCCCATTGTCTTTCTGGATTAAAGAGCTGCTGGAGGATGTGCTGGTATGGTCTGAGACGGCCAAAGGGGGTACAGGCCGTGAACGTCTGCGCTGGCAGCAGGAGGGCATTAATTTATTTGTACATAATATCGGCTCTTCCCAACTATATGTCAGACAGGCTCAAGCGGAGTCCCCTGCGTATCCGCGCAACAGCATGACCCGGATTTTGATTGAGACGCACGGACTTATCGGACAGTATATACGGGGCGAAATTCCTTTTTCGGAAAATCGGCCGTTGCTGGAAATTACTCGGAAGGGCTGGCTAAGCGCCGAGGAGCTGGAGCTTGTTTTACGCGCTCTGAACGAATGCATTATCGCCGGGGTAGATCCTGCTCTATGGGAGCAGGTACGGAGTGAAGTGGAGCAGTTGATCGGCTGGATCGCATGGGATAACGTGCCTGTGGTTTGGGGCGTAAAAGAACGGCTGCAGAGATTGCGGTCCGTTTCTATTCATGAAGGGGAGCCGTTTGAACAGGCTTACGAGGAGTTAAAGCGTGAGCTAAATGTGGAAAAGGCGCTTGCTCCGCTGGAGAATCGCACGCTTTGGTATGTAGAGTCAGCTTTGCAGGATTTTTCGCTTGAAGAGCTGGTAAAGGTGTTTTTGCTCGCGCTGAGAGAGGAAACGGGACAGGAGCAGCCAGCTACGGTACGTCATATCAGCTTTGAATCTCTCATGAACACGATGTATTATGATTATCGTGGTGTCAAGAAAATTAACATATACAAAAAACGAATGATTGAAAAATATCTGAGTGCGCTGTCCTGGCAGGATCTTTTAAAAGGAAAGCGGAAGCATAACCCTCATTTGAATGTGATCGTGGAGCATAAGGAGGAGCTGCCGAGTACTGTATTTTTTAATTTTGCATTTTCATCTGCGGCTGAGAAGCTGATTGACTTCTGTATTGAGGCAGAAAAAACGCCGCTGTATGATAAGGCCGTATTGCTGCTGTTCGATCTGTTTGGCTTACGGCGTGATGCTTATGATCGTTTTCATAATGAGGAAACGTATCTTACGGATATGAATCAGACTGTAGATTACAAAAGGGTCATTCTGGACTACGTGACCGGAACCCGTATTCTGGACATTGGACCTGGCGGGGGCGTGCTGCTGGATCTGATTGAGCAGGAAAGGCCGGATGCAAAGCCGCTGGGGCTTGATATCTCAGTGAATGTTATTGAAGCACTTAAACGGAAAAAGCAATTGGAGGGTCACCGTTGGGATGTGATCAAAGGGGATGCGCTCCGATTGGAGGAATTTGTAGAGACGGGGAGCATGGACACGGTCATTTTTTCTACCATTCTCCATGAACTGTATTCTTACATCGAACGAGATGGGACCCGGTTCAATCCGCAAACAGTGGAGGCTGCTCTGGAGAGCGCCTATCGTGTGCTGGCACCCGGCGGACGCATCATTATTCGTGACGGTATTATGACTGAACCGACAGAACAGCGCAGACGTATCCGATTCCTGGAGCCGGACGGGATGGAATGGCTGATGCGTTATGCCGAAGATTTTGCAGGTCGCCAACTTGAAATGGAGCGTGTGAGTGAGTCTGAGGCTGTATTGCCTGTGAACGATGCGATGGAATTTCTGTACACCTATACCTGGGGAGCAGAAGCCTATGTGCATGAAGTGCAGGAGCAGTTTGGTTATTTTACCCCTTCACAGTATGAGGAGTGTATTCGTAACACACTTGGATCACAGGCGATTATTCGGGTGAACCGCCACTATTTACAGGAGGGTTATACCAAGGCGTTGTCCAAGCGTGTTGAGCTAACAGACGAGCAGGGACAGCCGGTTCCTTTGCCAGACAGTACCTGTCTGATTGTGATTGAGAAGCCGCAATAGGGCTGGAATTATTAATAGTTGGAGTTGCTAGATATTTGTTGAACAAGAGGATGCCTTCTGATTTGCGCCATGCGCGATTAGAAGGCATTTTTAGAAAATAACGGAAGGTGTGTTCATGTATGTCCTCGCATGTGGAGATATCCGAATATGATCCGCAGTGGGCGAAGGAGTATGCGCGGGAGCGAACGAAAATTATAGAGGCTCTCGGAGAACTATGCATCGGCATAGAGCATATCGGCAGTACGTCCGTTCCTGGTCTGGGAGCCAAGCCTATTATTGATATGATGGCTGGGGTGGAGGATTTGGCAAATATTCAATCCGATCATCATGAGCGCTTGCTTGGTAATGGATATGAATATGTACCTAAGCCTGATTTTCCAGAGCGGGCTTTCTTTCGCCGTGGAGAATGGGGAGCAGGCACTCATCATTTACATATTTATAAGTATAAAGGAGAGCATTGGCAGAATCATCTGCTGTTCCGTAACTATTTACAGTCACATCCAAAAAGCTTGCGGGCGTACAATGACCTGAAAAAAGACCTGGCGCAGCAATTCACATATGATCGTGCAGCATATACCGAAGCCAAAGGGCCGTTCATTCGGCAGATTATTGAGCAGGCACGGCATGAAAAGCCCATTTAGAGAGAAGCCAAAAGCAGATTTGTTTTTGTTGACCAGTTTTGCATATAATACAGGAGAAGTGGCTGGGTGAACCTAATATAAAGGAGCTGTGTTGAAGATGTCAAAACGTTTGATTCCTTACATCACAATGAATGGAAATGCAAAAGAAGCAATCGAATTTTATGAAAAGGCATTGGATGCGCAACTGCTTTTTATTCAAACCTTTGGCGATATGCCGGAAAACCCTGACTTTCCGATTCCCGAAGAGATCAAGGAACGTGTTGGACATGCTACCCTTAAAGTTGGTGAGACAGAGCTTATGTTTTCCGATACCTTTCCCGGATCGCCGTTCAGCAGTGGGAACCAGGTGAGCATCTGTATTACAACCGACAGTGTGGAGCAAGCCCGAAAAATGTTTGATGCTTTACAGCAAGGAGGACAGGTGGGTATGCCCTTGCAAGAAACCCATTTTAGTCCTGCCTATGGGAATGTCACAGATAAGTTTGGTGTCACCTTTCAAATTTTCACAGAGGCTCGATCATAAACAATGGAAAACGGTCAGATTTCGCTATTTAGGCGATCTGGCCGTTTTTTGCATGAATGCCCTCGTTCAAGATATTGCATCAATATCGGCTCCATGATCCAAAAGGACTTGCACAGCATTAGCATGACCGTCATGTGCTGCAAATCCCAATAGAGCAAGTCCATCGCTATTTTCAGTGTGGGTTACGCTTGGGTAAGATTCCAGAAACTCCCTTAACCGTAGAACATCCCCTGATTGTGCCGCCTGAAATGCCTCATTAATGACGTGAATAAGTTCTATTCATTAAGCCTCCTTTTCAATCATAGCACTATGCTTTTTTTTGAAAATCAAATATGCATACTTATAGTATGGGTGGAACTTTCTTTGATGATCAAAATGGAGACCTGACGAGGTTGACGATGTTAGTCCCTAACGAGATTTTGTCTGTATGGGAAAAGTTTAATACCTTTCCGATGGAGACGTTAACGAAAGCTTGGTTTTATAGGAAAACGGATGGAAAGAAACAGAGAGATGTGTCTTTAATGAAGGAGCACCATGAGCGGTATGGGATTACAGGTAATTGTTTTGACTTAGCGATATGGCTGCTGCACGAGTTTGAAAAAGAAGGAATTGAAGCTTATCCCATCGGCCATGATTTAGGGACAACAGAGGCACACGTCGCTGTAATCGCTAAAAATGAAGATGGCAGACGTTATTTATGCGACTTGGGAGACCAATGGTTGATTCCAGTATTAGTAGATGCAGATCATCCAAGCTTTACATCAGAGAGATTAACAGGCTTTTTTCCAGCAGCAGAAATTGAGGTCCAACTGCATCAGGATACGGTTACAATCTTATATCACAGACCTAATGGTAGAATGAGTAGTCAGAAGTTCGATCTTGTACCCTTGGAACTCTCATCATTTTGGAAGGCGGCGGAAATTTCTCAGAACACGATAAAAAAGTCGCCTTTGCTAGAATGCAGGATTTCATATTTATCAGAAATTGCACATTGGGAGTTTTATAACTGGTCAAGTTTTCTTAGTACGACGGCTGGAATGATAAATGAACCTGAGATAAAGGATATTAAAGCATGGTGTGATCGACTCCATCAAAAAACAGGGTATGATAAGGATTTTCTTTTGGAAGTACTACAAATATACAAAGATATGTGACTCAGTATGCAGAGATGACTATAACACGTTCTTAGATGATGTCTGTATGGTTTGTAAATATAAAGCGAAGCGTTCGCCTTTGCCGGGGATTCTAACCTTATAACTAATTCAAAAAGAATCCCCTGGCAACTGCGATCGGAAGAACCATCCACTCGCGGAGCGGCCCTCTTCAGCGTCACCTAAACAAACTATTTTCACATATACCTATCTATGATCTATACACCAAAATTAAAATCATCATCGGTCAGCGGCTCTACATTCATTGCACGCACGTAGCCGTTTCCTTTTTTAGAAAAGAAATCGTGCTGCTTGGTGTGGGTGCTGATGCCGTTGAATACAATTGGATTGACTTCTTCTTCTTCAAAAAGTGGATCAAAGCCCAAGTTCATCATGGCCTTGTTGGCGTTGTAGCGCAAGAAGACTTTAACGTCGTCTACGAGTCCAATAGGGGCATAAATTTGCTCGGTGTACTGTTCTTCGTTATTGTGCAAGTAGCGCAGCAAGCCTACCAGCGTCTGGTAGAGATCGCGTTGCTCTTCCTCGTCCAGCTCTGCATAAATCTCTTGTGCCAGCACACCTACATATACACCGTGAATGCTTTCATCTCGCAAGATCAGGTCGATAATTTCTCCGCTGCATGTCAGCTTGCCCTGACCTGCCAGGTAGAGAGGGTAGAAGAAGCCACTGTAAAATAAATAGCTTTCTAACAGCACCGAGGCGGCCATCGCGAGATACAGGTCTTTCGGTGTATGGATATTCATATAATACTGACGAATGGTTTCTGCTTTGGTTTGGAGATGCGGATTTTCTTCCACCCAGCGGAATACACCGTCAATTTCTTCCGTGGAAGCCAGGGTTGTAAAGATGCTGCTGTACGATTTGGCATGAATTTGTTCCATCATCGCCATAAAGCTGAGTACGGCTTTGCGTTGCAGTCCGTCTACATGCTCCATAATTTGCGGCATCCCCACACCGCCTTGAATGGTGTCCAGCAGAGTCAAGCCGCCCAGCACCTTCATGTAGGCTTCTTTTTCGATATCACTGAGGGTTACCCAGGACATTTTATCGTCAGACAATGGAATTTCATCATCTGTCCAAAATTGCATAATATTCTGGTTCCAGAACATCAGTGTGAAATCATCATCCGAGCGATTCCAGTTTACAGCTTGTATACCTGTCATTGTTTAGCATTCTCCCTTCAGCTTGCGAGATTCCCCAGGATCTCCATAAAATGATGCAGGCGAATCATCGTATGCTTGACATACGGAAGCTGTATCCGCAAGGCTGTGACCCAATCATACCCGTAATGGGCTGAACGTCACTCTGGATACAGCTTTTAATGAAAAGCATTTATATATCATCAAATTTCTAATCATCATGCTATCCATAATGCTTTAGATCGAGCAGGTGAGACACTCTTCCACAGACAGCTTTTTGGTACGTGTGTAGTACAACGATTTAAGTCCTTTATGTGCAGCATACAGGTAGCAACGGGCTAACTGACGTGTAGTCACATCACTGTTCACATGAAGCACTGTCGAGATTCCTTGATCCACGTGAGGTTGAATTTCCGCAATCAGGTCAAGCACTTTGAACTGATCCATTTGATAAGCAGATTTATAAAAGAACACATTATCTCTTTGCAAATAAGGCATTGGATAGTAGGTTGTCGAGTTTGCATAAGTGCGTGTTTCAATCTGCTCAACAATCGGCATGACGCTGGATGTCGCATTTTGAATATATGAAATGCTGGCAGTTGGCGCAATCGCCATACGATAGGCATGGTACAGACCATTTTTCATCACATCCGCTTTCAGCTTGTCCCAGTCGGCTGGAGTCGGAACATAAATACCGTTGAACAGCTCTTGCACACGTGCAGTTGTCGGACGATAATCCGTATTCAGATAACGGTCAAAATACACACCGGTCGCATAATCCGATTCCTCAAATCCATAAAAGCTTTGTCCAGCTGCTTTCGCGATTTCCATACTCTTCTCTATGGAATGATAGTTCATCGTCATGAAGAAGGTACGGACAAAATCCTTCGCTTCATTGCTTTCATAAGCAATTTTGTTTTTGGCAAGGTAGCCGTGCAAATTCATGACACCCAGACCAACGGAATGCATTTCGCGGTTTGCTTTGGCAACACCCGGTGCATTAGCTACTTGGGTCATATCGCTGACCGAGGTGAGCGCAATCATGCCCTCGTGAACGGATTCGCGAATTTTGCCATGCTCCATCACATTTACAATGTTCAAGGAAGCCAGATTACAGCTCACATCCCGGCGAATGGTATCCTGTTGTCCATAATCGGTAATCTCGGAAGTTTCCTGCAACTGGAAGATTTCCGTGCACAGGTTCGACATCTTGACTTGGCCCACATTTTTAAGGGCATGTGCTTGATTGGCGTTACTTTTGTTCATAATGTATGGATAGCCGGATTCCAGCTGAATCATGGCAATTTTCGTCAGCATGTCACGTGCGCTCATCGCTACTTTTTTCTTGACTCGGTCATCGGCGAGCAGCGTATCGTACATTTCATCCAGATCCATGTCGTCCAAATGCGTTCCATAGGCTTTATACACACTGTACGGTGCAAATACATGCAGCGGTTCATTATCTTGAGCCAGCTTGTAAAAGCGGTTCGGTACCAGCAATCCGATCGAAAGTGTTTTAAGGCGTACTCTTTCGTCAGCATTGATTTTTTTGCTATCCAGGAACTCCAGCACGTCCCATCCGAAAATGTTGTAATATGCTGCGCCTGAGCCCTTACGTTGCCCCATTTGATCGGCGTAGGAGAAGCCGTCTTCCATTAGCTTCAGTACAGGCATAATACCTTTTGCTGCGCCTTCTACGCCTTTGATCGCTTCGCCACGTGCCCGCAGCTTCGACAGGTTCACCGCGACACCGCCGCCGATTTTGGACAATTGCATACAAGTGTTCAGCACGTAGTTGATTGAGTTCAGGGAGTCGTCCATTTCGAGCAGGAAGCAGGATACCAGTTCTCCACGACGGCTTTTGCCTGCATTCAGGAAGGTGGGTGTGGCGGGCTGGAGGCGCTGCTCCATCATCGAGCGGGCCAACACGCGCGCCGTATCGGCATTGCCGCGTCCCAAATGCAGAGCGACTGCTGCAACCCGGTCAGGATAATGCTCCAGATAGACCTTACGGTCGTTACTCTTCATTGCATAGTCGGTATAAAACTTGGATGCTGCCATATAGGAAGGAAATTTAAAATGATAGCTATGAGTGATATGGAAAATATCATTAATTTCATCAGCCGTATAGCTGTTGTAGAAATTTTCGTAATAATCATTCTCAATCATATACAGCACTTGAGCAGCTGTGTCAGCAAACTTCAAACTCCGTTCCTGAACTTCCTTCATAAATTCTGCTACAGCCTCTTGGTCCTTTTCCAATTGGAAAAAGCCGTCTGTATCACGTTTCATCAACATGTTGTTCAATTCAATATGCCGCAACTCGGCTCACCTCCTGTTTAAAACGCTCTACATCTCCGAACGTTCCAGATAATTCAAATTTACTAATCACGGGGACATTATAATGATCGGCAATCAAATCCGCACTTTTGGCAAAGCTCTCACCCCAGTTACGGTTGCCGCTTGCAGCTACACCAACAAGGTTTTTAGCGTTTTTTTGCAAAAAGGAAGATACCCTCTCAGGTATCTGGCCAAACCCCGTTGTATATGTAATGAGTACGTAAGGTTCATCTATAGTCATTTGCTCCTGGATCTGAACCGCCGGAAGCTTGAGCTTTCCAATAAATCTTTTTACATTGCCGGTTTTAGAATCATAGGCAATCAGCATGGTGTACAACCTCCTTAACAATTAACGAAAAAAAGAAAACGGCATTAACCGTATTAAAAAATTCTGGACTCTATATTTACATGTATTTTCATACCTGTATCTTCAAGATATCGGGCATAAATACGTTTTTTACACTATATTTAGAGTACATTTTCTATTTTATATCTATATATAGTTTTGTCAATCGGTCCAGAGGGGAGAGGAGGGCCCAGATCCGGTATAAGTCCAAGCGGGGTGCGGAAAAGAGCGAAAGAACTTTTTTTTCGTAAGTATGTTAAAAAAGTATTGGAGTTTTTGAGGTTGAAGATGTACCATTTGTCAATGGGCAATAGAATGGTAAATTTACATTTTACTGTAGAAAGGATGAAGTAGATGGGAGGTAGCTATATAGATGAGGCTGAATCGTTTAATATGATCTTTTTTACCGTATTTGGCATTATTGCTCTTTTAATGATTATCGGTATTGGCAAGACGATAGGAGCAGGGCTATCCAATCAAGCAGCCGAACTGATACAGCGTCCATGCAAGGTTGTGGATAAGCGCACGAGGGTACGCGGAGGGTCAGGCGATTTTTCGGCTTCGACTTATAATTATATTACCTTTGAATTTGACGGGGGTGAACGTAAGGAGCTGGAGGTGAAGGATAGGGACTTCGGTATGATTGTGATCGGGGACCGTGGTGAGCATCATTATAAAGGTACACGTTTTGTGGAGTTTGTGAGAATAATGGAAGCATAAAATGTGTTGGTAGAGAGCTGGAATCTTCAAAAAAGTACATAACGGAGGGCAGATGACGATGCCGCATATCATTGGGGAACGAATTGTATTGAGAGAATACCGTCTGGAGGATATACCTAATATACGAAAATGGGTCAATGACCCGGAAATTACACATGGTTTAAGCGATGTATTTATCTATCCGCATTCACAATTCAATAGCGAATCCTTTGTACAGATGATGATTGACGGCAGCTCCGAGATCAAAGGCTTTGTCATTGCGCATAAAGACACACTGGACTATATCGGGCAACTGGATTTATTTAAAATCAACTGGGTGAATCGGCACGCCACACTGGGAATTGTGATCGGATGTGACGGTGATCTGGGCAAAGGCTACGGACGGGAAGCGATTCGGCTAATACAGAAATTTGCATTTTATGCTCTGAACCTGCATCGGCTGGAGCTGGAGGTCTATGCGTTCAATGAACGTGCACACCGTTGCTATCTGGCTTGCGGCTTCAAGGAGGAAGGTCGGCTACGGGAAAAGCTATTCAGGGAAGGAAAATACTATGACATCATTCAGATGGGGATTTTGCGAAGTGAATATGAGGCTGTAGAGCAAGCGAAGGAATCCTGAAAGTGAAACCGCATAAGTTATTTTACTCGGTTTAATCCGGACAAAACGAGCGAATCATAGAAGCCCGCGAAATTGCGGGCTTTTGGGGTGGATACCTGATATATTAAACTTTTTATTCGTAATATCCCTCGGTTGATTTGCGGAATTGTTTGAATTGATTAATATCATGTCCGAACCATACTTGAGAATTCGTCCGTGCAGCCAGTGTGCGAATTTTTTCCACCGTATCCCGGTAACCAAGCAGATCATAAATAATACCTGGCGGCTTGACGGGTGGACCGTAGCTTTCCGCTGAATAGATAGCGTCCGAAGCAAGGATGATCCCCCCGGTCTCCGGCAGTTCAATATGCAAGCCTATCATCCCCCAAGCATGCCCGCTGCCAAAGTTGAGAATGTTGATACCTTCAGCCAGTTCCAGGTTATCCTGATGGCGTTTGATTGTTTTCCACTGCAAGTGATTTTTGATCCATGCATCAATGTCCGCCCAGACATAAGCTCCTTCCTTTACATTACGGGCATAGTTCTGCAGCGCACCGTTCAACTCATCCTCATGTACGATAATAGTAGAATTCGTAAATAACTCCAAACATCCCGCGTGATCCAAATGCAAATGGGAGGCAATGACGTACCTAATTTCCTCAGGTCTTACATTCAATTGCTCCAGCCGGTTATGCAGGTAACATTCCTCACTGGCCACCCAAGGGGATGCCAATTGCGTTGATTCGGCCCAACGCCCTTCGCTGCCCATCGAGTTCGGATTACATGCTGTATCAAACAAAATCTTTCCCTCAGGATGGTCGATCAATACTGTATAGATGGGGAATTCTGTGAACTCTGTTGAGGCATTAGGATTGTTAATCGTGGCCGGATTATGCATGGCGATTATCCAGTTCTTGTCCATGCTCATTCGTCCGTTATCCATCACATACAGCTTAGGCCGCGGTTTAATAATATTTGACATGTTCGTTTCCTCCCAATGAAGAGTAATTTCCAAGTGAATCTCTAACTTCACTCTTGACGGTTACACTGCCGTAGTGGCAGGTATGGACATAGCTTAATATAAAATCTAAACTGACATAAGGAGGCACTTTAATGTGTCCAGGGTACTTTTAAGTGCATAGGAGGGGAAAGGATTTGACATCTTCAACCACAAATAAACAACCCGACATCACGCTGGCGGGTTGTGGCTATAGCAGAGTTCTTGAGATTATTTCCAACAAGTGGACGGCACTCGTCATTTACGCATTGGAGAATGGGCACATCAGATACGGGGATATTTCCAGAAGAGTCGAGGGCATTTCCAAAAAAATGTTGACACAAACGGTGCGTAAGCTGGAGCGGGATGGGCTAGTCCAACGCCATATTACACCAACAGTACCCCTTACCGTGGAATATTCGCTAACCCCTTTAGGTGAAACCTTACTTCAACCAATGAAAGAATTAAGACAGTGGGGCAGAACGAATTATTCGCATGTAGAAGAGGCGAGGGGCAATTATGATCTGAAATACAGTAAGTGAAGATTTGCAAAAGAATCTCTAATGAGTATCGTTCTACATAAAAACGGAGTAGTCGGATGGTGCTGTGCAAGAGAAGTCCCATCCGACTGCGTAGTGGCACGATGCGTAGTAGTACGATAGGTAACGTTTAAGTTCAGCTTATACGATCGTTATTTCTCCCCGTACCATAGCTTCAGCCGATTTTGGATCAGACCAGTGTAGACTTCTTCAGCCTTCGGTACACCCGCTTGATCCAGCTCCTTCAGCATGTGGTCATAGACGGTGTCGAACTGACCCGGCTTGGCAAGTACAGCCTCAGGAATCCGTTTACGTACAATATCCTGCGACTTCTGATAAATGACATTATAGTTCGAATCGGTCGGAACAGGCATATTGTAGGCGGCCCCCCACTCTTTTGCCGGAAAATCCTTTTCATTCGGAAACAGGTCCTTCCACGTGCGGGCCTTGTATGCCTGAAGGGATTCTTTTTCAGCTTGGCTGTAATTTTCGGTAATCATCTCTGGATAGTTGGTTGTGTAGTAATTGCCAGAAGGGTCCTTGACGCTATCTCCATAATGAGGTCCCCATATCCAGTACAAACCGATACCCGACTCTCTGGTAAAAGAAGCATTATCGGTGTTTTTGCGCTGCTGTACAGCAGCCGGAATGACTCGTTTGCCGTTCTCTACATTGTAATGCTGACCTTCAATTCCCCAATTGCGTAAAATTTGTCCTTCGTCAGAGGCCAGAAAATCCAGAAACTTGATGGCGCGCACCGGATTTTTGCACGAAGTTGTAATTCCGATGCCGTACGCAGTGTCAAACCCAACCGGCTGGAGGGAATGATCCTCATATTTTTCGTTTAAAGTGACCGGAAAATGGGCGTAGGTGAATTCATCCTTGCCTGCAGCCTTGAGGGCGTTTTCGGCATCCTGGTAATTCCATTCCTGATCAATGAGTCCAATGACCCGACCTGCGGCGATCTTGGATTTGTACTGATCGCTTTTTTGTACAAAAGTATCCTTATCCAGCAGTCCTTCGTTGTACATATGATTCAGCCAACGGAAATATTCCCGTTCCTCTGGGCGCTTATAGTGAAGGATGGCTTTGTGTGTTTTTGGATCAATATAATACTCACCATCGTCCGGTCCGCCTGTAGCGGTCACGGCCGGATTCGTCACGGTAATTTGAAGTTTCCAGTCTTCGGCATCAAGTGAGAGGGGAATGGTAGGCTGTCCGTTGGTGGTGGGATATTTGGCTACATAGTCCTTGAGTGCCTTTTCAAAATCCTGCACGGTACGAATTTTGGGGTATCCCAGCTTTTTAAGTGCCTGATGCTGGATTTCAAAGCCAGCCTGTGCATCAAATGCGATATGATCTACGCCCAAATTGGTTGGAATCGTATAAATAGCAGGATCTCCATTGCTATATTTGATACGGTTAAAATAGTCTCCGTACACTTTCTTGATATTAGGACCGTATTTGTCAATCAGGTCGGTTAAGTCAATGAGTGCTCCGGCATCGACCATCTTTCCAACCTCCCCTTTGGGATACACAAGGTCTGGATACTCTCCACTGGCCGCCATCAAAGCAAATTTTTCCTCACCTCGGCCATTGACTGCATATTCGGCATTGAGTGTAACACCCGTTTTTTTGATAATTTCCTGCCCGACCGCGTCTTTCATGTTGTTCCAGTTGGAGCTGGAATCACCGCCAAAAAAGGTTAAGGTAATGGGACTGGTGTCATCTGGGTTTTCTTTTGATGCTGTACTGTTTGTTCCGCTTGCGCAGCCCGTTGTCACGAGCAGCAGCAAGCTCAGAAGCAGGATGGAGCTTTGGCGTACCGACCTGTTTTTGAACATTTGCAAATCCCCCTTATTAAGTATGATTTACATAATGTAAGTGCTTTCAATAGTAAATTGTAGGAAATAAATAACTCTGCGTCAAGTAATTTATGATGCTTCGTTATGCGGTTTGTTTTTTTATTAGCAAACATATTTTGGTGGGTGATATGAATTCGCGCAAATATATCGTTTGATGATCTAAAACAATGTATGCTACGATGGTACCAGTTTATGGGGTACACCCGTGTATTTGAAAAAAGGCAGAAGCAGACTAGATTCCAAATAGGGTTGGGTGAGAAAATGCGTGGAAAAGTAACGTTGCAGGAAATTGCCGATGCGGCGGGCGTTTCAAAATTCGCTGTTTCGCGTGCATTGTCAGGCAAGCCCGGTGTAAGTGAAGAGACAAGGACGGTGCTGGTCAAGTTGGCTGCCCAGATGGGCTATTTTCGCAATCATCCAAAAGTGACCGGGGTAGAGCCGCGTGATACGGATGCCAGGGAATGGTCGGGCACTGTGCTGGTGTTATTTCCAAATATAAGACACCAGAACAGGGAATCCAGATACTGGGGGCCTGTATTTGAGGGGATATCCGAGCGTTTGAAGCGCAAGGGAATGGATATGGTTACGTTAACGGAGCCCTCGACTGAAGATATGTTTTCGTTGCTGAACCCAGAAGCGATCAAGGGGATTATTACGGTAGGGTCGGTTTCAACGCCGATGCTGCTGAATATTTATCGGATGGGTATTCCGGTCGTCATGGTAGATCATTGGGATGCTGCATTTTTATGTGATACGGTGTTTACGGATAACCGCACATGTATGAGTGAATTAATGAAGGACCTGCTGTGCAGGGGCTATACACGGTTTCAATTTGTTGGTCATATTGACGATGCTCATAGTTTCTATGAACGGTGGGAAGCTTTTCGTTCCACACTGGAAATGAGTGGTGTACAATTACAGCAGAACAAGACCTTTCTTCACGGGGGAGTGCAAGTACTGGATGAGGAATTGGACAAGCTGACCGAGAAGGAGCTGCCAGAGGTATTTGTGTGCGCAAATGATGTGACTGCTACGCAAGTGGTGGATGTGCTGAAACAGAAGGGAATTGACGTCCCGAGGCGCTGCGGGGTGACTGGATTTGATGATACGAATGAACAGATGCCGATTTATGCCACGGTAAGAGTGGATAAGGAACTGCTGGGAATGCGTGCGGTAGATCAATTGTTATGGCGCATAACCAACCCCGATTCGCCTGTCGAAAAAAAGCTGCTGCACGCAGAACTGGTTATACGGGAACGACATGCGCCGCGAATCAGTCGGGAAAACGATGACCATGAGCGACCAATCAGCTCAATCAGATATAGCTAGTATTCGGATAACATTAACTTAACTCCATTGATGTAGAAGATATAGATGTCGCTTTTTAGCCTGTTTAAGGCCAGAGAGCGACTTTTTTGGTTGTTGTGCCAATATCTTGCGAAAAAACAGTTTGACTAATTTGTTAGCTTAATGTTATTTTTGTTATGTTCAAAGAGAAAACCAGATGTTCCCAATCATCCTTACAGGGAGGCTTTGTGATCATGGTCAATGTGATAGTGTTGGATAGCTGGAGGTTTAGGGAATCGCAAAGTGATGAGTGGTTTCGTGCGCAAGTGCCAGGTTGTGTGCATACCGATCTTTTACGGCACGGGCTAATTCCTGATCCGTTTGTCGGTATAAACGAGGCTGAGGTACAGTGGATTGACAAGCAGGATTGGATCTATGAAGCTTGCTTTGAGATCCATGCAGAACAGCTTCAATGTCAACGGATAGAATTGGTGCTGGAAGGACTGGACACTTATGCGGCTGTAAAAGTGAACGGACATTGTGTTTTGTCGACTCATAATATGTTTCGGCAATGGAGACAGGACGTGAGGGCTTTTGTTCAACTAGGGGAAAATCGGCTGGAAATTACTTTTCGTTCTCCGATTGCTGAAGATATCCCCAAGCTGGAACGGTTAGGTTATGCACTCCCTGCACCGAATGATCAGTCCGAAGCTGGTGGCTTGGCAGACAAAAAGGTAAGCGTTTTCGCGCGCAAGGCCCCCTATCATTATGGTTGGGATTGGGGACCAAGGCTGGTGACGAGCGGCATTTGGAGAGAGGTGCGGGTTGAGGCTTGGTGCGGTATGATCGTGAGAGACTTATTTATTCGACAGGACGAGGTGAGTGCAGAAGAGGCCAAGCTCACGGCGGTAATAGAAGTGGACAATGCGGGAGAGACAACAGAGGCCGAGCTGCGTATCCTCGCTGACAGCAAGGTGTGGTCGAAGCCTGTTCACCTGCGGAAGGGCAAGCAAACAGTTGAGCTGGAACTAGCTATAGGTAACCCGAAGCTGTGGTGGTGCCGAGGGCTGGGAGAGCCCCATCTATATACGTTTGCAGTCGAATTGGTCGAGCGCGAGCAAGGAGCTGTAATGGCGGAAAAAACGGTGAAAACAGGTCTGCGCTCGATCCGGCTTGTACGTGAACCGGATGCAGAGGGAGAGAGCTTTTATTTTGAACTGAATGGAGTCCCGGTGTTTGCAAAGGGAGCCAACCATATTCCGAATGATAGCTTTGCCACTGAGGTGACGAAGGAACGATATCGGCATGAGATTGCCAGCGCGGCCGCCTCCCATATGAATATGTTGCGGGTTTGGGGCGGTGGTATTTATGAGGAAGATGTATTTTATGAGCTTTGTGATGAATACGGCTTATTGATATGGCAAGATTTTATGTTCGCGTGCAGCATGTATCCGGGGGATAAGGCCTTTTTGGATAATGTGGTACAGGAAGCTGAGGACAACATCAAGCGACTGCGTAATCATCCCTGTATTGCGTTGTGGTGTGGCAATAATGAGATTGATTCGGCATGGGCGCATTATGAGGAGAACGGAGGCTGGGGCTGGAAAAAGGATTACACGCCTGAGCAACGGGATCGCCTGTGGAGTGATTATGAAACACTCTTTCACCGGATTTTACCAGAGGCGGTACACACTTGGACCCCGCAGACAGCTTATTGGCCCTCCTCTCCGCTCATTGGCCTGACCAGAGATCGAAACCAGCATGCGCATCCGTCCTCGAAGGCCGGGGATGTTCACTACTGGGGGGTATGGCACGCATCTGAGCCATTTGAGCATTACCATGTACATGTGGGACGTTTTATGAGTGAATATGGTTTTCAGTCCTTTCCAGAATATAAGTCAGTGCGTGCTTATGCGGAGGAGAAGGACTTGGCGCTGGAATCTGCGGTAATGCTGGCGCATCAAAAGAACGGGGCAGGCAATCGCCTGATTAAAGAATATATGGAACGGTATATGCGGGAACCAAAGGATTTTACATGTTTTCTTCCCATGAGCCAGGTTTTACAGGCCGAAGCGATGAAAATGGCCATAGAATCGCATCGCCGTCACAAGCCCTATTGCATGGGAACATTATATTGGCAAATGAATGACTGCTGGCCCGTTGCATCCTGGTCGAGTATAGACTATTTCGGTCGTTGGAAGGCGCTTCAATATACGGCGAAGCGCAGCTTTGCCGATGTGCTGTTGAGCGTGGCGGATACAGAGCAGGGCAATAAGGAGCTGCATATCGTCAACGATACGCTGAAGCCGATTGCAGGTACGCTGCGGCTGACGCTTTTGCATATTCGCAGCAGTCAAGTGATCCGTGAAGAGGAGATTCAGGTAAACCAGTCAGCCAATGATGCAGGGATCGTACATATACTGCCAACCGACAAATGGCTGAACGGCCTAAATCGTGCAGAGCATATGCTAGTCGCATGTCTGACACAACATGGTGAACAGGTGGCCTCCTGTGAAGTTTATTTTGCAGATACCAAAGCGATGGATTTACCGCAGACGAATATTAAAATAACCGAGGTACAGGGAAGCAGAGGCAGCAGCTTTATGCTTTGTTCGGATGTGCTAGCCAGACATGTATGGCTGTCGGCCGAACGCGAGGGCATTTTCAGCGATAACCATCTGGATCTGGCCCCCGGCATTCCGAAGATCGTAGAGTTTATGGACTTGAGGAATGGCGCCTCAGCATTTGAGGCAGCTTCACCAGGCAGGTTGACGGTGCAATCGTTGATAGATTGGATAAAAGTTTAGGGGAACCGTAAAGGCTTATCCGTCTTTAAGTAGACAATGGATAGGTCTTTTTGGTATTTCCATTTATTTTTACATGATATGTATAGCGTTTTCATTATGTTAATATATATAACAATAAAAAGCTTGAAAATGAATTGTTAACGAATAATTTGTAAGAATTCTATCTATGTAGCATCTAAATTTGGTAGAATAGGTTCAAAGTATAATCGAGAGTACACTAAAACTGACATCATAAGTATGCTTATGTTGAATGAAGCTCTATAGAGAGGGTCGTGAAGGCATTAGGCGGCAAGGGGGGACATGATGCGAAAGAGCTGGTACAGGAGATTGCTTTTTTCCTATTTCCCGATTTTTATGGTGACAGTGTCGATTCTTATTTTCTTATCCTTCCTGATCGTGAACGAGATATCGCGCAATGAAACCGGCAAAGCAAATCGGATCACGACCGGATTTGTGATGGACAGTGTGGAAAATTCACTGACGAAGGTAGAGATGGACGTTTTAAATGAGGCGGAGACGAACAAGAGCTACAGCTCCTTCCTGAATGGACAAGCTCAAAGCGGCAGCATGATGTTATATGAGCTGGGAGGCAGCCTGCGTACGCTTAAGGATAATCACGAGCTGGTACACTCTATTTATTTTTACCGAACGAAAGATCATAAGGTGTTAACCACGAGTGGTCTTCAGGATGCTTCGATGTTTGTTGATTATCCATACATTGAGCAGGCGCTCCGGTCGGAGGATCGGCAGTGGTCGCCTGTACGGGAATGGAAGGAGCCGGGAAAGCATACATCAGAACGTGTGATTTCGATGCATAAGCGGCTCCCCTTGCCGTTTGGGGGGGCAAGGACTGCTGGTGATCAATATCGGTGTGTATCCGTTGGAGCAAGTGATCGGTCAAATGACGAACCCGGCTGTTTCCTACCTGGTGATTAACGATGGCAGCGGACATGCGATTTATCCGGCTGCATCTGGAACCGAGGATGCTGTAAAAGCAGAGGACGGGCAGCAGCTGACTCATCTGCTCTCCCCCCGGCTGGGATGGAGCTTTGATAGCGGCATTCGTGCCGGGCAATTGTTCGAATGGGTATCTGTGATCTCTTATGTCTGGATTGCGATTGGATTGGCTGTAGTGATATTGGCGGTGGTCTACATTATTTATGTGACCCGCAGAAATTACAGGCCAATTCAGCTGATGATGCAACGTATCCAACAGCTGCCCGACCGTCCCGGTGAGGAGAACAATAAGGATGAGCTGTGGATGATTGATCATGCGCTGCAAAGTCTGATTCGGCAAACGGTTGATTATGAACAGCAGGAGCATGCGAATATACTCATTCGGCGGCGGCAGCTGTTCCTTGATCTTATGGAAGGTACAGCCACCGAAACGGTAGAATTTCGGCTGAATAATCTTTCTCCTTTTGCAGATGGCGGGAAGGGGGAGGTTTTTCCGGTCTACGCCGTTATGGTGGTAGAACTGCACGATCTGGACCTGCCGCAGACAGAGGACGAGGAATCAGCGGGCAGCGGGCGTTCTGAGGATCACGGGGATGCAGATCAACGTTTAAGCCTGTCGCTGCTTGGTGTAATACAGGAGCTTGCAGCCACCTATGGATGGCAGGGCTGGGCAGAATGGATGAGCCGTGAAAGAATCTCCATTTTGCTGCGGAAAGAGGAAGGCGATGGGGAAGGTCTGCTGGGAGTGAAGCTGCAAGAGATGGCGCAAACGGGCTGTGAGTGGCTGCATGGGCATCTGGGGGTACAGCTTACAATTGGAATTGGTGGCCAAACTCACGAGCTGGAGCATATTCAGGATTCCTATCGGGCAGCTGTTTCTGCTCTGCGATATCGGTTAACGCTTGGGGTACGCGATATTGTGACCAGTGATCAGGTTCCGCAGGCGAATGAAATTCCGTTATATTCGTATCTACCGCTGATTTCGGAGACGATTCGTTCTTTTCGGCTGGCAAACCATGATTGGCGTATACAGCTGGAAGGACTATTCGGGGCAATGGAAACGGATAGGCTGAAGGATGGGGATATTTTAACGATAGTGCGGTGGCTACAGGAGCTGCTGGAACGGGAAATGCGCGAAATGAAGGATGTATCGGGCGCGTTGGATCGTTATTTTAACGGGTCAGAGGGACAACGCTGGAAAGCTGAGGTTGAGTCTGCTTCCTCATTGGCTATGATGCATACGCTAATGCTGGAGCATATGACCACTGTCTATCGGACGTATGTTGCAGCCAGTGAAACCAAAAGCTATCGGGCTATGGTAAGCGAAATGAAGCAATATATTGAAGAGCACTATACGAACCCGGATTTGTCATTAAATCATTTGAGTGAGCGTTTTGATGTGTCGCCTAAATATGCCAGTCATCTGTTTAAAACCGAATTTGACATGAAATTCGTTGATTTTTTGACACGGCTTCGTATGAACCACGCCCAGCAAATGCTGTGTAACACCACGGAGACAGTTCAGCATATTGCGACACAGGTTGGTTATGCCAATTCAATTACCTTTGGACGGGTATTTAAGCGTGTAGTTGGCGTAACGCCAGGAGATTATCGCAAGCTGAGATTAAAACCGGAGGATTCAGTAGCAGGGGGGGCGCTATAGGCGCTCGCCTTTTTTGTTTTTTTACTTAAAAATCGGGCAGAACGAGTCGGTTTATCGGGCGGAATTTAGTTTATTGCGGCACAGGGCTTCAAATGCCATACTTATGTCCATATCTTGAACCACAGGGCGTCAATGGCCGATAAATTGGCAGGCATAATGGCGAACCGGAATGACGGAGGATGGCTATGGCGGACATATTTGTACAAAAGCAACACAGGGATGAGCCGAAGGTTTCCGGCTGGGCCGCAGGCATTGATGTTGGCGGAACGAAGACACTGATCTGTATTGGCACAGCGGAAAGGCAAGTGGTGGTGAGACATAAGTTCCCGACGGTTCATACGAAGGATGCCCATTTTTTCTTTGATCGCCTGTTCGGGGAGCTGGAGTATAGTCTGAAGCAGGCAGGCTTATCACTGGAACAGCTGCAAGGCATTGGCATCGGCTTTCCCGGTATGGTAGATAACGATAGCGGAACGATCACTCATGCTCCGGCGATTCCTTGGAGTTCTCAAGAACGTGCGTATAGGGATAGTACGGATGACAGGAATACACATGAAAATATACGATCTATCATTGCACAGCGATATAGCGGTCGCCTGGTTCTGGATAATGATGTGAACATGGCTGCGTTAGGAGAACAATGGCTAGGGGCAGCCCGGGGATTACGTCATGTCATGATGGTAACGGTAGGAACAGGCATCGGTAGCGGTCTTATTTTAAATGGCGAGCTGTACAAGGGTGCCGCAGGCGGCGCCGGTGAGATGGCGTACTGGATTGCAGGTGAGGAACAGGCGCGGCAAGCGGCAGAACATAAAGGGACGAACGAGTTTGGGGTGTTCGAATCTGTAACATCGGGTACAGCGATTACACGCAGTGTAAAATCGGCGCTCGCATCCGGTATGTCGGGTACATACATGGTTCGACTGGCAGAAGGAGACAGGGACAAGGTGGGGGCTCGACATGTTTTACAAGCGGCGGCTGAAGGAGATATCGAGGCTCAAACGATTTTGGAGCCTGCGCTGGCGCATATGGCGATGGCTTTGACCAATGTGATCAGCCTGCTAAACCCGGAAATGATCGTTATAGGTGGCGGAGTGGCAGAAAGTAACACGTATTATTTGGATGAAATTCGGCAAAGAGTAGCCTTATGGACGGACATTCCTTGTACCATTGTACCTGCTGGGCTGGGTAATGAAGCCGGGGCCATCGGAGGTCTGGCGACGATTCTGGGCAGCACGGTACGCTAAACAACAGGGAGGTTTCCAGATGGTTGGCTCACAGATGCTGAAGCTACGAAGCTTCTATTTGTTTATTGGTTTGGCGGGGGGCATGTTCAACCCTTATTTGACCTTGCTGCTGGTTCAGAATGGGTTGACGAGCAGCAGTGTGGGTGTTTTGATGGCCATCGGTACGTTGGTATCCATTCTGGTTCAGCCGATATGGGGAATTATTGTGGATCAATATCGTCAAATGCGGCTGGTCCTCATTTTGAGTGTAGCGGTCCCGGGAGTCATGGCCGTATGCTATCAGTCGGAGCATTTTATGCTGATGGCCTTGGTTTATTCCATCATGGCTATATTTACGGCGACACAGGCGCCGATTGCTGATTCCTATGCAATTGTGGCGGCCAAAAAGGCAGGCACGACCTATGGCAGCATACGATTTATGGCAAGCATAGGCAATGCGGTGGGCGGTTATGCCGGGGGATTGTTCGTGTCATTTTTATCTGTGACGATGCTCTGGGTGCCTTTTTTGGCACTGAACAGTCTTGCTGCCTTGACCGCGCTGGCGCTGCCGAAAAAAACGGAAGAAGATCTCGTATTGCGCAAATCGCTTTCGGATGGTATTGGACAATTGATCCGCAACCGGACATTTTTAATATTCTTGGGCGGCAGCTTTTTGGTAAATCAGACATTAACGGCATTCAATACCTATTTTGTACTGGCCTTTAAAATGTCAGGAGGACTTCCGAGTTTGGTCGGGGTTGCTCTGCTGGTCGCCTCCATTACGAATGTGCCCTCCATGCTGCTCGCTTCACGAGTGATTCGAAAAATCGGGTTGGAGAGAACTCTTTTGCTAGGGGCCGTCGCTTATATGTTTCGATGGGGAATTCAGTGGGCCTTTCCTGATCCTAGTGTTATGATCGCTGTGCAGGTACTGCACGGGTTATCGTTTGGATTCTTCTACATTGCAGCGGTTGAATATGTATCGCATGTTACTGAAAAGGATATGCAGGCCACCGGACAAAGCGTGTTCAATATGGTGTTTGCCGGACTGGCAGGGATTGTAGGCAATTTGTTAAATGGGTTTCTCCTTCATGCCGGAGGGCCGCAGCTCATGAATTTGGCGTGTATGATCAGCGCGACCTTAGGTGCGTTAATGATGGTGTATGTATCACGCAGCCGTAAGGATGGGAAAACAAGAAAGGTACGCAAGTTATCCATGAGTCTCCCGTCAGAGATTTCACAGCAGGAATAGAAAGCTTCGTACATCGTTGGAACTTGTGCAAAATACAGAAAGAGCATCACATCCCATGAGGATGAGGATGCTCTTTTTTTCGCAAAAGCAACTTTTAAGTCACTTGATATGGAACTATATCTCACACGGATCGAACGATGAAAATGGTTTATTCACAGGAAAATAGTGATTTTTTATAAAAGTAAGCGTTTTATCATATTCGGTAACCGCTTTCAATCAAACGGTTTATGCTCGGAAACTAGTTTATTGTCAGTTTTCCTGCGGTCATGTCATACTAAGGCACATCCCGAACCAAAGGGACAGACTCATGCCAATGCATGATATGCCATAACCTCATCCATAAGAAGAGGCGACGAACGGGAAAAAGCAGACAAAGGGGTGTTCAGGAATGAGAGGAAGTAAGGCTGGAGGAACATTGAAGAAGCTGCGTCTGCTGCTTGCAGCTACAGTTGCACTGTCGGTTGTATTGAGTGGGTGCTCGTCGGGTGAGGCGGACAAGAGCTCGACCGCTGCCGGGGACAAGGGTGGTTCATTGAAGGTCGAAATTTTTGACAGAGGCAACACACCTCAAGGCTATACCATTACTGACAGCTATTTAACCCGTTATGCAAAAGAAAACTTTGGCAAACCCAACAATATTGATTTAACGTACGTGCCCGTTCAGCGCTCGGAAGAGGTTACCAAGCTGAATGTTCTGATGGCTAGCGGCGGCGATGTACCTGATATCGTTTTTACCTATGATTCCGGAACCTTTGAACGGTACGCGGAGCAAGGTGGATTGACGGACTTAACTCCACTGCTGGATCAGTATGGTCCAAATCTCAAAAAATTTCTCGGTGAAGATACGCTGAGCTACGGTCAGGTGGAAGGCAAGCAATTCGCTATTCCAGGCAAACGTACCATCTTAGGGAAATATTCTTCCTTTGTACGTCAGGACTGGCTCGATGCGCTGAAAATGCCTGTCCCTCAAACGACAGACGAACTATATAACACGTTAAAAGCGTTCAAGGAAAAAGACCCTGGCAAAACAGGCGGCAAAGTGGTTCCACTGGGGATGACGATGGAGCCGGGACAATATGATTCGCTGCTGTGGTCTTTTATTAAGCCGGTAACGGATGAGCAAAAATATACGCTGACCCAAAAGCTGGGTTCTCGTGACTATCCGATCCTGCTGCCTGGATTCAAGGATGGAGTTCGGTTTATGAACAAGCTTTACAATGAAAATCTGATCAGCAAGGACTTCGGTCTGGATAAGGACAAAAAACAGCTGACTCAGGATATTCAAAGCGGTAATATAGGCATTTTCAGCGATGATTATGACAACATCTTTTATAACGACTCAGCCTATCCAAATCTGTTAGCCAACCAACCCAAAGCCAAGCTGACTCCAATAGATCCATACACCAACAGTGAGGGTAAGCATGCCAAACCGGAATTTGCATCCAACGGCCTCTACATTATGGTGCCTAAATCCAGTGAGCATGCAATTGAGGCCATTAAGTATCTGGACTGGATGTCTTCCGAAAAGGTGCTGCGCGATATGCAGAACGGTGTAGAAGGCGAGAACTATACCTTGAAAGACGGAATCCCGGTCGCCAAGGAAAATCCAACACAAGAAGCGCAGGATCGTATCTATAATCAGGGTGATGTAGTCATTATTGCGAACGGCAAGATCGCAGGGGACGATCAGAAAAACAAGGAAGCCTTTATTTTGGCTATGCCTCCTCAGTTCCAGGAGGATGTTCGCAAGGCTATGGATATATCCAACACAGATACCGTTCCCCCGCTGAAATTCGACCATCCCATTAAATCAGAGTCGAAATACAGCAACTCGCTGCTGGATAAGTTTGACGAAATGGTCGTCAAATCCGTGATGGTGCCTCCGGCGCAGTTTGATGCCGTCTTCGATGCTTCATTAAAGGATTATATGGTGAGCGGCGGCCAGGCGATATTGGATGAGCGCACCGAAGCTTACAAGGCCATGACAGGCAAGTAAGAAGGCGGAAAGTAAAGGAGGAGACAGCGCATGAAAGGGAACGTTTACTTCCGCAGATATTGGCAATTATACGCGTTGCTTGTGCTGCCCCTGGCCTACTTCATTGTGTTCAAATATGGTCCGATGTGGGGCGTGCAGATTGCGTTCAAGGATTTTAACTTTTTTCAGGGGATTACAGGAAGCGAGTGGATCGGGTTTGATGCGTTTCGGGAAGTGTTCCGCATGGACGATTTTTATAGAACGCTGCGTAATACCATCGTACTGAATCTGCTTGATCTGCTGGTATCTTTTCCAGCACCTTTAATCTTGGCGATTTTGCTGTATGAAATGAAAGTGGTCTGGTTTAAAAAGCTGTCGCAAACGATTTTGTACATTCCCCATTTTATTTCGTGGGTGATTATCGGTGGGATTGTGTATCAGGTGTTTGGTACACAGTCCGGCATGATCAACAATGCGCTTACCTCGCTCGGCTTTGACGCGATTCCATTTTTGACGGATAAAAATGACTGGGTGCTGACATATCTGCTTACGGGTGTGTGGCAAAGTGCAGGCTGGGGAACGATTTTATACCTTGCTGCCTTAACCGGGATTAACCGGGAATTGTTCGAGGCTGCCGAGGTAGATGGTGCAGGGCGCATGAAAAGGATTTGGTATATTACGATTCCAGGTATGAAAACGACGATTGCCACGCTGCTTATTATCAATCTGGGCAATATGATCACGATTGGTTTTGATCGACCTTATGTGATCGGTAATGTCGCAGTTCGGGATTATTCCGATGTGCTCAGCACGTTTGTGTATCGCATCGGGATGGAATCCGGGCAATATACGCTGGCAACGGTGGTTGGCCTGTTTCAGGCCGTGGTTGGTCTGATCTTTGTACTTGGCGCTAACTATGCATCCAAGAAGCTGACGGATGAAAGTATTATGTAAAGGAGCTGCTGACATCTGATGAGTGAACGTACTGCAAATCGCACTTTTGACATCGTAACCACTGTGCTGGTGGCTGTGGCTGTACTGCTGTGCTTGGCCCCGTTTATTCACATTTTGTCCATTTCCTTCAGCTCAAACCGGGCCATTACGTCCGGGGAAGTGACTCTGTTTCCAGTTGAGTTCAATTTGAAGGCATATGGAAAGGTCTTTTCTGATATGAGCATGATCCGTTCGCTCGGGTTTACGGTTATGCTGACTGTGATCACGACCGTGCTGAGTATGCTGATGACGGTCATCGCGGCATATCCGTTAACGAAGAAAAACCTGAAGGGCCGCAAAACCATTATGTTTATCATTGTGGTGACAATGTTTTTCAGCGGTGGCATCATTCCCGAATACATTCTGGTGCGCGATCTGCATTTGCTGAATAATATGTGGTCTCTTATTTTACCAGGTCTGATCAGCCCGTTTTATCTGATTATTCTGATTTCTTTCTTTCATGGAATTCCGGAAAGCTTGGGGGAAGCGGCGGAGATTGATGGCGCCAGCCAATTCGGCACCTTGATTCGGATTATACTGCCGCTGTCCCTGCCCGTATTGGCGACGTTAAGTCTGTTTTACGGTGTGGGACGCTGGAATGGATTTCAGGATACGCTGATGTATATCCAAAACCCTGATTTATTTCCGTTACAGCTCAAGCTGTATCAAATGATTCAAAATAACATGGTATCCGAGTTGACCAGGCTGGAAGGAGCCAGCGGCGCGAGAATTACGCCTGAAGGGTTGAAGGCGGCGAGTGTCATTTTCGCTACGGTACCGATTTTGTTGGTTTATCCATGGCTGCAAAGGTATTTTGTTAGCGGCGTGATGGTTGGAGCGGTGAAAGGATGATGACAATGAAGGCGAAGGGGGAATACTCCTTTTCCACCTGTTGGAATATAAAAAAGCATACCGTCGGCCGAGAGCTTATTGAGGAAATCCGCGAGCTGGGCTTTAGCCGGGTGGAGCTGAATTATAACATTACCCGGGAAATGCTGACGACGATTGAGCCTATGATTGAACGGGGAGAAATCGGTATATCGAGTGTGCATAATACGTTTCCCCATACACCAGACCCGGATTACGGTACGGATTCCGTCCTGCTTGGGTTTGATGATGAGACGAAGCGAAAGCGTGCGATAGAGCTGCTGGTGCAATCTGCGGAATATGCGCATCGTTACGGGGCGAAGGCAGTGGTTGTGCACCCCGGAGAGGTTCCGTTCCCTTACGATATCAGCGGTGAGCTGGAAGTGATTTATCATGAGCAGGGCAGGGACTCGGCAGCTTATCAGACGTTGTGGGCACAAATGCTGGAACGCCGGAACTCACTGAGCGGGCATTATGCACAGCGTATCCGCGACAGCTTGGAAGAGGTGTGTGACCGTATTGTCTCCAAGGGGTATGATGTAGCCATTGGTATTGAAACGCGTTCACGCTGCTATCAGATGCCTACCTTACAGGAGGCTAAAACGATCATAGATGACTTGAAGGGTGCGCCTGTCTATCTATGGTATGACATTGGACACGGTATGATCATGGATCGAATGGGATTGTACGATAACGCCAAGGAAGCCAATGAAATGATCGACTATATTCTGGGTGTCCACATTCATGAAACGATCGGATTATCCGATCACTGGTGTCCTTATATTCATAGCGGTGATCTGGAGTTCTTTGATCGTTTTGTGAATATCATCCGGCAGGCCCCTATTAAGGTCTATGAGCTGAAAGCAGCTTGCCAGCCTGAAGATATTGAACGCAGTCATGAACTATTGACAAACAAGATAGCGAAGCTTGAGCCGCAGGGCTGATGAACGATTATGTATATTACAGGGGCTGATAGGGATGTACAGTAAAATTGTAGCGATCAACGATGCCTGGGTGAAACCGGGCATGGACCATCAGGTGCTGGACGCCGACAGCCGTTATTACGGTGGGGTGATCGATGATGAGAACGGGATCGCCTGGCCTAACCATTCGGTCGGTACTCCTGCGACGATGGCGATCTGGGCGGCTGCACTCGTCAATCCGAAGTCTATCTACTATCGAAATGAGGAGGTGCTTATCCGGCTGGAGCTGGCAGCGCAATATATGCTGCGTGTACAGCATGAGGACGGCTCTATTTCGCCGGGCTGGACGAATTTTCACTCACCGCCGGATACAGCGTTCGTGGTCGTAGGCTACGCCCAGGTCTATCAGCTGCTGGTTGGGAGCGACTGGCTTGAGCTGCGCCGGGTGACGGATGCAATGCGCTTGTTTCTGGAGCGGACCATCCCGGTTATGCTGACCGGAGGCTGCCATACGCCAAACCATCGTTGGGTGCTGTGTGCTGCTCTGGGATTTCTGCATGAATTGTTTGATCTGCCCGAGGCGCTTGTGCGGGCCGAAGCATGGATGGCAGAAGGTCTGGACGGGACGCCAGATGGCGAATGGACGGAGCGCAGCAACGGAATTTATAATGCTGTCAGCGATATTATGCTGATTCATGCTGCCCGTTTATTGAATCATCCAGAGCTGCTCGAGCCGGTACGCCGCAATTTACACATGATGGTGTATCTTGTCCATCCTGATGGTGAAGTGGTCACGGAGTATTCAGGAAGACAGGATTTCGGTGTGAAACTGAACTTATCCTCCTATCTTCTTCCGTATGCCATGCTGGCTACCGAGGATGAAGACGCCATATTTGAAGCGATGGCTGTCGTCGCCATTCAAGTCATGGATCATCCGGGCGGTGCTCCAACCAATGCGGCTGTACGTTTTTTACTAGATTCACGTTTGCAAACTCGCAAGGTATCGCCAGCCATATTACCCGTCAGCTATAACCAATTACTGAACGGAGACTTTCCAAGGGCTGACTATCTGAGCCGGATGGAAGAGGCAGGGCATCACCAGCATATCTATCATAGCCGTCTGCATACGGACTTTGGCGCGCCAGTTGTTCGATATCGGCAGGAGGACACCAGTGCGACGCTAATGACGGAGGTTTCATCATTCCTGTCGTTGCGGCATGGTGATGCACGACTGCTGGCGGTGCAGGCTGCCTCCTATTTTTCGCCAGGTTTTGTACCGATGCAGGATCTGACAGCTCACGAGCACGGATGGACGCTGTCGAGCACACAAGTCAAAGGTTATTATGGCCCTGTAGCAGCCTCGGATTTGCCGTCTACCTCGCAGGAAGAGGTTAGTCCATGGTATCTGCTCCCGCATCACAAGCGGCCGCTAACCCATGAACAGCGGCACAAAATACGGGTCGATGTCGATCATCATGAGGATGTATGGAAGCTGCGTTTTCGCTCGGAGGGTCCGGTGGACTGCATGATCCAGATCAGTTTTGTTTTTGGACGTGAGGGAAAATTTAGTTGCGGAGAGTACAGGCTGGTGAATGAAACAGTGCAATGCTGGACGGGCGGTACAGCACGTTATGAATCGGGGAATGCATGGTTTGAACTGACGGGAACAGCCATGGAGCATAAGGCTACTTCGGTTCGGGGGGCTGCTCACCCTATGGATTGCAACACGTTGCTGGTCAACTGGATGGCTCCGTTTGATAAGACGATCAGCATTCGTATGTCGCCTTTGCCTGTGAGTGAAGTCTGAAGTACAGTAAGCATCTATTTTCCGGGGATAAGGCCAATTCTCGGAGAAAAAGGTGCTTTTTTTGTGTCTTCATTTACATAGAGATGGAGCGCTTCCATTGAGCTTGAAGCCATTGTGGTGTACACTGTCCAGAACAGGTGTAAATTGGAACGTCAGGCAGGCTGGACGGTTGCAAAGGAGGGAAAGACGCAAATGTATGCCCGTTTAAGATCGTTAAATTATCCTGTAAAAGGGTATGTATTTATGGTATTGGCCGTATGCTCAGTGATCAGCACTTTATGGATCATTAATGTGCAGTTGCCCTCAGGCGGACGCCCTTATTTTTTTATATGGTGGAATATGATGCTGGCCTGGATTCCCATGATTCTGACATTGCTGCTGGATGTAATTCATTGTTCCTGGAGAAGAGGGACGAGGACGCTTTTATTGTGGGTAACAGGGGTGGCCTGGCTTGTGTTTTATCCCAATACGCCCTATTTAATTACAGATTTGTTGCATGTATTCGCCAAATATCCATTTCTTGAGGAGCAGCGCTTCTGGGGAAATCCATATTTCTGGAATCATGTACTGGGGATGCTGCTGGTAGCTGTTCTTGGCCTGACGATGGGCTTTGTATCACTTGAATCCATACGGCAGTTGGTACAACGTGCACGTGGCGGATTTGTAAGCTGGCTGTTTGTGGTGGTAGTCCTGTTGCTGAGCAGTCTGGGTATTTATATTGGTCGTTTCTTTCGCGGAAATACGTGGGATATTGTTTCTGGACCTTCCCAACTGTATGAACAGGTGTCTTCTATATGGGCAGATTCCCTGCAGCGAGCTCACTTTATAGAGTTTAGCGGACTGGTATTCGTTATTTTGCTGGTCAGCTATGTGTCTACGATGTGTATCATCTGGATGGGTAACAGCCGTCGGGACGAATGGCGTAGCTGGTAATTTTGATGCCCTAAATGGATGTCCTGTATGGATGCATATGTCTTAACTTGTAAAATCGAAAGGAGGAACAGTACGATGAACGGACAAAACCGATCCGATATCCATGCTGGTCTTAAAGTGGATATTGTACTTAAAAAGGATCAGCCCACCGGTAAGCTGACGCGAGGAACGGTGAAGGACATTCTGACCAATTCCCCGCGTCATCCGCATGGAATCAAAGTGCGTTTGACAGATGGGCAGGTTGGACGAGTCAAACATATTGTAACGAATGAAGGGTAGAGTTACGGGCAAAGGAGGGATGACGTATAAATCAGGTAACAATAAGCTACAAAAATGATCGCTACCCGCTTATTTTGCTTGTATTGTTGGCGCTTGCTCTTATGTGGTCCTTGATTCGTCCAGCGGATTATTTTACATGGATACTGGAAGTTTTCCCGGCGGTTTTGGGAGCTGTGCTGCTGGTGGCTATTTACAGCCGATTCCGGTTTACAAACCTGGTGTACACCCTAATCTGGCTGCATGCACTGATCCTGATTGTTGGCGGACACTATACCTATGCCGAAATGCCGCTGTTCAACTGGATTCGGGACGCCTTCGGGCTGGAGCGCAACTATTATGATCGGCTTGGGCATTTTGCACAAGGTTTTGTGCCTGCGCTCATTGTCAGGGAAGTGCTGCTGCGTAAAACGACCTTGGGAAGCGGGGGCTGGCTCACATTCCTCATCGTTAGTGTGTGTCTTGCGATCAGTGCTGCGTACGAGCTGATTGAGTTTGCGGTAGCCAAGGCAACCGGAACGGCAGCAGAAGCTTTTTTAGGGACGCAGGGAGATGTATGGGATACCCAATGGGATATGCTGCTCGCATTGATCGGCGCCCTGACAGCTGTGATTTTGTTGAGTGGGGTACATAACAAGCACCTCAAGCAGCTAAAGCATAAGTAACATCCTTTTTAGCTTTTTTTATCCTATCTGTAATTCCATAGCTTTAAAAGGCTATATTCTTGTTATGGGGTGGTTGTTGAGCTGGAGGGTGGCTGCATCCATGTAGCTGTCCAGCAGCCGCTCAAAAATGCGATCCCATGTCTGCTCCAGGCTGTAGGCTCTACCTGCTCTGGACATAGAGCGACGAAGCGGGGCATTTTCGTACAACAGGTGTACAGCTTCAGCGAAGGCAGCAACATCCCCAGCAGGACACAATAGACCCGTTTTCCTGTGAATTAAATTATCTTTTACCCCGCCTTCATCGGCACCGACCACGGGTGTACTGCTTGCCATGGCCTCCAGTACGACGTTGCCAAAGGTTTCCGTGGTGGAGGGGAAGAGAAACACGTCGGCTGCGGCATATAATTCAGCCAATTCTTGCCCTTTTACAAAACCCAGCCAGTGAACTGCATGCTCTGGCAACCCCATGTCTGCGGCTGTCTTTATCTTGTGTAATGGACCATCTCCTGCAATGACCAACACCGAGGCTGCGCGGACGTCGTCGGGCAACTGGAGATAGGTATCCAGTAGCGTGTCTATTCCCTTTTCCGGTGCAAGTCTGCCGACATACAATATCACGAATGCATCTGCACGAATGCCCCATTTACCCCATACCGCATGACGATCCACTTTTGGCTGGAAGCGATCGGTATCAATTCCTCTGCCCCAGATTTCGAGTTGACCCATTCCCTTATTACGCAATAACTCCATTGTTGACCGAGAAGGAACATACACCCTTTCGCAATGTCTGTGAAACCAGAGCATGTATTTCCATAAGGCAGGTTCAAGCCAGCGAAGCTTGTAATATTCGAGGTATTTATCAAAGTGGGTATGGTATGAGGCGACGAGTGGAATATGGTGTTTGGCCGCGTAGCTCGTTCCATAAAGGCCGAGATTAAACGGAGTAGCAACATGAATCAGATGTGGTGAAAAGGCTGATAAACGCTCATTGATTTGCTTGGCGTTGGGGATCGCAAGTCTACATTCCCGGTACAGCAAAAAGGGTATGCTCCGCAGCCGCTCCACGCCTGGCCCCGAGGGCAGATGGTAGTCTGCCTCCGGCGCGAAGACGAGTGTGGATACCCCATGTGTCTCCAGATAGTCAATCCATCGTTCCAGTGTCAGGGCAGCGCCATTGACGTCAGGCGCATACGTATCGGTAAATAATGCGACTCGAAGCATGCCTTTATTCCTCCTCCGCCATTCTCATTTATCCTATGACGTTTCAGGGGAGTCCGCTTGGAGGCTCCGGCTTTAATTGTGTCATGATTTTGTTTACGGGCTTGCCGGGTTTTGTAAAAGCTGGCCCGCGGACGGGCGTTTTTCTCGGAACATCCGATAATAGATGAGGGAGGACAAAATATAGAATACACCTGTCACACTGAATGTGATGGCATAGCCCCAGTAGTTGCCATAGGCTGTAACCAAATAGGCTTGTACAGGTCCCATACCTGCGGTGCCGAGCATAAAGGTCGTCTGGAGAATCGAGTTGGCAATGCCCCGATTCTTATCCGATACACGTTCTACCAGGATGGCCGTTTGCAGCGGATTGGCTGCATTCATTAGCGCTTGCCTGAATAGAAAGCTGATCGAGGCAATCCACAGCACGTTCGTAAAGCCTGTAATGAGAAGAAAAGGCAGCGAGAGCAGTTGAAAGCCTACCACAGCTCTGACCAATCCAATTCGGCTACCGAGAGTGGGGCCAATTAACATGGAGAGGACGGTCATTAACTGGCCGAGTGCAATCAACAAGCTCATGGCGCTGAGCGATATGGAAAAGCGGTTAGTAAAATACAAATTGAGATACGGGATAACCAGACCTGAACCCAATCCGATAAAAAATTGGGCAAGAACAAATTGTCCAATAACCCGCCTATCAGAAGAAACAGCAGGCGTAGCTGAGGTCGGCACATCGGACGTGGTTAGCGGCGTATGTGCTTGGTCTGGCTTAAGTGAAGATTGTGCAGGTGCTGCAGCTTCTGCAGCAGAGGAGGCATTTGTCATGAACAACAGAGGAATAAAGGCGGTCAGTGTGGCCATTCCTCCGAGGAACAGGGCGACTCGCAGACTGGATAGTGGTGTGATTCCCCACGTCTGCAGCCCATCTGCGAGCACGCCACCCCCAAAGCTTCCCAGAACCTGGGCTGCAAGTACAAGAGCCGAATAATAGCTGAATATTTTCAAGCGTTGGGCTTTGCTTATGCTTTCTGCCAAAAAGGGCACAGCCAACACCTGAATAAAAGCGGCAAATACACCTGAAATAACGGCAAATCCCAACATGCTTCCACTAGTATCTGTAAAGGTACGGGCGAGAAAGGCAAGGCCGCTGAATAACGCACCGATGACCAGCATATGCTTACGGCTCGTACGATCTCCTAAAAATCCGACCGGAATGAACAGGAGAGCCGTAGCCAGCGCCTGTATGCTGACAACACGACCGTTCATGTCATCATGGAAGCCAAGCCCCTGAATATACAGGTTGTACAGAACAGAAAACATCCCTGTCCCCATCTGGTACAGTAGATTGGCAATAAAAAATAAGCGGACATTACGCGGCCACTTTCGGGGCTCTTCTAACATTTTGCTGATCCATGGCACATTGAGTTCCTCCTGTGATGTTGATGCAGACCTGTGGCGTTGTTGCAAATAAGTTAATTCTGTTGATATGTATTCTAGCAGGAAGTGTACATTTCATAAATATTCCTTGTATCCGATTGTTTTGGGTAATAATAAGGAATGGACTTTGTCTTGAAATTTCATTATAGTAATTCGGTATGAATAAATTTGAAGGGGAAGCAGGAGGGATGGCTTTGGCTTTTGGAGCACGGGTGTTAAAAACGGGGATCGCAGTGACGCTCGCCCTTTTTCTGAGCATGCTTTTGAACACCCATTCGCCTGTGGGGGCAGCGATAGCCGCTATTTTTGCCATGCAACCGTCGATATATAGGTCGTGGCGTTATTTTCTGGATCAACTCCAAACAAGCACACTAGGTGCAATCATGGCGTTGCTGGGCGGAATGGTATTTTCGAATGAGCCGATTGCGGTCGGGTTGGTATGTGTGCTGGTACTTATGATATGTCTGAAATTAAATATGGCAGATACGGTAGGGCTAACACTAGTTACGGTTGTTTCTGTCATGGAAGCCTCGGATGACTGGAAATTTGCCGTGACCCGTTTTGCGCTTACTTTAATCGGGATTGTTTCTGCTTTTGTTATTAATATTACGGTGTTTCCTCCGAAACCGAAAAGACAGTTTATCAATCAGATTCAAAATGTATTTAACACGATGTCCTTGCTGCTGCGCACCGCCATTTCTGATGAAATTAAGGAGTCTGTCTTTAGAGAGGAAAAAGGGAATCTGGAGGGAGCTATTAAATCGCTGTCGGATAAATATCATTTGTTCGAGGAGGAGCAGAAGAAGCTCAAGCGCTCCCGATTCAGTCAGACGAGACAGATGGTAGTGTACAAGCAAATGCTCGAAAGCTTGCACAAAGGCTACGAGGTACTGGATGCGGTAGAAAGGCACTACTTCCAATCGTTACGACCGGAGGGAACAGATGCATTTTTTGATCATCACCTGGAGCTGCTGATCCGGTTTCATGAACATGCGCTGCTGAAATTCGAAAACAAGCTAAAGCCGAACGAGGACGAGAGTGAAATGTTCCAGCAGGCGAATAGTGAATTTATGAAGCATGCGATTACACGTTTTGACCATTGCCAGGAGGGCATGCTGCGTCTCTCCATTGTGGCTGCGGCCATGTACGACTATGGTCACCAGCTGGAGCGGTTGAGCAGACTGGCCGATCATATTCATCCTGTGGAAGAGAGCAAATAGCGATTACGAATAACTCAAAAGCAAAAGCGACCGTATGCATCGATCAGATGAACGGTCGCTTTTTTATGTAATGAATTCAGCTATTGAAGAAGCGGCTACACGAGCTTATCGAACTCTATAAAAGAATACAAAAAAAGCCCGCTGGTTGCGAACAGGGACTGAACTTGCTACAATATAGAATGCTATGTTTTAGGTTAAAACCATGATTGTAATTATATACTACACTTCTTATGACAGTATAGCATACTTCAAAGGGTTAGTCAATTTTCTCGGATCAGGGGGATGCCGTAGGTATGCCTAGGTCCATAATAATGCATAGTTTGATGCAAGGGAGCCCTGCGGGAGCAGGAGGAAACGGAACAGGAGTGACGCCAATGGCTACTGAGCAGCAATGGAATGAGGAGCAACGAAGAGTAGAAGATGTGACCGCAGTCATCAGTGGACGTATTCGGAAGCTGGAGACCGAGGTTGGCTCTGTGCGCGGAGATGTCGTAGATATGCGGAAAGATTTTTGGGATGAGGTAACGATTAATTTTAGTGAGGCGGATGATGTGGGCGAGACGTCCACCAGCTTGCGTCAGCAGTCTGAGATTTTGTCCGAACGGGAGCGCAGGCACAAGCATTCCACTGAGGCGCTAGGGCGGTTAAAAAAGCTGCTCGAATCACCCTATTTTGCACGTATTGATTTTGCTGAGCAAGGTCAGCCCGCAGAACGTGTGTATCTCGGGATCGCCTCCCTACTGGATAATCAGGACGAGGAATTTCTGATCTACGACTGGCGTGCGCCTATTTCCAATCTCTATTACGATCATATGCCGGGTCCCGCTGCTTATAAGACGCCGGCAGGTGAGATGGAAGGAGAACTGACGCTCAAGCGCCAATTTTCGATCCGTGATGGACAGATTCGTTTTATGTTCGATACAGGGGTAACGATTGGAGACGAGCTCCTTCAGGCTGTATTGAGCCGAAGCTCGGATGCCCAAATGAAGAGTATTGTTGCTACCATTCAAAAAGAGCAGAATCGCATCATCCGTGATGATCGAAGCCGGATGCTCATCGTGCAGGGGGCGGCAGGAAGCGGCAAAACATCCGCTGCGCTTCAGAGAGTAGCGTATTTGCTGTATAAGTACCGTGATCGCTTACGAGCAGATCAGGTCGTGCTATTTTCGCCCAACCCGATGTTTAACAGCTATGTTTCGACGGTATTGCCTGAACTGGGCGAGGAAAATATGCTTCAGGCTACCTTTCAGGAGTATCTGGAGCGGCGCTTGGGCCGGGAGTTTCAGCTGGAAGATCCTTTTGAGCAGCTGGAATATGTACTTTCGGCATCGTCACAGCCTGGGTATGATGCGAGAATGGAAGGTATTCGCTTCAAGTCGTCCAAGACGTTTTTGCGTGTAATTACAGGCTACAAGGCATATTTGGAACAAGAAGGAATGCATTTTAAACCCGTTCGCTTCCAGGGGCGCGAGGTGATTTCGGTAGAGCAGATGGCCCACAAGTTTTATGAGTTTGACCCTGCTGTGCGGCTGGCGAACCGACTGGAGCTGCTAAGGGAATGGATGCTCAAGGAGCTGGCCCGCTTCGGTAAGGAGGAATGCTCCGCCCCATGGGTGGATCAGCAGATGGATTTGATGGAGCCGGAGGATTATCAGCGTGCATATAATCGCATGCGCCGTAAATCGAAGAACAAGGGCGATACGTTCGACGATTTTACACGTGAGCGGGAAATACTGGCGCGCATGGTGGTTAGTGACCGCTTGAAGCCCTTGCGCAAATGGATCAAGGCGGTTCGTTTTGTGGACACCACCCGTTTATACGGTGAACTATTCCTGAATGAGACATTGCTCGGCCAACTGGCAGATCACGCAGAGCTGCCTGGCAGCTGGAGTGAAATTAGTCGGCAAACGCTGGAGCGTATTCAGGCCGGGGAACTGGCGTATGAGGATGTGACGCCCTTTTTATACCTGCGCGAGCTGATGCTTGGCTTCCGTTCCAATAGCAACATCCGTCACGTGTTTATTGACGAGGCACAGGACTATTCACCCTTCCAGCTCGCTTTTTTCAAACGCTTGTTTCCACAGGCTAAAATGACGGCATTGGGCGATTTTAATCAGGCGATCTATGCCCATGCCTCGGTGCTTCAGGATGCGGAGCCATTGTATGACCTGTATGGAGCAGAACAAACCGAGATGATTTCCCTCACACGCAGCTATCGCTCCACACAGGAAATTGTGGAGTTTACCCGTGGGATGGTAGCTGGGGGCGAGCATATCATACCGTTCAATCGTAAGGGAGAGAAGCCGCGTGTAACCGAGGTGCGTTCGCGTGAACAATTGCATCAACGGATTGTCGGGAATATCACGGAATTGTTGACGGAAGGCTATGAATCCATTGCAGTCATCTGTAAAAATGCCGGTGAAAGCGCAGCAGCCCACGAGGCGCTGGAAGGACGATTGCCAGTGAAGCCAAAATTGATCAAGAAAACAACTCCTGCCTTTGAAAAGGGGATTCATATCATCCCTGCCTACCTGGCAAAAGGCGTGGAGTTTGATGCGGTCCTGATCTATGACGGATCGGCTGAGCAATATCGACGTGAAAGTGAACGCAAGCTGTTCTACACCGCTTGTACGCGAGCGATGCACTTGCTGTATATTTATAGCATAGGGGAGATTACACCATTCGTGAGTTCACAGGAATCGGACACATATATCCGTAAAGTGGAAGAAAGTGATCGTGTTCTCTAGGGAGGGCGTTGGCCATCAGCTAGGGACAAATGCCATACGAACCCGAGCGAAGCTTGAATAGATGCAGGGGTGGCTGGCATTATGGAGCGTATTCCAGTAACATAAGACAAATAAGCAAAACAGGTAAGAAGCAAAAACGGAGGTAACAAACGTAATGGACATGAAGAGTGTATTTCAACGTCCGCCGCTGGCGGACTGTGTACCCGAGCTGGTGGCTACAGCTAGAGGAGAGCGCAAGGCATCACTGGTTATCCGCGGAGGAACGCTGGTGAATGTGGTATCGGGCGAGTTGCTACCGGGCATGTCTGTTGCTGTGCAAGGTTCTCGTATTGCATACGTCGGTCGGGACGTCAGTCATACGATCGGCGAGGATACCGTAATCATTGAAGCGGAAGGCCGTTATATGGCACCCGGATTACTGGATGGACATTGTCACATCGAAAGCACGCAGCTCACCGTAACTGAGTTCGCGAAGGCTGTACTGCCGCTGGGAGTGACGGGCGGCTTTTTTGACCCGCATGAAATTTCCAATGTACTGGGTCTAAAAGGACTTCGTCTGATGCTGGACGAAGCACGCACCACGCCGCTGGCTGCTTACATGCAGGTCGCTTCCTGCGTGCCGTCCACCGGACCGGAGCTGGAAACGACAGGTGCCTCCTTTGGCCCGGCGGAAGTCGCAGAGGCGTTAAGCTGGGGCCCGGATATGATCGGGCTGGGCGAAGTCATGAATTTCCCTGGCGTCGTCTATGGAGACGATGTGATGATCGGGGAAATTCAGGCCACGCTGCGCGCGGGCAAGGTAGCGGATGGCCATTTTACATGGGCCTCCGATGATTGGCGGCTGCCGGTCTATGCAGCCGCGGGAATTACGGGCGATCATGAATGTGTCACGCCCGAGGATGTAGCCGAGCGTATTCGGCTCGGCATGTATGCCAAAATGCGGCAGGGCTCCGCATGGCATGATGTGGCCGAGACGATACGCGCCAGCACGGAAATGGGCCTCGATACGCGCCGCATGATGCTGGTGACGGATGATCGCAGCGCGGAGTCCCTGCTCCATGAGGGGCAGATGGATTTTGTCGTGCGTCATGCCATTGCGCAGGGCGTTAAGCCCGTGACTGCGTTTCAAATGGCTACGCTGAATACGGCAGAACGCTTCGGCGTAGCCCGGGATATCGGCTCGATTATCCCCGGTGCGATTGCCGACATTATTCTGCTGGAGGGCCGACTGGCCGAGGTGAACGTGACGGCGACCATTGCAGCAGGCCAGCTGGTGGCTGAGTATGGCCAAATGGTCGCTGACTGGGAGGGCTTCGTGTATCCTACGGAAGTAATGGACACGGTCCGTCTGGGACACGAGCTGAGTGCTGCGAATTTCCGCATTGCGGCTCCAGTACAGGAGGGGAATGTACCTGTACGAGTGATTCGTGTCACGGAAAATCACGTAGACACGAAGGAAGTACGGATGACCGTTCCGGTCCGTGGAGGCGAAGTCACGGCAGATCCCGCGCAGGATTTGTGCAAAATAGCCGTTTTCGAGCGGCATCACGCCAGTGGCAGCCACGCGGTGGCGCTCGTGACAGGCGTCGGTTTCACCGAGCCGGCCGCGATAGCGATGACCGTGGCGCATGACAGTCACAATCTGCTCGTCATTGGTAACGATGACGAGCTAATGACCCAGGCGGCAAAGCAGGCCGTCGCCATGCGTGGTGGCGTGGTGGTCGTATCCGCCTCGGGCGAGACGCGCTTCCCGCTGCCTATCGCGGGCCTGATGTCCCCGGCCCCGTTTGCAGAGGTGGCTGCGCAGTCCGAGAGTATCAGCCGGGCACTTCAGCAATCCGGCTGCATGCTGAACAACGCGCTGATGACACTGTCGCTGCTCGCGTTGGTCGTCATCCCTGAAATCCGCTTGTCGGATCAGGGGCTTGTCGTGATTGGAGCGGATGGTATCCGCAAAGTATCTCTTTTCGTGGAAGAGGACGCAGTGGAAGCTTGATAGAACACGTAGCCGGGGGTTGTCCCACAAGGTCCGATAAGACCCTGGGGATAGCCCCTGTTTTCTGTATATAAAGTCTTCGATTCCTTTAAACATGTGCGGGGAGCGGTGAGCAAATGTATCCATATTATCGTTCATTAGAAAAAATGGCTCATCAAGCCTCGATTATAGATCATGATTGGGATAGATTTGTAGAACGAACTGATGTGAGGCATGTACAGCAGGGAACGTATCTTATCGAAACTGGTGAACCTGTGCAGTATGCTTATTTTTGTGTGGAAGGATTATTCCGTTTGTTCTATACATTGGCGGATGGCAGAGAATATAATGTTGGTTTTTCGCCAGAAAATGATTACGTAACCTCTTACGGGGCGATGGTCACAGGAGAAAGATCGACCTTTACAATCGAGGCTATGGAGGATTCGGTAGTCATTGAAATTCCATATCTCGTATTGAAGGAGCTTATGGATACAAGCCATATGTGGGAAAGATTCGTCCGTAAAAGCGTAGAAAGACTTTATATTCGAAAAGAGGAACGGGAACGCGAATTATTGTATCTTTCCGCTAAGGAACGTTTTCATGCTTTTCTTCTCAAATACCCCGGATTGGACAAGCGAATTGCACAATATCATATCGCTTCGTACATAGGTATATCCCCAGTATCTCTTAGTCGTTTGCTTCGTAGTGATTCCCATTAACCTATGTTAATGCGTTTTTGCAGGCAGGCAGCGTACAATAAAGCTAAATTCAGTTCATGCTTCACCAAAAAGGAGACAGGCATATGCGGTATATGATGATTGTATTATTGGAATTTTATCCTTCCTGGTTGGCTTTGCCTCGAGAAGAACGCCGGAAACATACTGGGGCCTTGCAGGCTAGTATTCAGAAATATAGCGAACATGTTCAGGTTCGTTTTTTCGATGCAGAAGCGCTGCCTGGCAAGGACTATACCGATTTCGTCGTATGTGAAACGGAAGATATGAAGCAATATCACTATATGTGGGAAGAAATTCGTGATTCGGAGCCATATACCAAAGGATACATGAAGATTAAAGATGTAGTGATGGGTATGGAAAATGCATTTCAGTCCTATGAGTCAGAAATGCTACAGATGGAAAAATAACCGTCATTCCGCTTTCTATGTAAAATGAAGAGTTCATCTTATATACGGTTAAAAAAGGCGAATTCCTGTGCTGCTTATGTTCAGCTGGGAATTCGCCTTTTATCTTTTGGAGACGAAAAAGTGTAATAAGAAAAAATCACATTATACAACTGTGTTACTTATAATCTTCAGAAAACCGTTCTTCCCAGCAGTATCCATTAACTGATAAATGGATTTTCCTGCGGAATCGTTAAACAAATACCACTCATCATTCGATACATCATGAATCAAAGTCTCTGGGTAGCCTGTTAAAAGTTCAGATGGATAAGTGCGAATTAAAGAATATATATCAAAACGAGCTAAGCTTTTCCCTTTTTGGTCTAAGAAATCGTATTGTGCATTTTTATAATAAGATCCAGGTGTGTCAAGAGTTAAGCTCCAAGAATAGTTTTCAGGTGCTTCGACCTTTTCACCTTTGTTTTTTGCAAAAATATTATAAATGGTTTCATTATATGCATTGCCATTAATTTGCTGAATTACGCCGCCCAAAGTCATACGGTATTCCTGTTGAAGTGCTTTTACTTGTACACCGTCTATGAACAATGGTTCAGTATCAACCGTCACTGCAAAGTTGCTGTAATTGACATGGCATCCAAACGTCTCTGCAATAAAACGAAGTGGAACATATATGCGATTATTTTTCATGTATGGTTTTACATCAAGCAGCATCTTTTTACCGTTCTTCTCCGCTGTACTACTGTTCAGTGTTAATATTACTTTCCTATCGCTTTTAGCGAGAATAACCCCGGAATTGGACCATTCGACACTAGCCCCCAAACTTTCGCTTATAACACGTAGAGGTACCATAGCGCGTTTATTCTTCATTTCGGGCTTCAAATCGGATGTAATAGCCACACCGTCAACTTTGATCTGATTTTGTGCTGCATAAGTAGTGGACGATGAAATAAATAAAAAAATTGCAAGAAAAGCCGCAAAGAATGCTTTTTTCATAAATGATTGCTCCTTTTTCGGTTAAATTTGTAGCGCAGTAACTTTCCCCCATATTAAGACGCAACTGGATAAAATTTGTTGCACTGTCTCGTTAGCTTGTGTAACAGCCTGTTTGTGCTATTTTCTCATTCCTTTGTTTACCAATAAAAAATCCTAACCTTCCCGAGGAATTATGTCGATAACATTGAATATTATTCATAAATTTTATCAAAGTAAATCTTAGGGGGGAAGTTAATGAGAAAACAGCTAAAAGTTGCGATTTCTCTAGCATGTTTAATTATGTTTATAGGTTGTTCAGCTTCACCATTATCACAGCAGACGACCAAGATTACACTTTTGAATTCTAAATCTGAAATAAAAACTCAATTAGAAGAAGTAGCAAAACAATACAATCAAGAGCACCCTGAGGTATCTTTAGAGATTATAACTCCCGAGGGAACGTCTGCATATCAAAAGCTGATGTCGATGTACGGCTCAGGAAGTCCAGCTACCATGTCGATGCTTGACCCGGGCGACACGCAGACATTCTTAGATAAAGCCGTTGATTTAAGCAAAGAGAAGTGGGTAGCTGATACGATAGAAAATGGACTTGACACCGTCAAGAAAAATGATGCTGTGCTGGGGTTTCCATTTGCAGTAGAAGGCTACGGATTAATTTACAATAAGAAAGTGCTGGATAAAGCAACAGGGGGTTCTTTTGATGCTTCCTCGGTAAATAGTAGAAGCAGCCTGAACTCCTTAATGGCTAAAATTCAGAAGTCGGGAGTAGCGCCGGACATGCTTTCACCAATGGACTGGTCTCTCGGCTCTCATCTTTTAGCTCTGTCTTATTCTGTTCAACCTGGGGGTTTTCCGGAGTTTGTTAAAGGTATGCAGAACAACTCCATCGATATGTCCCAAAACAGTGTAATGACTGGATGGGTACAAACTTTAGATCTGCTCAAGGATAACAGCATCAATAAGCACTCGCCTTTGGACAGTACGTATGATGGAGCCAAAGCCTTGGGAGAGGGCAAGGTAGGGCTTTGGTTTATGGGAAACTGGGCTTGGAATGGAATAAAGAGCAATGATACGGCAAATGAGGAATACGGTTTTTTGCCTCTTCCGTTAAACGATAATACGGATGATCCTAACAATGCTAAGATCACAGTCGGTGTGACAAAGTATATACTCATCGACTCCACAACTACCACACCTCAGGAGCAAGAGGAAGCAAAGAAGTTTTTGAACTGGCTAGTATATGAAAAGTCCGGACAAGAACTTTTGGTTAACAAGGCCAATGTTATACCGGCGTTCAAGAATATTGACTTGGTGCCTACCGATCCTTTGAGTAAATCGATCATGTCATATATGTCGAGCGGAAAGACGCTGCCGTTTATAGCAACCCTTCCACCTGATCATGGGGGCATCACAGGAGCATCTATCCAAAGCTACATCAGTGGGAAGATAGATAAGACCGAGTTGTTGCGCCAAATACGCATATACTGGAAAGCTCAGCAGGGATGATACGAGACCAGTCACGGGAGGAAGATAAGGGTGTTTAAATTAACGTTAAAGAAAAAAATAATTAGTGCAGCGCTCATACTGGTTATCGTACTGTCCCTTTCAAGTGTTATAGGCGTCATTAAGATGTCGGAAATGGGGGAGGCTTCTGATAAGGTAAATAACAGGTCTTTACCTGCGGTTATTCTTCTTCAAGGTATGGATAAGCAGATTACAGAAATCGATAGACTCACCGTTCGAATGATACTCGAAGAGGATGCTGCCGTTCGCAGCACTTATCAAGAGGAACTAAGCAAAGCTACAGCTTCAATGGATAAGAGTGTAAATAAATATCAAAGTTTAGCCTCTACGACAGAGGAAAAAGAACTGTTTACCAACTTTTATGGTCAGTGGGCAATGTATCTTCGCCATCTCAAAGTGGTTTCCGCTGCCATGGAAGAAAACGACAAAGTGATGGCCTACATGATCATTCACGGAAATTCTTCTATTTATAAGGCAGCATTAGAAGATGTAAATAAACTGAAGCTACTTAATGAGCAGTACGCTACTGATGCTGCTAATCAATCGAGTCAATCTTACCATTCAGGTAGAATTTTGATGGTTTCTCTGACTATCATATGTACGATCATTGGAATTATCGGTTCTTTTTTACTGGCTCAATCGTTCACTAAGCCCATATTAAAGATAGCGGAACAGATAAAGCTGGTAACGAGGGGGGACCTGCAAGTGGAACCCCTAAGTGTCCGATCCAAAGATGAGGTCGGGGAACTGGCATCCGATTTTAATGAAATGTGCGATTCGCTGCGCAACCTTTTAAAGAAAGTTATGGATAATTCCTTACTGGTTGCTTCTACAGCAGAACAGTTAACGGCCAGTGCGGAACAGACAAGCATCGCTACCGAGCAGATAGCTATTAGTGCCACTCAAGTCGCAGAGGGATCTCAGACACAGCTTGCAGATATAGCTGAGACGCTGAATTACACAGTAGATGTTTCTAAAAGTGTAGAGAACATAACCAATCGATTTGTGAATGTGGCTAATCTCACAACCCAAGCACAAGAAAAAGCAAACAACGGGAAAACCCAAATGTCTTCCACTGTCTCTCAAATAAGGGATGTACATGTCAAGGTAACTCAATCCGCTGAAGTGGTAAATATTCTAGGGGAAAAGTCTGCAGAGATCAAACAAATCACAGCTATGATCAGTGATATAGCAGCCCGTACCAACTTGCTTTCACTAAATGCGAGTATAGAAGCTGCAAGGGCGGGAGAGCAGGGAAAAGGGTTTGCCGTAGTTGCTTTTGAAGTACGCAATCTGTCGGCACAAGCAAGTGAAGCAACAGGCAAGATTTCTTCTCTGGTCAACGAAATCACATTAAGAACAGACGAAGTTGTAATTTCAATGAATGAAGGCGTTCAATCACTTAATGAAGGTATGATGCTTGTCGAAGGTGTAGGTAATGTTTTCTCTGAAATTGTCGGTGCGGTTGAAGAAGTGAGCGGTGAGGTGGACACTGCAGCCGTAGAAGCAAGATCCGTCAATGAAGGAACCGTTGCTATGGTGGAATCGATGAAGAAAATTGCTGAAATCTCCGAACGTGCAGCAGATTCTACTCAAACAGTCGCAAGCGTAGTTGAGGAAACTACCGCATCCATGCAGGAAGTGTCTGCAGGTGCCAACATGCTTGCCAAGAGGGCGGAAGAGATGAATCAAACGGTGTCTGTATTTAAAATTTAAAATAAGCCTCAAATCAACTGGAGTTAAGAGCGGTAGCCTTGGACGAGAAAAATAAGTTCTAGACTACCGCTGTTGTATTAAATTCTTATGTTGGAACTAATCTACGTATACTTTTACGTAAGTATTCAGGCGTCCCGAATCCTTGCCGGACAAACCTTATGATTGAGACGTGATTGTCACCATTAGATTACGAATGAACGGCTTCAGCTTTTTTTGCTGATCTTTTCAGTTCCTGTTTACGGCGTTCCTCCAGATACCGCTCTCCATTCTTCTTGTCTGCTGTCAGTGTAAAGCAGGAAATGATGGTGAACAGACCTGCAATGGAACCCAGAATTACATAAGTAATCGGGAAATTCAGAACTTCATACAGATGTCCCACAATGGGCGAGAAAACGGAAACCACCAGAGAGCCCATAAACAAATACAGCAGGTACATGGTGGAGGACAAACGCTGGTCAAAGTTAACGGTAATGTACTTGAAGATGGCTACCAGAATAAGCGGTTTCTCCAGGGAGTGAATCATCTTCATCGCAGCCACCCATATGGAGCCAAAAGGCAGCGAAGAGCCGATAATACGCAACGACATAATTGTCCCGGCAATAATTAATGCCCATTTGGCGGTCGTTTTGTTTACAAACCAAGGGGTAACGAACAGGAACACAAATTCTAGGAACACCTGCACAGCGCTCAAATCGCCAAGGAATTGATTTCCTTCCGCTTTGGAACTGAACTGCGATACGAAATATGTGGCAAACTGCTGGTCATATACCTCATAAATTTGGGTCACGCCAACCATGAATAGCATTAGAAACCAGAACTTTGTGGTCCGTACAAGATGCAGCACATCAATAAGTTTTAACGATTCTGTTTTCTGCTGCTCCTGCCCGGAAATTTCGACTTTGGTCAGGAAGATACAGATCATGGCAACCACGGCAGATACGGAGGCAATCCAGAAGGTCAGATTTACATTGATATTGATGACCCGCCCCGCAACAAAAGTAGCCGCTGCCCACCCGAGTGAACCCCACATGCGAACTCGTCCATATTCAAAGCCGTATTTGCGTGAGACCTTGTCCATATACGAATCGACGACACCATTACCTGCATTAAACACCAGGCCGATAAATAGTGCACCGACAATGGCACCAATCACGAACTGCGTTTGTAGTAATGGACCGTACACATAAATAAAAAAGGGTCCGACGAGCAAAAGAATCGTAAAGAGTATGTACAGCAGATGTTTTCTCAGACCCAGCTTGTCGGATAAGTAACCGAACAGAGGTTGCATGATCAAGGCCACGATTGAGTTAGCCGCATATAGAAATCCCGTGTAGGTTTCTGAAATTTCCAGGCTTTGCCCTAGCCAAATGACAAAAAAGGACATGGCGGCAGACCATGTAAACAGATAAGCGAAGTTAAAAACACTTAGAGACCAATAGTTGCGTTTTGCCAAATTCATCATGTTTAAGCACCCCTTCAAATTGTAGCCGCTCAATGTGTTGCATACGTCATTAAACATTGTTTGTACTATTAATTGTAAGGATTACTCAATTGAATCTATAGGGCATTTTCCCAAGATTTCCTGTACATTTCGCAATCAGTTGATGATTTGGAGACTTATGAAATTTGTGAGGCTTCCAAACCATGAGGAACGTGTTGTTAAATTGTTGATTGATGTAATTGAAAATTTTTACGAGGCCTGTCGGGTGTATGTAACTATATCTACATTTTGTAGGAAATAAGTCCTGAGTGTAAAATCCCCTTATAGTTCATTAAGCTCACTAAGTAGGTGGAGAAACATATGGTAGCATCATAATTGCAAAAGCAAAGGCATGAAGTGATCCATTCTGCAAGTACAAAGTTACTTGAAACAGTGATCGCATATAGATTATTGTGTAATGATGAGTTAGACGAAGCCCACTCATCCTAAAGGTACAGGTTATCCCCGGCTCAATAGACATTGCTGACATCCAGATAGAAATAGAATGCGAATCGAGGATACGGACAGTCTTTATAGTTGCTATGTTTACGTTCATTAAAAACTTTCCTACACCGTTCAGAAGGGGGGATCAGATGGCTGTCCCTGATTGATGCTGGTCATTTAGATCGAGCTAGGCATTTTTATGAAAAGCACGAGTTTACATACTTTAGCCAATAAGATACCGTTCTTTGGATAAATCCTGATGTGGGGAGCTTCTGACAAGTATTTAACCCCTATTAACATATACTATACAAAATTAAAAGAAAACGAATAATAACAAAACGTTGTGAGTTCGTGGTTGGAGGATTTATTATGTCGAAAAGTGTTTCTACGTCCTTTATTATCATTATAGGATCAATGCTATTTGCCTTATTTTTTGGTGCAGGGAATCTAATCTTTCCGCCTATGCTTGGTCAAATGGCTGGAAAGAATGTATGGATAGCCAATGCGGGCTTCTTGGTTACCGGAGTTGGTTTACCGTTACTAGCCGTCACAGCCTTTGTTTTTTCGGGAAAAAGCGATTTGCAGACCTTAGCGAGTCGTGTACATCCCGTATTCGGTATTGTCTTTACAACGATCCTTTATCTTGCCATTGGCCCTTTATATGCAATTCCTAGAACCGGTAGCGTGTCATTTGAAATTGGAGTAAAGCCTTTTTTTACAAACGATGCGGATCATTCTGTCGCACTTTTTGTATTTACTATCCTTTTTTTTGGAGTTGCATGCTTGTTATCACTTAACCCTACAAAAATTATTGATGTAATAGGAAAGTTTCTAACACCCATTAAATTGACCTTCATTGGATTACTTGTGGTTGTATCTCTTATTCACCCAATAGGAAAATTCCAGGAACCTGCTGAGGGTTATACATCGCATGTCTTTTTCAAAGGCTTCCAAGAGGGTTATTTAACATTGGATGCTCTTGGAGCCTTTATTTTTGGAATTATCATTGTGAATGCAATTAAGGAAAGAGGAGTTACTACTAAAAAAGAGTTGATGATCATTTGTGCCAAAGCGATAACTATTGCGGTTATACTCTTAGCTTTTATCTATACGTCTCTTTCGTATATGGGCGCTTCTAGTGTTGAGAAATTAGGTGTTTTAGGAAATGGCGCTGAGGTGTTAGCCAAGGTTTCATCCTATTATTTTGGATCTTACGGTTCTATTTTATTGGGCTTAATGATTACAATAGCGTGTTTAACGACAAGTGTGGGGCTTATTACTGCCTGCTCTTCCTTTTTCCATGGATTATTTCCAAAAATCTCTTATAAAAGAATAGCTGTCATATTATCTATATTTAGTACCCTTGTAGCCAACATGGGTTTAACACAGCTCATTAAGGTTTCAACGCCAGTATTGATGGCAATATATCCTATTGCTATTTCTCTAATATTTTTAACGTTTTTACATCCCGTATTTAAAGGAAAGTCAGAAGTATATCAAGGCAGTTTGATATTAACTTTTATCATTAGTCTATTTGATGGCTTGAATGCTGCTGGAATAAAAATTAAAGTAATTAATGACTTTTTCACGCAGCTTCTTCCATTCTATGATGTAGGGTTAGGGTGGTTAATCCCCTCTGTTTTAGGAGGAGTAGGAGGCTATATATTTTATTATGTTAAGAGAAGAAAAATAGTTCTAATACTTATAAAGCCAAAAAAATAAATGAATTGCTTAGCAGGCAATTTAGATATTTTCATCAATTCGGTCTGATTAAGCATTTCAGTCTGTTATATAAGGGACAGCAAGCGCCTGATCTGCTTCGTGCTGCTTGCGGTACTGCGAAGGAGTCAGGCCGTTCCATTTTTTAAAGGTCGCAATAAAATAGCTTAGATTGTCAAAGCCAACATCCAGCGCGATATCAACTACTTTGCGGTCACTTTGCTCCAGCAACCTGCAAGCCTTCTGAATCCGATGATAGTTGATATATTCAATAGGACTTTTTTGCACCATTTGTTTGAAGAAACGGCAAAAATGTCCTTCACTCATCGCGATCTCATCGGCGATCTCACGCAACCGAATGGGTTCATGGGCATGACTGTTGATGTACGCCAGCGCTTTTTTGATCCGTTCGACCTTGCTGCGTTGCCCCGCCATAATGACGTCCGCTCCGTTAGCGGGTTTCATAAGTGGATACAGGCTGGCGATTATGCCATAGAGCTGTGCTTTGGTCGTCAGCTCACGGGCAGGTGTGTTCTGCTCATGGCTGGTGATGATGCGCCGCAACGCGGTCAGCACCTCCTGCTCCCAAGGCTGCACGCCACGAATATGGGCAGGAGGGACGAGCTTTTTGCTGATCAATGGATCAATGAACTGCGTCTGCACGGTATCCTGTGTACGGCTGTGCAGCAAGTCTGGGTGAAACACTACAGCAAAGAATACACAGCGGGGACTTTTTTTCAAATATCCGGCGTGAAGCTCGCCACTGTTGACAAAAAGAGCCTCGCCTTCACAAACCTCCGTATAAATCATATCCGTCTGAAAAACAGCGCTCCCCTGCTCCACGATAATAAACTCCATCTCCTCATGCCAATGGGACTCCAGTATACTATTTCCATTCAACTGCTCTACACTCGGATACACGCTGACTGGATACATGGAATTGCCGTGAATGCGGTTTTCCCGCAGCATTTCCCTTTGCAATTTAACGACCTCTTTTCTGCAATTTGATTTATATAGTAAATATCAAAATATTGATATAAAACGTCAAAATAAAAGAAGTAAACCCTTACATGAATCAATATTATTATAGTAAGGATTTCGAAAAAATCCAACAGGCATATTTGAGATCAAGGATAAAATACCGAGACGGAGGAAGAGACAGATGAAATTTACTGATGGTTATTGGTTGGTTCGCAAGGGCTATGAAATACAAAATCCTGCTGAAATCCGTGATATCGTGACGGACGATGCTTCCATGACGGTATATGCAGCGACCCACCGGATAGAGCACAAAGGAGATACGCTGAATGGAGCATTGCTGAAAGCGACCTATAGCTCGCCCATGCCGAATGTCATTCGGGTGCGTCTGAACCATCATAAAGGGCGGGTGCATCATGGGCCGGATTTTGAAATTCACACCTTGCCGACAGAGGTGGATATTACGGTGGGTGAGGACGCAGCAGTGCTGAAAAGCGGCGATCTGAGTGTGCGAGTCGGCCGTGGAAAGAGCTGGGACGTAGGCTTTTATGTCGAGGATCGTAAAGTCACAGGTAGTGGACATCGCGGACCTGGCTATATCAAAGACCCGCAGGAGCAGCCTTATTTCCGGGAACAGCTGGAGCTGGGAATCGGAGAGTATATTTACGGCCTCGGGGAGCGCTTCACTCCGTTTGTGAAAAACGGACAGGTGGTCGATATATGGAATGAAGACGGCGGCACGAGCAGTGAACAAGCGTATAAAAATATTCCATTTTATCTATCCAACAAAGGGTATGGTGTGTTCGTGAACCACCCGGAAAAGGTATCGTATGAGATTGCCTCGGAAAATGTCTCGAAGGTGCAGTTTAGCGTCTCCGGCGAATCATTAGAGTATTTTATTATTGGCGGAGTCAACCCTAAAGAGGTGCTGGATAATTACACCAAGCTGACGGGGAAACCTGCGTTACCACCAGCCTGGACCTTTGGTTTGTGGCTGACGACTTCGTTCACGACAGATTATGATGAAGCAACCGTGAACCATTTTGTAGACGGCATGGCTGAGCGGGATTTGCCATTCTCGGTCTTCCATTTTGACTGCTTCTGGATGAAGGAATACCAATGGTGCGATTTCCAGTGGGATCAAGATATGTTTCCAGACCCGGAAGGCATGTTGCAACGATTGAAAGCGAAGGGCCTCAAAATTTGTGCATGGATCAACCCGTATATTGCGGAAAAATCCATTTTGTTCGATGAAGGTATGGAGCACGGCTATCTGGTCAAAACCGCCGATGGCAACGTTTGGCAGTGGGATATGTGGCAGGCGGGAATGGGGCTGGTTGACTTTACAAATCCGGCTGCGGTGGCCTGGTATCAGGAGAAGCTGAAGGTGCTGCTGGATCAGGGCGTGGATTGCTTCAAAACCGACTTTGGTGAGCGTATTCCTACGCATGTAGTGTATCATGATGGCTCTGATCCGATGAAAATGCACAACTATTATACACATTTGTACAACAAGGCTGTTTTTGATGTACTGGAGGAAAAGCTGGGTAAAAATGAAGCGGCGTTGTTTGCACGTTCTGCTACAGCCGGGGGACAACAGTTTCCGATTCACTGGGGTGGCGATTGCTCATCGACGTATGAGTCGATGGCGGAATCACTGCGGGGCGGCTTATCGCTTGGTTTGAGCGGCTTTGGCTTCTGGAGCCATGACATTAGCGGCTTCGAGCTAACGGCTGCGCCGGACGTGTACAAACGATGGGTACAGTTTGGACTTTTGTCCTCCCATAGCCGTCTGCACGGAAATGAGTCGTACCGCGTGCCTTGGCTGTTCGATGAAGAATCGGTGGACGTAGTGCGCAGCTTTACCAAGCTCAAATGCTCGCTGATGCCGTACCTGTACTCGTCGGCTGTGGAGTCCTCGGTAAAAGGACTACCGATGATGCGGGCTATGGTATTGGAATTCCCGCAGGACCCAACCTGTGCAACGCTGGATCTGCAATATATGCTGGGAGATTCCATCCTGGTGGCTCCAATCTTTAATAAAGAAGGAGACGTGCAGTATTACGTACCAGAGGGTCAGTGGACGAACTTATTGACGAATGAAAGTGTAACGGGCGGGCGTTGGGTCAACGAGCATCACGATTTTACAACCCTGCCTGTGCTTGTGAAGCCGAATACGCTGCTCGCGATCGGTCATGAGGACAGCCGTCCGGATTATGATTACGCGGATCAAGTGGCTCTCCATTTGTTTGCGCTTGGTGAGGCTCAGCAGGCTCGGACCGTTATCGTGAATACGTCAGGTCAAGAAGAACTGACTGTCACTGCCAGCCGCAAGGGTTCGATCATTACGGTGAAAGCAGAGGGGGCTGTTAAGCCTTGGTCTTTAGTTCTGCGCGGTATCCACGAGGCTGTTCAAGTGGAAGACGGCAGCAGTCGGTCGGGGAACCAGGGTGTAATCATTACACCTGCCTCGAGTGGACAGCAGGAGCTTATCATTCACTTGGGCTAGGCAAGGCGCTCGTTCGCGTGTAAAATTTGCATAGTATAGCGATTGGATTACAGAAAAGGGTTTGCCTGATATACTGGTATTATCCCCTTCAAGTAGACACTCAAAAAAGTCCGCATGGTATCATGAGGATTGAGTGAACTTGAAGGGGATATTTGTATGGCTAAAAAAGGACAGAAA
>NZ_JAIVEM010000167.1 GCF_020404765.1 Paenibacillus sp. BJ-4
ATGTCCATATGTGGCTTGGAACTTCGGAAGGCTTTGTTACTGAAGGACCTGTTGGTGGCGTTGTTGGCGGTGTTGTAGGTGGCGTAGTTCCGCTGCCGCCTTTCTTCCATAAAGCAGGAACATTGGATGGTTCCCAGCCTACAAGGGAAGTATGTGCCTGAAGACAGGTATAAGTACTTCCACTATATGTTACTGTATCATTTACCGCATATGCAGTATTTGGACGTTCACACAATATTTATACCATAACGAACATTGTTCGTAAAGAACAATGTTCGTTATGTGTTAGAACACCTACATGTTCTAACTTTAGAACTCTCATCTTTTTCGCGCCTCCAAAAGGCGGAATTTAGGAGAAGAGGATATCTTGTTGTCGTGTGAAAGTATATCGCAACGCTCCACTACCCGCCGGATATATATCGCTAGCTCCAGAAGTTTGGGCTTACCGGACGCGCTGGGGTTATGGCGGCAGCCGCAGGACCGATCGATGAGGATCGGACGGATTGACGCGGCATCAATGCGTCAAAGTCAAGAGGCCGCTGAAGAGCTTTCGTAAGCTTTTTTCTGTTGCGGACGGAACCACGAGGCAGCAAGAGCGAGTAGAGAAGTCCCTATTAGTGCGATGATGACCCAGCGGTAACCGTGAATGACGAAAGCAAAATCAACGGCAGAAATCACATTGTTCTTTCCGGAATACAGCACGTTCTTCAGGTGGGCTGGCAGCGCTGCGCCGACGATGGTTAAAGAAAGAGCCGTACTCAGCACTTGACCCAAGTTATATAGCATGGACCGCAGTCCATTCGCCACCCCGCGGCTTTGCTCCGGAACGCTTGACATGATCTCCGTCGTATTGGGGGTAAGGAATAAACCGGTCCCGACCCCGATTAACAACATGCCGCAAGCGGTGACCCCGTAAGAGAAATTTCCACCGACCACGAATAGGAGTAGTAGTAGTCCTGCTATAGAAATAAGAATTCCAAGTGAGGCCAGAACTCGAATGGCCGCCTTCTTAGTCAACATGCCAGCAATCGGAGAAATGACCAACATCCCTATCGTAATTGGAAGGATCCTTAGACCGGCATTAAGCGCGTTTTGGTGGAAGGCAAATTGGTAATAGAGAGCGAAGAGCAGAGCAACCGCCGTACGGGCAAAAGAATTAAAGAATGTAGCGATGTTCCCCATACTGAACGTCCAGCTTTCAAAAAGGCTTAAATCTAGTAGAGGTGATGCTGAACGATGCTCATGCCATAAAAATATAGTAGTAAATATGGCGAATATCGCAAAACCTCCGATCACCTGCTTGTCTCCCCAGCCCAGTTCTCCCCCCTTGGATAAAGCAATGATTAGACCCGCTAAAGCGACAAAGATCATGATGCCTCCATATCCGTCCACTTTTTTATGGAGCTGCGCTAGGGGCTTCACCCTTAGAATCCAGAGCCCCCAGATGAGAGCAATGATCCCGAAGGGAACATTAGACCAGAACACCCACCTCCAGCCTCAGGCGGTCGTGACCACGCCGCCGACGACCGGGCCAAGCACCTGCGCGACGGAAGCGGACAATAAATTCAGACCGAGACCGGTGCCCAGCTGCGATTGGGGAAACGCATCGGTAATCAGCGGTGTTGTGTTCGTCACTACGAGCGCTCCTCCGGCAGCCTGTACGATCCGAAGAAGGATTAGTACCTCTACATTAAAAGCATAACCGAGTAGTAAACTGGATACGGTAAAGATGGCCATTCCTATTAAATACATTCGGCTTCTTCCGAAAATATCCGAAATTTGTCCGAAGATTAAAATCAGGATAGTGTTTACCAGCATATAGGAAAGTAAAATCCAGCTGGAAGCTGCCGCATTCGCATGAAATTGCTGGCTTAATTCCGGCAATGCGACATTAAGCGTTCCGATATTGACCAGAACCAGGAACGCTCCGAGACTGGTTACAGATAAGACATACCAGGGGTACATCCTATCGGACTTGGGACTTCTCTTTTGGGTCATAGAGACCAACCTCCTGAAATAAAAAAACGACCCCTGGAACCTGATAAATCCAAGGGCACATCTCCTTTGGGTTCAAACTTCAGCAAAGGCAGAAATGATTTCCTGTGTTGTCCGAACACGCCCGATGCGTGGAAAAATAAAATTTTTCACGTGATCGTGCTCGGCTTGAGAAAACCCGGTCATGGCATCGATCGCCAAAATCAGCTGATACCCATTCATAAACGCTTCCCGCGCGGTCGTATCCACGCCAAGCCCGGTAGCGATGCCGCATAAGACGATGGTGTCGATTCCCCGGCGACGCAACTGCAGGTCGAGCTCCGTTCCGTAAAAAGCTCCCCATTGCTTTTTAGTAATGATGTGGTCTGTTTCGGCGACCCGCATTTCCGGGACGATTTGATCCCATCCTTCAGGCAGATTCAGTGGTGGTGCAGGCGAATCCAACTTCGGTCTCGGGATATCCTTCAGATCTTTGCTAGATACCCGGACCAGGGCAACCATTGAGCCTTGCTCACGGAAAGCATCTGCCAAGGCGGCAGCGTTAGATACTACCTGCTCGGCGGAATAAGGGGCGTATTGATTACCAAGCCATTTTTGCAAATCAATGACAACTAACGCTGTTTTTTGCGGATCCAATAATTTTTCCATTCTATATGTTCTCCTCACCCTTTGGATTTGACCTGAAGTTTAAAATATTAAACATTTGGTCATTTGACTTGATGTCTTATATTTTGTACCATGATTCAAAAATAGTCAAGTGGGGAGACATTGTTTATGAGTGTGACAAGGGAAGAGGTTTTAAAATCGGCGACGAGGCTTTTTAAGGAACGGGGTTTTCTTTTAACGACGATACAGGATATTGCCGAGGATTGCGGTATTGCCAAAGGATCCGTCTATAAATTTTTCCCTTCCAAGGAAGACCTATTCAGCGAGGTGTTTGATCAATGCCATAACGACTATTTTGATCAAGTCGATGAGCTGACGCGCCTTCCTGGACTCTCGCCGGAAGAGCAGTTTATACAGCAGATCATTCTTCGATTCCGTTATTTTATAGAATACAAGCATATTCTGGTCGAATTTACGGAGCTCCCTATCCAACAGAATCCCAAGTTCCACCCCCTTAGACACAAGGTTAGAGGGCGGCTCATCCGATGGCATAGTGAGTGTTTGCTGCATGTGTACGGCGAAGAAATCCATCCGTATCTGTGGGATTTGGTTTCCATCTATCGAGCGATTCTGAAGGAGTATCTATTTTGGATTGTTTATGAAGAAAAGTCGTTATCGCTCGAGGAAACGGCAAAGTTTATTTTTGACAAGCTCAACGTGCTCGTTAAGCATATGATGGCTTCCGATCCGAAGCCTCTGCTGAAACAAGCTTCGTTCGAGAGGTATTTAAACTGGGGGCTCGGGAACCGCCAAGGGGAGAAAGAGCAGATCCTTACCGAACTGTTCCGGGAGATGGATTCGGCCCTTAACATTCTTTCGTCCAGCGCCAAGCATCGTTCGGAGCTGAGTGAGCTTTGCCATTTTATCCAGACGGAGGTTAGAAAAGCGGAACCGAATCTCCCGTTGCTGCAAGCTTCGCTCTATTATTTGGAAAGAGAGAAAGAGCTCAAAAGTCTGGTCATCCAGTTGAGGAATATTATTTATTCGGGTATTTAGAACGATTCGAAGTCCAGCACAGATTCAGGGCGACGGTTATGCACTTACTGACACCGACCGTCGCTCTATTGTTTGGCTCATTAGGTGTGGTTAGTTCCAATTATTATTTTCCTAAGATGTAACGGTCAATTCCTTTGCTTTTTGTTATTAAGGAGAAGATTGCTGATATGATAGCTAAAATAACAATCAGTCCGCCAACCCAGGAATTTGTCGTGACAGAATAATGGTTTACGATCAGTCCCCCAACCATTGAACCTGCTGACAATCCTAGAAAAACATCTATTTTTATAAATATTCCTGTATATTTATTGATTTTCCATTTTGTGATACTTGGAATTTACAGGACAATTGACTATCTGTTGTTAATGCATCAAAACTGATGCCGGCAATTTTATATTCAGTTGGCACAACGGTTGAATCATCATCGCACAATGGTGCCATAAACAAAACAGACTCTCCATCTTTTTCAACCAACTTGAAAATTTTAATTTCGTTATAGTGACGTAAAATACAATAAAATTGGTCATTCTCTCTATAATGGTCAATAAAATGAAATGGCTGGAGATTCCCCTCTGGATCTACTATGACTAGCGACTCAACTCTCCTATTCGTCCCAGACATGTATACACCTCTATCAAATTATTTTAGCATTTGTTCCTTAAGTTCTTCTGCTAAACTCCTTGATCCTGGGAGCCCTTTAAGATATTTCAGCGGGCCATTCATCGACCAGTCCACTCTCTTTAATTTTTTTACGGCTTTTTCTATTAAGGCGTAGTCGAACCGCTTATTTTGATTGTGTACTGCCCTATCCAATATTCCAGATCCTGCGATCGACAAAGCATCCAAACAAACGATATGTGTCAGGCGATAGTCCTTGTAATTGCTCCATTCGTTTTCAAATGTTTGTCTAATAGAATTAAAATAACTCAAAGATAAAGATAGTTTTTCTTCTTTGGATAAAGAAGCAATTCGCGGTTCTTTTGTCAGATAATGAAGCGTCTTATATAAGTTTTGGAGCGTGATATGCCTATCTTTATTTCGTTTCCCGATTATACTCCCAATACTAAAAAAGGGGCTACTATTCTGAACCATTAATTCGGTAGCGACCCAACTTAGCTCATCTGAATCTCTGCGCAGAAATCGACTTAAAGACGAACCAATTCCTTTTGCTTTCGTATTGATGACATCAAACAAACGAATTTCTTCGTCTTCGTCTAAGCAATGAAATGCTAGAAATGGCACATTAAGCTCAGAATTGGTTTCTTTAATGTACTTTGTTATCCCACCCAAGCGATGTTGGCCGTCCATTAAAGATGCTTTACCTTTGCAAATTAATCTTCCATACGAAGATCTAAATTTATCATACGCTACAAATTCCCATTGTGAATTGGCATTGAGTAGAACGGGAGTAAATAAAGCATCGTCCCCTTTTGATAAATAAAGCGAAAAATCGTGGCACCGTTTGGGATCTACTGGTCTCTGATATCCTTTCCCAGATGGATCGTTATACGGCTTGACATATGTTAAATTAACAGCAACTGAAGCCGTTACATGACCTAGGTATGCTACCTTACCGCGCATTTTATACTGCAGAACATTTTCGATGACTGACTGTGTCGGTAAAACATTCATATTTTAACTTAGCTCCTTACCACTTAAATTAAATTATACCCTAAATATAGATGTTTTAGTTATTAAAATCAATATTTCAGATGTTATAACAGTATGTTAGTTTTTGGTGTTCTTGCCTAACCTAATATTGGAGGCGAGTAACATGTCTGAACTGAAGACAATTATTGGTTATAAAATCCGCGAAATCAGAAGAGCGAGATCATTGTCACAGGAGCAACTTGGCGAAAAAGTAGATATGTCACAATCCTATATCGGCGAAATCGAGCGTGGAGAAGTGAACGTTTCTTTAGAGACATTGGATAAATTAACGAGGGCTTTGGATGTGACGATGCTGGAGTTACTAAGATTGGAGAATATTCAACTAGACAGCATACGTTCAAATAAAATGACCGTCATTCAACTGCTTCAGGAACTGCTAATTCAAAAAAGCTTAGAGGAAATCAGCATGATTTATCGGATTACAAATGACATTTTTGAAACAACCGGGGGTACAAAGAATAAATAAAAGAAGATGTCATGGTCTTGGAGAATCGCGTGCTGTTTATTGTTGGTGTCTAGGGACAAGCTTACCGCCGGTGTCAGCACACGATCACGCTTTGATCGCTTGCTGTAGCCGGGAACTGAGAATGTAGTCTGCAACTGGCTCTTCATCCCCCATTTAAATAAGCCGCCAAGATACCCAGACGTTACCTTGCTCTACACCAACCTGGTAACAACCTTGTTTCCTTGATCGGCCAGTTACGGATTTACTTGCATTTTTATGGTAAAAATAGAAGGCTCAATTTTGATTTTTGTCCCAGTCCAAGAAAACAACTAATAACAATAAATGAAAAAAGCCGCAAAAGTCGCGGCTATTGTGAAATACACTGTCAATACAAAGTATTACCACGAATCTTATAGAATTCGGCAACAACCAGTGGCTGAAATACAGTTTATAATAGTATAGCTTCTTGCTCTAAACGCTTGCCCGTACACAACATCTCTCGAATTAATCCGTGAAACTAGGAATTATCCGTGTTTTCCAGTAGCTGCTCCAATTTGACTTGATAATCTGCAGTGAAGGTTTCTGCCCAATCCAAATGCTGATGGAAAGTAGTCTTATCCATACGATAGGGTCGTAGTTGTGGAAACACTGATTTTTGCAAATGCCGGAATATTTGGAACCCTCCCCAATCGATGTCGCCCCAAAACTGAACTTCAATCTGAAGACCATTTTTATCAAATTTATCTTGGATTTGCCGAAGAAAAAATCGTTTATCCGGTCCTGGAAAACCTCCAAGATAAACAACAATGATCTTCTTCTCTAACAAATTACCAATTCTCGATAACGATTGGATATATTCATGAAATACAGTTTTATTTCCAATGATAAGAATGCGTTCAGCCCTCAAATCTATCACGCGGCCTGCTTTCATTAATTGCGAGTGAACCGTCACACCAAAGAATAGTCGCTCCGGGAGAGATTCACCCATTTGTAATTCAATTCCGTACAAGGCTTGAAGTAACAATTTAGTTTGGACATAATCTTTACTTCAACTGAGATAAATTTGTCAATACTGACTACTAGATCAAAGTTGGAGGAATAAGCACATGGTGACCTGAAGCGGATTATTGTCAAAACAAGAATTACGTCAATTCGTAAAAGAGCATAATTTTCAATCGGCAGAAGATATTCAATGGACATTAAAGGAATTATTTGCAGATGTACTTCAAGAAGCATTAGAAGCCGAACTGGATACGCATCCCGGTTATGAGAAACATGATGTAAAAACAAACAAACGAGAAACAGCCGCGACGGCTACAACAGTAAGAAAACCGTAACCTCCGAATACGGTGATGTAGAATTTGAACCTGTAGTCGTGAAGAAAAATCAAACGAATGTGACCGGCATTGAGGAGCACATATGTATGCGAAGGGTATCAGTACACGGGACATTCAGGATCATTAGAATAAGTCAATATCTCCGAAACGCTGGCTGATTAATTCTCGGTACTGTCCGTTCTCTATGCGTAATTCGTCCAAAGCATCTTTATACGTACTTATAAGCTGTGTTAAATGAGTAACCTTGGCTTGCAATTCCCGGTGCTCCTGGGCTACAATCTCAGGACTTGTAATCGTTGGTTCTCCTTCAGAGGCCGAGTCTAGGATTAATTGTATTTCCTCATTCAATTTGGTGAACCATTTTTCCAAATATTCCTTATAGGAACCCGTCCACAACATTCGCGAGCTTTTCAATCTGATTCGCGGGCGTTTTGCAATCATATCGTACACATCTGATTTTGAAAGACGCGATAATCGCCCCTTTTTGACATCATTTAAAAGCTTTCTTTTTACTTGTGCACATTCCCATGCCAAGTCGCTGCTACTGAAAGAAACCGGACGAGCCAATTTACTTTACCTCCCCACTTAAAATATAACAAAGCACTTCTGCATTAGTTGGATTAGGCTTCTCTTTAGACTGTTCACGAAAGTATGCCTTTGCTTTCTTAAAGAGCAATGAATGCAGTTTTTTCGCCTCATTTGGCGGCATTTTAAATTTATTTACCCAGAGACTTCTTTCTGTTTTGTTCAACCGTTCCTTTATATCCTCAGCCTTCTGAAAAACCATTTTTCGTTGTCCTGTGGACTTGAAATTTTTCTCTGCATCGAGACAATAGTAATAATGCAACATTTCACGAAATATGTCGGCCTTGTGCGCATCTTCTGTACCCTCATCAGGACTATAATCATCACATGCTCTACAATGCCCGGGTGTATGACCACAGTTTAGCAAGACATGTGCATTACAATTATGCGTATAACCACCTACGTTAACCTCGTGTAACTCATCTTCCAAATCAATAACTTTACCTTGGAAACGTGGTGATTCCTCTATAATTTTCTGGGTTAATTTATATGCTTCATCTAGCTTTTGAGGCGTGACCTCAAACTTAGATGAAATTTCGGTTATCTCATCAATGGCTACATATTCAGTAGACGAAATTCCAGCCCCTTCTGTCTTATCAGCATCCTCCCCTTCCGGTTTCTTTCTCCAAACGCCTTTTTGAAGTAGATGACCAAACTTTGCAACTTCTTCTGCAGGCATTGTTTCCGTATAAGGCTTTTTTGAGGAAGGATGACTATGTCCGGCCTGCCTCTCTAGTAGCTCATCATTGTCTCCTAAGATACGCCGATAAGTAAGATGGAGCGCTCTTAGATTATGGGGTGTGAAATATGGCTTCCTAAGTTCAGGCCATAACTTCGATTGAATGCGAGTTAAAAAATTATACAGTCCGCTAGTTCGTATAGGGCCATCATTATGTTTTGAAGCCAGTAAACGAAGTTCCGTAAGGCCATCCCCACCCCACTCTCTTGGAAAAAATATAGGTTCTGATGGGGCAAAATGAATCAATTCGTTAAACCATCTTGCAGCATCGCTCTTCACTAGAGCGTGATGAACCCATTCATAGCCGTTTCGATCGGGTTGATTGCGAATGGTCTTGGTTTTGTGAAAACGAATCCAGGAATTATCCTGCGAATCTATAAATAAAGCATTCTGAAGCAAATTAACTATTTCATGAGGCCTTGCTGCAGTTGATAACATCAACAGGCAAGCCCGCCTATGACGAAAGTCCATCAGAATGTTCTCGTTAATTAAAGGAGTTTGATCGTTCATTAAGGTCTGCACAAGAATATAAGCTTTGGACATACTAAATACTCGTCCATGATCTTTTGACATAACACGTCTAGGTCTTGGCATAATCCGTTCTATGTTGTATGAAGCATTTGTAGTTCTTATAAGCCACCTAAGCCAATGTCGAAGCGCCACTCGGAAAAACGTCTTATCTTCTTGTCCCTTCATCTGGCCAAAAATCTCTGTGTATACTTCTGATATTGAATTCTCGCTTATGTCAGTAAGACCTTTTGATCGACATTTGATTGCAAAATACCGGATGTACTTGACTATCGCTTTCCAATAATTTATGCTGATAGTTTTTTTACCGTATCTGAAAAGTAAATTTCCTTCATCGTCGTAATAATCATCAGTTATTGAATCATTCACACGTTGCCTCAAGTAAGAAAATGCAAAGGTATAGAGACTCTCCTCAAACGGCGTTTGGGTTGGATATATTCCCGCGGCTATCCAGAGACTTCTTTCCGCTTCATCGCAAGGTATGACCGGTTTATTTTCAATCAAGGAATCTGTTTCTTTAGCTAACATCTTACCTAGGAGGGTTAAACTACTTCTATGATATTTAGCGATCTTACTTGCTTTTGCTAATACAGAGGAAGTAATAATATGATTACCCTCTAACCCTTCCTTAAGGGCGTAACCTGCGAACCATAAGCAAACTACAGTTCGAAGCAAAGGAATCCTTTTCTTTGCCTTTTGTAGTTGTTTTTCGCTATCCATCGGATACAATACCGGATAGTATTTATCGTAAAGCGCATCAAAGTACTCAAAATTCGGTAACTCGGGAAAAGGAAATTTATTGAATTCGGTCTTGGTTGGAAATACGATCTCTAAAGGCAAACTGATCCGTTGTAAAAAGGCAAGCAGTAATACGTAATCTCTTTGGGTGCCGGGTAACTTGAAAAATATTGTGGGTTGTACCAAATCCGTTAAGGAGCTTGATAAAATAGGTTCAACCCGTCCCCAAGTCTCTGCCGATCTGTATTGTTCATACTCCGATCTTGTCAGATGCTCTCTACTCTCGAATTGTCCCTTTCGCCTTACAGTAATGGGTCCAAATCTCAGGGATTGCCAAGCTAATATTTGCGACACGATTTCACCTCTTTCCAATCTAAGCTCAGACTAGTCGACTGATAACCTCTATTTGAATCTGTTCGTCACTATAGCCGAAATGCCGAATCATGTCCCCAAGCAACGCTATTTGCGTAGCTAATCCGGCCGCCTTGGCGTTTTTGGTTGTAAAATCCCGACTGCCTCGCATCATGTTCCACATGTCCTTGGTTAATCTGGCCAAAGTATGAAATGCCTGTGCTGCTTCACTTTTTCGTATGGCGAAATGATGACAGGAAAAACACTTTGCCTCAAAAAGGCAAGCCCCCTGTATTAAACATCTTCCTACACCTGTAGGAGCTGGAAGCCCGAATTTTGCAAAGAATTCATCTAAAGATAGCTCTTCAGATCCCAAAGCTTTTATCAATTCGTCAGGCTCAGTTTGTTCGCTGGCAAGTGCTTCGAAGATTCGCCAAATAAACCGTCCCGCAATCTCACCATCCTGATATTTCTTAATAGTAGCAAATAACAATGCTTGACGGGAGAGATTACTTCGTAAGTATCGATTCAGCATGGTTTGATTTTCATGACCTGCAGCAAGTCGTGCTAACTCACTGTTCCCGGTTTCGATTGCAATGTGAGTTATGAGATAGTGTCTGTAACCATGAGCCTTCCCTTTTTTATCTCCATGTCCAATAAATTCTGCTATCTTGTCAAAAAACCTATATATTTGTCTTTCATTCAAAATCCAGGGATATTTCTCCAATTGAAAAAGATGCACATACGATGCATCCGCTCTTTCGTTCCGTATCGGTCGGAAGGCTTTATCGCTCGATCTTTTCTGTAAAAATTCGACCGCTCTAAGACCTGCAGAATCAATTATAGGAAATTGGCCGTTACGATGTTTAGCTTTCTCAATACCTGAATATGGGCTGTATAATCCTACCGCTGATGGAGCATTAGGCAATGGCAGCATACATTCTTCAGCCTGAAGATTGAGCAGATACGTTTTACGCACCGGTGATGAGGCAATAATTAACCAAAAAGCGCGACATAAAACTTCAACATCATCTTCGGGATGATAATTTTCAATTGCTTCCTTCATGAGCATCGGGAAGTTTGGGTCATCAAAAGCGAGGCCATCACCGGAATATGTTTCTTCTTGGGCCTCACGATGAATTCCAGAATATAAATCACTGGGCCAGTCAACGTATGTTGGAAAAAATGTATGAGAACCTTTCCCCCAATCAAAGAATAACTTTATGTGTAGAAGATTGTTCCCGGTATACTTAGCTGAAAACTCCTCTCCATCGTTATTCTTTGAAATGTAATCAAACAAATCGAGAAAATCTTCATACTCGAGAGATGAAGCATCCGACTCCCCGTGCTGGTCAAGCCATTTGGAAAATTTATGCAAAGCACTGCCCGCTTTACGAATATAATAGTCTAGCGAATTACTTCGTTTTAAATGCTCGCGAAACTCACGTGCGATATCCCCCCACTTTGGATGCTCACAGCAATCGTCAAACAGTATTCTTTGCCTACGTCTTCCTGGTTCATCCGAATATCCAAGCTCAAAAAGAATGTCCTTTAAACACTTGGCGTTATAACGTTTGTCGTTCGGACGCATTACATCCGCTAACGCTATATCTTCTTCCGTGAAATCGCCCAGCGGTTTCATAACACCTAGAAGGTGTATAGATAGTTTGTTGAACAAACCTATACGGTTTGAGTCTTTTTTGCGGATGTGTTCTGCTTCTGAATTTTTGAGGAGGCCCATTTTGACGGGGAAATCCGACAGATTAACACGACCTCTGGTTGACAGGTAACAAACCAAGTCGTTTCGACGATATTGTGCTACTACATCATTTCCCTTGCAAAAACCTGTATGCCAAGCCCAGAAAATGACATACCATAGGTCTCGACTGTCGCGATGCCGAAAGGTTGGTCTCTCTTCAGGCGGTACAGCTAACCAGTTATCCGGGGCCGGAAATGTAGTAAATAATTGAAGGACGGGATTTTTTATAGAAGAAAATACTTGATTCACATGATTCAAACGCAGCGTGTTTTTTAAAAATTTGCGAAATTCCGATAATGGAGTCCATTCTAGTGTCATTCCGAGTCCTCCTCATGCGCGTGGATTCCCTCTGAGATCTCCGCCTGTCGCATAAATACCCTCCCTAAATGATCTACTTTACCTTTTTCTGTGTCATTATTTGACTCAGGTATCCAATGAATATATGTATCGCGCGTAATCACAACAGAAGAATGCCCCAACCACTTGCTGATCTCTTCGATTGATCTGCGATATCTTAGGAGAAGTGATGTCGCGAATAAGTGTCGGAAGGTGTGTGGATAGTAGGAACGTAGGTCTACGCTTCCCCCAGTTCGTTGAAATAAGTCATCAGCCAAATTATTATACTTACTGTAAACGCCTTTCTTACTTAATGGCTTCCCTTTTGAATTGTTTGACTCTGATACAAATAGATAGCCATGATCTTCACTTGTGTAATAAGACAAAAGTTCCCGCCGCTGAAGAAGTGCCCAATACAGAAGATCAGTGAACTCCTCTTGTGTTGGAAATCGGATATTTTTCCTGCTAAATGGATCAATTGTTTTGTGAGTTATCAACGCCACGTCCCTGCAGGAAGCCTTCGTTTTCCATCCCGTATCAATGACCCAATTCCCCCGCAACCCGCGTTCTTTTACAAACTGCAAGTTCCCGGAAAGAGACTCGGTTAATTCCTCTCTTGCTGTATGATACACGTTTAAGTTGGAAGGAATTGTTGACGGCTCAATTCGAATCTCAGCTGCTTCACCAGGGCGTAATCCAAAGTAACGCAATATCGCAAAGAGAAGAAGATCCAAAGCATTTTCATACGGATCGATCAATTCAAAGAACATGTCTGCTTCGGTCTCACTAAAGACCTTGTCGTGGTTAATGGGAGAGGCTTGCCTGCTCTTCCCTCCTCCAGGTCCTGCAGTACCGGAATCTCGAGCAATATTTTCCACATCAAACACTATCCGCACCCTACTACCCGCAGTACCCGCTATTAATGAATGATTATCTCTTATTTCTTTTCTCGGAACCTGCTCTAATGGCAGGTATTTAAATCTTGTTGTTCTATCACGCAAGAACTTCAGATATGCACATGCAGTATAGATGATCGGAGCAAGTGCACCAGACGGGTACTCACACCAGTTGGTTTTCTTTAAATCGTTATGACTGCTTCGAATTACGGTTGATAGCTTCCCTTCTGCCATTGCATGTTTGTTAAGGGGGATATTCTTTAACATAGACCAATGAATCCCGTGAGTCGCCACCTTTAAATCTTCAAATGGCTTGTAACCTTTTGGAATACATCGAAGGTAATCCGCAAATCCCAGTAATATTACTTCAATAGGATACGGTCCACCTGCTTTTACTTCGATATTATGGATATGTTCAAAATCTTCCTCTAGCCTCCAGAACATCATGTAATCCAAGAACTTTTTCAGATTCTGGGCATGCCCTGTAACCGTATTCATTTTTAGCTTTTCCGTTAATAATAGATTCATTAAAAATGTTGTAGCTTCATGATGAGTACTATGATTTGGTTTAACAATAGCGATCACTTGGGTACCTTCTACTTGATGTATGTAATGTAAACCATCAATGTTAAGGGATTTGTAGTATCGGGCATACCCAACCAATCGCATTGTTTCCCCCATTAGCTGTGCTATGCTCAGAAGCTCTTTATACACACACTCCCCCCCTCTCCCAAGCATTTTTATTCATTCCTCTGTATAAGTTGAGTATAGAGGGACCACCCCCACCTCAATTATGTTTCCATAATTTTCTTTAATTCTACACAATACGTTGCATTCTGACAACAATAATTCACCCCCTATCCATAGATAAGATAAGGGGTTTCGAGATTTACATTATTTACTTCCCATTTACTGCCCTTCCCGCCCGGCATCACATGCATTGACAATGGCATTGCAGCGTTTGGCCAGCTCACCAATCATTTTCAGCTGATCCTTTGTTTTGGGATTCGGTACAATTTTGAACTGCTCAGGGATAATGGGCAGATCCTGAATATTCCATCGTTTGTACTTGGCATCGTATGCATCCGGCTCAGCCAGACCCAGCAAATGACCAATTGCCCAGGTTACAATGTATTTCTCCCCTTCCAAATAGGTGCGGTTATTTTTAGCACGCGGCTCCATAACAGCTGCAATCGTCCGCCCCATATCCGGTTTTTCAGCAATAATCAACGTCTTCATTCATATTCCATTCCTTCCTGACGGCCTTCTGTTTTCCTTCTACGAATCATACATATACATGAGATGTACAGGAAACACAGGTAGCATGGCCTCATGCAAAAGGAGCTTTCTCCCGACGAAAGCTCCTTTGTAAATTAATTCAGTCTAACGCTTCAACAATATACGTGTATTATAGCATAGATACCACGGTTCTCTCAGGTTATGATTTTATACAGCTTGAAATACAATAAAGCCCTATCCGAAGATGGAGCTTTGACTGATTCGTAACATAAAATTTATACTTACACCAAAACGGTAGCGCCCATGAGGTATTTATCAACCTCTCGTGCAGCTTCTCGGCCGCGACGCATATCACCTGCAGCAAAAACCTTTCCACATTGGTAACATATTTTCCATAACGTGCTTTAACGTTAGAGCGACGATCCGTCTCCAAACCAATTTGCTCTACAATCGTTTGCTCAGGACCATCAAATCCAATAGCAATAAGAGCAATTTGTGCAGGGAATACACGCTCTGTACCCGGAATCGGTTGATAGATTTTGCGGCCCGTTTCATCAACAATCCGTTGAATTTGAATGGTGTGCAGCTCTTTCAGATTACCGTTCTCATCACCTACAAATTTGGTCGTCATGATGGAGAACTCACGCGGATCTTCTCCGAACAACGCCTTCGCTTCTTCCTGTGCATAATCGAGAGAATACACATGTGGAAATTGCGGCCAAGGAAGATAAGTTAAAGAGTTGAGGAAGTTGAAATTCTTTTCGTTCGGTCTCAATTTCCTTTACCTTTGCAAGTTTATTTTCACAATTATTTTTGACATTTTCCACTTCATCCCGACTGGAAAATCGTGATTATTTTCTTGAATCGGTTTGGTGGTAAAAACGAGTCTACAGGAAAGGTTCTTTTTTTCTACCATTTTATGGATAGTAAACAGGCCTGTATACGTACATAATTACCCCTGATGATTCTGATTATCCTCGCAGATCTTGTTGTAGGTCATTACTCTAGCGGGCATGTTCATTCAGAAAAATGTAAAAATATCCAGAAATTCCGGCACCTTATTCAAATTGCATCGTATAGAACGGTAACTTACCAAAAGTTGAATGGGGGAGAAATGTATGAAAGCGATTGTATACGACCGATACGGACCGCTGGATGTGCTGCAGCTGCGGGAGGTCACCAAACCGTTACCGAAAGATGGTGGTGTTGATCAAGATCTATGCTACTGCCGCATTCGCAAGGCAGATCCTTTCCTGTCGCGTTTATTCAACGGTTTATGGAGACCGAAGCGAATCAAGATTCTCGGTTTCGAAAGGCGGGTGTGGTCGAATCGACGGGCAGCGATGTTACCCGGTTCAAGCCAGGGGAATCGGCTTCGGTGCGTATGCTGAATACAAATGCCTGCCCGAAGACGGCGGAATCGCGCTCAAGCCTGCGAACATGACATTCGAAGAAGCGGCCGTGGTTCCGGTCGGAGCCTATACCGCCTTGCAATTTCTCCGGAAGGGTAACATCCAACGTGGAAGCCGTGCCCTCATATACGGATCTTCCGCAGCATGGGGACATATGCTGTTCAGCTCTCCAATCATTTTAGCGCGGAAGTAACCGGAGTATGCAGCACGTCTAATGTGGAGTTAGTGAAATCTCTGGGGGCCGACCGGGTCATAGATTATACGAAGGAAAAGTTCGCAGATGACGTTCGGGAAGAGTTCTTTCCAGGCCTACGTCAAACGTATGGCACCGAACAGCTTCTACCTGCGAGCGGTACATATTAGCCCGCTGCCGGTTGTTCGCGGGTTATGGGTCAACTTAACAAGCGGCAAGAAAGTAATCGGCGGAGCATCGAAGGAAAATGCGGAAGATTTGACGTAATTGAAGGAGCTGATCGAGGAAGGCAAGCTGCGTTCGGTCATTGACCAGCGTTACCCGCTGGAGCAAGCGGCGGGAGATGACCTCGGTTATGCTGTTGTTAGTTTTTCTTCATCCGACAGTCGTCGGGAAGCAAGTCTGACCAGGGCAGGAAGGATTTAATCGCTTCGGCATCAAGCGAACCGGAAATCTGCGGCAACGTCCGAGACCGTTGCTGCTTCAGCCACATAACGTATGCCTTCAGCACCGGAACACTCTGCTTTTGCCGCTCGGCACAGCGTTCTTCGGACGAAGCCTCCACCAGTTTGCGCTCGATCGTGCACGACTGGTTGCACCCCTGCCCGGCGCCGCTGTCGACGATCGGCGTGTGAGTTCGTTGCACTCACAGTGACAGTAGGCATAGACCCGCCGCACGTGACGAACTACCTTGACCTGTGATGGCACGATGGAGATTTCGCTGCGCGACTCGGTGATTCTCATGTAGCGATCCACCGCAGCATGTGCATGTTTACTCGCCTCCCTTGAGGATATAGACAATCGTCTCCACAGGCGGGTCCGAGAGGTCTTCTTTGCGCTCGCGGGCCCTCGTATGCCGTTCATAGGTCACTTTCTCCATTGCGGCTCTTCGGCCCGGCGGCGTCGCCAGCACCTCGACTTCGTTGATCCAAATTCAACTCGAACCGATCCATATGCGCTCTTTCGCCGGATGCGCCAAAGCGCTTTTGCTGCGCCAGTTGAAACTGCTCCTCCTACCATTTGAGCTTGATGGACAGTTCGGCAACTTGCTGTTCCAGTCTTTTATTTTATTGCTCCAGTTGTTCAGGATCATTTAGGAAGGAATGAGTTCAACTTAGTTTATTAAGCAAGAGAATCAGTTGGTCTTGCTCTTTGTCAGATAATCTTGCTTGTATGCGTTTTGATAGTGTTTGCACATATACAGGCAAAACATCCTCAAACAACTTCTCACTTGCATCCGTCATCTGTACGAGAATCCGTCTGCGGTTAGAACTATCTACCTTGCGACTCACGAGGCAATTACTTTCTAACGTATTCAGTAAACCACTTATATTGGCTCTAGTTAAGGATAAAGCATCGCTAAGCTCAGAGGGCTGAGCAGTCTTTCCAAGACGCTTGAGCGATACAAGCAGGTACAACTTTCCAAGAGTTAAATTAAAGAACTGCAGCTGCTCCTCAACTTCTTTAACTATTAAATGGTTTGTTTTATACATTGTGGAGAACAATCTCATGGCTCGTTCCGGACTTACAAATTGATCGCTCTCTTGCAATATCATTCACTTCCCCTACCCGTTTTTCTCATATCGTTTGTCTTCGAGCAGTTGCCGCAGATTTCCGGTTCGCTTGATGCCGAAGCGATTAAATCCTTCCTGCCCTGGTCAGACTCGCCTCCCGCCGACTGTCAGATGAAGAAAAATAAACTACAGCATAACCGAGGTCATCTCCCGCTGCTAGGCGGGGGCCATTTGACGCTCACGTTTAGAATAAGAGTCAGTCAAGGTGTCGAAGTATGGCTTCACCTTGACTGACTCTTTAGTTCGGGATTTCAGTTTATCTCTGATCTCTTTGCATATTCCTTTAACGGAACCGTATTCTCCGATGTTTTGTTGTCAAATATTTCATATAATTAATCAGAAAAAACCAACTTCCCCAAGCTAACAACATGAGTGGTATTCCCACTAGCAAGGAGACGGGGAAACTAAGCAGTCTAGGAACTTCCATGCCAAACCAAGACATATTCGCCCAATTTGCGCCAAAAGTACGTGCTAAACCTCCGAAAACAACTAGCAGAGAACCAACTGCAAATCCGATGCTTAACGTAGTAAAAATAGGAATGACAAACATGCTTATGAAGCTTGCAGAAAAATAGAATCCTATCTTCCCCAATATTGCCAACGGGTTTGATGAATTCCGTTTTAGGTAGCCCCCCCAAATAAAAGAGCTAGCTAAATCGGAAGGCTTTCCTAAATTTTTAAAAATAACCTGTTCTTCGTACCCTTTACGTAAACCTTCCTCAATATGGCTTCGGATTTCGTTAACAGAGTCCTCTCGTTCATCTCTTGGTAGTTTATGCAGATAATCATTTAGCTCTCTTAAATATTTTTCTGCTGTAGAACTAAGTTTTTTATCCATTTTTTCCCCCCCTATAATTACCGCTTTTAATATCATTGATGGCTGATACGATTGATTCCCACTCATTTGTCATTTCATTCATTAATTTTACTCCATACGGGGTAATCCTATAGTACTTTCTAGGCGGGCCTGAATTAGACTGCTGCCAATAAGACTCAATATAATTTTCTTTTTGCAATCTTCTTAAGAGTGGATATATCGTTCCGTCTGTAATAGTGAGAGATCCCCATTGTTGAAAAATATGCAAGATGTCGTATCCATACCTTGTTTTTTGTTCAATTAAGTGAAGAATACATAGCTCGAGAATTCCTCTCCTTATCTGAGAAGTCCACTCCATCACTCCGTGTTCACCTCTTTTCGATATTGTAAACCTGCTGCTTTTTGACAGTCGTTTGCATCCGGGAAATCGTTGGTTCAAACAGACATTACCTAAGCATAGGGCAACGCGAAGCTAAGTATTTAATTGGATTGAATGATAAAATAAACCTTTTTTAACATCTTATCATACACTATTGTGTTATGCAAGGTACCTTCTTCTGCATAATACTTATTCAAGCTTCTGCCCGATGTTTTATCTTATGCCGTTTCGATAAGCTTGCTTTCCCAAAATATGCCCCACGCTTGGTTGCCGACAAACGTGGGGGGGAATATCAGTTAACCGCTAAACAACATGATTAGAACTAATTAGCTTGAACATTGCGCTGTTCTGTCGCCTGCTTACTCACATTGTCCACATCGTGATTAGGCACTTCCTGATCGACATAGCGTACTTTAGAAAAGATAAAAAATAAGGTGCAACATACGAAACTCAAGCTTCCCGCTCCGAACAGCAACTGACTTGGATTCAAGAAGTCACTTAATACGCTAACGATGTACAGCCCCACCGGATAAGTAAGCTGAGCCAGTAGCGAAATCAGCGACAATACTCGGCCTTGCAACTCCGGGGGGGGTTTTACTAAGATAGATAGCTTGAGCAGTTGCATTGTAAAGAGGCCCGGCAAGACCAGTGAAGAATAACGACACAGCGGCAATCCAGATGTTGCTCACCGACACGCAAGCTTCAAAAGCACTTGCTAGCAGCAAAGCGACGACAACATTCCAAATTCGTTCTTTAAAACCTCCCCAACTGGCAATCAACAGACCGCCTGAAATGGAACCTAAAAAAAGTACGGCTTGCATAGTCCCGCTAATCTGCGCATCAAGCAGATTACCAGATGATCTCCCTACTATCTCAAACATACGTAATAGAACAGACGCATCCGGATTATATTGCCATACAGTTGACGACATGGGAATCAGGAGTACAACGAGAAAAGACCCAAACAGGTTGAAAACCGTGCTGGATGCAATTAATGAAACAAGTGTCGGTTTTTGCCAAAGAAACTGCGCACCCGTTTTGATCTCTTTATATACGTTTAGTTTTATTCCACTTCTAGGCGGGCTAGGAATAGCGACTACCAGGGCACCAACAGCTGAAATTAAGAAGGTCGCGGCATTAATCAGCAACAAGGTTGCACTTCCATGAAGGCCCATCAATATCGCACCGATTAAGGGACCACAGATGAAGGCCGTAGCATTTAAAGATTGAGTCAAACCATTGACTCTGGTCATTTTCTCCTTGTCGACCATCATGCCCAGCGTAGCGTTAAGTGTTGGATTGCGGAACGTGGTGCAGCAGGAGTGGAAGAAAGCCGTTACGTAAATATGCCAAAGCTGGAGTTGATCCGAAGCCATCAGTGCCGTCAGCAACAGCAGGATCAATACCAAAATCATGTTAGTGACGACAAAAACTGCTTTTCGGTTCCACCGATCGATTAGAACACCTACAAGGGGGGATAGAACAATCATTGGCAAAAAAAAGGACATGGTTACTTGGGCAATGGCACTTGGACTATCAAACGTTTTCCAAGCCCAGTAAGCTAGTACAAACGTTGTCAAACTACTTCCGATAGCAGACACCATCTCAGTGAACATGAGAAACAGGTAGCCTCTTATTCCAGCAATCAAGATAGAATCCTCCCACACTCATATATTTATATTTGCTCAATTTATAGGACCAGTACTTTCGCAGACTTCAAAAAAAAGGGACGATTTACGACTAGTAACGTAATCGTCCACATGTAGCTTCTTTTATTCTACACACCCAGTTTCATTCTCAATAGGAAGAGTAGAAACGCTTCATGAAAGCCTCAAAATCTTCAACAAATCAAGTTGCTACACCTAAAATGTTTTGGTCTATAATGGCGGTACAATCGGAGTAAACAGACATTGTTTCTCTATCGTGGAGAAGCTTATGCATTTCTTTTACACGGTCGGTCAGTAGCTTCGATAACAGGTGTTTGGAGAGCTCTATAATAAACTGACCCGTTTTTTCTTGCATCCATATGCATTCTTGCAAATTTCAAGGCATGCTGCACACTCTTCATTTTTCCTTGAACAAACTGATCAGCCGGATCATGCTGGAGTTCCAAACAGAGCTCGGCTAAATAAGATTCCAAGTACTCTATAAGCTCTCCTTTAGATAGCTCATCTTTATCAGTTACCGAGAGTTCGACATATACATTTGAGCTTCCTCTTCAGACATTAGCTCAAAAAGCTCCTCGAATGTAAGTATGACGGCAGCTGTATCCATTACATCTGCATACCCGACCCTATCGAAAGCGCTTATTAGTGCACCTACTGTTTGCTTTAAGCTGATTTGTGTGCATAAATTATAAGCTACATTTTCGATAAGTGTATCACTAGTAGAGACAGCCGCCTTTTGTATAAAGGGCCCTTGTTTTCAAGAAAAATCGTATTGTTTCAAGATAATTTGCAAAACCATCTTCATGAGGAAGTTGATCAATATGTTTTTCCAAAATTGAAATCAATAACTCCACTTGTTCAGAATCACTTAATAATGACATGGGCCACCATCCAAGCATATCATTATCTTCATTTTGAATACCCCCTATTATCATAAATTAAACTTAAGTCTCAACATACAATACGATATCTGGTCAATCAGCAGTACGTTTCAGCCGCTCGTTGCGGTGGACGCGGCGTATATGTTCGATTTTGAAATATTGGATGAAGCTTTTCACAAATCATCGATATGTCCAAAGCGTTGGTTAATTAATTCCTAATACTTGGTATTCTCTAATCGTAATTCATCCATCGCTTCTTTATAGGTATTAACCAGTTGTGTTAAGTGAGCAATTTTTTATACATGTATTATGCCATAGATACCTCGGTTCTCTCAGGTCATGATTTTATACAGCTTGAAACACAACAAAGCCCCATCCGAAGATGGAGCTTTGACATGATCCGTAATGATAAAGCTTGGATTTACACCAAAACGGTAGCACCCATGAGGTATTTATCAACTTCGCGCGCGGCTTCCCGACCTTCATTGATAGCCCACACGACAAGACTTTGTCCGCGACGCATATCACCCGCAGCAAAAACCTTTTCCACATTCGTAACATATTTCCCGTAGCGTGCTTTAACGTTGGAGCGACGGTCCGTTTCCAAACCGATTTCCTCTACGATCGTTTGCTCAGGTCCATCAAATCCAATCGCAATAAGTGCAATCTGTGACGGGAATACACGCTCTGTACCCGGAATCGGTTGATAGATTTTACGCCCTGTTTCATCAACAATACGTTGAATTTGGATGGTATGCAGCTCTTTCAAATTCCCGTTCTCGTCACCTGCAAATTTAGTCGTCATGATGGAGAACTCACGCGGATCTTCCCCGAACAACGCCTTTGCTTCCTCCTGTGCATAATCAAGAGAGTACACATTTGGAAATTGTGGCCAAGGGTTGGCAATCGGGTCACGTTCCAAAGGAGCTTTAGCATGTGTACCAAATTGAGTGACGCTCCGACATCCATGACGCAGAGAAGTAGCTACACAGTCCGAACCCGTATCACCGCCGCCGATAACAATAACGTCCTTATCTTTCGAGGACAAATAGTTGCCATCTTCGAGGTTGGAATCCAGATAACTCTTGATGGTACCATTCAAATAATCCATAGCATAATGAACACCATTCAAGTCGCTGCCTTCAATATTGAATTCTCTCGGTTTCGTAGATCCACCACATAGTACAACTGCATCATACTCAGCAATTAACTGCTCAGTAGGGATATCTTTGCCGATTTCCGTATTTGTGATGAATTGGATACCTTCCGCCTCTAGCAAATCCACACGACGCTGTACAACCTTCTTATCCAGCTTCATGGATGGGATTCCGTACATCAGCAATCCACCCACACGATCTGCACGCTCATATACAATCACGCTGTGTCCTGCTTTGTTAAGCTGAGCAGCAGCAGCTAGTCCTGCCGGACCCGAGCCAACAATAGCTACTCGTTTGCCTGTACGCTTTTCTGGTGGATTAGGAACAACCCAGCCTTCCTCAAAACCTTTTTCGATAATGGCTTCCTCAATCGTCTTAATGGTAACAGACTCCCCGATCAGGCCGACTGTACAGGAGCCTTCACATGGTGCAGGACAGACACGGCCTGTAAATTCCGGAAAGTTATTCGTTTTGTGCAACCGTTCTAGCGCTTCCTTCCATAAACCACGATATACGAGATTGTTCCATTCCGGAATAAGATTATGGACCGGGCAGCCTAAAGTTGCTCCCATGATATCCATCCCCGTATGACAATAAGGAGTTCCGCAGTCCATACAACGTGCCCCTTGGGTACGCAGCTCTTCTTCAGACATATGCTTATGGAATTCTTCCCAATCCTTAATACGCTCTGCCGGGTCCCGGTCTGTAGGAAGCTGCCGTGTGTATTCCATAAATCCAGTTGGTGTAGACATGTTACGTTCCCCCATCTCTTCGCTTATGAACCCCGTTCATCCATTCAGAATTTATGTCAAATTCGAATTTGTCTGTTTGTATCATGAAAGGGTCTATTCTCGTTGAATTTGATTTATTGTATCACAATACAGCACAAAAGTGATGAAAACTTATGCAACTTTCTGCATCAACAGCCAAAAGGATTTTTTATATGGTTCATTAAATTTTCAAATCGGTGAGGTCAAATGGTTCCCCTTCTTACTTCGTTCTCTCATAAACGACAAAACGATAGTCGTATGGGTTTCTTTCATCCTTGACACCAGGAGTCTCACTGACTACTTGCCAGCCATTCCAATCCAGCTCAGGAAAAGTGGTGTCCCCTTCAAAAGTCTCCTCAATCCGGGTCACGATCAGCCGATCAGCATGGAGCCAAAAAAGTGAATAAATCTCTGCTCCCCCGATGACCATCAGTTCCTCTCCCGCTGCCAATCGGAGCCCCTCTTCGAGTAAATGGATCACTTCCGCACCTTCTGCCTGGTAGTTCTGATCCCGGGTTAAAACCACGTTACGTCGGTTTGGCAGGCTTTTTCCTCCAAAGGATTCCCACGTCTTACGTCCCATAAGTACAGTTTTGCCCATCGTCTGCTCTTTGAAAAAAGCCATGTCTCTTGGGATACGCCAAGGAAGCTTATTGTCCCGGCCAATCACACCATTTTGTGCCATTGCCCATATCATCGAAATCCCCATGTTTTCCCTCCTCTAATCAGATAGCGACAGGCGCCTTGATCCCTGGGTGATACTCATAATTTTCAAAAGTAAAATCCTCGTAAGTGTAATCAAAAATAGAATCCGGCTTGCGTAAAATTTTCAACTGAGGCAACGGATAAGGCTCTCGCTCTAGCTGCGTATGCACTTGCTGCATATGATTTGAATAAATATGCACATCCCCGCCTGACCAAATAAATTCCCCCGGCTCCAAACCGCATTGCTGTGCAACCATATGCGTTAGCAATGCATAACTTGCAATGTTGAATGGCAGTCCAAGAAAGGTATCTACTGAACGCATGGTCAGCATGCAGGAAAGTTTTCCTCCAGCTACGTAGAACTGAAATACGAAATGACAAGGCGGCAGCTTCATCGATTCGATTTGCGCCACATTCCAGGCACTGACAATGTGTCGGCGTGAATCCGGATTGTTTTTAATCGACTCAATGACATTGGCAATCTGGTCAATATGCTGCCCGTCTGTCGTTTCCCACGAGCGCCACTGCGATCCATATACAGGACCCAGGTTCCCCTGCTCATCCGCCCATTCATCCCAAATGGTAACTCCATTTTCCTTAAGATAAGAAATATTCGTATCCCCCCGCAAAAACCACAGCAGCTCGTGGATAACCGATTTTAAATGTAATCTTTTGGTGGTTACCAAGGGAAAGCCCTTGGCCAGGTCAAAGCGAAGCTGTCTTCCGAAAACAGATAGTGTTCCCGTCCCTGTGCGATCCTCTTTTTTTACGCCATTCTCTAAAATATCCTCCAGCAATTCCAAATAGTTGCGCACTTCTTTTCTCCCCTTTAAACATGTTTTAAAGATCTAGCAGCGCTAGAATCTAATCTTGAAAAATTCGCTCTACACCATAGCTATATTTAGTTTATCATGTCCGGCACTTCATTGACCATGTACTGTTTGAATTTTCATAGAAGTCCTGATAATCCTAAAACATGAAAAAAAGAGACAAAGAACGCAGTTATTGCGCACCTTGCCTCTCTTGAAGATGTATGAAAAACCAAAAACGAGATAATGAAATGGATTAGCGACGTGGTGCCAATGCATGGATCGGATGACCCAGCACGACTTCAGCTGCTTCCATAACGATTTCGCCCAATGTAGGGTGAGCATGAATAGTCAGGGAGATATCTTCGAGTGTAGCACCCATTTCAATCGCCAGACCCAACTCAGCAATCAGGTTGGAAGCTTCCAGACCTACGATTTGCGTACCCAGCACCAGACCAGTATCCGCGTCAGCCACGATTTTCACAAAGCCTTCAGCAGCGTTCAGGGAAACGGCACGGCCGTTTGCTCCATAAGAGAACTTACCGACTTTGACGTTGTAGCCTTTTTCTTTGGCTTGTGTTTCTGTGTAGCCTACACTGGAGCATTCTGGATCTGTGAAGACAACAGCCGGAATACATTTGTAGTCCACTACAGAAGGCTCACCTGCGATCGCTTCAGCAGCCACTTTACCTTCGTAAGAAGCTTTGTGAGCCAGAGCAAGACCAGCAACGATATCACCGATTGCAAAGATATGAGGAATGCTAGTGCGTCCTTGGTGATCAACTTTCACCATTCCGCGCTCATCCAGTTCTACGCCGATCAGATCCAGACCCAGCTCACCGTCTGTGTTTGGACGACGTCCAACAGTTACAAGCAGGTAATCCGCAGTTACTTCTTTGCTTTCGCCGTTAACGGAGAACTTCACGGTTACGTCTTTATCTGTTTGTTCCGCACTTTCCGCTTTAGCGCCAGTGAAGATTTCAATGCCTGTTTTCTTCATGCTTTTCGCAACGATTGAAGTCATATCTTTGTCAAAGCCAGGAAGAACAGTATCCATACCTTCAATGATGGTTACTTTGGAACCGAATTTGGAGTACATTTGGCCGAGTTCTGCACCAATGTATCCACCACCGATAACGATCAGGCTTTTCGGAATTTCAGGCAAGTTCAAAGCTTCTGTAGAAGACAGAATGCGTCCGCCAAACGGGAATGGTTTCAGTTCGATTGGACGGGAACCTGTTGCGATAATTGCGTTTTTAAAACGGTAACGTGGTGATTCGTGTTCATTGAATACACGTGCTTCGTTTTCGTTGATGAACATGCACTCACCATTGAAAACTTCAACTTTGTTGCCTTTGAGCAAGCCGCTTACGCCACCTGTCATTTTTTTAACAACACCGTTTTTAAATTCTTGTGTTTTAGCGAAATCTACTTTTACATTCTCAGCCGTAATACCGAAGGACTCGCCATGTTTGGCGGCTTCGTATTGGTGAGCTGCAGAGATCAAAGCTTTGGATGGAATACACCCACGGTTCAGACAGACACCGCCCAGCTCAGATTTGTCAACGATCAATACGCTTTGTCCCAATTGTGCGGCACGGATGGCAGCTACATAGCCGCCAGGACCCGCACCGATAACCAATGTGTCAATATCCAGAGAAGCGTCTCCTACTACCATTGATTACACCTCCATAACAAGCAGCTCAGGGTTAGCGAGCAGCTGTTTGATATAGTTCATGAAGTTTTGAGCAGTTGCACCGTCAATAATACGGTGGTCAAAGCTCAGAGAAAGAGCCATTACTGGAGCAGCAACAATTTCACCGTTTTTCACAACTGCTTTTTCACTGATACGACCAGTTCCCAAAATCGCAACTTCAGGGAAGTTGATGATTGGAGTAAAGAACATACCGCCTGCAGAACCGATGTTAGTGATGGAAATGGTGCTTCCTCTCATTTCGTTCGCAGCCAATTTTCCATCACGACCGCGCACAGCCAGATCACGAATGGAATCAGCGATCATCCAGATACTCTTACGATCAGCATCCTTGATAACAGGAACGATCAAGCCGTTGTCTGTATCTGTAGCGATACCGATGTTGTAGTATTTTTTGTAGACGATTTCGTTTGCTTCTTCGTCGATCGAGGCATTCAAGGCCGGGAATTGACGGGAAGCTGCAACCAAAGCTTTTACGATGAATGGCAGGTATGTTACTTTTGTGCCTTTCTTCTCAGCAATTGGTTTCATACGAGTACGGAAAGCAACCAGCTCAGTTACATCCACTTCGTCCATAATCGTAACGTGCGGAGCCGTGTAAGCCGATTTAACCATAGCATTGGAAATAGCTTTACGGATACCTTTAAACGGTATGCGCTCTTCCTCAGCACGCGGATCTGCTGCTGGTGCGGATGGCGCTGCAGCTTTCGCTTCTTTTTTAGCTGGTTCTTGTGCTTTTGCAGCTTCTTTCGCTACTGGTGCAGCCGCTTGGCCTCCACCATTTTTGAAAGCTTCTACATCTTCTCTAGTGATTTTACCATTTTTACCGGAGCCACTCACTTGAGCGATGTTTACACCTTGCTCACGAGCAAATTTGCGTACGCTAGGAGTAGCCAGCACGTCTTTGTTTGTTGCAGCAGGAGTTGCAGCTGGTTTTGTGTTAGCTCCGCCCTGTGCAGCATCCTGTTCTTGTTTAGCAGCAGTCGGTGCTTCTTCTTGTTCAGGAAGCTCACCCTCTGCAGCAATTACAGCCACGACTTGACCTACGTTAAAGATGTCTCCGTCTTTGGCAAATACTTCTTGAACCGTACCATTGACCGGACATGGAACTTCAACTACAGCCTTGTCGTTTTGTACTTCCATAATGATATCTTCATCTGTTACTTTGTCGCCGGGCTTGATGTGCATCTTGATGATTTCGCCTTCGTGAAGACCTTCGCCCAGCTCTGGGAATTTATATTCAAATCTAGCTGCACCTGCAGCTCCGCCTTGTGCAGCAGCACTTGGCTCAGGGCTAGCAGTTGCTGCAGCTGGTGCTTCCGGCGCATCTTCTTGTTCAGGAAGTTCACCTTCTGCATCGATTACAGCTACGACTTGACCTACGTTAAAGATGTCTCCGTCTTTGGCAAACACTTCTTGAACTGTGCCGTTGACTGGACATGGAACTTCAACTACAGCCTTGTCATTTTGTACTTCCATGATGATATCTTCGTCTGTTACTTTGTCGCCGGGCTTAATGTGCATCTTGATGATTTCGCCTTCGTGAAGACCTTCACCCAGCTCCGGGAATTTATATTCAAATTTTGCCACGTTTAAAACCTCCCAAATTTACGGTGTGCTTTAATTAAAATTCCAATACTTTATTAACCGCATCAATGATACGTGTTGGCGTTGGCAACCAAGTATCTTCAATTTGAGCAAAAGGATAAACGGTATCTGGACCTGCTACACGCAGAACTGGTGCTTCCAGATGCAGTATTGCTTTTTCGTTAATTTGTGCAATCACTTCAGCAGCTACGCCAGAGCTCTTTTGAGCTTCCTGAACAACGATAGCACGATTTGTTTTTTGAATGGAAGCAACGATCGTATCAATGTCAATCGGGCTAATCGTACGCAAATCAATGATTTCCACTTTGATGCCTTTTGTTTTTTCCAGCTCATCAGCAGCTTTAATCGAAGTGTGTACCATCATACCGTAAGTAATGATCGTCACATCGGAGCCTTCACGAACCACGTTAGCTTTGCCCAGTTCAACAATGTAATCATTCTCAGGAACTTCAGCACGGAATGCATGATACAGGTTCAAATGCTCCATGAAAAATACTGGATCGTTATCGCGAATAGACGCAATCATGAGGCCTTTTGCATCATAAGGGTTGGAAGGAACAACAACTTTGATACCAGGTGTTTGAGCCAGAAGTCCTTCCAAGGAATCTGTATGCAGCTCGGCTGCCTTAACACCGCCACCAAAAGGTGTACGGAATACGATTGGAGAATTGTAGCGTCCACCGGAACGGTAACGCATACGGGATGCTTGAATTGCCATTTGGTCGAGTGCTTCAAAGATAAAGCCTACGAACTGGATTTCAGCTACAGGACGGAAGCCTTGGATACCCAGACCCACAGCAAGACCCCCGATTGCGGATTCCGCCAGCGGAGTATCGAATACACGTTCTTCGCCAAACTCTTTTTGCAAACCTTCTGTTGCGCGGAATACACCACCTACATGACCTACGTCTTCACCGAAAAGCAGGACGTTAGGGTCGCGTTTCAACTCTACGCGCAGTGCGTCACGAATCGCTTCTTTCATGTTCATTTGTGCCATTTGCTTCATTTCCTCCTTAAACATTGACAGATCAGTTTCAGTTCAGGTCCAATTAAAAAGCAGACCGGATCGGGATGCCGCCCGGTCTCTTTCTAGCTCAATTATTTAAAATCAGCTTTTTGTTCTTCCAGATGCTTAGGCGTTTTTTCGAACATACTGTCGATCAGGCCAGGAATGGTCATTTTTTCCGTTTTCTCGGCTTTTTTGATCTCTTCGTTCACTTTCGCTTTAGCTTCTTCTTTTACACGAGCTGTATCTTCTTCAGTCCACAGACCTTTTTTCTCAAGGTATTTCGCAAAGCGGGCAATTGGATCTTTTGCGTTCCATTCGCCTTCTTCTTCTTTAGTACGATATTTCGTTGCGTCATCAGAAAGGGAATGCGGGCGGAAACGGTATGTTACCGCTTCAATCAGTGTAGCACCTTCGCCATTGCGTCCACGCTCTGCGGCTTCTTGAACAGCCTTGATAACTGCAAGCACGTCCATACCGTCAATTTTCACGCCTTTAATACCAGCAGCAACCGCTTTGTGAGCGATCGAAAGTGCAGCGGTTTGCTTCGCAAATGGAGTCGTGATGGCGTAGCCATTGTTTTGCACGAAGAAAATAACTGGCAGCTTGTATACACCAGCATAGTTCAGACCTTCGTAGAAATCGCCTTCAGAAGAACCGCCGTCACCTGTATATGTAATGACGACTTGTTTTTGTTTTTTCAGTTTGTAGCCCATCGCAATACCCATAGCGTGTAGAATTTGCGCACCAATGATGATTTGCGGCATCAATACGTTAACGCCGTCCGGTATTTGACCGCCGTGTTGATGACCACGGGAATACAAGAAAGCTTGGTATAAAGGCAGGCCATGCCAAACGAGTTGCGGAATATCGCGGTAGCCTGGAGCAATAAAGTCTTCTTTTTGGAGCGCAAATTCGCTACCAACCATTGTTGCTTCTTGTCCGGATACCGGAGCGTAGAAGCCGAGACGTCCTTGACGGCCTAAGTTAACAGCACGGTCATCCCAAGTACGTGTAAATACCATACGATACATAATTTCTTTCAATTGATCATCTGTAAGTTTAGGCAATTTATCTTTATTGATAATTTCACCATCCGGAGAAAGCACGGACAGAGCCTCAACTTCCTCTGTGTACACTTCATAAGGAACCTTGCTCATTTTCTTCACCTCAACAAAAAAATTTGAATATCAAGTTCCGCTGTTATAGGATTATTATACACCTGTTATATTGCTTGCGTCAAAGATTTAGTTATTTTTTTTGAGTTTGCCACATTTTTGTGTATGTAACAGGAGATGATTTTTACTATAACAGCTTAGTACATGATTGAAATTTTAAACATCTATTGCAATCAGGGTAATCTTAACTTATTGTGATCCCGAATGCAAAATAATACACCGAGAAAGGTGACGAAAAATGACGGATTCCCGGTATTTAAAACGAACCATCCTTAAAGACGAAGTAGAAAGCCGCTTTCTTGGCGAAACCAGAACACTCCGTATTTACTTGCCGCCAGGCTATAATGAATTATTGAGTTACCCGGTCGTATACTGTCAGGATGGAGAAGAATTTTTCAACTTTGGCCGCATTGCAACTCATGCAAACCGTCTCATCCTCGATGAAGGCGTCGAGCCCTTCATTATTGTCGGCGTCGAAGTGAACACCAAAATCAGAACCCAGGAATATGCTCCCTTTGGCCATCGTTTCGAGGCGTACACCGCCTGTTTTGCAGAAGAGATTATTCCCTATGTAGAACAAAAGTATCCTATAAGAAGTGATGCATCGTCCCGCATTTTGGCAGGGGATTCACTGGGAGGCAGTGTGTCTCTGCATTTGGCGTTGTTGTATCCGCAGCTATTCAACCGCATTATTAGCCTGTCCGGCGCTTACTATGAGGCTTCGCAGGAAATCATCGCCCGTGAGAAGGATTTGTCCCATCTGCGGATATGGATGATTGTCGGCCTCCAGGAGGATGCATTTGAGAGCGATACCGGTATTAATAACTTTGTAGAGCTTAACCGCCAATGCGCAGATTTACTGCGCGAACGGAACGCCGAGGTTTCCTACCGTGAAAAGGATGGCAAGCATTTGTGGGGCTTTTGGCAAAACGAGCTGCCTGACGCGCTCATGTATTTTTTGGATCGCGCATGAGTATCCTTGTTCAAGACTAAACAACTATCGGGGATTGAGCATTGATCGACCAGATCAGGGTCGTTATGCTCTTTCCTCTTTTTCACAAAATGATTACGCTTTCAAAAATTATATAATGAAAAACGGCAATGATTGCCGTCTTCTGTCGTTCACATTATAGCTTTTCTTCTATGATTTTGTCCAGCAAGGCCCCGCACCCCGCATCCATTAATCGATAGGTTTCTTCGAAATTCCCAGTGAAATAAGGGTCCGGCACTTCTCTTAGCTGTTCTTTGGGAAGTAAGTCCATGAATTTTAGAATGTCAGCGTCCGCTCCACCTGCCAGCTTACGCATGTTTCGTTCATTGGAATCATCCATGCACACAATATAATCAAACGCCTCAAAATCACGGCCCCCTATTTGCCGCGCCTTTAAGCCCTTCTCGCTAATGCCGTGCAGCTTGAGCTGCTTTAGTGTTCCCTCATGTGGGGGATTCCCGATATGCCAGTCGCCTGTTCCAGCCGAATCTACCTGAATTTGCGCGCTTAGTCCCCGTTCCTGCACCTTATGTCTTAGTACCGCTTCTCCCATAGGAGAGCGACAAATATTGCCCAGACACACAAATAGAACGTTAATCATGTTGTTCTCCTTCCTAATTACACGTTACACTACCTTTTTCTGTTTCATTGTAGCCGCGCTCTCCAAAATTGTGCAAGCCATATTTAACGCGTTATACTTAAAAGCTGATGGTACCATATAGACCGTATGACAGAAAGAAAGGATGTTGGATATGACGAAGAAGCGTGCCATTGTATTTTCCGGTGGTCGTCTTAGCGAAGGAGATCTACAACAAATACAACCTGAAGATTTTATTATAGGTGCGGATAAAGGTGCTCTTTTTCTGATTGAGCATGGCATCACACCGCATATCTCTGTAGGTGATTTTGATTCAATAACACCACAGGAAAAAGAACGGGTTGAATCGGCTAGCAAACGCATGCTTGCGTGTGATCCTATACTGAAGGACCTGACAGATACGGAGCTTGCCTTGGAGATTGCTATAGACGAACAGGCAGATCATGTACTCATGCTTGGTGTGACCGGCACCAGAATGGACCACACACTGGCTAATGTTCAAATATTGGTACGCGCGATGCAGCATCATATTAGTTGCGCAATTATGGACGCACATAACTATATCGAGCTCACAGGGTCCACGCTGGAGATCAAGCCCATGGGTTATACATATACATCGCTGCTTCCTATGACTGCTGAGGTAACAGGGATAAACCTGGAAGGATTTATGTACCCATTACAAAATGCCACCCTCAAGATGGGACAATCACGTGCTGTCAGCAACAAGCTAACCGCTTCAAAAGGTACAATTTCCATCGAAAGCGGACTACTGCTTGTTATTCAAAGCAAAGATTAGTTATGACATTATTGTAACTTTTATAAAAACTGTTTTGATGCTCAAACCCCTTGATTTACAAGGGGTTTTTCGTTTATTCAGATTCATAAAACGCTATATTTTTTTACAAATTGTAATTTTTAATCGTTTTTTAATAAACACCATGTAAGTCTTGTCCCTCAAGCATTTGAGAGTACTCTTCCAACAATTAGGTGGCTACAAAGCTGTTATACTCAACGCTGTCAGCAAGTTAGCAACTCAGCAAAATTTTGCACAAATCAATTTTTGGAGGTACTTACATCATGAACATGCAGAAGATCATAAAAAAGGTAATTATCGCAGGAGTCGCAGCCACTATCGGTTTTGGAACTTTTGCAATTGAGGGAACAAATACGGCACAAGCTGCTACTACTTCAACTTCTGTAGGTCAAAAAGTAATTGACTACGGCGAAAGATATATGGGAACTCCTTATAGATTTGGAGCTTCTACAAGCACCACCCGCTATTTTGACTGTTCTTCTTTTATGAAGCATATTTTCAAAAAATACGGAGTAGATTTGCCGCGCACTTCTGTCCAGCAGTCAAAAGTTGGACGTGCTGTATCCAAGTCTAATTTGAAAAAAGGTGACTTAGTGTTCTTCTCAAGCGGTAGCCGTTCTACCGGGCGCAATATTACCCATGTAGCAGTCTATATGGGCGGCGGTAAGATTCTTCACACTTACGGCAGTCCTGGTGTTACCATTTCCAATTTGAACTCCAGCTACTGGAAAAGAGCATACATTAAAGCACGTCGCGTGCTGTAGTATGAAACTCGTTTAAAATATGTAAGCCGGGACGAACAGTTCCCGGCTTTTTTATATGTCTCCATGCTATTCTTCTTCAGGTGGTGTTCTGAGAGAATAGCCAATGCCTCGTTCCGTGCGAATCATTTTGAATTTTTGCCCCTTATCTACCTTAACTCTCAAATGCCTGATATACACGTCTACTACGTTCGTATCTACGATATAATCATGTTTCCAAACATCCTTCAGAATTTGCTGCCTGCTGCAAACCTGATCGAGATGTATAGCCAGATGCAGCAAAAGATCGAATTCCTTTGGAGTTAATTCCAGCTTCTGTCCCCCTCTACTTACCATTCTGCTTGCATTGTCTATATGTAGATCACCCGCCTCGATTACCCTTGCTACATCATGAGCAGCACCAAAAATTCGCATTAAATTAGCTACTCTGGCCAGAAACACTTTGGGAGAAAAGGGGAGTACCATCACATCGTGTGCTCCCTGCTCAAAACAGGAAACGATATGGTTCTCATCGTCTGATGAGGTCAAGACGAATAACGGTACACGAGGATGGTTTTGCTGCACGGTCCGAATCATTCCTTGTGCATCCCCTTGCTCTTCATCAACGTTCAGAAGCAGCATACTCACAGGATGATCGGCTGCGTAGGAGCTTCCCTCCGACATATTTCGGACATGACCCACCTGATAGCCTGCCTGCTCCAATAGATGTACATTTACAGGTGACGCTTCATTTTCATCCACAAGTAAAATTAACGGGCTCATCTTTTCACCCACCTGGTTTGGACATCGCATTGTAATATGGATAAGAACAATTTGTTTGTAAGTCATTAAAACATATTTATATTTAGTGTAACAAAAAAGCAGAAAATCATTCCTGGAAGAATGGTTTTCTGCTTTTTATAGTTAGCCCAAATAACGGTGATATAGACTTTTTGCTTCTGCCACATCCTTTGTCCCGTGAATCAACGCTCGCCCATCGGCAAAAACGACCAAGCGATGTACCCCCGTACTATAGGAAACCAGAAACGGATTCCGCTCTACTTTTCCCTCTCCCACAGAGGCAAGTCGATCTGCTGTTTCCTTAAGATTCAGCTGTAACGGTTTGGCTGGTCTTATCTGAACGGTATCGCGACCGCACAACACATCTGTTTTCTGCCGATGTGAGGCTGACAAATAGGGATACGTCGGGTGACTGCCACAGGAAGGACAATCCGCTTTTTTCAAGCGGTCTACGGCTATCGCTGCATACTCGTTTCGCCACAAATCAAACGAAAACAGCTTCCCTCGCAGTTCTTTCTTATATCCGCCAAGAAGCTTGAAGGCTTCCGTAGTCTGATTGGCCGTGACCATTTGTACTGCTTGTGGTATAATCCCGGCGGTATCACAGGTCTCACCTCCAAACGGAACGGTACCCAGCAAACAATGAAGACAAGGCGTTTGCCCCGGTAAAATGGTATAAGTCACACCATAGCTTCCTACACATCCCCCATAAATCCACGGTATACGATGCTTTAATGCCATATCGTTCATGAGCAGTCGGGTATCAAAATTATCAGTTGCATCCATCATCAGGTCAACTCCCTGGATCAGCTCTTCCAGTTCCTCTACCCCAACATCCAATACATGTGCGTGTATGACCGTTTCCGAATTGATTTCCTTTAATCTTCGCTGGGCAGCCACTGCTTTGGGGCATCTCTCTGCAGCGTCACTCTCCTGAAAAAGCTGCTGACGCTGCAAGTTGCTCCATTCCACATAATCCCGATCTACGATGCTTACCGTACCTACCCCTGCACGGACAAGCGTTTCCGCAATACCTGTGCCGAGCGCTCCGACACCTATGATTAGTACATGAGAAGAAGCGAGCCGGCGTTGTCCTTCTGACCCAAAGGGAGCGAATCTTTCCTGTCTGGAATAGCGGTCCCCTGCTTGTACTCCTTCACAGGATTTTTCTGTTTCCATCATGCCTGAACCATACCTTCTGTCGGACTGCTTGCTGAAGCATAACGTTTTACGGGAATCAGCCCCGCCTCAAAACCATATCTACCCGCGCGAACAGCCAGCTTCATGGCCTCTGCCATTTTTACAGGATCCTTCGCTCCCGAAACGGCTGTGTTCAATAGAACAGCATCTGCTCCCAGTTGCATCGCCATTGCCGCATCACTCGGTGAGCGAATACCCGCATCGACAATGACCGGAATCTCTGCTTGTTCAATAATTAACTCCAATGCAAACGGATTGAGCAGGCCGCGTCCTGTACCAATCGGTGAAGCTCCAGGCATAATGGCATGCACTCCAAGCTCTTGCAGCCTCTTGGCCAGAATGACATCATCCGATATGTAGGGCAGCACAATAAAGCCTTCCTCCAGCAGCTTTTCGCTTGCTTTCAGCGTTTCAAAGGGATCAGGCAACAGCGTCTTGCCATCACCAATGACCTCAACCTTAATCATATCGCACAGACCTGATGCTTTTGCCAACTTTGCAATACGAACGGCCTCCTCCGCTGTCGTCGCTCCTGCCGTATTGGGTAGAAGTGTATAGCGGCTCAAATCTAGCGTATCCAGAAAATGTTGCTTATCCCGTTCCTCCAAATTTAATCTCCGCACGGCAAAGGTCAGTATTTCCGTCTCAGCAGCTTCTACAGCTTGGGATTGAATATCCAGATTCGAAAATTTTCCTGTTCCCAGTAACAGCCTTGATGTAAAAGATGCTTTTCCAATGGTTAACATAATCAACCGCCTCCTACAAAATGTACAATTTCCAAGCTGTCTCCGTCTTTCAGGATCGCTTCCTCATGTTCTTCACGAGTCAATATGTGGCGATTCAGCTCCACCACAACGGTTTTCACCTTTAAATCAAGCTCATGCAGTAATTGTTCCACATGAGTGATCCGGTTAGAGAAGCTCATGCTCTGGCCGTTAATCATCAGCTTCATAAGCTTTCCTCCTTGATACGTGTAGAAGAAAATTTGCTTATTCCAAGCTCAGCAGCATCAGTCCCTTTAAGCAGAGCTGCCATCGCACGCCCGGTAGCATCACTCAACAGGATACCGTTGCGATAATGCCCGACTGCAACATATACCCCCTCTACACCGGGAACAGCCCCTATGAAAGGACGTCCGGCTGCTGCTTGCGGACGCAGGCCCGCCCAAGTGCGTATAAAAGAAGCTTCACGCACGCGCGGCAGCCAGGCAGAAGCGCGTGCCAGTAGCCCCTCTAAACCTTCTACGGTCACTTCTTTGTCATAGCGGTTTGGAAGACTCGTGGCCCCTATCCAAAGCTCGTTCTTCTGCTTAGGCACAAGGTAAATATCATCGGCATAAATGGTATATTCCAAAGGGTGATCCTTCAAGGAAACGGCAACTACCTCACCCTTGACCGGATCAAGCGGGTAATGAAAGCCTACCTGCTCTAGTAAATTCATGCTATCCAAGCCTCCGGCAATAATAACCTGATTGCACGAAAAAAAGCCCCTGTCTGTTACTACACCGCAAACTCGGCCACTCTGTATGACCAGCTGCTCCGCATGGGTACCCGACCATACTGTTGCTCCCAACACCGTAGCTGCTCCCGCATAAGCACGGCACAGCTGTACTGGAACGAGCTGTGTCTCCTTCGATCGGTATATAGCTCCGATCGCTTGACGATTCAAGCCCGGAATCCGCCTGGCCAATTCCCGGGCATCCCACCACTCAGGCTGAGAATCCTCACGCGTTTTAACAGCTTTCCAGCGTCTTTCACCCTCAGCTTCCGAACGGAAAGGAGTTACAAATCCTTCTGTACGAAATTCTACTGAAACACCGGACAACCGCTCCAACTCACGAACAAGCTCAGGGAATGCATCCCGACTTGTGCGAGCAAATTGTTGCAGTTCAGGGTCGGTGAACTCTTCGCTCTCCGCTGCAAGCATTCCGGCCGCTGCTCCCGAGGCTCCTTCACCCGGCATCATTCGCTCCAGCATGATTGTGCTGCGTCCTTCCCTAGCCACATGATAAGCAATGGAACTGCCAATTACACCTCCACCTATAACCAAGCATTCAGCATGTCCTATAACTGTAGCCTCTGTGTGTATTTTAGGCATATGTTATATCTCCTCTCCACTGACCTGACCTTACTGCTTTCGAAATTCTTCTACTCTCGTTTCCTTACAACGGCTGCGGACTACCTGATCTACCATTTGTCTATATTCCATCGCAGCCGCGATTGGCGACTCAGCTTCCCATATACCGGACATCACTGCAATTCCACTTGCTCCAGCATGATAAAGCTCCGGAATATGATCCGGTTGTATACCGCCAAGTGCAATCACTGGAATGTTGGACAACCTGCATATGCGTTCAAGCTGAGCTGTACCCCGCGGCACAACACCGGGCTTACAGTGGGTCTCATATACATGACCATAGAGTACATAGTCCGCTCCAGCCCGCTCGGCAATCTGTGCCTCTTCCAAGGAATGCACAGACACTCCACAGCGTGTTCCCTTTGGAAGTAGGCTCTTTACATCCTGAGCAGGTAGCCCATTAGCCGGTAGCTGGACAGCTCCAGCCAAGATAAGTAAAGCTACATCCACACGGTCATTGACTACAATTTGCTGAACAGGAACCCCCTGCTCCACCATGCTTCGGGTCAACCCGAGCAATTTCGAGGCACCCTTCTGCTTCAGACGTGCGTGCACGTAATGAACATACGGATAAATAGCAGCAGCCACTTGGGTTACATATGCATGGGAGTCATTTTCCATCGTAATTACGTGTAATTCGATTTCATGTTCACCTCACATTGAACTAGTAGTATAAAATAATCGTATAAGCTGAACTTATATTGTTGCGGCCCCCTATCGCAAAATATCTTACGGAGCCAGTCACATGTACCAGCAATAATGAAAGGAGATCATATGTGAATCCGGATACGGAGATTCGACGGGTAAACCCGAACGAAACGTAAAAAAACCACTTCCCAGAGGAAGTGGTTTTACGAACGTCCAATAATCGAACGGACAATCATATCCGTATACGTATATCGTCCCACGTACAAACAAAAGTAATGATGTGGTTACCTTGCTTGTACGGCGCTCACTTCCCTACGCTGGCATAACCCAGATCAGGTGCAAAGGGTCCGAAATCCATTTATTTCGTCTCAGCCGCATGGGCGGCTCCCCTAGTGTGACTATTATATTGTATCAGCTAAAGATAGCTTAGCATATTTTTCTAATTCTGCAAACCCCACTTTTTTTGTGAAGCATGACAGAACTGAATTTCTTTGACTTTAGTTGACTTTAGTTGACTTTAGTTGACTTTACTTGACCACTCTTCCACATTCCACGTTTTTGTTACCCAATCCTCGTAAAAATCCGGTTCGTGAGATACAAGCAATACAGTCCCTTTATATTCCTTCAAAGCACGTTTAAGCTCATCCTTTGCTTTGACATCCAAGTGATTGGTAGGCTCATCAAACAGAACCCAGTTGCTTTCCCGCATTAACAATTTGCACAGACGTACTTTTGCCTGCTCACCACCACTAAGCGCGGATAGAGGACGTGTGATATGCTCATTTTTTAAACCGCAACGTGCCAAATGCGCTCTTACTTCATGCTGATTCAAATGCGGGAACTCATTCCACACATCGTCAATCGGTGTAATTTTGCCCGCCTTTACTTCCTGCTCAAAATAAGCCGGCTGCAAGAAATCGCCTTGATAGGTTTTTCCGCTGATTGGCGGTATTTTCCCCAAAATGGTTTTGAGCAATGTCGATTTACCGACACCGTTACAGCCTACAATCGCAATTTTTTCGCCACGTTCAATCGTCATGGTCATTTTAGGCAACAGAGCATGAGTATAGCCAATTTCAAAATCAATTCCCTCAAATACCGTTTTCCCGCTCGCACGTGCTTCTTTAAATTGAAAGGTTGGCTTAGCAGCTTCTTCAGGCTTATCAATACGTTCGATTCGATCAAGCTGCTTTTCACGGCTCTTCGCCCGGCCTGATGTGGATGCACGCGCCTTGTTGCGCTGAATAAAGTCTTCCTGCTTCTTAATATATTCCTGCTGCTTCTCATAAGCATCAATATGCTGCGCTTTGTTCAGATCCGCCATTTCAAGGAACTTTTCATAGTTAGCTGAATAGCGGGTCATCTTGGCAAATTCAAGGTGATAAATAACATTAACGACCTGGTTCATGAACTCCGTATCATGTGAAATAAGAATAAATGCATAGGGATAATCCTTCAAATAACGCGTAAGCCACTCAATATGCTCTACGTCCAAATAGTTGGTAGGCTCGTCCAGCAGCAGGACGTTTGGCTTTTCCAACAGCAGCTTCGCAAGAAGCACCTTAGTCCGTTGTCCACCGCTAAGCGCAGAGACATCCCGATCCAATCCGATGGCCGAGAGACCCAGCCCGTTCGCCATTTCTTCAACCTTCACATCAATGAGGTAAAAATCCCCCATATCCAGCTGCTCCTGAATTTCACCCATCTGTTCCAGCAGTACTTCTAACTCTTCGGGAGAAGCATCTCCCATTTTATCCGTAATCTGCATTAATTCCTTTTCCAATTCCAACAAAGGAAGAAAAGCATCCTTCAATATATCGCGTACCGTTTTGCCTGGTGTCAGCTTGGTGTGCTGATCCAGATAGCCGTAACGTACACGTGGAGTCCATTCCACTTTACCTTCGTCCTTAAGCAATTTTCCGGTCAAAATGTTCATGAGTGTCGATTTACCGACACCGTTAGCTCCTACCAAACCTACACGTTCCCCCGAAAGTAAACGAAAGGAAACATTTTTAAATAATGCGCGGTCCCCAAAGTTGTGGGATACATTTTCTACAGTCAATAAACTCATACGCTGTTTTTGGCTCCTTATTGTCATCGGCTATGCCGACTGTTGTTATTTCATATATCATTTGTTTTCTTTCAAAGCCTTATTGTAGCACATTCAGCAACCTTATCGGAATATTGAAAACAGCGAATTTTAATGTTTTTAATGCGGACTTGCCTATAAAAAAAGAAAAACCACTCATTAGAGTGATTATTGTAAACCGTTATTACATTTAAACTCAAAGTATCCCGCAGCTGCCGCAGATTTTTCATCTGAAAAACGCTCTCTCGCTTGAAAGGGTGCTGGACAGGAATCTCTGTAGAAATATTTCATTCCGGTATCCGGTTGTAAGCCACCAATAATAGCTTGCTTTCTCACGACTCTTCCACCACCAAACCCATAGTTATTGTAAAATCTGTCACCGACCGGAATGCCTTGAATAAACGCCATTAGCCCCACATCATCTATCGTGTTATACCACTCTTCTTGCGGAATAGTCGGCAGTGTAAACCTATAGGCTACGCCGTTACGTGCTGCCTTCTGGTTATGGAGATTAATCAGGCGGGCCAGGTCCTCCTGAACACTATGAACGATGGTGGAACGTCGTACTTGCTCAAAAGTTTTGGGGTTATTTAGCAACGAAATGCCGGTTTGCCCCTGAAGCTCCTTTTGAAAGCCCTCCACCCACCTGTGATTCTGCGCATCATACGCACGTACATAATTATCCAAGGTGAATCCTACACTATTACCTGCTGAATCGGCATAAGCAAAAGGCTTTTTTTCACTCCATTTGGAACCTATGGCAGCTTGTCCATCCTCATCTGTGTAACTTTCTGAGGCGTACGTATAATAACCGTCATAATCCAGAATCACTATGGCAGGTATATAGTCCAATAATGCGCGTTGTGCTACTGTATCCCCATCAATACCTACATTAAGAAAAAGGGTATGCAGGAACGTACTTAGCGCTTCTTCTTTATCGACACGAAAAAACTTGTCCGATCCATACCCGGCCTCCCGTTCCTGATGCTCGTTCTGGGAGAGCACGACACCTGCATCCTGAACTGCGGTATGGAGAGCCGATGTGTATTTCATTTCCAATTGCTGCACTTCACGCTGATTTTGTACCCTCAAGTCACCGATTACACCCAAGGGCAAAAACAGCAGAATAAATATAACTGCAAAATCAGTAATCTTCATTCAGAACCATGCCTCCGTATGAAGCTGTAACTGCCGACTTTCCGCTATCGGCCCCGCCCAGAAGCCATGATTTGTACAAATCCGCAGGAGTCCGATTCGTGTTATGTAACCGTACTGTAAAATAATCTCCGGACATCAAAGTATATCGACGTGTCTGATCAGACTTTGACTGCTGGTTGTCAGGAAAAAGGACAGGCAAGATTTGCGCATTGTAGTACCCATCATATACCGTTTCATAATTGCCCAGAAAACTGTCCGGCTTCGAGGCATCTGCATATTCCGGTACATATTTTTTGTGCGTATGCTCCAAGTCAACCTCGTACTGATTGCCTGTAAGCTCTAGTTCACGCATAAAATCGTTATACATCGTCGGTGTAATGTAGCCCTTGGTTCTTACCATATCAACAAAACGTACGGTTGAGTGATACACATTTAACCCCGATATATCATCCTGCCGTTCAGCGGCTTGAGCTGCAGGTACGATGTACAAAAGCAATACAGCGAGCAGAGCCCCCAACAGCTTGGATATTGATTGAACCACTTCAGTCCTCCTCCAGTTTCTTAAAACGTACAGATATTATCTCTCCGTGTTGATTACGTTGTGGGTACATGGAATATAAAGAGAAAGCATTCAAAGCCGATACATCAGGCTCAAATGGTTCGGAATACACATCGTACTCCGTCCCGTCGACTTGAACCGATATTCCATCCTGTAAGTTCATGCGAATTGCCTGAATGACCTGAGTCCCTTTAATCTGTTCCGGTATGTCCACCTCCGCAATACGGGATATCCGTCCCTCGGAATGCTCCTCCTGCTGCGATCTTAATTCCAGTGTGGTACTCATCTGACTGGACAAGTCTGCTGCTGTTGTACATGCACTTATAAACAAAATAAGTGACACACCAAGCCGCAGCATGCTTGAAGCGTGATCAGACATATGCCCATCTCCTAATCGTTATGATCTTTACTTTTGTGCTTAGGACTGGGTAAACAACAACCCACGTACAACATTCGATTTGTCTTTGACAATTTCAGCCTTGAATTTACCGCTTGGATTCACGTATTCGTTTTCTTTCTCATTCAGCGTATTCGCTATTTTTCCTGTCTTTTCACTTCCACCGTTCACTGCGCCATACTGTTCACTGTCCATGCTAATGTTCAAAGCATTACCGTACCACTGGCCTGCCATATTTTTGCCGGTTTTAATCTGAATACCGAATTGGTTTTTCCCCTGAAACTTGCGTAGCGCATTGGTTACCTGAGATCCGCTAATCGTTGTACCGTCATATACTGTAAATGAGGCTTGAGACAATTCGGTCTGAATATCAGCAAAATTATTTTGTGCCGTTTTAGTCGCCTCCTGTGCTGAAATAAACAGAATGACTACAATGGTAATGAGGGCGATGGTCAAAAATATACCGGCGGCTACCTTTAAGGCAGTTGATGCGTTATTCATTATTCTTCTCTCCTTAGCTTGTTATATCGTACTAGCCATAATAGAACTTACTTACTGAATTTTTTGTATTTGCTCATAATAGCTATCCATTTGAACAAAGCTCATGCCGGTCAATGGAATCACCAAATATAAAAAGATAAGACCGTACATTGGAGCAAAACCAATCATCCTACCCCAGATGGCTTTGCTGTCTATCATTTTTTCATACTCCTGTTTTCTTTGTTCAAAATAGTAGAACATATGGGAATCCAAATCGTCAAAGGCTTCACTAATCGTAATTCTGCCCAAAGACAAATGGAGCTTGTCCACCAGACGTTGAAATTCCGGCAAAGGCGCTTCTTCTTTCAACAAACCGAGAGCTGCCTCGGGTCCGTGTTCATAATGAAGCAAGCATTTTTGCAGTGGTCTCTTGAAAATAACCGAAAAGCGATTCAACCACTCCAATATTTCCTCGACAGACACTCGTTCCATGGCCCGCAAAATAGAAATGACCGTTTGAAACTGATACACCTCATGCCTCATATCCAAACGTTGCATTTTTCGCTGCATATATAACAGAAGCATCGGCATTTGGTAGGCTACATATCCAACAACCAAACCGATCAGCACCTCCCACCACTTGATATATTCCTCGTTCCACGCTTCTAGCTTTTGGAGGATGCGGCGTGTATTATTAGATAGTTGATCCGCAGTAGCTGTGCCACCTGCATTAAGCTCCAGGGTTGCATACGTCTGCTCATATGTGCTTCCCGCCTTCATATTCAGTGCATGCATGACTTTGCGGTCAACCTCACTCTGCTTTAAAGCTTCTTTTTCTTCAGTTGGATTTAAACGTCCAAACATTTGACCCGATTGGACAGGAGCGTAAAGAATATGTGTTTTCTCAGCTCCATGTAAAACAAGTACCGTGCTGATGCTGAGCACCAATCCTGTAATAAAAAGAATAATCCTCCGTACGTACAGCCATTCCAGTTTTATCTCCGCACCACTCTCCTTTAGCAGTCGGATTATCTGGAAATAAGAGGATACCTGCTGCCGTGGAATTAAAGCATCTACCACATGATGAATGATAGGAAAACGATATAGCTTTTGCTCCCAGACATAACGACCCCTACCCGCACGATAACCTGTTTCGTTGGTCTGTTGCAGCTTTTGTAACAGAAAGTAAGATACGATAATTACAATATAGACGGTCGATTTAGTAATATATCCCAATTTTCCCTGATAAAAGTCATCCATGGATGGAAAGCTGGATCTCGCCCACTTTTCGATCGGCATCGTAAAAAAAACGGGGGCCAGTGCGATCACGTTCAAACTTTTGAGCAAATAGTCCAGTTTATTTCTCCGTAGCAGCTCCAGCTGGATTTCGCGCGCAAGACTGCCAAGTCCCTTCAAATAGATGGAGCCACCCTCCTCATTCCGGTCACCAAACTCCATCACCATATATGAGATACCAGCAAAGGCTTTTAAAAATCGGTTAGGAGCAGACTCATAGTATCTTTCCAGTGCTTCATGCGGATCAACATCTGTCAGCGCTTCATGAATGAGTCGTGTGTGTCTTCCAGCCTCAGCTCCCGCCACATCGGCCGCTTCAGAAATGGCCTCCTCTACCATGCCATGCTGATGATAATGGTGGCGTACATTGGCAAACAATTCGATCATCTGAGCAAGCAGCCTTTTTTCCATCCGGCTAATTGCCACATCTAAAATAAGGCTATTGATTACCACTCCACATAAAAGGGCCAATACAGCAAACTCTAATCCGGGTTTCATCATCAGCAGCACAATGCCGCTGCAAATAAAAGTCCCCCAGATGAGCAGTGTCATCTTCATAGTCTGTAGCCGTAGCTTGTACTCATCGTAGGCATGCAAACCGGATAGTCGCTTACGTACGCGCTTAATGTATTCTGATATGATAGGCACTCCCATGCCCAGCGTGTATAGCTTGTGCAATAAGGCTTGTATCTCCCGTTGCAGTACCGCTTTTCCCTTCCGTCCTTCCCGCACAGAATGAATTCGTTCACTGCGGATTGCATGATTATTGCGTTTGTGCAGCCACCACAAAGCTATATATAAAAGTACAAAGCCCCCACCTGAAATGATTAAAATCCACAATAATACCTCTTTAAGACTCATATTCTTCCTCCCAATAACGGGTCAAAAAACTGCGGAAACCACTGGCATCCTTGGCATTCATCTGCTCACACATCTCCTTTGCGCTTTTTGCGGTTAGTGGTTCCATCGGTATATAACACCCATTCCGGTATTCCATAACATGCCGATAGCTATAATTCGACAAAGTATTCGTGCCAGCATCTACATGTTCCGGGTCACACGGCACACATTCTGTAATCCGTTCAATGTAACGTCGCCCTTCCGCATCACGCTTGAGATGTACATCAAAGTTAATGACATGAACTACCTGTTCCTCAGCGATGCCTTCATGCTGAAATACTCCAGTTTTGAGCAATGAATTACGAAGTGAGAATACAAGATCACGAAATGTTTTGGCATGATGAGTAAAAATGGTGAATAGACTTGCAACCTGCGACATCTGGATCATCCAAGCGGCTACTTCATCACTCGCTACTTCGCCAAGGATGTTGACGGTTCCATCCGTCTTTTTCTGCAAATCAAGCCCTTGTTGCCCTGAAATATGGTCCGTTTCCCGAAAGGTAAGAATGTTACGTCGACTGTAGATGCTACGCAAATGCAACTCAAAGGCCATTTCCTGTACACGAAGCGTATACGAAGCATAGATATGCTTAACCATCGCCATCAATAGTGTCGTCTTACCAGAACCCTGTGCGCCTGTAATTGCAGTAATCCGGCTGCCTTTCATTAAATAAGAAAGGAGCTGGATCGGAAAATCAGCATTTTCACCTTTAATTAACTGCTCCAGCGAAGCGCTTTGAATATCAAATTTACGGACAAAGAAAGCCCACGATTCGGAGAAAGGAGGTCTGACTACCACTACTCGTGACCCATCCTTCATTTCGTTTACCTTATAACCATTGGCCTCGGAAAGCTGTCCCGGGTACTTGTATTTGTAAATATTTTGGCACACTCTTTTAAGCTCACGCGCTGAGCCAAAAGAAAGAAATGAAAGATGAATCGTTTTTCCTTTATAAAAAATCCACACGCTCTCATAACCATTTGCAGTAGGTTCAGCTGTCTGTTCTAATCTATACCGATCCGAAGGCCAGTCCGCCGATACTGGGGCACCTCCTTGCGGCATGCCACTAACGCCCCCACTTACACCGTCAATCCGCTGATCACGTATATCATCAATGACGGAAAAGCCTTTATAATGCTGATAAATCCGCTGTACAATAATATCCACCTTCTCCAGAAAGGAAAGGGCGCGGTATTCACAGTCGTAGATATAGCGGATATCCTCTCCCGTGACGAGATAACTTCCATCCTCTTCATGTTGCTGTGAATATCTCATTTCAGCCAAGTCATAAGTATCCAGTAAACGTGACAGGGCATCAGCACCATACTTTTGCTGGTATTGGTAAAATACAATTTCGAATTGATCCTGTATATTTAACAATTCAGGTCTGGAAAATGGCATGAGGGAATCTACGATCTTCTCGTTTAAGCCATAGCCATTAATCAGCAGCTCAACCATCAGATTTTTAACAAAACGTTTATCACCACTACTGCCATTGGCACAGTCCTTTAGTGCCCTGCGCAGCTCCGCTCTTTGATGGATACGCCTTCTATATTCCTCCTCATGCAACCCGGCATCCGCCATTTGGCTATGACTTAGTTCATGAAGCGCATTTTTGATATACTCCATCAGAGTCTCCAATGTAGCCTCTTCATTCTCTTTACCGACTCGTGAGATTGAATGACGGGGGTGAATATTTCCTCGATATTTAACGATAATCAGTACGATACCCAGTAGCACAATACAAGTAAGTATTATTCCATTGATCAATTGAGCGGACAGCATCAAGCGCCCCTTTCTAAAGCCTTGAGCCGAAGATCGGATTCTGCCGCCTCCAGAATAGCTTTACTGATTTGCCGTATGCTCCGCTCCCATTCGATAGGCGTAAAAAGCTTGCGATGCGGCTCCTTCCCGCTTCGTACACCACGCTGCACATGGCCTACTACATCCCTGCGGTTTCACGCGTCCATAAATTCGGTACTGTAAGGGACCGCATGTAGTGCCCCCTTGTAGCCATATCTCCTGCGGATATTCGCTACATTTGCTTGAGAATACACATCATATTTCCCAAGCACCAGCAATAACGGCAATGTCGAGTAAGTGGATAACGGAGACACAGATTCAAAAAAAGCATCCAGCTCTCGCATATTCTGAGTCAGCGAAAGAACAGCCAGCTTGGCTCGCGTACAAGCTTCATGCTGTACAGATCCCCACCCTGCTCCACTTCCTGCATCAACCAGCGTCAAATCATAATATTGATCCGCCGTGTCCAAGACTGTCCGTACAAGTCCCTGGGATAACAGTGGTGGAGCAACTCCAAAGCTGGAGGTTCCCTCAAGCACATCCAGAGTCTGTTCCAGAACAGGTGTCGTATAATTGCAAATATTTTCTCTAGACAATGTTCCTCGCAAAACTAACCGTGCGACAGCATCCCAACCTCCTTCCTGAAGCCGCAGACTTGGATCATCCATACGATGCTCCTGTACGGGGAATCCTGCTTCAATTCCCGTATGTCTGCGCCCCAGATGGGTCAATAGTAATCTTCCTCTATATAGATTGCCTATGGTAACTGCTATAGCTGCCGCCAATGAGCTACTTCCACTCGCTCCTTTAATAGGACTCCAAAACAAAACGGTGCTCATACTCTCCTCCTTTCCGCACGCTTTAGCGCACGTCGGCTCTCTTTAAATTCCCAGCCCATCCAATCTCCAATGCAACGACACAATTCTTTCTTATACATTCTGGATAACGGTTTTAGTTGAAGCTGATGTTTATGCTCATTTTCCAGTTTCAGGGCAAGATTTCCCTCATCCCATGGCAGTACATATGGTTCTTGCTGCCAGGAAGCAGGAAAACCGTTCATGTATTCCCACAAGTACGGCTCCTCTACCCCACAATCCACAGCCTGTAAAAATAATTTGTGAAATTCAAGGTTTTTGGGGAATCCAGTTTGACCGAACAAATGCTCAAGCCACATCCGTCCGTTGTGCATCTGCATTTGGCTATAATCACTGACCCAAATCCGCTGTTCCGCCCTTTTCCAAACAGATATTGGGCAAAAATCCGCTGACTCTACATCCAAAATAACAATGTCATAAGCATGCTCTGTCTTTTGATCAGCCATCATACCGATGCTCAAATCTTCCCATGCTGTAAAACCAGTTGCCACATCAAAACCACTAAACTGTGTAATGGGAAGTGGTTTGTCGAGCATTCCTATGCTGTACCGATACTGCCCCTTCAGCGTAGCATCCACAAGAAGTACCTGTTGGCCGGAAGCTGCTAATATACTGCTGATGTATAACAAGGTATCGCTTTTATCACAAAGTCCGGCAAATATCCAAGTTTTCATACTTCCGTTCCTTTACTTTTATTTATTTGGCATACGGATCAGAGCTTCCGCCCTGCGTCAAAATTTCCTCTTGTTCTTTGTGATCCTGTCCGACCCCATATCCATTCCCTGCCCCCTTACTCCCGCCAGATGCATCTTCGATTGTCGTATCCGATTGCTGAGCTGCAACTTCCTCACTCAGACTTCTTTCTATGGGTGTTGAAATCACATTGTTTGATGAATCAATTGCACTTTCAAGAGAAACCCGCAGCTGTTTGGACAGCTTTTGTTCTGCTACCTGTATCAAATTCGGATCACTATTCATTAGTGCTAACACTTGGGCATTAGGCGGATAAGTCGGGATCGCCTTGGGCTGAAATTGGGGATCGACATATGTCAACGCATAGATGGATGCTTTATGCAGATAGGCATCAACAATTGCGCTCGAAAACGACAATATCTCCTGCTCGTTCAAGGTAACCCAGACGATAGGACCTTCCAGCCTTGAAATTTTCTTTTTGGATAATAGAATGTAATCCTGACCCGTTGGAAATTGAATACGGATATCCACTTCGTCCCCCTGCTTTAGGCTGTTGGGTAATACCACTACCTTTAGCTCACGGTTTCGTAAATCTTTAGGTGTGGGCTCATCATCAGTCATCATAGCTGACGTAAGTACAGACCCTTTTTTCAACTCAATCTTGGCTGTGGTACTAGAAGCTTTATTTTTATCTGCTACCAAATTTGCTGGAGCCTGAGATCCAGGGACCGTAACTGCCTTTAAATCATTAGATGTAATCTGTTCACCCGGAGATATGTCACGAATAACAGCCCAACCTTTTTTCGCGGTGCGTTGCTCTTGTTCGTACGCTTTCCATTTTAGTTCTGCATCTACTTCGGCCTGTTTCCTCACCTCATTCATTTGATGGGTGTTAATCATAAGGTAGCCCGCAAAAATAATGCCAACTATACCCGCGCCAACACAACCGGCGTATAGCTTTTGCTTACTGCTTTTTCTTAGCTTGGACACACAGCTTCTCCCCTGCCTTTTTTTGATATATATCTTTGATTTAGCGCTGCCGTTTAAGAAATCCGAAGCGTTTTTTCCTGGTATCCGGAATGGCTCCGCGAAACAGCTCGTCCAGCACCTGATCCACCTCATCATCTCGCTCGAATGGGTCGGAATGGAACGGTAGCGCAAATACTTTATCATGATCCAGTTCCTTACGTAGCCTGTGAACTGCCTCCGAGGGTGCCAACGGCAAACAGTAATTCCATTTATGCTGCGGATGGCGCTGAAGTGATCGGGCCAGCCCGATTATCTCCTGAGCTCTCCATTCTGCTCCTGAACCAACAACCAGCGGGTAATCGGCTCTCAAAAATTCTTCCAGTCGCTCATTATCCTGCCCACTCCCCAAATCCAGAACGAGAAATCTATAAGAGCCGCCCAGCAAAGAAATGACATCTGCACGAGATGTCTGCCGCCAATAATGTACTCCGTCAACCTCAAAACGCCGACTTGAATTCGTTCGTCCAGCAGGTATGCCCTCCACCACCGCTTGAAGTCGGGCAAACGCTTTGGCTGTACTATGCAGCTCAACCAAAGCTACGGAACGGGATCTTCGGGATAGATAGTGGCTCACCGCAATGGCCGTATGTGTAGCACCTGAACCGGAAGACACACCGAGCACAGCCACTACCCTTGTACCTGCGTATTCCAATGAAGTAATTGAAGTATCACCAACGGATACTCTATGTTGAGAAGGCTGAAAATCTGCACTGCGGCGCAGTTCTCCAATAACCTCTCTGGCAGATTGAAATCGTTCCTCAGGATGCTGACGCAGCAGCTTTCGAATCACTGGAATCAAATGGCGGGGCAGTTCCCCGCGAATATATCCTTCTACTCCCGCAGTCCACTCGCTATATTTTCCACCTGTACAGAGATACAGCAGTAACGCTCCCAAACTGTATAAGTCTGAGCGAGCATCCGTTTGACCTGCTCCATATTGTTCCGGGGCTGCAAAGCCCACAGTTCCCAGCTTGACCGTATCCTGATTCAGTTCAGACTTATAGCTCCGCGCGATCCCAAAATCAATCAGCTTAAATTCCATTGCCGGGGTTAGCATAATATTGGTCGGTTTCAAATCACGGTAAATGACAGGCGTCTGACGGGTGTGCAAGTAATCCAGCACATCCAGCACCTGCAAAGCGAATGGAACAATTTGCTCCTGTGGAATATGGCCTTTGTAACCTTTCATATACGCTTCCAGCGTCATCCCTTCAATGTAATCCATAACCAGAAATACTGCACCCGATGGCGGATGCTCGAAGAAATCAACAATTCTCGGTAGGCGTGGATGGCTTAATGAAATCAGCATTTCTGCTTCTGTCCGTATAAGCCTCATCATTTGCGGCTCGGCAACCGACTCCTTCACCGCCCATTGCTTGCCTGGCAGCTTCAAATCCTCTGCCATGAACACACGGCTCATTCCTCCTGTCCCTAACGTGCGGACAATTCGGTAACGCTCACCGACAATAGACCCGTATTCCAATCGTGATGGCGTCTGCATCATTCTTCTACCTCCTTTCTATAAGCAAACAACGCAAAAAAAGGGAAAGCCGCCGCAAAACAAAATCTCCATGTCACCATGAAAATGATTTTCGCGGGATGCTTTCCCTTTATTTAAACGTGATTATTATTTTTTAAGGAACAATTTGGATTTATTATATAGCAAACCTGTGCTCATTGTAAAGTATTATTTTCCATACTTGATCATGTACAGGGTAATCTCATCTCGGTTATGGAATAGCTGCTTAGCCCGCTGAATCTGCATGCCGGACTGCTCGAATGAAGCCATCACATCATGAATGAGCGCCAAAGGCTTTTTATGCATTAGCTTGACTGTTACGATAGCCGTACCACCACTCCGCAAACTATACAGTAAATCCGTTACGAGCCTTGCCATCTGCTTCGGACTCCAGCTCATATCACAAACCAGCAGGTCGAACGTGTTCTCTTTAAATTTGACTTCACTCGCATTTTTGCGCAAAAAAGTCAGATTGGCATACTTCATCAGCGAGGGCTCCATCTTAGCCGGATCAACCGCCGTTACCTTAAGTCCTCGCTCCAGTAAAAAGGAAGTCCAGCCACCCGGTGCTGCCCCAATATCCAGCCCCTGATGGAAAGCACCAAAATCAATGCCGAACGTCGCTTCTGCTTCTAAAAGCTTGAATTTGGCACGAGAGATTTGCCCCTCCTCCTTCTGAAAACGAACCGCGCCTCCGCTCCAATCTGAAAGATTGTCCTGAGGGTGTGATACGCCTGCATACCAAGTATCTGTATCCGCAAATACGGACACAATAACGTCAGCCCCTTGTACTGTTTGTTCCATAGGTAAATCGCTTAATTGTTCACTTAAAGCCTGCTTGAGCGCGCCAGCGCTTTCAGTCCAGCTACTATTAGCTCCTTTGCGCACTTGCAAAGAAACCCGTTGATCTATCAGTTCCCGGCGGTTACGGATAAATGCAACCAGTCGCTCCAGCACCTGAGCCAAGTCCGTTCCTTCCTCCTGAAAATGCACAGGGAACAAGTGCCGCAAAAACATCGGCGGCTGGCCTGTAATTGCCCCTACAGCCTCACTGGCTTCCGCAGGCAATGTAACCAAAAAAATTTCACCAGGTACAATCACTGTGCTTTTCACCGAGCCAAATAATCTTCTTAGCTCCTCTTGAGCATAGGGTGCAAAGCCATGATTGGCCGTGCAAACAAATCTTGACGATGATAGAGTGGCCCCACCCTGTTCATCTGTACGCATGTTTATTTCCTCCAAAGTAACATTAACCTCCAGTGCACACTCGAATCCAGGGACGTTCTCCATCCCAATCCAGTTCAACTGGAACTTCATACGTGTGCATTATCAATTCTTTCGTCAAAACTTCTTTTTTGGGTCCCGCTGCTGCTACCTTGCCGTCACGGATCAACGCAACATGCGTAAAGAGGGGAACAATCTCCTCAATGTGATGAGTTACGTAGACCACTGACAAATCCCGTTTACGGAGCTGATCAATCTCAACCAGCATTTTTTCCCGTTCAAATAGATCCAGCCCGGCACAAGGCTCGTCCATTATCAGCAAACGAGGCTCCGCCATCAGTGAACGAGCCAGCATAACCTTTTTACGCTCTCCTTGAGATAATGTTCCTAGTGGCTGATGCATCAGAGCGCCTAAATTCATACCCTCCAACAAAGATACGGCTTTTTCCTTTGTCTCTGCCGGAATCTCTTGATAAAAACGCAAAAAAGCATAAGCACCGGTAGCGACCACTTCCCATACCGGATCTTTTAACGCTAGCTTTTCCAACAATGTCTGGCTAATATAACCGATCTGCTTGCGAACTTCCCGCACGTCACATTGACCATATGTTTGGCCGAGCACCTCGACCGTGCCACGACTTGGAAACATGTATCCTGTCATCATTTCCAATAATGTTGTTTTACCAGAACCGTTGCGCCCCAAAATTGCCCAATGTTCGCCTTCCCGTATTTCAAGACTTACATCGTCCAAAATTTTATTTTCTTCCCGCTGCAATGTGATGTTCTTTATGGAAATCACTCCATCACGCTCCTTATCCTGTTCAGCAAATGTTCCACAGATTCCATTTTGTAGATGATTTCTGGAATTTCATTTTCGCCGTTATATACAAGAAGCGCAGGTACACTGGAAATCCGGTATTCCTGCACTAGTTCAGGAATATAGTTTATGTTGCTTTGCACCACTGCTCCTTCGGGAAGCAAATGCTCAGCTACCTCCAGCATCCGGCGGGCAGCCGCGCAGGTTCCGCACATGGGAGTGTACACAAACAAAGCGAGCTTGCATCCCTCCCATATGGCACGACGTGCCTCTTTTTGCCCTATTTCCCTCATCGTTTCGACTCTTTTCTGATCTGGCGCATACGTTCCTCGGGTACCGGGCCGTTATGTACGGTGACTCCTTCTGGCTTGTTGGCATAAAGCAGTTCATACATGACACGCCGACCCTCCGGACTGGAGGAATGCAGGTAAATTTCGGACGGATATAACTGTTTACCCGCAATGGCCGCAGCCACATCTTTTCCAGTGAGCTGACCCGGACCCAAATCATAGTCCAGCGATAGCACTGAAATCGGATATTCCTGAAGCAGTAACAGACACTCCTCCGCGTCCCTTGCCAGCTTAAAGCCCGGAGGACAAGGCCGGTAATCGTCCATAAACAAATACATCAACATCTCCTCCTTTTCCCCTAAAGTAAGCTGTATAAGCTTCAAAGATAACCATGATTTCGTCAGCCTGATTTATCCCCAGCTTTGAATCCATTGAATATCCTCCCGATGAGTCCCATCAGCTCCCGCTTCACTTTCCAGGACGACAGGAATGCCTTTTACAGACTCCTGCTCTGTCATCCAACGTATGCCCTCAAAACCGATACAGCCTTGCCCAACACGCGCATGCCTGTCTTTTTTTGATCCATACGGATATTTGGAATCGTTCAAATGAACTCCACCCAGGGCTGACCAATAGCCGAGTCGCTCGCCTTTCTCAATCAATGTCTCGTCCGTTCCGCCGTTCCACAATCCTGCTGCATACGCATGACAGGTGTCCAGACAAAAGCCGATACTGTCAGGATATTGGCACAACTGGCGAATTTGCACCATTTCCTCCAGCGTAGTTCCCATGGGTCCGTGATCCCCCGCCTGATTTTCAATCAGTATTTTGGCATTTCCCTTCCAGTCCTTCAGCACATCGTCCAGACAGCCAATGATATTTCGGTAGCCCTCCAGTGGATCAGCCGAATGCATATGCCCGAAATGAACAACAATTCCTTTCGAGCCACAGGCTTCAGCAATATCCAGATCGTTCCGCAATGAGGCAACCATCAGCTCATAAAGCTCCTGACCACGCTCACGCCCAAGAGCCGGATTCACAGGATACGGTGAATGGGCGATGGATTCAAGCTGGTGCCTTGAACAATAGGCTTTACAAGCAGCAGCATCCGTAGCACTCCATTCTTTTAATCTGAGACTGCGAGGATTTTTCGGGAAATACTGAAAAGAACGTCCCCCCTGCTCTTGTGCACGTATAGCAGCTTTGGAAAAGCCACCACGCGTACTCACGTGGGCGCCAATGAGTAATTTAGGCATCATGCTGCTGTACCGGGCAATAAAATGCTTTTTTCCCAGCCAGCTCAACCCTAACAATTTTTCCGCCACTTGGAGATTGTTCACCTTCACGGTCATATACTCGGCACTGCTGATCGAAGCCACCCGTTAATGTATCTCCCTCCATCAGAGGCATTTCCATATAACCACCTTGCGCAGTAGCTTCACGAAGTACGGATTGAGTGGCATGATACAGCTTTTCCACTTTTTCCGGTGACTGTACGATGTTTTGTACTTTGGAGCCCGGTGTAAATCCGGCGATATAAGCAATTTCATCCGAATAACAATTGCCAATACCCGAAAATATCTGTTGATTCACTAGCGTTGTCTTCAAAATTCCCCGTCGTCCCTTTAGACGTGCTGTGAACTTTTCCAACGTCATGCGATGGTCCAACGGGTCGGGTCCGAGGTCTGACAATGCCTCATCTGTTTCTTTAGCTGTCAGCAAGTGCAAGTAACCTAAGCGCAGCCCCATAAAATAAAGCTTCACACCGCTAAAATCCAATTCGATCTGAACCGTACGGTTCGGACGCTGCTCCTCCGTTCCCAGGTACAGCAATCCTCCCAGCATCAGGTGCAGCACAAGCCGCCCACCCGTGTTTAAATGAAAAATCAAATGCTTGCCTCGGCGCTCTAAATATACAACAGTCGTTCCCAGCAAATGCTTTTCAAACGTGTCCACGTCAGTATTAATGGATTTTACACGGTTAACCGTCACTCCAGTAATCGGAATGTCCAAAATTTGTTTTGACAATAACGTTCTGTAGTTTTCCATTTCAGGAAGTTCCGGCATATCAACATCTTTCCTTTCGTAGCTACATAGCTTTTAATTCTCACCATTTATCAAATGTATGTTGGTTATCATTTCAACTCTTCCTTGATCCAGTCCTGCAGTTCATCCAGATTTTCAAATATCAGGTCAGGCTCTCCCCCAATAGCACGCATATGTTCTTCCATATTCGCGCGGGTCGTTACACCTGACAGAATAAGAGCTGTTTTACAACCTGCGGCTGCACCCGCTGCAATATCAGTAAGCATATTATCGCCTACAACCAGAGCTTCATCCGCTCTAATATTCAAGCGTTCCAGCGCATAGTTCATCAACACGCTCGAAGGCTTGCCGATAACCACTGGCTTGACCTGTGAAGCCGCTTCAATCGCAGCGCCAATCGTCCCTGCTCCTGGCGTTAACCCATCATGTGAAGGCAATTGTAGATCCGGGTTAGTCAAAATAAAAGTCGCTCCCTCCCGAATCCAGCGCATGGCAGCGGTCAGTGTTTTATATGTAAATTGACGATCTATCCCCTGTACGACATAATCAGGCTGCTCCTGAACAAGCAGCAACCCGGCCTCTGTGAGCGCCTGGCGCAAGCCGGTTTCGCCAATACAATATACACGTGCTCCCGGACTTTGCTGTGCAACATATTGTGCAGCTGCCAATGCCGAAGTATATACTTCATGGCTGACTGCTTCAATTCCCATACCAACCAAATGCTCTGCTACCAATTCGGGTGTGCGTGAAGCATTGTTTGTGACATACGCATAGGGTATCTGGTCTGTGCGTAATTGGGATATAAATAGGTCCGCACCTTTGATCATCCGATCTCCATGATATAGTGTGCCATCCAGATCAATCAGTAACGATTTTATCGTAATCCCCTCCCCCACTTCAAATCAATCATCATAACGTTGTAAAGTGATATTTCAACCCATGAAGAATGTTCCCCCCACTTATTTAACCACCTTAATCATTTAGGTTATAAAATAAGTTGGCACCTCCATTTCATCTTATCTATCTTAAGTCAAAAATGCTAATGAAGTCTATAAATTGCTGGTAAACCGTCCAAAATAGTGTCATTCCTCGATAAAAGCCGTCTCTTTCACATAAAATAAGCTTACATCATCGTCGAAATCCATCGAAGTGATCACATCTTCAAAGAAATTTCCCTGTATTTCCTCACCCTCTCAAAGAAATAGAATCCTTCAAATTCGATATATAGAAAATCAAATATAACACGTCTCCATATGTGGTAGCCCAAATTCACTTCACTCCAAAAAGTGGCTGTTCTCGTCTCTTGTCGCATCCTGCGCTTTCCCGGAAAATAATTTCGGGTGAAAAACAAAGGCACCGGAGCAAGCTCCGGCACCCTACATGCATATCTACACTCCAAGCGTTAATTAGCCGATATCGGGTACTGGTAACAGCAAATGCTGCTCTGCAAGCAATGAATTGGGAAATATGCTCTTCGCTTCTTCCAGCAATGGCACAAGCTGTTCCTGATCTTTATATCGGGAACTAAAATGCGTCATAATTAACTGTCCCGCACCTGCGGCTTTTGCGGCTTCCGCTGCTTGAAGCGCTGTACTGTGATGATATTCGTACGCTGTATCCGCCAGCTCATGCAGAAATGTCGCTTCATGAACGACAACTGTTGCATCTTGAGCCAGCACTACTGTATTGGGACAAGGTCGCGTATCACCAAGAACTGTGATAATGCGCCCTCTTTTCGGTGTACCCAAAACATCCTGAGGATGAAGAATGACTCCACCCTCCCCCTCCACGCTTTCACCGCGCTTTAATTTACCGTAGATCGGACCGGGCTTGATTCCGTACCGCTCCAGCAACGCCTGGTTGAGCTTGCCTGGCTTATCCATCTCTACAATTCGATAACCATAGCTATCGATCCGATGATCCAGCAAAGCTGATTCCACCCTGAATTGCCCATCATCAAACAACATCCCGCCCGTATGCTCCACGATATGCAGCTGGTAATTGATCCGGGATTGGCTGATTCCTAAAGATAGTTCAATGTATTGCTTGAGCCCTGGTGGTCCATATACTGTCAGCGGTGCCGTGCCTCCCTGGTACGACCTACTCGACAGTAGGCCCGGTAGACCAAAAAGATGATCTCCATGCAAATGGGTGATAAATATCTTTTCAAGCCTGCTAAGTTTGAGCGGCGAACGCAGTACCTCCTGCTGAGTGCCTTCACCGCAATCGAACAACCACATGCTTCTTCGTTCTTCCAGCAAACGAAGAGCGATGGACGTTACATTCCGCTGAATCGTCGGCACCCCTGCATTCGTACCGAGAAAATAAAATTCCATAACTTAACCCTTCTTCCTACTGACCAGCAAAAAACCTCCGAAGCTCGGAGGGTCTTTGCTATCCTATCTGATAGAGGTGTTAAACCTTTTCGACGTTAAAATACTGCGCCTGAGGGTGGCTGAACACCATGGCTGATACAGAAGCCTCCGGTTCCATCATAAACCCTTCCGTCAGCTCAACGCCAATGTCCTCAGGTTTTAGCAACTGGAACAACGGTCCCTGATCCTCCAGGTCTGGACATGCTGGATAACCAAAGGATACCCGTATGCCCTGATATCTGGCCCCATGCCGCTGCTTCATCGTCATATCGGCAGGATCCGGGAAGCCCCAGCTGTCTCTGATTATATGATGAAGTCGCTCCGCCAAACCTTCAGCCACTTCGAGCGCTACCGCTTGAAGCGCATGAGAACGTAAGTAATCTCCTTGTTCCCTCCACTGGGTAGAGAGCTGCTGTATTCCATGACCGGCAGTCACAACCATAAAGCCTACATAATCCATAACTCCAGACTCTACAGACTTCAGGAAGTCGGCCAAGCACAGGTATGGCTCCACTTGCTGACGTGGAAACGTAAAGGTGTGCAATACCTTGCTCACATCAGACGGGTCATAGATCAGGATTTGATCTCCTTGCGATTGCGCCGGGAAGAAGCGATACATGGCATGTGCCTGAATAATTCCGTCTGTAACAGCTTCAAACATGATGCTATCCACCGTATCCTTGAGCTGGGTCGCCTTGGGATCGCCCTCTGTCAGCAGCTTCTCGACGTTTCCTTTCAAGCCAAGATGATGCCCCATCAGCATCTGCATATTTACATAAGGCAATATATAATTTAACGGATAGTTGCGCAGCACATGGCGATCCGTATCCGGTGGAATATAGACCGGCAAATCCTGAGCAATGTTAGAGCGCACAGCCCGAGTAAGCTTAGGGAGTTGCTTGGTTTCCACGACTGTTGCCGCTTCTGCCTCTCGTTCAGCCTCCATTTCCTCCGCCATTTTTTTTCGGGACTCAGGGTCCATCAGCTTATTGGCAATATCCAAACCATCCATAGCATCCTTCGCATACGCTACCAGACCATCATACTCAGGGCGGATACGGTTTTTAGTAAACTTACGTGTTAAAGCAGCTCCGCCAACCATGATAGGAATATCAATATTTGCATTTTTCAAATCCTGGGCGGTTAGTACCATTTGTTGGGCCGATTTAACAAGCAAGCCGGATAAGCCAATCAAATCGGCCTTTTCTTCACGGTAAGCTTCAATAATGCGTTCTGGTGGTACTTTTATACCCAGATTCACGATTTGGTAACCATTGTTGGATAGAATAATCTCCACCAAATTTTTACCAATGTCGTGTACATCACCTTTAACCGTAGCCAATAAAATCTTTCCTTTTACCGAGGATTCATTTTTCTCCATGAACGGTTCCAAATAGGCCACCGACGCTTTCATCACTTCGGCGCTTTGTAGCACCTCCGCAACAATCAATTCATTATTGTTGAATAGGCGCCCTACCTCTTCCATCCCTTTCATGAGTGGGCCGTTAATAATCTCCAGCGAGGAATACTTGGCGAGTGCCTGCTCCAGATCCGGAATCAGTCCCTCCTTGCTTCCCTCCACTACATAAGAAGCCAAGCGTTCTTCGAGCGAAAGATTGGATACCTTTTCTTTTTTCTCTACTTTCTTGTTACGGAAAGCTGCCACAAAAGCAGATAAAGTATCGTCATTCGTTCTATAAATCAGGTCTTCGGCAAGCTTCCGCTCATGCTCAGGAATCGATGCATAACGTTCAAGCTTCTCCGTGTTTACAATCGCATAGTCCAGACCTGCCTTGGTGCATTCATACAAATAGACAGAATTAAGCACTTCACGGCCCGCTTCCGGCAAACCAAAGGATACGTTACTGATGCCAAGGATGGTATGAACCCCGGGAAGGGCTTCTTTAATGATGCGAATGCCCTCAATCGTCTCCTTTGCTGAACCAATGTATTGCTCATCACCTGTGCCTACTGGAAATACGAGCGTATCAAAAATGAGGTCCTCCGCTGCCAAACCGTAACGATTCACCAGCAGATCATAAGAACGTTTGGCTACCTCCAGCTTATCCTCACGCGAAATAGCCTGGCCACGTTCATCGATCGTTCCTACTACAACAGCCGCGCCGTATTTATGAATAAGCGGGACCATTTTCTCAAATTTCTCTTCACCATCCTCCAAATTAATGGAGTTAATAATTGCCTTACCTTGCGAATATTGCAGCGCTCTATCAACGACACTGATATCTGTGGTATCGATTACCAAAGGTACTTTTACCTTGTTTACAACCAACTTCAAAAATGCTTCCATATCCGTCATTTCATCGCGATCCGGGTCCTGCACACAAATATCAATGACATGTGCCCCACTTTTTACCTGAGCACGAGCAATTTCAGATGCCTCTTCATATTTGCCTTCCACGATCAAACGCTTGAATTTGCGGGAGCCTAGAACATTTGTTCGCTCACCAACCATATATGGACGATTATCCTGCTCAATATATACAGGCTCAATGCCGGATACAGCAGGGGGATGATGACCTGCCAGCGGACGCGGCTCAAATTGTGCCATCCGTTCACTCATAACCCGAATATGCTCAGGTGTGGTACCGCAACACCCCCCTGCAATATTGAGCCAGCCTTTTTCGGCGAATGCAGCCATTTTACGTGCCAATGAATCAGGCGATTCATGGTATTGACCATTTTCGTCAGGCAAGCCGGCATTTGGATAACAGCTAATAGCTGCAGAGGACATCTCGGAAAGAGAACGAATATGATCCCGCATAAACTCTGGACCTGTAGCACAATTCAGACCAATCGATACCGGATGCAGGTGTTCAAGTGATATACAAAAGGATTCGATATTTTGCCCGGCCAACGTCGTGCCCATAGGCTCAATCGTGCCTGAAATCATTAGCGGAAGTTCAATACCCGTCTGCTCAAAAGCCTGGCGGATTCCGATGCTTCCCGCTTTGACATTAAGCGTATCCTGTGATGTCTCCAGCAGCAGTGCATCCACGCCGCCTTCAATAAGCGCCAAGGCCTGCTCCTGATAGCTCTCAACCAGCTCCACAAACGTAACACCACCCGTTACAGACAAGGTCTTCGTCGTCGGTCCCATCGCTCCTACAACAAAACGGGGCTTGTCCGCAGAGTTGAACTTATCCACCGCGTTACGTGCCAGCTTGGCCGCAGCCAGATTAATCTCTCGTGCACGTTCTGGTATATCATAATCCGCCAAAACGACGGATGTAGCTCCAAATGTGTTCGTTTCAATCAGGTCCGCCCCGGCCTCCAAGTATGCTTCATGGATACCTTGAATGACGTCAGGTCTCGTTAAGACCAGCATCTCGTTGCAGCCCTCTAGCTCTTCCCCACCAAAATCATCGGGGGAAAGGTCCTCCTGCTGAATCATGGTGCCCATGGCTCCGTCAAGAAGAAGTATTCTTTTTTGTAATGCTTCCTGCAAGCTAATTTTGTCCAAAATCTCTTCACCCCCGCAAAACGTTAAATCCTAGTTTAGCAGAAACCGTATCATTTAGATAGATTGAAGTAAAAACATACGTTTTATACAGCCTGCTCTTTGCAATAACCGCTCTTGTAAATCTATTTTATAATTTACAGCATTAAAAAGAGTACTTAAATCCGTATTTTTAGCTAGAATCATGTTCAGCATAAAATGTTGTAATCCTGTATTGTGCAACGATTCAAGACATGATATCCTTTATACAACATTAAACCAAGTGGAAAAGAGGGATAAATCCATGGCTAAGATCTTAATTCGCAATACCAATGAACGAATTAGCGGTGAAGATCAGGTTCGTGAATTCTTGGAAAGTCATGAAGTATTATATGAACATTGGGACGTATCCAAACTGTCCGGGGAACTGCAAGAAAATTTTTTACTGACAGATGAGCAAAAAGCCGCTGTTCTCAAAACCTTTGAACCTGAAATCAAGGATTTAGCTACCCGACGCGGTTATAAAATATGGGACGTTATTACCTTATCCGAAGCAACGCCGAATCTGGACGAGCTGCTAGCCAAATTTGAGCAAATTCACACTCATACCGAGGATGAAATCCGTGCGATCGTGGCTGGCAAAGGTATTTTCATCATTAAAGGTCCTGAAGAGATTGGCTATTTCAATGTAGAGCTTTCACCAGGTGACGTTATTTCCGTGCCTGAAAATATCCCTCATTTCTTCACCTTAATGGAAAATCAGAAGATCGTCGCCATCCGCTTGTTCATCGAAGAAAATGGATGGATTGCCGAACCTTTTGAAGATCCGTCATTTATTAAAGCATAACGCGAACTTAGCCTACTGTAGATAAAGCAACTCCCTCTGCTCAGAGCATACTGAGCAGAGGGAGTTTTTTAATACTCGTTTCTATGGAAAAAACTATGAATTTGTTACTTTAAAGATTGAATAATTCCGTCCAATTCAGACAAATGCTTGATTTCGAACTTTGGCTTGATCTCTGTGGTATTGGTTTTTGAATTTCGGTTCAGCCATACGGAGTGCACGCCAGCTGCCAAAGCTCCTTGAATATCAGTTGTCAGCTTGTCCCCTACCATTAAAGCATGTTCAGGCTTGATACCAAGAAGCCCTAAAGCATGCTGGAATATAGACGGATCAGGCTTACCTTTACCAAACGAACCAGAAATGACAACATGATCAAAAAAAGGAGCTAATTGAGGTACTCCATCCAATTTTTCCTGTTGTAGATCAGGGGAGCCGTTTGTCAACAATAACAACTTGTAATGTCCTTTTAAATGCTCCAGAATTTCAAATGTTTCTTCATATACATGGGGACGTGCGCGTCTTTCCGCAGCAAATTGGGTGGCCAGCTTTTGTGCCAGCTCCTCATTATCTATCCCAAGTTGTTGAAGACCTCTGCGCCATGACTCCTTGCGATAAACAGGAGCCAGCTGTTCCAACTGACGGAACTCAGGCTGCTCACCTGCCGTAAAATTCGCCCATAACCCTTCAAACGGATTAATGCCGATCATCTGAGTAAAACTAAAGGTCTCATAGGATTCATACAAAGCACGTGCTTCCTTGCGGACTGCTTCCTCCAAAGCCTTCGGGTCAACACCTGCTTCCCGGGAGCCTGTTTGGCATGCTGCGTCAAATGCCTCTTCTACACTACGTTCATCCCACAAAAGCGTATCATCAAGATCAAACATTACCGCCTGAATCGCCATCTGAATTATCCACTCTCTTTCTACGTTATATGTACGCCTGTTCTGCGTAGTTACGGCTTACAAGCATTCCGATATTATGTGCCCATATTAAGCAAGTAGCCGCAACGTGTTATATGAAATAACATCTTGCGGCCTTACATACAGAGCTACAGGTGATATCTGTTATTTCTTGTCAACCTGTACCTGATTGGATAGCGCAAACTTCTCAAGTCGCTCTGCAATGGCATCTGTGTCATAGCGACCCAGTGTTTTTGTTAAGATAAAGTTGCCGCCCTTACCTTTTCTTTCAATCGTTACGTAGCCCTTTTCTATTTTAATAGCTTTCATATCCTCTGCCGTCATGGGACGTTCTCTGCCGCCTTTCAGCATATACAGTGTGTTCTTCCCGACCTTCAAATAGGGACGACGGATGAAAAAGATAACAGCCAACATTAAGTACAAGCCGAATACAAGCCAATCCATTCCTCTCATGCCGGTCTTGGTCAGAAAGTAACTCATGAGCATGTATAATACGGCAAGGCCAGCCAACATGATAGGCACAGTAATATTACGGCCACGGAAAATGTCCATTGCAGAACCTGTACCGTTAATGGTTTGCATTCCTTGTTTTTTGCGCGTTTTGTTTAAATGCGCTGTGTTTTTGCGTACTTTTCTTTCAAATGATCGGGCCATCTCTCAATTCCCTTCCCATATATATATTGCATCAAATCGATTGCCTGAAAGCTAATCTATATAGATTAAGTCGCTTGAGCGACATTAATGCTTTAGCCCGTCATTTCCCTTCGACGTATCATCGTCCACAAATTCAATCGTTTCAAGCTGTTGCCGAAAATTACGGCGAATGTTACCTAAATAAATTTCCCGAAGATTGGCGCGCTCTGTAGTTTCTTCTTCCGTCAATCCCTCAGATTTTGCTTTGCGCGCTAATTCGTTAATGCGCTGTACCAAGCTGTCTATATCCAAATTGTGTCCCCTCCATAAATGCAAAGATATAATACACTTTGACATGTAGAAAAGAGCTTGTCAAGGTTCCCACATCATGCCCCTGACAAGCTCTAATAGTGTATAGATCAGAAGCGCGGAAGCTTAAGCACCTGACCTGCCTGCACTCCCCGATCTTCCAGTCCGTTAATCCGCACAATTCCTTCTATATATACCCGTGTATCCATTCGCTCCGGTTTATGTTTGACTGCAATCTGCCATAAGGTATCCCCAGGTTGTACCGTCAACTTAGTTACCTCCAGCTTTGAGACTGAAGGTGCTGCGAAAACTGTCAGTACGCCCGCACCTGCAATCCAAACGACAATCACTAGAATGAGAAGCTTGAGTAAGAGAGTATTGGCAATCATCTGTATAAAACCTTTCATCCCTTTCTTTTGAGTCTCCTGCATATTTTCTAAATTCATCGGAAAAATACTTTGATATGTGCTATATCTCATCATTGGCAGCGTCCTCCAAACGTTTGTTCTTATATTTTTTCACAATATAACACGAACATTTGTTTTGTTCAATAGAAAAGGGAACAAAAGTTCGTAAATATTTTTAGGGATTATTTAGAACTTATGTTTGTACGAACGGAGGTTCTATGCTATAATTTTCCCAAACGTTACTAAATGGGGTTGATACGGTATGTCTAAGATTTCGAGCCGCCAGCAGGCCATTCTTGAATTTATCCGCAATGAAGTGCGTCTAAAGGGCTATCCCCCTTCTGTACGCGAAATAGGCGAGGCTGTCGGATTGGCCTCCAGCTCTACGGTTCACGGTCATTTGGATCGTTTAGAGAAAAAAGGACTCATCCGCCGCGATCCAACGAAACCACGAGCCATTGAGTTACTAGGTCAAGACGAGGCGGATAATAGCAACTTGATTAATTACTCCATTAGTCGTGTCCCCGTTGTTGGCAAAGTAACTGCCGGTCTTCCTATTACAGCGACAGAAAATATTGAAGATTACTTTCCTCTTCCCCAACATTTCGTTGGTGAGGATAAAATATTCATGTTATCTGTTGTAGGCGAAAGTATGATTGAAGCAGGTATTGCTAATGGTGACTATGTAATTGTACGTCAGCAACAGACTGCCGATAACGGTGACATTGTTGTAGCCATGACAGATGAAGATGAAGCAACGGTTAAAACCTTCTACAAAGAAAAAGACCATATCCGGCTTCAACCGGAAAATCCAGCCTTTGAACCACTTCGCCTGACACACGTCAGTATTTTGGGCAAGGTTGTAGGACTCTTCCGGGACTTCCACTGATTTTTCGTTTTTTTCTTCCACGTCATTCTATCCACTAACTCAAAACCGGCTGCCTAGGGCAAGCCGGTTTTGTATTGGTTTTATGTTCATTCATATAAATAACAACTATTCTTTTCTTTTTCCGCATGCTATAGCTTAAACCATTTTATCTGCTATAAAATCCTCCCTCTTTCAAAGGATTCTCCACCCATTTTACATCTATAAGTTTTTTCATAAAATCTTAGAATCATAGGTATTAGCTTCTTTTTGCTTTTAATAGATTTATGCTTATACATTACTAGCACAATTGACATATGTATAAAGCAGACCTAAGCAAAGGAGTTGTGCAGATGATCAGAAATAGAGTCAAAACGTATACGCATCGCATCGGCAAAAACAAATATCTGGTCGTTAAAGTATTTCAGGCCGCGGCTGCTAAAACAGGAAGCGGAAATGCACTAGCAACCAATGCATTGAATATCAAAATTTCCAAGCGTAAGCATAAACACCACTAAGACTTAACGATACCTTCATTTCTTTGAAGGGAGGTGATATGATGAGCAGAAGAGATTTTAGACGCGATTTGAGAAGAAGAAGATTAAACATCCGGTCTAATCAAAGAGCCATTGCGCGTGCAAGAGGTAACGCATTGGCAGTTAATCTGTTTAACGTAAATGATAGACAACGCAGACGCTAATAGTCATTGGTCAGAAAAAAGCGGGAAGGGATTCTTCCTGCTTTTTTCTGTCACCCTCTCCACCTTGCCACAGACTCCTCACGCTACTATTCACATAAATCGTGCTTGCTCAAAAAAAATCCCTCAACGCTCAGCGCGCCAAGAGATTCCTTGGTATAGTATCATATTATCGCGTTCCCATTGATGTACTTGGATTCTGTAAAGATCCCTATCCTCGAACAAGTAATAGGGATCTAGTCACTTCTTTTCGGTTCCAAAATGTTATCTTATCCCTTCTTTTTCAGAGCGAGCGGCAGTGGCTTAGAACCGATAAAACTTTTCCGCTTCTTGGAAGTCTTTACTGCACTCTTGTTCAGAGTGTTTGATAAAATTCTCGCCAATTTATGATTCATTTTTCTCACCCCCCTTCCAGTAATTCCAAATAGGAAGAATAGTTAAAGCCTGAATAAAAAAAGAAAGAGTTACAAGTGGTGAAAGAAAGAGCAAACCAAGCAAGAAAGAAAGTAATGCATATATCTTTGTCTTATTTCGATTCACTTGCACATTAAGTTCATCAAAATCTCTTGGGGCATAGCATAAAAAGCTAATGAAAGTAACTATGTTTAAAATTATGAATTGTATTTGATTTAAGGAAATTGTAGGAATTACGGCGAATAAAGAAGAAGATACAATTGCACATAAAGTTAATGACTTTAGGTGAACCCCTCCTGAGAATTTTCTGGCTACTGCAAAAGATAGCATTGCAATAAGTGATTCTCCAAGATGACCTAGCAACCACCCCCACAAAATAGTCAATACAAGTATTGCTACCACATTTATTCGATTACTCAACTCATACTCTAATACCTCAACAGTTCCCGGACCATGAGGATCAGCGTTCTTTATTTCCGTAGCGATATAATTCGATAGCTTCTCTAACATCCTCGTAGTCACCCCTGTCCGACAAAAAGTAGGAGATTCCGAATGTCAACAAAGATAAAAATATACACATAAGTGGATTCCTATCGTATAGCATAACTACCATAAGAATTATAGTAATAAAAGAGAGAATCGACCCCGAGAGTAACATTTTGTTTGTTTTAGTTCCATAGTTTTCTTGTAACTTAAAATCATGAGGCGGATATGAGATAAATGAGAATCCACCTTTGTAAATTTTCAATAGACCGGCAATCAAATAAGCCGAAAGGATTGAGATAATTTGAATGACATACACCGATCCGCCAGTATTTTCATTAAGAACATTGTGGTCGATATTAAAAACTAAATTTAGAAGATAAAATAATATAAGTTGAATAGTAATGTAAGCAGAAATACCCGTGCCAGAAATAAATGCTCCCGAGTGTAATTTTAAGCGGATCCCGAATCTCAAAAACAGAAAAAAGAATACATACTGAAGCGGTAAATCTAACTTAGGTGTTTGCAATACAACTCTTATCACATACGAAATTATTGATATACAAACAACAAATAATAGTATTCTATACTTATATTTTAGAAGCGGCATTCTATACAATTTCAAAATTAGAACCAGCATCGCTAAAGCATCGAATATGCCGAGTAAAATATATAATAAAGCAGATAACAAAAGGTACACCATCCTCGCGTTCGTTCTGTTGTTATTGTATATTTTACTAATAGATGTGGCAATGAAATAACCTAGTAAACTGGTAATTTTTGTACTTGTGTAAGGTAAATTTTTTTTATTTACAAAAAACCGCATTTTAGTAATACTGAAAGTGTATTTTTTGGGAGAAAACAACAATAAATACTTCAAATAAAGATGATGAATAATATCTCAGCAAGGATTACAAAGAAGCGAAGTTTTACATTGTAAATGAGCAGAAAACACACTTATAGGGTTTACGATGAAAAAGGTAACGGCTTATCTAGCATGTGTAGAGGATTTTATCGAATACTTCAAAAAATGCTATAGAAATAACTGAACAAAAAAGCTCTGGTGCCCTATATAGATTAGCAGAGCCTTTTCAATTTTAGCATATTCACTTACCCAAATGTAAAGATATGGTCATAGAACATATAATCCTTTCGGTTGCTGAATGGGCCTATATTATTGCTGAGATCTTATTGTCACTAGATGCAACGGTGCTTCCGTACGTGTGAGGTTAGACATAATCAGATTGGAATATTTTTAAAATATTTATGCTTATCAATATAGAAACGGTACATCCTGTAGGCCAGTTACCTTATTAGTCGTCAGCAATAAAAGGCTCGCTTTGAATTAAGTAAATATTCGGTAACTCATCTCAGCTATTAGCCAGTATAGTACTTATTTATAATTAACATCAAATAACTCCGGAAAAAAATCCGGGGTTTTAATAATCCATAAAGTATTCCTTCGTATCACACGGTCTCTTGCGTCCAGTTAATCATACCCCACTTAATTTAACAATTCTTCTGGTGGCTCTGGACTGTGAATCCATGTTAGACTTGCTGTACTCACAGAAGCAACTGCTAGCGAAGTTAGTAGAACTGCGGCATTATAATACATACCAATTTTCAATTTACTTAACTTATTTTTTTTCATTTTTCACACCTCCTCCTATTAGTGTTAAGCTTTGAGCAAAAAAACTAGCAGCCACCACTGGAAAAGCCATCCACAAATTAAGTGCAACCAAAGTAACTCCAATACATTTTAGCAAAGGGTAATACCGTTTTGGTATACGAGTTCTTCCCTCTATACGAGACGGCGCATAAAATAAGACTAGTATAATACTTAATATCGACGTAACAACGATCCAATTATAATTAAAATTCGCGAAAGATAAGGCGGTAAGTAAACTTGTAGACACAACGATACACACCGCACTACTCTTTAAATGTATTCCTCCTAACAGTTTCCTGCACTCTTCCTGTAAAAAAAGAAATACCAATAGTTAAAAAAATGATAGAGGCTGTATTAATCACCACTGCTATTCCATATTTTAAAACATTTATAGAGGATGGATGATCCGGGACAACAGTTTTTATATGTGTTGCAATATCAAGAGCGATGGAGTCAAGGCTTTTTATAATAATCACGCTCCGTTTTAAACGCATAATATAAAAACATAGCAGATGCTAGTGCTATAAATAAAATACTCAGTAAGAAATCGTTGAAGTAAAACATAAATGTACAAGCTGCTAGCAGACCAATTATTAAGACAACCACAAGTGTATGCTCCCACCTAAAGCGCAGGTTTTCATAATTAGCTTTAAATCCTATTTTAAATTTATATAGAAACCACGAAACAGCTAACACCCATGCACTGGTTACTGCTTGCGCCAACGAGCCCTCCGCTGAGCTCTGCATTTCTGTTGTTAATGTGCCAAAGAGCATCACTATAATTACTGCCTGGAATAACGTATACAAAAACGTACCTGTCATGGATATAATAGCTGCCCAAATAATTGGCATCCTTACAACAGTAGTAATCAATAATGTGAACAATATAATGTTTATGGTCGGGGCAAAAAAAGACAACGATATCTCTTCTCTCAACACTAGACTCTGCAAATTCATGATCAGGCCAATAAACAAGGCAGGCCAGACATAATCTAAAGCTCGGATTCTAAAAACAGTGAGCATTAATACAAATGCCGCAAATGTTTCGACACTAGAAAATAGCAAGAACCTAATAGGCTCCCACATAACACATATCCCCTTCATAATAATTGGTAACAAACACACTTTTAATACTACATTTGTTATCAATGCGTGACAATCCAAATATTATTTATATCTGGGATAAATTGTTTGTCTGTTAGATGATTTTTTTGCTTGCCGATATAATATCCCTTATTTAACCCTGCTTTACCTCTTGTCTAGTGATCAAAAATTAGCAAAGGAAAGAAAACTCGAGGAATCAGCATTAGAATAAACAGGTAAAAATATCTCGTCATAAAATTCTAACTATAAAATGATTTTGAAATGTAGAATAATAACGAAAAAAACTCTATCGACCACTTAAGGTTAGCAGAGCTTTTATTTATCATTTTATAATAGCTTCAACGATTATTCTTGGTTAAGACATTCGATTTATTTAATGATCTCATCAGAGAGTGGTTCATTCATTAGTATTTTAATAGTTTCTTTATTTGCCCCTTTTCCCTTCAAAAAAGAAAGCAGTAAGTCCGCCTTCTCCTTTCTATTCATTAGTGCATATGCAACATACCATACTTCAGGACTAGCAACTTGAATGCCATTCCATTCAGAAACTGAAATAGATGGCATTCTGCAAAGACCTTTGTTGGTATGTATCGCCAACCTACCTATTATTTCAACTTTGGGATTTTTATTATGCACTAATAGCTTATACTCAGTACCATAAGGGTAATCCCCACTTATTGTTTCTTCTACTTCGTAGTTCTGCAAGGCATTCATAACACTATCTTTAGTTGCTTCAGTCATTACGTCCCAGTCAGAAACCGAGGTTGTTAACCCCAAACTATATAATAAGCCACTTCCACCTAAAGCATAACTAATGCCAAATTGCTCAAATTTTTCAGTCACAACATATAAATTTTTAACATTTGGCTTCATTGGTGCGTACTCCCCCTAAATAGAAAACTACCCCACTAAAGTATGCTATCTTGTGCTTCCGATGCTTTCGAATGGCACAATAGTGTTTCCGTATGTGTTGTTAAAAGTGTACAACGGTTTGGGTGATTTTGTAAAATCTTATATGTATGGTTCATGACGATCACCCTGGTTGTTCATTCCTGCTCAACACAAAAAATCCTTCTATAATTATTTATAACATTCCGTAGTTCATTAAAAATAAGAATACCCGACACATACAGATAGAATACAAAGCTCATGAAGCATAGAGTCTATTACACCTTCTGCTAATGTGAATACGTTGCTACTGTTAATACAGCCAATCTTAAAGACGCTGGAACAGATTCAAATATTTCTATAACTCTGTATGGTGCTAATGGAGATTATGCTACCGCTACACTCAACGGAAGCTTTGAATAAGGAAATTCTGATACAACAAGAATTAGCACCAGCAACCTTGGCGACATCAGAAAAATTACTATTAGAACTGACGGGTCTAGATATAAACCAGGTTGAAAAATCGCTAATATCAAAATAACTGGGATCGGAAAACTTTCTCTTTAGCAGGTCCTAATCGTTGGCTTGGTGATGGCGGTTCTGCAGATCCCGAAACGCTTTTCCATCATAAAAACAAGTACTTGTAACAATTCAAACAAAAGACTCAGTCAATATTTGATGGAGTATTTTGTTTGAATTGTTAAATTAATCCTTCAATGTCCGTCTTCCTAAACGCAAAAAACACCCACCGGCATAGCCAGTAGGGTGTCACCCATTTCGGGTCGGTTGCTGATCTCTTTGTTAATATGGAAGATGGGATATGCACCGTGAAAAAGCCATGTTTAATAGCTCCTGATTGTAAACCAAATACTTACTGTTTTGGCTCAGCACCCAGTTTGCAAACCCTGCAGCTTTAACGTAACTATTATAATCGTAGGGATTAATTTTAAACTCAAGAATATCCAGCATAATCTGATTCTCTTCATCTGACAATTCCAAGCCCATCTGGCTAAACTGTCTTTGTCGAATTCTCCGAGCGGTGGCGTCCTGTATTGCTTTATGCTGATTGGACACTTGTCCATTATGTTGACGATAATACAATAAGTTTATGGGGAGGTTCGCCATTTGTACCTGAGAAGCTAATCGGTTCCACAGCTCATAGTCTTCGGCATGGGGATAATTACTATCATATTGAATGCCTAGCCGATGGATCATGCTATTACGTATTATTATAGCAGGATGGCACATACAACAATGAAATAACAACCATGTTTTAATTTCGTCATGACTGGCCGGATTCACCTTCATTACTCCTCCACTAGAAGTAGTAAAAGCAGCACCGCATACATCAATTAACGGATTTTGATCCATAAATGATATTTGAACGTCCAGTCGATCTGGCGTAGAAATATCATCGCTATCCATACGAAGGATGTATTCGCCAGTTGCCTTATTTAATCCTTCGTTTAAAGTAGCTATCACCCCTTGATTAGTACAATGGAAGATTTTAATCACCCTGGGGTCTGATATTTGTGAAATAAGAAAGTCAGAACCATCTGTCGAGCCATCATCAATAATAATTAACTCAAAATCCGAATAGGTTTGAACTAAAATACTGTGTATTGCGTCCAAAACAAAAGCCGCATTATTATAAACTGGCAGTATAACTGAAGCTCGTGGCACAAAAAATCTCCCCCATTCTACATTTTTAAAACATATATATTAGATTACGCAAAACGAACTTTCCTATTTTTTTAATACTGTTCTTCTTCATGTTCTAAGTGTATGTATTGGAATACATTTCGACACGGCTCCTCGGTAAAAAAGGTCCTACTAAAAAGACTTGTAGAACCGACAATGAAATTTCCACTTTTGTTTGTCAAGCATTTCAGATTGGTTAAAAAAAGGGACTTTCTTTGGTTATTGCAACACAAATAACCTTTAGATCTACTATCCTCAAAACAAAAATCCCTCAACGCTTAGAGCGTCAAGGGATTTCACATTTTAATACAGCGTCAGATATTGATCATGTTCCCATTGGTGAATCTGTGTTCTGTTTATGCACGACTATGTCATTCATTAATATAATGCATACGGAGTACTCAACCGGAACGTATGTTCTTATTATATCATTGCTTTTCACGTATCGGGGGACGCATTGTATAAGAGGTTGTTACATCCTCCAACTCCTCCCTCCTTATACATTACAAACAGGACATGGTTATGTGGAAAAATTCGTGATAATATCTATATCAGAGTAAGTAGATACGAATTAATTGTTTGGAGGGATAAATTTGACTAGGATTTACCAAAAACTAACAGATTTAATTGGGAACACTCCTTTGTTAGCACTGTTGAACTACAGCCAAATCCAAAATATTGAGGCAAACGTGGTAGCCAAATTGGAGTACTTTAATCCGGCTGGTAGTGTTAAGGACCGTATTGGATATGCTTTGATAAAAGACGCCGAGGAGAAAGGCTTAATCAATAAAGACTCCGTTATTATTGAGCCGACCAGTGGCAATACCGGGATCGGACTTGCATTCGTAGCCGCGGCTCTTGGATATAAACTTATAATTACACTTCCTGAAACGTTTAGTATCGAACGTCGCAAGCTTTTGACTGCCTATGGTGCTGAGCTTGTGTTAACGCCGGGCGCCGAGGGAATGAGAGGCGCTATCAAGCGTGCTGAACTCTTGGCTGCCCAAACGCCAAACTCTTTCATACCACAGCAATTCAACAATCCTGCCAATCCAGAAATTCACCGTAAAACTACGGCGGAGGAAATCTGGCAGGATACAGACGGCAGTGTAGATATTTTTATCGCGGGTGTAGGCACAGGTGGAACTATTTCAGGGGTTGGCCAAGTATTAAAGGAACGCAACCCTTCTGTAAAAGTGATAGCTGTTGAACCGTTCGATTCACCAGTGCTTTCTGGCGGTACTCCAGGTTCACATCGACTCCAGGGACTCGGTGCCGGTTTCATTCCAGATAACTTTAATGAAGAATATGTGGATGAAATTTTCAAAGTTAAAAACGAAGATGCGTTTGATACTGCGCGCCTGCTTGCCAAAACAGAAGGGCTGCTTGTTGGCATTTCTTCTGGGGCTGCGGTTTATGCAGCAACACAAATTGCGAAGCTTCCGGAAAACAAAGGTAAGACAATCGTGGTCGTATTACCTGATACAGGCGAGCGTTACTTGTCCACTCCGCTTTTCTCAGAAGTAGAATTATAACACGCCAAAGGCAGGGATTCCCCTGCCTATTTTGTTAATTATCCAGCATCGACAAGCTGGAACCCCATAGAATTATTTCATTAACCTAATCTGAATTGTTCTTTTCTTCGCCAGCGGTCCATTTTTGCGCAAAAAATGGACCGCTGGCGAAGAAAGAGTAGGTACTTTGGCCTTGGCTTTAAAGGCCTCACTTTCCTGAAACGCGGCCTGTGCCAGATGCTCCTGACTTTTTATGCTGACTGAATAGGTCTTGCTTTTCCCGCCTTCCTTGTAACAACCTTCCCGGAGCGGGCAGCGTTTGCATTTCTCGACGTCAAAATAATAGGTGTCGGTCTGGTTTTCCCCTTGGCCTTTCTTTCCTTGCCTCGCCCGGCGCGTTGCCAGATGCCCAGCCTTACACACGTACAGGCCCGCATCCTTGTTAAACTCAAACTCGTCCTCTTTCTTCCGGTTGCCTTGGGTAAACAATGGATTTAAATTCGACACGAGTTCAATCTCATTTCGTTCGATGTACGCCAGATTGTCTTTTTCCGAGTAAGCGGTATCCCCAATGACGGTCTCCACTTTCATGCCTGCGGCTTTGCTTTTTTCAATCAGGACGTGAAGCTGCTTGCCATCGGGTTGTTCGCCGGTGGTGATCGTAGCGGCTGTAATGATCCGCTCATCACTCATCGCAATATGAGTCTTGTACCCGAAAAAAGAGGAGTCTGTACTTTTGTGACCCACTTTGGCATCGGGGTCCGCAGAAGTTTGAAGATGCTCCAGGTCATCGGCAATGGTTTCTTTCAGCAGGTTTAACTGTTCAGACACTTTGGGCAGTAAGGCAAAACGCTCATCCCGTTCAATCGCGGCGACAAGCTCCTCACAATAGCGGATTTCATCCTCAATCCCATTCGTGACCGGTTTGGTTGGAAAAGCGTTCTTCAAGGATTCATCCAGCGTGTATATGGTTTTCTCAGTTTTTTGGAACGTTCCCGGAGCACCTCTTGCGGTGTCCTTTGAGTATAGCGAGCTTTGGTATGGGGAGCATCGACAATAATGGTTTTGCTGCGAATAATTACCTTCGGTTTTTCCAATCAGCAGATCGAGCAGCTTCATATCCTTGAGCCGCAATTTGCGGAACTTGGTCAACAGGCTGGGCTCGATGACCTCTTCCTCTGGAGCCATATGTAGAAAAAACTTGAAGGCCAAATCCGTTTTCGAGCGTTCGACCAGATCGACGTCAGACAAATCGAAGATGGATTTGAGTAACAAATATTTAAACATCCAAATCGGATCTACCGCTGTGCGTCCGTTATCGTGACAGTAGCTTTCGTTTAGCTCCTGGTAGACAAAGCTAAAGTCCACCAACTCGTCCATTTTCCGTAATAGGTGGTCCTTGGGAATCAACAGATTGTATAGTTCAACATATGGACTTAAGATCATGCTTTGCTGCTGTTGGAAGCACCGGTACCACCATCCTTTATTTGGATACGTTTAGTATAACGAAAAAACGAGACAATCGCCTCAAAAAATGAGGAACTGTCTCGCTTTTGGGTTTAAGGACTTTTTCAGTGGCCCCGTTACCTGGGGGCCTTTTTTATGTACTTTGCAGAAATAATATCCTCCAACTTGATCCAACTAAAATCATCCTCGCCACGAAACAGTTTTACTTCCCTGCGACCAGTATTTGTAGACGTGATTACACCTGTGAGTTCTTCGTCATCGAACGGGCTAAAAACCACCAGTGTTACAGGTTGACGTGTGTTGTAGGACCCTATAAGCGCTTGCTTCCTTGTGCTCTGGAATGATGATCCGCGAACTCTCGAACATTCCGTTCCCTCAAGCTTCTTTACCAACTGAATCCGCTTCCTGAAATGTTATGTACAAATTATAATTCGAACAAATGTTCCGTTCAAGAGATTTCAGATAGAAAAATTTTCCTAGGTCTGATAGACTACTATAAAACATAATTTTCTGTCGAAGCTGATCAACTAACAATCTAAAATTGAGGAGATTACTATGAGAACCACTATTTTCCAATTAATTTTCATTACCTTTTTTCTATTATCTTCAAACTGGGCTTTTGCTTCTTCCGATCCCAAAGCCCAGTTTAATCAAAGGTACCCTAATGAAAAAATCGCTTTAATTAAAACAGAAGATATCAATTCCGATAAGAAAACCGAAAGTTTTATTCTAACGAAATCGGGAAAACTTTATTTAATAAACTCAAAAGGGATAATTGTATTTATACAGGATGAAATATATTCAGATGATGATTTTGAAGAACCTAATATTCAAATATTTTCACCCGCTAAAAATGAAAAACATGTAGCTGTGACTTATAATTATTATCCGTCAAATACGAAATTATATGTCTACAAACTGGAAAATGGAACATTGAAAGCAAAACTATCTATTATGGGTGATTTAGAAGTTCGTATAGAGCCAAATGGTGAGATTTTAGAATTTTGGAAGAATTACCGCCCAGTTGTAGGTGGATGGGATTCAGCACTTGCAACATACAAATGGGATGCTAAATATGGTAAGTACAGAGGCACTGGACAATTACCTTGAGTTATATCAACTGCCAATCATTTTAATTAAACACACAAAAAATACCCTGCCACTATAAGCAGGGTATTTCATTTTACTTCGAGTATTCGCTTACTTCAAACGTCAGGATACGATCATACAGCATGTAATCCTTACGGCTGCTGAATGGGCCTTTATTGTTATCGTGTTTATTTATGGCGTATGAAGCCGATCCGGAACCAGCCTGCTTGCCCTCATACCAGGAAATGAAGTCATTGACCTCTTTCATGCTAAGATCAAATTCCTTCTCCAATCCTGTTGTCATGGTGACTACCAGAATGGCACGGTTGCCTGCTGGTTCTTGGGGTGTAGTTGGTATGTCGGGTGATGTTGGATTAGGTGATACTGGCTCAGGTGACGTTGGATCTGGATTAGGTTGATTACCACCTTGTGGCGTTGCAATTGCTTCGTTTGAAACGCTAGATTCCTTACCCTTAACAGTAGCACTTACAACAAAATAGTATCTTGTTCCATTAGTCAAACTCGGAATAACAAAGTTACCGAAAGCGTCTTTTGCAGCCGTTACAGTTTCCGTGTATTTTCCAGATTCTGTTCCATATTTAACTGTATAACTATCAGCAATATCAACAGGCTTCCAATTTAGTGTTACTAGACTATCACCCGGATTCGCTTTCAAATCCATTGGAGTGTTGATATTTAAAAATATACCGTTATCATCAATATCAATTGCATCTATTTGTAAATAATACCCGGATTCTCCGCTGGAAATAGTTACAGTATGATATCCCAATGGCAGATTCATTTTTTCAAAAACAATAGCTTGATTAACTTCCGACACTCCATTAGCAGAATATTTTTCTGTAACTCCATCAATGGTTATTGAGTTATTAGAAGCTCTATTTTGTTGGATAATATCTATAATACGAATTTTTGTTCCATAAAAATTAAATTTTAGACTTGCTCCCTCGGCTCTAGTATAATGAGCAGAACCTTTATATAAACTGTAACCTTGCCTTACATAACTTGATACACCCCAGCCGCTTGAATAAGTGGCATTAATATCTGCATCATCAATACGCATCCAACCTTTTTCTGGTGTAGTTAAAGCCTCCCCAACCGAAGCAGCAGATACTTGTGTTGGTGAAAAGGCAATAAGTATGTACAATAACATTCCGAACAGCATACCGATTTTTGTTTTTAAATTTTGTTTTATAAAGTTTATTCCCCCTATTCGATCTATTAAACAGATACTAAGGTAATATATTCCTCGAATCATGTCTAAACATAAACTTGCTAATCTATAAATATGTTCTATATTTTTGCATATTTAATTTTTATTGGTTTTAAAAAAGCTCATAACAGTTCTACACTGCTTGAGCCTCACCTTATTTCACTATGAATCTTACCTTTATTCCATCAGCATATTTATCTAACTGATGACTTACCCATGATCCTGCTCCTCGGTTATCACTAGGGGTTATGTATCTGATATCAGCACCTGCGCTCCCTTCCGCACACATTACCATTGGCCACTCATCACGATCATATCCTTTTTTAGTTGGATAGCCCTTGGGTGACTCCTTCCTGTTTTCCTCAGCCCCATCCCTGTCAATCGTACATACCGCAGAATGTCCGGCTGCAAGGCATCCCTAATATGTGCTCCGGTTTCAGGGTAACGTGAACTTGGGAACTCCAATGTATACCCAGCTGCTTGTTGACTGATTGCTGTCGGTTCTGCATAAACACCTTGTACGGAAAAGATAGCCGCCAGTAAAAATACAATTAATCCTCTTGCGATTCCTTTTATCATACGACACCTCCATAGTATTTAAATCTTCTCTATACTAATTGGAGAGTCATGTCGAAGTATCGCATAGCTTGTCACAAAACAAAAAAAGACTTGCCAGTTACTCAGCAGAATCCTTTACGTCAACCTAATTCTCACTAATCAAATATAAATTCTTTTATTAAAAGCGATTTATATCACATTAAAAATAACAATATATACTATATATTGAATAAGTAATCAAATATTATTCGAGAGGATGTTTTTGAACGAAGTTGAATAAGATCGTCGGCACTTCCCTTTTGTCATTAGCTTTGTTAGGAAGTTCGTCAGCCGCGTTTGCTTCAACACCCGTTGATAATCAAATATCCACGAATAGTCAAACATCGTCTATATTTACACTACAAGGTCTTCCCCAGAAATATGTAACCGGTATTACGCGTCAATATCAGAAAGGAGATAAAATCCCTACTACTATTGGTTATACAGAACCCGGAACTGGTTGGGGTGGATCGTTAACATTGTATGACACTGCACTAGTAAATAATGTATACGTGGCGTACTATCAAGGTACTATTTACAAACCTGATTAATTCGAAAGGCATAACAATTCTATCCATAATGACCGTATAACTACAATACGATATACACGTTCAAATGAGCATGTATTTAACTAAAAAAACAACAAAGGACTCCATACTGGTTACATACCAGTGGAGTCCTTTTTCACATCTACTCTAAATTCAAACGGATTTCGTATATAATACACTCCGGCAATCTTAATCATATCGGGCGATAACTTTTCTACGGAGCCTCCATATAATCCAAAGGGTCATTTGTGTTCTTCATTCATTCGGTTGTTTAGAACAAGTAAGAGTTTTTTAATCTCAATCAGTTCACCTTCGATCCGATGAAGGTGGCTCTGCATATCGTCAATCTCTTGTTCAGCTTTGTAGTTGATCGCGAAGTCAATGATCGATTCATGCTTATCCCTTGCAGCTTGGCGGTTCTGACTCATCATAATGACCGGAGCCTGGAATGCTGCGATAAAGGACAAACACAAGTTCAACAAGATAAATGGAGGTTCATCGAAATGAAAGCGAGTAAACGGCAAGCTGTTCAAGAGTATCCAGATGGTCAGAAAGATAGCGAAATAAGTAATAAATCTCCAGCTACCGCCGAATGATGCAATCCGATCCGCAAGACGATCTTGCCAGCTTGTCGTTCTTTGGTACGCTTCATCTAAATGAGAAAGAATGCTATTTTCGTAACTATCGACTAGCCGATCAATACGACGAGTATTTTCCTGATTCAATTCAATATCAAAGCCTTGAATATGAGTAGTACTTTTATTTTGCTGCTTTTTTTGAAAAAAATTCATTTTTGACATGTCGACTGCCTCCTTGTTTTAAGGCAGTCAGGCCCAATACTACCCCCGTAGGAGAGGAGTTGCAACCATACTCAATTACGGTATCTAGTTTTAACCCGACTGCCAATAGACTCACTGGTTCTGGATCCGGTTCAGACGAACTTCGACTACTCATAGAATGGTTCAACCCCTCTCCCATTATCATGTTGTTGGCTCCATATTTTACTGATCACACTGGAACCATGTCACAATGCCTAACACATTAAAATAAAAACGCCCCTCAGCTCAATTGAAGGGGAGTCGTTCTGCATGCAAGATAAAAAGCATGCAAATATCCGATTCCCCCAAGTTGAGCTTTGGCACTAAACGACGTAAAAGAACCAAAGTTCTTTAGCCACATTAAGAAGAGCCTTAATCCGGCAATTCCTGTTATACCCATTGGCATCTTTCGATGTTTCCGGGCAGTGGCTTATGTTCGTATAGGAGCCTCACCTAACGAGGACATCAATATTTCCCTAGCAAGCATACTGCTGTCCAAATGTGCTGTCAATCCAAATATATTTACTATATTGCACCTGATGACAGCGACGCTGCCACTCCCCCTTATAATGCAAAATAAAAAGTTGCTGTGGCGCAGGTGCGGCAAACAGGTAGTCTACAACTTCCACCATATAATCACTCAACGGCTGTACTACATGTACTCTCACTTGGCTTAATGCAGCTGCAAATAACTCGATATCAGACTTCAACACTTTATATGTATGGTTCATGCTGATCACCTCAGGATAGATATTTCGGTGAACGGTATGGTAATCTTCAACAAAACAATCCCGGCGACCAGTTAAGGCAAGCGGGGATTTGCTATTTAATTATAAATTCCACTCGGGTCCCATCAGAGTAATCTTCCAAATGCTGATCTATCCACGAATTAGCCCCCTCATCATCCTTTGGGCTAATATAACTTACATCTGCTCCCACTTTACTTTCTGTACAAGTTGCCAACGACCATTGACCACGCTTGTACCCCTTTTTGACTGGCACGGTTTCTAATGATATTTCTCGGTTTTTAAATACACCACCACGATCTATTGTGCATACATTAGGAATTCCGGCTGCTATAGCCTCTTTAATGTGTTGGGCTGTTTCCGGGTATTTTCCTGACGGAAATTCCAATCGCACTGTTTCGCCCGTTGTCACTGTTTTCGATTGCTCAGACGCCGCAGGAGCCTTGTGAGCTTGTGGGACTGGTATCCCGTTATAGGCGACTAACCCCATAGTCACAGCCAATATTGCGCTTACTATTAGTCCTTTGATGCTCTTCAAATTTCATCCCCCTAAACGTAAATACACCCCACCAGCGTATGCCAGCAGGGTATCACCGATGCTTTCGGATTGCACAACGGTGCTTCCGTATGTATCTGTGCTGATTATACATTTATTAGTAATTTTTTTGTATATCTTTAAATTTTCATCTCAATTCATCTTAGCAAACTGAAACATAATTAATTCTTATTCTTTTTGGTAACTATTATACTATTTCCAGGGCGATCAGCCCATAGATACAGTTCGCCAACTTTTTCAATGCCTTGACCTGCTCCATATGTAGGAGGTTTTATCCGCTCAATAAATTTAAACTCTTTTCCGTTAAAATGGTAGTGATCCAATCCTTGTGCATAATTTTTCCCATATTCATTAGAACCATGTAGGTTAGCGTATAAATCATCCCCATCAAAAAAGATCCCTTGATAACCACCGTCAGTCCCAAAGTTTCCCGATAATGGGTATGACTTTATTAGATTAAAATCTTTATCAAATTGCCTGATCTCATTTAAGTCATGGTAAACTATCCAGTATGTATTATTATATTCTGCTAAAGACTCTGCTGTGCCATATCCTATATTGAACTCATCTACCTGATTCAAACCAGGCAGGCTATACTTTACTATTCTACTTATTCGTTCCTCTGTTGATGGCCCCGAATTAAAATTGTATACCGTTGCGTAAAGGTACCCATCTGTAATATAACAGTCCCCAAAAGACATAAAAAGCCCTTTCTGATCTGTTTCTGCATAAGCATTCGTTTTCTCAGTTACAAAAGTACCGTCCATTGTGTACGTAGATATCGTATTGGAAAGTTTGAAATTTTCATCACGGTCAGATGTAATGTAAATGTGTGTTCCGTCAGAAGCGACACCTTGCCATGCCCTATAATTCTTATCAACCTTTAATACTTTCACTTCTTGGTAGAAATCACCACTGGTTAAACTAAACATGCCTGTTGGAGAACAAAATAACCCTAAGGTGATTACTATAACACTTAGTATATTAAACATTATACAGCCCACCTTTAAATTTCAATTAACAATGATACAAAGATAAAATAATATGCAAATAATTTAATTTTCTTAATTAACACATTTTAAATACCCTGACAGCACAAACCAGCAGGGTCCTTTTTTAGTGAATTACTTTGAAACTGTAGCCGTATTAGTCTTATTCCGTAGTAACAGGCGTTTGTACCGGAATGGTCTCAGGCTCAGACTGTGCCTGACCTGATGACACCTCTGCTGTAGCTTGTGCCAAGAAATCATTCATCTTTGCAGCCAGACCAGGTACAGCTTCCTTAGCTGCTGCCTGTGTTACCTCTTCGCTCGGTAGTGATTCAGTAGCCAACACAGTCTTTGTTTTAGCCTTATACTCCAGATATGCCTTCTCAATTGCAGACCTTAACTCAACTTGGGATACTACGATACCTTGACTGGAAAGAGTAAGTGAAGCATATTGCAAAGCCTCCTGAAGCTTGCGCTCGCCTCCAGCTTGCTTAAAAGCTGTTTGAGCAAAGGCGAAGCCTTCTCCAGCAATCTTATGGATTACTTCTCTCTGAGCCGCTGTGGTTCGAGCATCCAACCATCCATTTACTTTTACCTTTACTGTATTCAAGCCGGCCAAAATGATGGTTGTCAGCACACCTACGACTGCTGTTGCAATAGTACTTACATATGGTTGTACAGTTTCGATTATTGTTTGCATGATTATTTATCCCCTTTCGTTTTCAGAGCAGCAATTCTATTCTTAGAGTCCCATGAAACCTCAGCTCCATAAGATTCTGCGATTGGCCGAAGTTGTACATAAGCTATATCCTCCACAAGCTGGACAGATTGTAGCTTGGCCCCGTTTAAATAGGTTTCCTTGCAGGTATTGTCCCAACGATAAGACAAGCCTAAGACATTTGCCAAAGACCGAAGTGGTACATAATTTCTGGACCCATACAGAAGCGCTTCCCCCGCTTCTTTGCCATTGACGCGGAATGTGCCGGGTGTAACGGATTCTGTCTCCTGTGCAGGCGTGACAGCGCCAAATCGCTTACGCAGCTCGTCCGTCGTTCCGGCAAATTCGTTCAGATCTACGTTACCTTTTATCCCATCCACCTTGCCGCTATCGCTGTATTGCCAAATATCCCAACGTTTCCACGTCACTGTGTCGCTCGGGACGCGAGTATCACTGTAACGGGCTATCCATAGGGGGTAGCCGCCTAATGAGGCGTTAAAATTAGCTGCAAATGCATTGCCTGTGTAGATAATCGGCTTGCGTCCTGTAAGTCGCTCCAGCTCCAGCAGAAAGGCCAACGCCACAGCACTAATAAGTGTTTTAGACAGCATACCGGGGTTGTTTTCATAATCCATTACCGCAGGAAGGTTCAGCGCTTTCGCACCGCCAACCTGATCCAGAACCTTAGCGAAATGCCTTGCTTCTGCTTTTGCTGCCTCAGTACTGGTTGCATCAATAAAATGGTAAGCCCCTAGCAATATCTCGGCTGTTCTGGCCCCTTTTGCATTGGCGATAAATGTTGGATCAACGTACCGTTGCCCCTGACTTGCTTTAATGAAAGCAAATGAAATACCATCTGCCTTGACCGCCTTCCAATCAATCTTTCCTTGATAACGGGATACGTCGATCCCTTGAGCATTACGGCTGTTTCGTTGTTGCATCCTCTTTCTCTCCTTCCTGATTACCACTTTTACTTTTTAGAACTTCCACTGCCTGCCAGATCACTGGTGGAATTGGCGCTCCAAGCCTGCCGCCGTTCTCAAGAATCGAAAGCAGCTCATTTGCCATATAAAAATAAGCGACCGCATCCCTGAAAAGGTGCGAATCGCCTAAGACTCCATCTATTAGATGGGATACAGCAACCATTGTAAAAATAAAGCCTTTCGAGCGATGCCCACAAGACCTATCTTGCTTTTTAAACCGGGTCCGGTCCTCTTCTTACCCTCGACCCCTGCCGCGAACAACCCTGTCACATAATCAATAATGACCAGTGCAAGCAACACCTCCAATACTCCCGACCACCCACCATAGAAATGCGTCACAGCGCTGCTTCCTAAAGCAGTGCTGGACTTAAAAACCTCCCACTTATCCAACCTTCTTCCCCCGTCTCTCCGTTCAGGAAACTTTTCCTGAGCTATCATTGTCTGTTTTCTGATCCTGTTCATCTTGGGCCTGTATCTCTGCTAATGCATTTCCTACTGCTATATCCAATCCTTTAAGTATTTCTTTACGGCGCGCTGGTTGCGAAGCAATGACTGCAGAAATGACCTCGGTCAATTCTTCAACTGGCCTTGTTAGATCCAGTTGTATATCCAATGTAGATTTTATTTTTGCCACGGGTTTCATCATCTCCCTCAGACACAAAAAAAAGACACCTTTAGTTTGCAGATGCCTTTAATTGCTCCTTATTATAAATTTTCACAAGCTATTCACGTCCTAATTGAGTAAATCTACGGTGATAGATAACTTTACCGTTATCAAGAACTTCTTGTTTGATTTCAACATAGCCACAATCCGCATACCTGCTATACAACAACCATGTGTCATTCTGCCTGAATTGAATTTTTCGATTTCCTAAATCATTATTCAGCGCAATTGCTGACTTGAATCCAAGTTCCTTGGCAATCTCTGTAGCAGTATAGGTTTTGTTAACATGCATCAGAATTGCATTTGTTCTTTCAGCCTCAACTCTGGCAGCTCGTTCCTATTTAAGTTTGGTCAATAGCTCAATTCCAAAGTCAGGATTATTGAAAATGTTGTCGATCACGTTATCCGTAGCATAAATCCCATGCTTGCGAATGGAAGGTAGTATTTCATCTGCTACTCTTACCTGAAATGTCTCAACAGTTTCATTTCTTGCCTTCATTGCTAAACGATAAAAGATGTTTTCAGGGATAAAAATATCTTTCGACACTTCTGTCGAAAATTTTAAATCAGATAAATACTGCCTCACCCTGTCCCATTTCACATACTCTGTGCCTTTGGAACCGTCGGTGAATCCTAGTCCGCGAGACACATCCTCTAAATTCAATTATGCTGTACCATTGCTGTAAATATAACCTCGTACTCCGTGAATTGTAAGTATATCATTGCTAATCTCACCTTTCTTTGAACTCAAAATAAGCCCCTGAGTTATCAGAGGCTTTCATACTTATATCTTAAATTGGTTCTGTTGCTATAACGCTACAGATTTTAAAAACCCATATGTTATTAACCTAATACGAACGAGCATGATAGTTGAATAACAGTAATCAATCTAAGGAGCATGTCGACCTACGCGAGGCTTCAGCCTAAACGGGACTACGCAGGTTGTAGTTAAATTACTATTGTGATAAACTGAATGTAATTTGATGATGGGAGTTGAACGGATACATGTAGAACTTTCTTGCTTCGAGATCACGAAAATAACGGACTCAGCGATCGGCTGTGGTCGTTTTATTTCATCTCTGCAAGAAAGCTCTGCGTTTCGTTTGCGCTCCCTCTCCGGACAGTCATACGGCCCCTTAGAATGGGGCCGTATTTCCTCGTATGGATTAGAGCCGCAAGATAGCACCTTTCTTGCGGCTCTTTTTTATTTCCAAACGAAAGGATGATTGCCATGCCCGCCATTCAGGTAACCAATCTTACTTTTGCCTATCCAGGCAGCTATGACCCCATATTCAAAAATGTTCATTTTCAAATTGATACAGACTGGAAGTTGGGCTTTACGGGGCGAAACGGTCGGGGGAAAACGACGTTCTTAAACCTGCTTCAGGGGAAGTACGAATACAGCGGTACGATCTCCACACCAGTCGCCTTTGATTATTTTCCGTTTCCCGTCAAACACCCGGAGTATTTGACCTTAGACGTCGTCGAAGAGATCGTGCCAAACTATGAGAACTGGAAGTTGATGCGCGAACTGAACCTGCTTAAGGTTTCAGAAGACGTTTTGTACCGCCCATTCGAATCGCTGTCCCAAGGAGAACAGACGAAGGTATTGCTGGCCGTGCTATTCATCCAAGACAATCGATTTCTGCTCATCGACGAGCCTACCAATCATCTCGACTTGCACGCACGCAAGCTTGTCGCCGATTATCTGAATACAAAGCGCGGTTTTATTCTAGTTTCACACGACCGAGCTTTTCTCGACCGCTGCGTGGATCATATTCTATCGATCAACAAAACGAATATCGAAATCCAAAAAGGCAACTTCTCGAGCTGGTGGACGAACAAAACTCGCCAGGATACGTTTGAAATGGCACAAAACGAAAAGCTGTACAAAGACATACAGCGTTTATCAGCTTCTGCTAAACGTACTAGCGGCTGGTCTTTCGAGACCGAAAAATCAAAAAACGGCACACGAAATTCCGGTTCCAAGCTTGACAAGGGATACGTCGGGCATAAGGCAGCAAAAATGATGAAACGCTCGAAATCCATCGAACAGCGGCAACACGCCGCTTTAGAGGAAAAGTCGAAACTGCTCCGAAATATCGAACAGTCAGAAAGCCTTGCGATCTCTCAGCTCGTGTATCCCAAATCGGAACTGGCGATGCTGGATCACGTCACGATTTACTACGGGGAAAGAGCGGTTTGCAAGAACGTTAGTCTGACGATCGAACCAGGAGATCGGATTGCAATTTCAGGTCCAAATGGTTCAGGTAAGTCTAGCTTACTCCGCCTGCTCAACGCTGAGGCGCTACACTATACAGGTACGTTTCAGCGGGAGCCGCAGCTTTGCGTTTCCTATGTATCCCAGAATACTTCTCATCTGCGAGGAACGCTTTCCGATTATGCAACAGAGTACAGAATTGACGAAAGCTTATTTAAGGCCGTGTTGCGTAAGCTAGATTTTGCCCGCATCCAGTTTGAGAAGGATATATCGGCGTTTAGCGGCGGGCAGAAGAAGAAGGTTCTGATCGCGAGAAGCCTATGTGAGGAGGCTCATCTGCATATTTGGGACGAACCGCTCAACTTTGTCGACGTGATTTCCCGGATGCAAATTGAGGAGCTGCTGCTTGAGTACACGCCGACCATTATATTCGTGGAGCATGATCGGGAATTTCATGACCGTGTCGCCACGAAAACGATTGAACTCGGTAGGGATTAGAATTTTACAAAGTGACTTGGAGTAAGGCATGATTTCAACGGCAGAAAGCTTTGCACAACAACTTTTATGAAAAGGGAAGAGATTGAACTAAAGGGACACGATAGTTCAATAGAACATCGGCAGTCTAGGATTTTTTTTTCTCGCCCATGGCTGCCGTTGTTTCTATTATTGAAGGCAGTCTAATAATTATTCCCTTATATAAACAAAAGCCCCCTTAATAGGGATGGAGGGCTTTTGTTTATACAGTACATAGTTTGTTTATTACTAGGTTACTACATATTTATTTAGTAGCTAATGCTGCATTAAGTAGTTCTAGCTCTTTTTTATGCTCAAATAAACTGTCTTTGGATTCTTGTAATTCTTTCTCTGTCTCAGTGACGCTTTTTTCAATGCGTTCAATAAGTCTTTGATCGTCGCCCGCCGCACCTATTCTTCTATCGGTGTCAGTCAATGACTTCTCATATTTTTTAATATCATTATTATATATATATCGATCAATTCCTCCACGGTTCCAATATGCTTCACAATTAGTTCCTAGGACCAATTGTCATATGGGTTGTCTTTCAAAGCTATTGCTTGTGATTGCTCTTGAACAACCACATTAGAAGAAGGAGTTCCTGTTGCAATTTCAATAGTTTTTCCCTTCACCGCAAGGTTCGCCCCCAATGAGTCTGAGATCGAGCGCAAAGGCACATACGCTGTACCATCGACGACAATAGCGTTTTCAGACAATGTTGTTCCATTTACTCTCACATTGTATTCCCTTGCAACAGTCTTCCCAACTAATGATTTCACTTGATCTGCCGCAGCTCCACCAGAAGTAGCTAGCAGTACTCCGAGTAAAGCACCTATAAACAGATACATCTTTTTATTCATCTAAATGCCTTCGCTATTGGTCTATTCGTTTCTATTTTATTTTACGTATAATGCCGTGACACTACGGATTTTATTTCAGTGAAGCTATAGTTTTATTTATTTCTTCTAGATCAGTCTTATATTTAGCTATATTAGTTTCAGCTTCTTGTATATTTTTCTTTGTTTCTTCAATATTTTTTTCTCTAATTTCCGCAAACTTATCTGAAGTAGATTCCGTCTTCTTAGAAGAAATCTCAAGAAACTTCACCATATTTCCTTTGTCACTTTCTGTATCTGTTACAAATTTCTCAAGCTCAGATTTCCTCTCTTCCAACTTGGAAATAGGCCATCCTTGGTATTTACCTGAAACGGTTTTCACTTCAGCATTCGCTTGTTGTGAAGAAGAATTATTCGATGAATCAATTTGAATTGTCTTTCCATCCACTTTTAAGTTCACTCCTAAAGAGTCGGTTACAGCTCGCAAAGGAACGTGCGCCTTCCCGTCAATGACAATTGCGTTTTCTGATAATGAGCTGCCATTAACCTTGACTGTATATTCCCCCGCCACTGTCTGCCCGATCATAGACTTAATTTGATCCGCGAATGCACTACCTGCTGTAGCGACAATCACACCATTTAATACGCCACTAAGCAAATAAGACCAGTTTTTCATCATCCGTACCTCCTGCATAGTATATATTTCCTAATATTACCATTAGTAGGAGGTGCAGTAAACATCATGTTGTCGAACTACTAGAGTTTCCTCCAGCTGGTATATTCACTGTAGCTATGGTGCGGGCGACACTGTACAGTTTCAGATTTCGACTTGACGGATCGAATGATGCGTTTGTAATCATATCAGTGAATAATTCGCTATAAATTTCTGAGATTCGCTTATCAATATCTGATAATTATCAGACAAACCAGATATGCTCTGCATATTTAAATCAAGTCCGGTTACGGTTGCGTAATTGAAATCAACTTCACCCTTGGAAATACGTAGCATCGTCTACAGATCGAATAATAATAGAGGCCATGCTTCCCAAATGAAATCCCTCTGAATCTCCGTATACACTCCCTCTTGGTGAACCATTATCCATAAAGAGTAAGGCTGCTCCATCATTATATTGCCCTAATGAAATGGACTCTCCACCTCGGGAGTTATAGGCAGTAAGACCAGTAGAGTTTATTTCAATACGGCAACCTTCTTTGACTGTGCGGAACAAGGCCCCGGTAATAATACCTCCCTCAATCTCATTACCGATTAACTTACTTCCTCGTATTGTACTTACATTAACTGTACTGGCTCCGATATCTGAAGCATTCATTTCTGAATTGTCAATTTGGCCTGTTGTTTGATTGATCTGGCAACTACGTTGCCCTGCATATCTACCCTGAACGATGCAATCGTATAATCGTCGTTGCCGGCACTGATCCATTAGTATTGATCTTGGTTACGTTATTACGTCTACCGATTACCAAGGATACAAAGTTTCCAATCTGCCCGACAATCTACTCAGCTACCACCCCGCGCTTACGCTCGGAAAACTGGACAAGCATCCGTGTGAGGGTGTGACTACCAGTGGGATTAAGAAGTAGAGCATTGCAGTGGCCCGACATTGATCTAAAGAACGGTACAGTAAACGTAAAACTTTAAATTATGATATCCCGGAGAATCCTAATGATTTATTTGGCGATACAAAAACATTCGACTCAAAAACAACTGTGAAAATAAGTAACATATTATTGGCTTATTAAAGCATCACTTAAATGTTCAAAATCAAAACAAGATCACTTTAGGCGAAATATATAGGCATGAACTTAATCTAATTATGTGTCATACAGACGGAAGTCCGATCCCAAAATCGTCTTTGTTCAATTCATTTTCCAGAATTTTGAAAAGAACAAGGCTTTCTCCCTTACCTATCCATTCACTTCGACATACTCAGGCAGTATTGCAACTAGAAGCTGGGGCTGAAATGAAGTATGTGCAAGAACGTTTGGGACATGGTAGCATCCAAATAACTTCGGATATCTATGCACATATATCCAAAAAATAGAGATGAATAACATGGAGAACTATGAGTCTTTCACTGAAAATTTATTTCGTAATAAAAAGTTTGGGGGCAATTTGGGGGCAAGTATAGATCGACTTTATAAAATTCATTAGCTACCCACAAAAGCAAAAATCCCTCAACGCTTAGAGCGCCAAGGGATTTCACATTTTAGTAAAGCGTCAGATATTGATCACGTTCCCACTGGTGGACCTGTGTTCTGTACATGTCCCATTCAATTTCTTTAAGCTCATAGAAGTATGCCAAAGCATGGTCGCCCAGTGCGTCAGAGATAACTTCGCTCCGAATGAGCTCAGACAGAGCTTCCTTCAAGTCTGCAGGCAGGCTTGGAATGCCTTCTTCGATGCGCTCTTCCTCGGACATAACATAGATATTACGATCAATCGGAGCTGGCAGAGGCAACTGGCGTTTGATGCCATCCAAGCCAGCTCTCAACATCACAGCCAAGGCCAAATAAGGATTTGCAGCCGGATCAGGATTACGAACTTCGACACGTGTACTCAGGCCACGAGATGCAGGAATCCGAATCATCGGGCTGCGGTTACTTGCAGACCAAGCAACATAACAAGGCGCTTCATAACCTGGTACGAGACGCTTATATGAATTCACTGTTGGATTCGTGATTGCGGCCATTGCACGTGCATGCTTGAGAATACCAGCCATATAGTGGCGGGCTGTTTGACTTAATCCGAGTTCGTCCGTTTCATCATAAAATACGTTCTCATTATCCTTGAACAACGACTGGTTGCAGTGCATACCGGAGCCATTCACACCAAACAAAGGTTTTGGCATAAAGGTAGCATGCAGACCATGCTGACGTGCGATCGTCTTGACAACGAGCTTGAACGTTTGAATCTGATCAGCAGCTTTGATCGCATCCGCATATTTAAAGTCAATTTCATGCTGACCAGGTGCAACCTCATGGTGGGATGCTTCAATTTCGAAGCCCATTTCTTCAAGCTTAAGAACAATTTCACGACGGCAGTTTTCACCCAGATCCATAGGTGCCAGGTCAAAATATCCGCCTTGGTCATTCAGTTCTGTGGTCGGCTCGCCTTTTTCATCCGTTTTAAACAGGAAGAATTCCGGTTCAGGTCCAACATTCATCGAAGTATATCCCAACTCCTCTGCTTCCTTCAGTACACGTTTCAAAATGCCGCGTGGGTCACCTGCAAACGGAACTCCGTCCGGCTTGTAAATATCACAGATCAAACGAGCTACACGATCTGAGGTTACCCAAGGGAATACAACCCATGTGTCCAAGTCTGGATATAAGTACATGTCAGATTCCTCGATGCGCACATAGCCTTCAATGGAAGAACCGTCAAACATCATTTTGTTGTCCAATGCTTTTTCCAGTTGGCTAACTGGAATTTCAACGTTTTTAATTGTGCCCAGCAAATCTGTGAACTGCAAACGAATAAAACGAACATTTTCTTCTTTCGCAATCCGAAGGATATCTTCTCTCGTATAACTCACACTAACCTCTCCCTTTCTGTAGCGACAGTATTCAGTTGTTCCATAAATTTCTTAGATGATAAGTTCAAGATGTAAGATATAGCATTATCTTTTATTAAAAAAACGTGATAATTCACCTTGGATCAAGGATACCTGTCCTGGTCTTTTGCCTGCCACAAGCTGTTGCTTCAGCAAGCGGTGAAGCTGAGTATCGGACATTTCACGGCGTTTGACTTCCGTGTCTGCAGTAATAACCGTAGCCTCCTCCGATTCTTTGGTAACCGGATTCATGACTTGTTTAATTCCTGCAATGTTAACACCCTTCTCAATCAACGCCTTGATTTCAAGCAATCGCTCTACGTCATTAAAAGAAAAAAGACGTTGGTTACCCGATGTACGGGCAGGAACTATCAAGTTATGCTGTTCATAATAACGAATCTGACGTGCTGACAAGTCCGTTAGCTTCATGACAATACCTATTGGAAATAAGGCCATATTTCTGCGAATTTCGTCGCCCATTTGTCATCAACCTTCCAGTGATCTATTATTCACCTTATTGTACATTTAGCTGATGCAAAGTGTCAATGATATGTTAGAAAAACTCACAATAATTTACGTTCTTTCATTGTTTGCAGGGCCATAAGCACTCCATATTTCACATGAGAGTAGGTTAAGCCCCCTTGCATGTAACCAATATAGGGTTCACGAATCGGTGCATCTGCAGATAATTCCAAACTTCCCCCTTGTATAAATGTACCCGCCGCCATGATAACCGGGTGCTCATAGCCTGGCATATCCCACGGCTCAGGTACCACATGGCTATCCACGGCGGCGGCACGCTGAATTCCCTGCACAAAAGCAATAAGATGCTCTGGTCCGCTAAAAGAGATCGCCTGAATCAAATCCGTGCGCTCCTCATTCCAAGCCGGCTTAGTCTCAAAGCCCATTTCTTCAAAAACCGCAGCTGCAAATACACTGCCTTTAACCGCCTGCCCAACCAGTGTTGGAGCAAGGAATAAGCCCTGAAAAATACCTCGTGTGGTACCCAGCATCGCTCCTACTTCTCCACCAATTCCAGGTGCTGTTAGTCGATAGGCTGCCAGTTCTACATACTCTTGTTTACCGCAGATATAGCCACCCGTTTCGGCAATGCCGCCACCGGGATTTTTAATCAGCGAACCTGCCATCAAATCGACACCAACCTGAGTAGGCTCCAGTTTTTCAGTAAATTCTCCATAGCAATTGTCCACAAAAACAATCACGTCAGGTTTTATTGCCTTTACACGCGCTGTCATTTCCTCGATATCAGCTACACTAAAGGAAGCTCTCCAATCATAACCGCGCGAACGCTGGATACCGATCACCTTGGTATTGGCATGAATTGCAGCCTCCACCGCTTTCCAGTCCACTTTGCCTTCTGCTGTTAAGGCTGTTTCTCCATAAGTAACACCAAAATCCTGTAATGACCCTGTTCCATCGCCGGGCTTGCCAATCACCTTGTGCAGCGTATCATAAGGCCGCCCGGTGATATACAACAGTTCATCCCCCGGACGCAACACACCAAATAAAGCCGTGGCGATCGTATGGGTTCCTGAGGCAAAATGCGGACGCACCAATGCTGCCTCCGCACCGAATACATCGGCATAGACCTCTTCCAGCACCTCACGCCCCCGGTCATTGTAAGCATATCCCGTAGAACCTGCAAAATGAAAATCACTCACTTGCTTCCGCTGGAAAGACTGAATAACCTTCCACTGATTTGCATCAACGATATGATCTATGTGCTGTATACGTTCCTGTATTTTTCGTTCTACCGATTCCTGAATTTGCTGAATTTCCGGACTGAAAACTACCATTTTACCTTCTTGACCCTCTCTCTTACGCAGCCTTAGGCTATTGTTGTTATATTATTGCTCGCTTTAAACGATGAGCCATTCTTATCATTTATCGACCCAAAAACGTCATCAGATGTTAAGCTTCTGTGAACTCGCTAAGCGCATGACCATACTTTTCATATTCGCCTCTTTGAATTTCTACCTGATATATGACATCATTACCGTCATACTCTGTCAGCAGCACGTCTCCGATTCGGTACAGCACCGATGTCAGGTCGCCACGTTCCGCAGGAATGCGGAATCTCAGTGTATCCCCACTCAAATGCTCTTGAACCAGCTCACGGATACGCAGCAAATCTCCTTCATCGAAGGAACTGATTTTCAAATAGCCCTCCCCTGAAGGAAGCATTTCCAATTGCTCAGGGGTACAAGCATCCTTTTTGTTAAACAAAACAATCTGAGGCTTGTCCGCAGCACCCAACTGCTGCAAGATCGTCTCTACGACTTTCATTTGTTCGTCACGCATATCGGAGGAAGCGTCCACGACATGTAAAATAAGATGAGCTTCATTAGCTTCCTCTAGAGTAGCCCGGAAGGAAGCTACCAAATCATGAGGCAGATTTTGAATAAATCCGACTGTATCTGTAAGAATAACCTCTTTGCCACTCGGCAGTTCCATCGTTCTGGAGGTAGGGTCCAGCGTTGCAAACAGCTGGTTCTCAATATATACGTCAGCTGCCGTCAGTTGCTTTAACAGCGTTGATTTGCCAGCATTAGTATAGCCAACCAGCGCTACCTGCACGATACCGCTCTTTTGTCTGCGCTCTCTGTGTAAATAACGATGACGGGTTACCTCTTCCAGCTGACGTTTCAGATCACTGATACGGTCGCGGATATGACGACGGTCTGTTTCAAGCTTGCTTTCGCCAGGACCACGCGTTCCGATTCCGCCCCCAAGCCGTGATAGGTTTTTACCATGTCCAGACAGACGAGGCAGCAAATATGACAGCTGTGCCAGCTCAACCTGAATAATACCTTCACGTGTTTTCGCACGCTGGGCAAAGATGTCCAGAATAAGCTGTGTCCGGTCAATAATTTTGAGATCCAGACTTTCTTCCAGATTTCGTACTTGGGCTCCCGATAGCTCTTGGTCAAAAATAGCTGTATTTGCTCCGAGTTCCTCGGCTACCGCACGTAATTCCTCTACTTTCCCTTTACCAATAAACCATTTGGAGTCTTTGGTCTCCCTATTCTGGGTCAGGACGCTCAGCACTTCAACTCCCGCTGTCTCAGCCAGCTTCACCAGCTCATCCAGCGAATATTCCGTATTGATGCCAGAACGTTTAACTTCGTCCGTAATTAGACTGACTAGTACCGCCTTATCCTGTATTTCGGTTTGTGTATCATGAGTGGAGTTCGCCATATTGTTTGCTCCTTTATTTTCATATCAACCCTCGAACAGAGACCGACCTGATATTCAGGCCGGCCCCGTTCAATGTCGTGCAATTCGATGTGATTTAGAGATTCAGATTCCTATTATCGCCTATCTTTTGTCCAATTTCAAATCCTCTGGACGCAACGTCATCAATTCCTGCTTTCCGGGCTGCCCGCTTCTGTACTGATTGAGCAGCCTGACAGCCTGATGGCGAATCGCTTTTTCAATCACGTTACGGACATAACGTGCATTACTGAATGCATGAAGACTCTCATTACGCTCGTTTAGCAAATGCTCCTTCATTTTGAGTATGGATTGGGGCATAAGAATATAATCTCGTTCCTTAGCCATCATCTCGGAAATTTGAATAAGCTGATCGACGGTATAGTCAGGAAAATCCAACTGGATCGGAAAGCGAGAAGGCAAACCAGGATTCGTTCGCAAAAAAAAGTCCATTTCCCCCGAATACCCAGCGAGAATCAGAATAAATTGATTTTTTTGGTCTTCCATAGCCTTTACCAAGGTATCAATCGCTTCTTTGCCGAAATCCTTTTCCCCTCCACGTGCCAAACTGTAAGCCTCATCAATGAACAGCACCCCGCCGAGAGATTTCTTCACCAGATCCCGCGTTTTTTGCGCAGTATGCCCAATATACTCCCCTACCAGATCAGCTCTTTCCACCTCAATCAGATGACCTTTGCTCAGCACTCCCATTTTTTGCAGCATTTTAGCGATAATGCGGGCTACCGTCGTTTTCCCCGTACCTGGATTCCCTTTGAAAATCATGTGATATACGTGGGCATTACTCAGCAATCCCGCATCTGTGCGCATATGGGTGATTTGCAAAAAAGCATATACTTCAAATACCAGGTCTTTAATGTTATCCAAGCCAACGAGATGATCGAGTTCTTTCTGAATTTCCTGATAAAGACTGAGATACTGCGGTAGCGCCTGCGACTTGGCTGAAGCTGCTGCTTCCTTCTCGTCTACAGTCACCGAAGCTGTCGGCTCCGGGCTACGCAGCACGACATTGATTTGTCTGGAAGGTCTCTCCTCCGACCGCTTGCCCGCGGCGATTCCCCGTCCGTTCATGCATCCATCACCTCAACATTTCTTCAGGCACAGCTTACCCTATTAATGTATTCGGTCCGGCATGTCCTTATTAGCAAAAAAGTAACGGGAATGCACACAGGGCATTCCTCCACGTTCATCCCAGCCAAGTTTGAGCGCTGATCCACCACCGTTGCAGCGTCCATTTAGCGTAAGCCAATACTTCTCTCGATTGATGAAGCGGCATATTCAGCACTTTGGATTCTGTTAGAGCCAGCTGGGGATGATCGAAATTCAAAAATTGAGCAATTTCCAGCGCGCGAGGGCCATGATAGCTATGTGTAATGATCACAGTCGAGGTCCAGCCATGCTCTTTCATAATTCGCTGGCTGTACAGCAGATTTTCATAGGTGCTGGTAGCATGGCTCTCCAATACAATATGCTTGGCAGGGACACCTCTATCTACCAAATAGCGTTGCATGCCTTCGGCCTCTGTATACGGAAAATCGGGCTTATCCAGTCCTCCACTAACAATCAGACGCTTTACAGTCCCATTGCGGTATAGCCGCAAGGCTTCTTCCAGCCTCTCCTTTAATCCGGGGCTGGGCTCTGCCCCCCACATGGAAGCCCCCAGTACGATACCGATTTGCGCTTGCTGAAGTGGACTCGTAGAGGCAGCTGTATTCATTTTCCAAACTCGGGCGCCTGCCCATACCAATCCGATCAGCATAACAATCAGTAAGCAAAGCACGAGACGCTTGAATAGGATAAATCTTTTCCCCGAGCTACTTAGCCTGTTGTGAAGATCAGAGCGTTTTGGCCCGATATTACCATTCCACTGCAAAACCTTCACCGATCCCTCTTGAAATCACCGTTGTGAAACCATTCTGCGCGGTGTTTCAGTGACATTTTAAAATAGGGGAACATGTGGGCATCTATCCGACGCAGCACATCAGCCGCTGTGCGATTAGCCAATTCTGCCTCTTGCGTTGAAATATGCCCACGTTGTAACGCTTCCTCCAGCTCATCCTCATCCACCAAGAAGATTTCACCATTTTTAAGCACTACGACATCCAAATACAAATCGTCAAACCAAGGCACACCCTGATCGGTTACACCCTGATTTCGGCAGGTATCAATGTACCATTCCACGATCTGCTCTCGATTGTCAAACATAGCGGTCACTACATAATGCTCACCTTTTGGATAATATTGCAGCCAGGAATAACCTTTATCGGCTATGCAAAACGTGTGACCACCGTAGCTTTTCCACAACGGCTCCTTGAGACTCACAATGGTATACAGGGTCACGTATCCTGTAAACGCGTCACTTTCTACATACCGGCAAGCAAACTTGCGATTCGTTATTCTGCGCCAGTTGGCCCGGTCTCCGAATTTGCGCTTCATAAATGATGTTCCTCTCCAACATTGGTAAAACCAGCTTACCATATTTAAACTGTACACTCAAAAAAGATACCCTTTGCTACAACAAAAAAAGGTATTCTCAGACCGTAAAACGGTCCGAAAATACCTTTAGCTTAAAAACAAGTCAACTTACATCAAACAAAGCTTACTCATTTCGATTGCGATGTCCACGATTGGAATTGGAGTTGCCGTTGAAATTGTTCTCCTGGCCTCCATCCACCGGGGTTCCTGTAGTAGATGTACCGATATCATTCGGATTCACCGTCGTCTCACCATTGGTAGTCCCTGTATCCGGTATAGTTGTCTGACCATTCCCTTGGTTCGTATCACTTCCGTTACCAGAGCCGCCGGTGCCTGTACCCCCAGTACCATTTCCACTGGTGTCCTCAGGAATCGTCGGAACTTGATCCGTGCCGGTGCCGTTATCATTACCACCAGGAAATGTATTTCCCTGATCCGTGCCATTTTGGCCATCTGTAACTCCACCGTTGTCCGGTAAAGTTTCCCCCTGATTCGGATCGGTTCCCTGCTGTGGATCTATCGGGGTCGCCTCTGCCGGAACTTCCACACTAATGGTATTGGAACGTTCGGATTCTTTACCATCCGCTCCATAGGCGACTACATAATATTCATACGTATTTCCTGCTACAGGAGATGTATCTTCACCACTCGTACCTTTCATAGCCTCCATAATCGGCGTAAAGCCTGCATCTGAACTAGCTTTACGATACACACGGTATTGTACATTATCTCCCGCTGCTGCAGTCCAGGATAGAGATACAATTTGCGTCTCCTGACTATAAGATCCGTTCAAACCACTTGGAGCAGCAGCCTGAACAGTATCAGTCGGTTTCTCTTGAACCGGCGGCTCATATCCCTTCGGCTGGGAGAATTGCGTAACCGGATGCCCCTTGAGAGCCTCGCCCATAACCTTGCCAAAAAAGGCTGCAGACTGCCCGCTATAGTTTCTCAGCATATGCTTGCTATCCGGCTTGTCATATCCCATCCATACGGCCCCGGTATACTCTGGCGTATAGCCCACAAACCAGATGTCCCGGTTGCCACTGTTGCCGCTGATTCCACTTTGGGTCGTCCCCGTTTTACCAGCTACAGGCCAGTCAATACGTGCTTTGCGGCCTGTGCCGCTATTGACTACATTTTGCATCATCTGTGTCATTTCATAAGCCGTTTTCTCACTCATTACAGGTTTAGATTCCTCTTCATGAGTATAAATCACTTCATCTTCACTATTGTTAATTTGCTTAATGGAATAAGCCTTTTGAAATTGTCCCTTATTGGCAAAAGCGCTGTACGCCTGCGCCATTTCAAGGGTATTAGTCCCTTTACTTAATCCACCCAATGCAATAGCAAGCGAGTGATCATTCTTATCCATCGGAATGCCTAGGCTCTCCGCGAATTGAACTCCTTTTTCCACGCCGATTTGGTTCAACAACCACACTGGCGGGATATTTTCAGACTTTGTAATCGCGTCGATCATACTAATAGTCGAAGAGTAGCCGTGCAAGTTTTTCGGGCTATACCCGTTAAAACTTTGTCTTTCATTACTCAAAGGGGTATCCATGGTAAATTTGCCGGATTCGAGAGCTGGCGCATACGCCACAATAGGCTTAAAGGCCGAGCCTGGCTGTCTACGGCTTTGTGTCGCACGATTAAAGGTTCCCTTTTTGTAATCCCGTCCGGGTGCCATTGCGGCTATTCCGCCCGTCTGGTTGTTAATAATCACCATGGAGGCTTGAACAGGCTGATCGTCTGGGCTTCTTTCGAACATATCATCATCTGCCATCGCCTGATCCAGTGCATTTTGAGCCTGGGCATCCATGGTCGTATGAATTTTATAGCCCCCAGTAATCAGGTCATTCCCGCTAACTCCTGGCAGAGCATCCTCTGCCTCATCCATAACATATTCCATAAAGCTCTGATATTTTTGAACCTTTTCCGGCTGTTTGTAATCGTAATTCACAGCCTTTGCCTCTTCCATCTCCTGCTTGCCAATCATTCCCTGCTCGAACATCAGCTGGAGAACCACCGCACGCCGGGCCTTCGAGTTTTCCGGATTACTGATCGGATTATACTTGGAAGGTCCCTTTGGAATGGCCGCTAATGTAGCAATCTGCCATAACTTTAATTCTTTTAAGTTCGATTGCCCAAAATAGCCTTCTGCCGCTGCTTTAATTCCGGAATACGAGCGTCCAAACCAAATCCGGTTCAAATAAAGCGTAATAATTTGATCCTTATTCAAATTCCGCTCTAACGCCATTGCAATTGATACCTCGGTCGCTTTACGGAAAAAAGTTTTGTCACGCGACAAAAACAGGTTTTTGGCCAGCTGCTGGGTCAGCGTACTGCCACCCTCAACTGCCGAACGGGCTATGATATCCTTAACAGCCGCCCGGCCAATGGACCAGATATCGACACCCTGATGCTCGTAAAATCGTTTATCTTCCGTTGCCACAAAAGCTTTTTTGAGCAAATCTGGAATTTCTTCACTTTTGACAGGATCGCTTTTTTGTACGGATAGCTCACCCATGAGCACACCGTTGCGGTCATAAACCTTCGATGTCTCATTAACTGTAATTTTATCCTTGTTGGCTTTGTAAATCTGCTCGCCATTGACCATGACGAACAAGTATCCGGCAAGTGCGCAAAATATGGCTAACGCCGCCGTAATAAACAGCGTCCACCCAATTCGCTTACCTGTAATTTTCTTTTTCTTGCCCTTCGGCTTCTCTTTAGGTGTGTTTCTATTGCGATTGCCGGATCTGGACAATGAATCGTTTGGCATTCCCCTGACTCCCTTTCGCGAATAATCATATGTTGCCGAACATGTATCTTTCAGTCGGCAGCATCAAATCAAAACGGAATGAAAAGAACAACCCTGTTCAGGTTGCTCCCGGTCACATTCCTATACAGTTAGACGAGACGGACGCTCGAAAAGTTTCAATCCCGGCGACCGTCAAGCCCTAATCAGTTTTCGCTGATATTATCCTGTTGCTGTACAAGCGATACATTCCGTTGCGGTGAAAAGGTGGATATAGCATGCTTGTAAATCAGCTGTTGCTTCCCATCGGAGTCGATAACAATTGTGAAGTTGTCAAAGGCCTTAATGGTTCCCCGCACCTGAAATCCATTGATGAGGTATACCGTGACAGGTATAGAATCCTTGCGCAATTGATTCAGAAACGTATCTTGGATATTAATAGACTTGTTCATTTTAGCCGTACCCCCAATAATCATTTGGATTGTTTTGAAGTATATTCAAGGTCTGTCCGGAACTTTCCTGCTATGATTTCGTGTATTTGGGCTGCAAGAGCAGAAAAATTTCCGAAATCAGTGACATCTACCCACTGGATATCCTTCATATGGCGAAACCACGAGAGCTGTCGCTTCGCAAAATGACGCGTATCCCGTTTTAGCCAAGTCACCGCTTCTTCCAAAGACACCTCTCCCCGCAGGCAGGAGGATATCTCTTTATAGCCTAGACCTTGCATGGAGATGGCATCGCTTCGCACTCCCCGTTCCATTAAGGAGGCTACCTCAGCAACAAGCCCTTGATCGAGCATCCCGTCGATTCGGTCTTCAATACGTTTATAAAGCATTTGCCTATCCATTGTCAAACCTACGATGCACAATTGGTAGGGAGATTCCTTTTTTTGGCTGGCCAGTTGCGAGCTGAGTGTGGTTCCGCTAACATGGTAAATTTCCAATGCCCGAACGACACGACGACGGTCATTGGGGTGCAAACGACGTGCACTTTCAGGATCAACCGCCTGTAGTCGCTCATGTAGCGCTTCGGCTCCAAACTGGTCGGCATAGTCAAGCTGTTCCTGACGAAATGCTTCATCTGCTCCCACCTCGGAAAATTGATACTCATAGCAGACCGATTCCACATATAAACCTGTTCCGCCTACGATAAACGGCAATTTTCCTCTGGCATGAATATCCGGTATGAGACGACGGCAATCTTCCTGAAATGCAGCTACTGAATATGGGTATTCAGGCTCATGAATATCAATTAAATGGTGCTTGATTCCTTCCATTTCCTGTTTGGAAATTTTGGCTGTTCCAATGTCCATATGACGGTACACCTGCATGGAATCGCCGGAAATAATTTCCGCATCAAATTGTCGTGCCATCTCAATGCTTAGTTTCGTCTTGCCGACTGCAGTCGGGCCAACAAGAACAAGTAGTTTAGGCTTAGATGCCGCTGTCAATATCAATCACTCCGTACACTGTTTTCGTTGTGCCCCGTTGCTCCACATGGAAGCCGAGGCGGGCAAATTCCCCACTGCCCCGTTTTTCCTTCAATACAATTGTTTTCCGTGCAATCCGCTTGGCCTGAACAATACTTTCCTCATCTAGCGCGTCCGGGTTAGCCAATCCTCTCAAGGGACCGATTGCGCTGGAATCGAGCAAAGGATCGCGGAACATCGGGTCAAAATAAATAATATCTATACTGCGATCCGGCAAGCTTCGCAAATAGTGCAGATGATGATCAAAACGAACATCAATGCTGGAAAAGGCCTTATCCACCGCAGAATTACCGGAACGGTAATGTCTCATTCCGCCCTTTATTAATGCATAGACGGGGAAAGAGCTTTCCACAGCAGTTACCTGTCCTGAACTTCCGGTTCCAATTGAAAACAGAAGGGAATCCGTTCCAAGTCCTGCGGTGCAATCCAGCACAGTATCGCCCGGAACGAGCCTGGCGGCAGTCAACATCGGGTCAGGCTCACCTTTTAATACCCGTTTAGCACGAATGAAGCCCATACTCGGGTGAAAAGCCATCGGTGGCTGTTCCGGGCCAATCAGCCTCACTCCGCCCTGCACCAGTACCAGAGCCTGATGGACTCTATGTGCAGCGATTAGCTTAGCTACCGATATGCCACGGCGGGGGGCGTAGAGCACCCCCAGCTCGGCTGCAAGCAGCTCCGCTCGATGCACAACCTCAGCCGAGGGAGAATCTCCCGTCGTCACCAGTAATTCAGCTTGCTTCTCACGAAGCCTCGTCTGCTTCTCTTCTTCACGGTTTTCCCAATCCTGCAACATATTTATACTCCCTTACATTACTCTTTTAAACAACTTCTCCAAATCATACGTGGAAAAGGAAACGACGATAGGACGCCCATGAGGGCAAGTGTATGGCTGTTTGCACGCTGCCAAACGCTCTAGCAGAACGACGGCCTGTCGATCGGTCAGCTTCTGGTTGGCTTTAATCGAAGCTCTGCAAGAGCACATAACTGAAGCTGCCTCGCGCAGCTTGGCAAGATCAATGGCCTTTTCCTCCAGTACCCATCCGGCCATTTCCTCAATGACATCCGCTTCTTCCCCTTTGGGAAGCCAGTATGGATAAGAGGTGACACGGAAGGTTTGACCGCCAAAATGCTCCAAATACACTCCCGCCTGTTCAAACCAATGTAGCCTCGTTTTCAGCTTTTCCGTCTCGGAAGGCGTAAAATCCAGTGTAATCGGCAGGAGTAGCTCCTGCGATACAGATTCGGGATTGCCGAATTTTTCATAATAAAACTCGTAATTGACCCGCTCATGCGCAGCATGCTGATCAATTAAATACAAGCCCTGATCGTTCTGCGCGATAAGATAAGTTCCGTGATGCTGACCGATCAAATTCAGCTCAGGAAAAGCGGGCAGCTCGGGAGCTTCACCAGACACCGCTGCCAGCTGCTCAGCATTCAGCCGTGACTGAGGCTTCTTGTCGGCAAAATGGCGTGAATCCAGAGCGTTTCCCGCACTTGGAGACACAGAAGCATGATAGGCAGCAGAAGCAGCCGTTTCCTGAACGCCTCCGCTGTATTCTGAAGATGTGCCCATTACAGCCCCATCGCCTTGCATCTCTTGAGCACCGGGAGACTGCATAGCAGAATCAGGAAGTGACACGCCCCCGCTTCCATTGTTTTCATCCACAAAATCTGCATCCAGTTCTTCATCGCTGACATTTGTCCCTGAAAGAGCCTTTGCCCGATCAATAGCAGGAGCGCCATCCCTGTAAGGACGCTGTTCACGATCCAGGCTAACTCTGCGGCTCTCTTCATTTCCACTCAAGCGATTGGATTGACACGGGTCCTGTCCCTTTTGCGAGGCCCCGGAAAGCGGCTGTGCCTGCCCCCGGTCTTCGCCGGAAGAAGCAGAATCTTCCGGATTATTTCCCGTGCCGTATCCAGTACCATGTCCAGTACCATGTCCCTTCGAGAAATGGAACTGCTCTTGTACGAACGAGCCACTATCCTTGCCGCCGATTTCGCGTTTGACAGCCTTAGGAATCAGCACCTGTTGGCCTAAAACAGCTTTTACCGAATCCTCAACCAGCTGAAACAGTTCGGCTTCCTTGCTGAACCTCACCTCCAGCTTGGCGGGGTGAACGTTAACATCCACCAATGAAGGGTGCATCTCCAGTTGGATCACAGCCAGCGGATAACGATTGATTGGCAACAAGGTATGATAAGCCTTCAACAAAGCCTGATTGAGCCCGTAGCTGCGTACAAAACGCCCATTCACTACGGTTGAAATCGCATTCCGATTCGATCTGGTCCACTCCGGACGGCTGACAAAGCCGCTTATACGGTAATCGAGGCTCTCTCCTTCCAGCAGCAGCATGGACTTGGCCGCAGAAGTTCCATAAATCGCAGCAATCACCTGCAGCAGATCACCATTGCCTAGCGTTTGCAGCAATGTATTACCGTTATGTCGCAAGGTAAAGGCTACTTCTGGGTGCGAGAGTGCCATCCGGTACAGTACATCCGAAATGTGACCAAGCTCCGTCTGGATCGTTTTCATATATTTCAACCGTGCTGGCGTATTATAAAACAGCTCCCGAACGGTAAAATCCGTCCCTTTCCGGGCAGCTGCATCCTCATGAAGCATCAGCTTGCCGCCCTCAATCACCAATTTACGCGCGCGCCCGTCATCTCCGGCTGCCGTAAGCAGCTCCACTTTTGATACAGCGGCGATACTCGGCAGCGCCTCGCCCCGAAAGCCCAGACTCGTAATCTGAAACAGGTCGCGGCCATGTCCAATTTTGCTGGTCGCATGGCGATAAAACGCCGTTTCCACGTCTTCAGGCTCAATGCCACTGCCGTTATCCGTAACCCGGATACTTTGCAATCCGCCTTCCTCTACCCACACGTCCACACGCGTACCGCCTGCATCAATCGCATTTTCCACCAGCTCCTTCACGACGGAGGACGGACGTTCTACGACCTCTCCAGCAGCAATCTGGTTCGCAATATGCTCATCCAGTACCCGAATTTTCGACATCCTTTGAACCTCCTCCTGACTTCAAAGTGTGATGAAAAACAAGAAATTAAATACGTCAATTATTTTTACTACAGGCCGTTGGCCTTATTTTTCAAGTCATTTAACAGCTGCATCGCCTGCAAGGGAGTCATGTTCATGACATCAGCATTTTTCACCTTGCGCAAAATTTGGCGCACAACCGGATTAGCCTCAACCGTATCTGACTGCGACTTGACCGGGGCAAGCTCCTGCTCTCCGAAAATAGACAGCTGTATCACTCCGGTCGCTCCCTGCTCTAACGCGCTGGAATCTCCCGTAGCCTGCACAGTATCCTCTTTTACAAGGGTCGCCTGCTGCGATAGAGGCTGAGCCTGTGATACAGCTGCTCCCTTTTCTCGCAAAGTCTGGGCTGAATTGTCCTTATTCACAGAAGAAACAGCCTCCGTCCCAGCGAGTGTACGATGAGCTGTTTCATCCTTCGCTCCCGCTATGGTCTCAGTGCCTGCCGTAACTTGAGCTGCAGCTTGTTCAAAGCCATGCAATAGCCCATTTGCACGCTCAATAATGTTACTTGGCAAACCTGCCAGCCGGGCACAATAAATGCCATAGCTGCTGCTAGCTGCTCCCTGTATGAGCTTACGCAGGAAGTTCACCTTGTCGCCGCTTTCCTGTACGGCCATGGAGTAATTCCGCAGCGAAGACAGACTTTGCTCCAAATGAGCCAGCTCATGAAAATGCGTAGACACCAGCGCTTTACAGCCAATGGTATCATGGACAAATTCGATGACCGCCTGTGCAATCGCCATCCCCTCACTGGTGGACGTACCGCGTCCCAGTTCATCGATAATGATCAAGCTTCGTGGAGTGGCCTTCTCCGTCATCACTTGGATATCAGCCATTTCCACCATAAAAGTACTTTGCCCGCCAATGAGATCATCCGCTGCTCCGATACGTGTGAAAATACGGTCCAGCATCGGCACTTTAGCATGTGCAGCCGGGACGAAGCAACCAATTTGAGCCATAATTGCAATAAGTGCGACCTGACGCATATACGTACTTTTACCAGCCATATTCGGACCGGTGATCAGTAAAATATGGGCATCCGCTTCCTCCAGTGCGGTACCGTTGGCAATAAAACTGCCATCCTTCATTACAGCCTCCACGACGGGATGCCGTCCCTGCTCAACCACGAAATCGTAACCCGTTGTCAGCTCAGGCTTCACAAAGCCGCGCTCCGCGCTCACGGATGCCATCGACTGATATACGTCAATTTCAGCCACCTGCTCTGCCAGCTTTTGCAGACGGGGAATTTCCTCGTTCAGCTTACTGCGAAGCTCGGAGAAAAGCGTGTACTCCAGGTCGACCATTTTATCCTCGGCTTCCAAAATCAATGATTCCTTTTCCTTCAGCTCTGGTGTAATATACCGTTCCGCATTCGCCAGCGTCTGTTTGCGTTCATACCGACCTTCCGGTAGTGAGGCCAGATTGGATTTGGTCACCTCGATATAATAACCGAACACTTTGTTGTATCCGATTTTGAGTGACCGGATGCCTGTTGCTGCACGTTCCTTGGCCTCCAGCTCGGCGATCCAGCGCTTGCCATTCACACTTGCCTCACGCAGCTCATCCAGGCGCTGATGGTAGCCTTCCTTAATGATTCCACCGTCCCTCACGGAGATTGGCGGCTCATCCGTCACTGCCTCCTCAATCAACGCACACAGATCTGTACAGCTATCCAGCGTTTGCGCTATCCTTCTCAGCGTCTGTGATGGCGATTCGGCGCACAGCTCACGCAAAGCCGGAATCCGGGCCAGCGACAGCTTAAGAGCGACCAGATCGCGTGCATTAGCACTACCAAAGGCAATACGCCCAACCAAGCGCTCCAAATCGTAAATCTCTTTGAGCTGAGCACGCACATCCTCACGGAAAATGAACTGGTGGTATAGCTTGTCCACCGCTTCCAGCCGTTCCTCGATCATATGGCTGTTCAGCAGCGGCTTGTCGATCCAACGGCGCAGCAGACGCGCTCCCATCGATGTCTCCGTCCGATCCAGCAGCCACAGCAGCGAGCCTTTCTTGGAGCGTTCACGGACCGTCTCCACCAGTTCCAGGTTGCGACGGGTAAATGGATCCAAAATCATAAAGTGATTCGGCTCATACACTGATATTTGGGTCAATTGGCCTAACGATCTTTTTTGCGTTTCATTCAAATAAGCAATCAGACGTGATACACACTGTCTGCGTTCTTCCGTAAGCCTTGCCCACGTGGCTTCGCCAAACTGGTCCCTTACAAGATCATCCTTGGACTTATCCCAAGCCGTATAGACAACTCGCCGTCCAACAGGCGACAGACGGGATGTCACGAAATCGAGCAAGTGACCATCTCCTAACATCTCGGATGGCTCGTAAATGTTAATTTCATCCAGTAACCATTCTTTCGAATCCGGCACGGAGGTCACATACAGCTCACCTGTTGACAAGTCGCACGCTGCCAATGCCAGCATCCCGTCCGTCTCCGTAACACAGACCATGTAGTTGTTGGACTTGTCACCCAGCGCTTTGCCTTCCATTACCGTACCCGGAGTCACAACGCGGACGATATCCCGCCGCACCATTCCCTTTGTAGCTGAGGCTTCCTCCATTTGTTCACAGATGGCTACCTTGTAGCCCTTCTCAATAAGGCGCTGTATGTAATTTTCCGCCGAATGATAAGGCACGCCGCACATCGGAATTTTTTCCGTGGCGCCACCCTCACGGCCGGTAAGTGTAATTTCCAGCTCTTTGGATGCAAGAATGGCATCATCAAAAAACATCTCGTAAAAATCTCCCAGGCGGAAAAACAAAAATGCATCTTTGGCCTGCTCTTTTATAGATAGATATTGCTCAATCATCGGTGTATATTTGGACATCGTTTGCTAACCCCCACACTTTGTTCCGTCTAAACTTGTATTAACTTACATTATAGCAAAAATGACAGTCGATAACATGACAGCATCCCGGTCGTCGCCGGCTGATTTTACGAAAGCTTCCAAAATGGGCGCAGATCCCGCGACTCATCCCATTGTTTCCCCTTGCGGAGGCTATCCAGCAAAGGATCGATATAAGCTTCATATTGCGGATATACTTCCAGTGAAACGATATCGGGAATAAGAGGCTCCATATACTCTTTAAGTAAAATCTGGTTTCCTTCATAAAAGGCTCGATGAGCCTCCTCCTCCCCCAGCGGTTTACGCTGCAGACGCGGATATTGAGATGCGATAAGGAAAGCCATTCCTATCACGCCTTTTGCCAGCTGAGGTGAAACAAGAAAGCTGGGCAGGGTTCGATATTCAAAGCCCCCATACGACTGACGGCGAAAATCACCCAAATTGCCATAATGAGGCCTGCGCCGGGCCGCACGCTTGTCTTCCAGAAGCGCCAAAGGCAGTGCCAAATAGTTGTCCAGCGTCCGCAGCAGCGCCCCGTTCAGCGGAACCCCGCTGAAATGCAGATGTCCGCCTAGCGGAAAGCCCGGTTGTGGCATCCCCCCTGCCTGCCAGATGAGCGTTCGATCGGCAATGCGCCTGGCTGCTGTTGCAAAAGCTTGACGCAGATGCTTCAGCAGAAGGGTTGGATCGCCACTCGGTGCAGGACGAAGTTCAGCCACTGGATATAGCGTCCGTCCTCGGCGCGATACGGCATCGCAGCCTGCCACACCAATGCGGCTCAAATACCTTGAAGCCGGAACAATCCGCCCCTCTGGCATTCGGACCAGCAAAAATTCGGGGTCCATGCCGATAAGCAGTCGATTTGTCCCGCTTTCTGCTAGAAAGCCCTCCTCCTGAACCTCTTCTTCACGCGCTGCGGCTTCATAAAGCGCATCCAACCGTCTATCGTTCAGCCATGGCTGTGCCGCAACATCACGCACCTGACAGCTGCGCTCCCCCAGCAGCGTCAGCACCACCTCACCGCTGTCTAAACCAAGCGTGTACAGCGCACGCACTGCCAGTCGCTCCATCCGAATATATAGCTGTGAATTACGATCCAGCGCAGACAGATCATATGCACGAACTTCGGAACGCCCTTCAATGGTACGTCTTTGAATTTCCAGAACCTGTAATTGATGGATCTGCACTGCATAGCCTATTGCAAAATCTGCTGTGCTGCCATCCAGCCAACGAACCGATATCCCCGAACGCTCCAGTCTACGCTTTTTCTCATCATTCGGCATCTGTCTAAAGCGTCTGAGCGCCTGTCCTGGCTGCTGCATCATGTTTCCCTCCCTACGACTCACGTATGGCTTACGTATGGATTATGTCTGCATAACAACAAAAAGGAGGGCCTTTGCCCCCTGCGCGAAATCAGCCGGCGCAAAGAGTAAAGCGGCCCTCTTTTTGTTTACCTCCGTCAGAGCTCGTCGTCAATGAGGTCGGGGTCGAGCTCCTCATAGTCCCCTTCTTCCGCTCCAAAATCATAATCCTTCTCAAAATCATCACTACTGCCATTCGGGAATACTTCCACAACAATCTTCGTTTCCGCCACCAGCTCCACCGCAAATTCCCGCTCGACCCGGATCATTACGCTGCCGCCCCCGGAAGATACACTAGCCTCAACGCAGCTCGGCTCCTGTGTAGCTTCGGCGGATACTTCCACTGTAGATGCCCGATGCTTCGGATCAAGATACGAAAGCGGCACATTTTCCACGTACGACACCGTTTCCTTAGCCACATCGGTCTGCGAGTTTCTATCGTATGAGTACCAAATATTGATGTCATACGTCCCGACGACCTCAATGCCGTCCCCAGCCGCCACAGCTTCATACTGGTGGTTAATAATCCATGCCCCCAAAATGCTGGTCGGATTATTGGGCGGAGTTACGGTATGGGTTACGGTAGAGAATCTGCGACCTTTTCCACAGATCGCTTTAGTAATAATCTCTCTACGATTTTTATGACTCAATGCCATTCTTGAACCTCCTCCATACAATCAATCATTCCATACATATGTATGCAGGTTGTGGGCGAATGTTGAGTGAATAGGCGAAAAGGAAAAAATATTATTTGTATAAGCTTATGCCGCAATGGCTTGAACTCATGCACGCCAATGTGCTACATGCTGCTCTACGATCTGTAAAAATTCGCTGAGAGCCGGGGATTTCCACTTTTTCGTGTGATAAGCGACCTGAGTAGCCACCTGTTGCTCACTATCATCCCACGCCAAGCGTGCCATTTTCCCTTCACGCAGCTCATTTTGTACCGTAACCAGCGGAAGCAACGCAATCCCCAAGCCTGCCATGACACACTGCTTGATGGCTTCAATGCTCCAAAACTCCAGACTCGGGTCCGCAAAAATACCGTGTCTATTCAAATACTGCTCAAAAAGAATACGGTACGTACAGCCAGACTCTGTATGTAAAATGGTTTCATCCTTCAAATCGCCAGGCTCTACCCTTGTATAAGTAGCCAGCGAATGCTTAAGTGGCGCGACCAATGCCATTGGCTCGTGAATGAGGGTGGTCACATGCAGTTCCCTGTCTTCCGTCTCAGGCTGAAGCAAAAAGGCCAAATCCAGCTCACCGGAGCGGACCATGTCGCGTAATTCCCAGCATTCGCCGGGCTTAAGTACGATTTTAACCTTCGAGTATCTCTCCCTGTACTCACGAATCAGACCCGGCAACCGAAAAGCAGCCAGCGACTCTGGCGCTCCAATTTTCAGCGTGCCTGTTAGCTCCGTTTCTGAACAAAGCGCATCCTTGGCCATGGCATGCATCTTGGAAATTTCCTGTGCATAGGGCAACAGACGCCGTCCAGCATCCGTTAGCATGATTTTCTTGCCAATACGGTCAAACAGTGGCGTACCCAGCTCGGTTTCCAGCGTTTGGATTTGAGCAGTGATACTCGACTGTGCATAATCCAATATACGCGCCGCTCGTGTAAAACTGCCGGCTTCAACTACATTTAAAAACGTAAACAAATGGCGCGATTCCATAATCCGCTCCTTCAATCGATTTTTCCGATGCAATCTATCATTATATTCCGTTTTTCCGATAGATCAATTATCTGATAAGCTGAAGCAAATGACAAGAGAAAGAAGGATTTTCTGCATGACAAATGAACACAAACTGCAATCCACCATTGGTCTTCCGCAGGCCATTGCGCTCTATATCGGAGCTGTGCTGGGTTCGGGGATATTAATTGTACCTGGTCTTGCCGCCCAAATGGCAGGACCGGCATCACTGCTGGCATGGGGCTTTATGACCCTGCTCATCCTGCCCATGGCACTGTCCATGGGCCTTCTATCCGCCAAATTCCCGAATGCAGGAGGGGTATCGCATTTTGTCACACTGGCCTTTTCACCACGTGCCGGTGCCTATATTGGATGGTTTTTTCTCATGTCCGTTCCGATTGGGGCACCTGTTGCCGCACTCACCGGAGCTGGCTATATGACCGCTGCCATGGGCTGGGGAGAGGAGAGCCGTATTATGCTGGCCGCTGCCATGCTGGCTGTGGGGCTGGTGATCAACTGGATCGGCATGAAGGTGGCCGGACGCATTCAGATTGCTGTCGTTATTGCTATCGTCGCTGTTCTGATTTTCGCTATTGCCGCAGCACTTCCCCAGATGAAACCCGTACACTTCATACCCTTCGTGCCTCATGGCTGGCTCCCTGTCGGACAGGCGGCCGCGATTCTGTTCTGGTGCTTCATCGGTTGGGAGGCCGTGTCCCATATGTCAGAGGAATTCACCAACCCCCAGCGGGCCGCTGTTAAAGGTGTAACCATTGCAGCCGTTATCGTAGGGCTGCTTTATTTTCTGACCGCACTGGCTACAGTCGGGACACAAAGTTATCTTGCCGGAGGCTCAGATGCTTCCCTTGTATGGGTGATCAGCCGGGCTATCGGTCCATGGGGCGCGGTAATCGCGGGTTTGACAGGTATCTTTATTTGTACGGCTACTATTATCGCTTATGTTGGTGCCGCTTCACGCGTTGCGTTTGCTTTATCCCGGCAAGGACACGCCTTCCGCTGGATGGGCATGTTATCCCGACGCTTCCATACCCCTATCGGGGGCATCGCTTTTCTTACCGTTTGCTTCGTGATCATTATGTCTCTGTACAGTAGTGGCGCCGTTTCACTCACCAACCTCATCCAGTTCCCGAACGCTACCTTCATTCTGACCTACCTAGGCGGTTGTGCAGCGGGAATTAAGCTTCTACGGGGCAGTCGCTGGGGTGTCGCGATTAGCTCAGTGTCGTTCATCTCAACAGCGGTCGTTTTTCCCTTTGTCGGGTGGGCAATGCTGTACCCTTGCCTGATCAGCATTGCCTTATGGATCACAGGACGTATTCGACACAAACGCACCCTGTCGATTACAGCCTCTGCCATTACTGAACAAGAAAAGGCCACTGTCCATCATTAGACAGTAGCCGTTTAAGGCCTTTACTCTAATTTTTGACCGGAGTAGGGGCCTTGTCCTTTTTGGCGATTTTCAAATACTGATCCAACTCATGTGTAAGCTGCAATAGTGCCGAACGAATCTCGAACTCCTCCCGTGTTGCAGGAAGCTCCATTTCTTTAAATTCCTCACGAACCTGTTCCAGCAGCTTCTCAGTCTGACCCGTATAATGTCCGGCCAAAACGTCATTGCTAAGCTGGTCGAACAGCTCGGCCAGAAGCTTAGCCTGCGGCATATGCTGATACATTTGCGCGATTAACTGCATCATGTTTTGAATCGAATCCAACTGCTCCCTACGCATATAAAAATACACATTCCAGCCCTCTTGGGGACGAAGCATCTGATTTTCCAATGAACGCCCCGCCTCAGTTACCCCTTTGGCGATGACACTGTTCGCTTCAATAACTTCCTTGCCATCCCATATGTATGCCGGACTGCGCAGCGTATTGGCCATATTTCTGAATATCACGGAAAACGTCCGATCAACCTCCTGCCGAATTTGCTGCATCGTGTTATCGGAACCCGGCATATAGGCCAAATTGACAACCATGGCGGAGCCCAGTCCAATTACCAGCAGGGCCAGCTGGGTCAGAAGCACCTCCATATCAATCACACCGCCGCTGAATACACGGAAAACGACAACTGATCCCGTAACGATACCTTCCTTGAAGCCTACTCGTACAATGACCGGGAACGCCGTCAAAATATATAATGCCAGAACCCAATCATGGAATCCGAAAACAACAAACAAAACACAAGCAAAAAGAAGCCCCACAACGGATGCAAAAAATCTCGCCGAAATGGTACGGAGGCTTCTCTTGCGTGTGACATCCACCCCCAAAATAGCCAACAGCCCTGCCGATGTAGCTCCATGAATGCCAAAACCATCTGCAATGAGTACAGCCATTAATGCGGCAATAGCCGTTTTAATTGTACGAAAGCCCATGAAAAAATTCTGTCCTCTCTAGGTGAAATCTGTTTTCATAAATTTTTAGTATTTTCATTTTCATGGTACTGTATTTTCACGTTTTACACAAATGCTCAGGAATTTTATTTTATCGGTGAGGACGACCGGCCAACAGACGATGCTCCACATACACAACCGCCTGATACATCAGTGTAGCTACGATGGCAATGATCAGTAGACTGGACATCACCAGCGTAAAATTGAATACCTGAAAACCATAAATGATCAAATAGCCCAGCCCGTTTTTGGCCACCAGAAATTCACCAACAATCACACCAACCCATGCCATACCGACATTCACTTTCAGCGTAGAAACGATAGCGGGGAAGGATGCAGGCAAAATCACCTTTTGGAATGTATCGCGCCGCGATCCCCCAAACGTACGAACGACCTTGATCAGATTCGAGTCGACTTCCTGAAAGCTGTTATACACGACCAACGTTGTAATTATGACAGTAATGGAAAGAGTCGTCATGAGGATAGCCGTAAATCCCGCCCCAAACATGACGATAAAAATCGGCCCCAGCGCCACCTTGGGCATACTGTTGAACACAACCATATAGGGGTCCAGTACCTTCGACAAAAAGGGTGACCACCAGATAAGTACAGCCAGCAATGTGCCTAACAGCGTTCCGAGTAAAAAACCTGCCATGGTCTCTCCCACCGTAACACCGACATGCCCCCATAGCTCACCGCTGACCGCATCCTTGCCAATCTGAGTGAATATTTTGCTTGGGTAGCTGAACAACAGTACATCAATCCACTTCATCCGGCCCGCAATTTCCCATAGTACAAATAAAAGCAATAAAATAGCTGTCTGTACACCTGTCACCAATCGCCGCTGCGAACGTCTGCCACGCCGATACTTCTGATGCAATTCTTGAATCCAGCGCTGTTCATCAAGCCGATCCGCTTCATCCCTCATGGTTTAACTCACTCCTTTGCTCCCGAAGCCTCCAGTTCACCCCATATTTCATGAAAAAGCTCATTAAAGCCCGGCTGCTCGCGTGCATAAAAAGGTTGAGCTTCTCGAATGGATTCCGGAATTTCGAAAGTACGCCGGATGTGGCCCGGATTAGGGCCCAGTACAATAATTCGGTCGCTGACCGCAATCGCCTCGGCCAAATCGTGTGTAACCAAAATAGCCGTCTTCCTCCGCTCACGCAAGGTTTCGGCAATCAGGTCTTCCAGTTCCAGCTTGGTCTGATAATCCAGCGCAGAGAACGGCTCATCCAACAGTAGCAGTCCTGGATTGGTTGCTAGCGTTCTCACCAGCGCCACACGCTGGCGCATCCCTCCAGACAGCTGAGACGGATGTAGATGCTCCTTCCCTCCCAGGCCCATGCTTTCCAGCAGCAGCCGTGTCCGCTCGCGCGAGGCCTCATCTACTCTCTTGCCCAGCTCCAAACCCAACAAGGCGTTATCCATAATCGTCCGCCACGGAAATAGATAGTCCTGCTGCAGCATATAGCCGACCTCCGGACTCGGGCCGCTTACCAGTCGTCCTTGCAGCAGCACCTGGCCTGCTGCTGGACGCAGCAGCCCGGCGATCATGGACAGAATCGTCGTTTTGCCACAACCGCTCGGACCAACCAAACTGACGAACTCCCCTGTCGCAACGGAAAAATCGATATGCTCAACCGCCAGCGAAGCTTCCCGATCCGTTACATACACATGCGTCACTTGCTCCAGCCTCACCATCGGGATGGTTACATCCGAAGGAGGAGCACTTCGATCCCCGATCATAGCGAACCTCCAATGTCGGCATCTGCATCCACAGCTTCGGTCGCGCTCACTTTCGCAGACGAGTCAGTGTTTTCGGTAGAGTTTACCGAAATCGCCTGCTGTGCAAAGCTCGAATTCACCAGCTTATCCAGTGCAACGGGACTTTCTAATTCTCCCGCCGAGGTCATGACATCCTGCAAATTCTTCCATTCCTTTTCCTCAATAATTGGGTTCAAAGCATAGGTACCTTGTTCCTTGTAACGCTTGATACTACTCGTAAGAATCGCCAATTCTGTATCCTTGAAATAGGGTGTAATCGCCTCGGCAATCTGTTCAGGTGAATGTGTAGCAATCCACTGCTGTGCCCGGTATACAGCGTTTGTAAATCTTTGCGCGGTCTCGGCATTTGTGTTCAGATAGCTCTGCTTAGCCATATATACCGTATACGGCAGCTCGCCGCTCTCAACACCGATGGAGGCAACTACCCGCCCACGGCCTTCCTTTTCAAAAATAGATGCCTGTGGCTCAAACAACTGCACATAATCCCCTGTCCCTGAGCCGAATGCAGAAGCCACGTTGGCAAAATCAATATTTTGAATCAGCTTCAGATCCTTATGAGGATCTATGCCGTGCTTACGCAGCGTAAATTCCAGCGACATTTGTGGCATTCCGCCCTTGCGTTGCCCCAGGAAATTTTGTTTTTTCAGCTTTTCCCAGTCAAAGCTGCCCTGCGTTTGACGAGCAAACAGAAACGTTCCGTCCTTCTGTGTCAGTTGGGCAAAATTAATAACGGGGTCCTCTGCCCCTTGCTGATACACATAAATGGATGTTTCCGCGCCGATCAGCGCGATATCCGCCTGGTTGGACAGCAACGCCGTCATTGCCTTATCACCACCAGGAATGGTCGCCAATTGGACATCCAGTCCTTCCTGAGCAAACATCCCCTGGCTCAAGGCTACATACTGCGGCGCATAAAAGACCGTGCGGGCTACCTCGCCCAGTCTGATCTCAATCGTCTGCTCCCCTTTGGGTGCGCACCCGCTGAGCAGCAGCAATCCGAGCAGTGCCGCAGCCACCACAGCTTTGCAACGAGCGCCGGTTTTCATCCTTGTTCCCTCCCCACCTTTTACATGTTGATTTCATATATTGTTATGCAACTGTCTATATAATGGTTAATCGCATACAAAAACCCCGCGTTCGCCCAGGAACGCGGGGTAGATGCACATAGGATCACATTACAGCTCGTATATGGATGTATACTTTTCTTCCAGATAGTCGGCAAGATAGTCCGGGTTCAGATCCTCACCCGTAATGGCCACAATCAGTTCGGACGGCGTCCGGCTCTTGCCATAACGGTAAATCCGTTCGGTCAGCCATTGCTTGATCGGCTCAAGCTCTCCAGCAGCAATCAGCTCATCCAGGTTCGGCAGCTCCTTACGCAGCGTCGCAAAAATTTGTGCCGCATACATATTGCCAAGCGAGTAAGAGGCAAAATAGCCGAAATCACCACCTGACCAGTGAACGTCCTGAAGTACGCCCAGCCCATCATTGGGCGGCAGAAGCCCCAGATACTCCTTATATTTCGCATTCCACACCTCTGGAAGACGCTTTACATCCAGTTTTTCATTAAATAACATTTTTTCAATTTCATAGCGGATAATGATATGTAAATTATATGTAAGCTCATCCGCTTCAATCCGAATTAATGAATTTTCCACGCGGTTAACGGCCCGGTAGAATTGCTCTGCCGTAACCTTCGCCAAGCGATCAGGAAAATGCTTTTGCAAGTCATCGTAATATCGATCCCAGAAAGCGCGACTGCGTCCGATTTTATTTTCCCACAACCGGGACTGGGATTCATGAATCCCCATGGAGGTTCCTCCAGACAGGAGCGAGCCTGCCAGCTCAGGGGCAATATTTTGCTCATACAGCGCATGACCGCCTTCATGCAATGAGCTAAAGATAGCACTGGTCACATCATCTTGCAAATAATGTGTTGTTATGCGCACATCACCTGGATTTAATCCTGTTGCAAAAGGATGTACACTTTCATCCAAACGACCTGCGTTAAAATCATAACCCATTTGTCCCAAAATAAACAGGCTGAACTTCTCTTGCTGCTTTACATCAAACACACCGTCCAGAAAGCTCTTATCTGGCTGGTTGGGTGAAGCCTGGATTTTGGACAATAGCGGTACAAGACGCTTTTTAAGCCGATCAAACACGTCATCCAGCTTCTCTACCGTCATACCCGGCTCATATTGATCCAAAAGCGTGTCATATTCTGTGTCCTTGATCCCCCAGTAGCCGATGAACTCACGCTTCATATCCACGATTTTTGACAAATACGGTTCGAATCCGGCAAAATCGCTATGCTCCTTCGCTTCCTCCCATTTGCTTTCCGCCTGCGCAGCAAGAATGCTATATTCCCGGTAACGATCTGCCGGAACCGAACGATTCAGATCATAATTTTTGCGGCATTCCTCCACCAATCTGCGATCATTGTCTTCCAATTGCTCCAGTTTGTCCTCTGCGGCAAAAAATTGCAGCAATTGTCCCATTTCATCCGAAATCATCAGCTTGAACATTTCAGTGGACAGCATACCCAGCGTTTCCGAACGAATGTCAACACCTTTACGTGGAGCACCTGTGCGTAAATCCCAGTGCAGCAGCCCTACAGCCTCGCCATAGCTGCTGATTTTGTGAGAAAGATCCTTTAATGCCGTCAATTGATCCAATGTCTGTTGCTCCATAACTGAGTCACCTCTTTAACTAAAAATGGATAAAACTTTACAAAGCTTATACTTGATGATAATGATTTTAAAAAGTATAATCAAACACAACATGCACGACCAGCTTCTGATACACACTTTAAAGACGTCAGTCAGTACATATCAATGAAGGAGTAAAGCCTGATTTACGGCCTGTGCGGACCGGAATTAGGCTTCTTCCATGCTGGTCTATCGCAATCATGATTCAAAAATAAATTGTATACGGAGGGAACAACCGTGAATCACATCAAAGAGATTTTGGAGTACAATCGTGTTTTCGTAGAAAACAAAGAATACGAGGCCTATCGTACGGGCAGGTTCCCTAACAAAAGAATGGTCATCATTACGTGTATGGATACTCGGCTAACCGAACTGTTGCCCAAAGCTATGAACCTACGCAACGGCGATGTCAAAATTATTAAAAATGCGGGTGCGATCATCTCCCAGCCTTTTGGAAGTGTAATGCGTAGCGTACTGGTTGCCCTGTATGAGCTGGAAGCGGACGAAGTACTCGTTATAGGACACTATGAATGCGGTATGGCTGCGCTGAACGCTGACCATATGGTCAATGAAATGCTGGATCGCGGTATTTCGCAAGAAGTGCTAAACACGCTGGAAAACTCGGGAATTAAGCTGAACAAATGGCTGAAAGGTTTTGACAATATTGAGGAAGGGGTCGGAAGTACTGTAAAGCTTATTAAAAACCATCCCCTTCTCCCGCCCAATACACCTGTTCACGGGATGGTCATTCATCCGGACACTGGAGAATTAACGCTTGTCGTTGACGGGAACGAGCAGTAAACCTTCCCTCTAAAATAGGGTAACAGCAAAAGCTAAGACTGAATGTTATCAGGGTAGTTTAAGATCGTATATACGATCTTAAACTACCCTCAGGCTGTCGAGAAAGTCTCGACAGCTTTTTTTATGTTGATTTTGTTTAAGACGACACCGCGTTAATGTTGTATAATATAGGTAACTATTGTATAGAATGGACG
>NZ_JAIVEM010000135.1 GCF_020404765.1 Paenibacillus sp. BJ-4
CATTATGGATTACAGTGATTAGTGATTACGGGTGCGGCATTGATTGTCATATCGAACAGTATGGGGCTACTAAGGGTTAAAAATTAATGCCTATTGATTCAACTAAAGGGCAGGATAGTTAACAACGAACCAAGTCAATAATATGGTATTTTGAACAAGAAAAAGGAGGGATTAATATTAATTACCAAGCTATTAATCTGAATGAGAAATTATCTAAGTTCAATGAACATTGGTCTCCGAAAGTCATAGGTGAAATGAATGACTATCAATTTAAATTGGTCAAGATAGATGGGGATTTTGTATGGCACGATCATCAAGATACCGACGAGGTGTTTATCGTGCTCGAAGGGGAGATGTTCATCGATTTCCGCGATGGCCAAGTAAAGATTTCCCAAGGAGAGATGTTTATTGTACCAAGGGGTGTCGAACACAAAACTTTCGCTAACCAGGAGTGTCATATCATGTTGGTAGAGCCCAGGGGCGTAGTAAACACTGGCGAGACTGAGTCAGAATTAACAGCAGTCAATGATATTTGGATCTAATGCATTTAGCTTCAGTTAGATTACATCGTTAAAGTAACGGGTAACTATAGCATAATACAGACACGACGGCAGCCGAATCGGCTACCGTTTCTCAACTAATGGGCAGTTATGCTGAATAAGGGGTAGTACCCGTGAAGCTGACACCACCCACAAAGTAGATAGGTATATATGTAATATTTCATTATCACTCCTGCAAATCAAGTTAACTTTATACGAAAATATAGATTGGGTGTATACTATGGTCTAAAGTTGCTTTTCAAGCTGCCATTTATGAAGTTGGTTAACGGTTCATTTGATGAAATCTTAGCTTTACTTCATTCATTATTTTAAAACAACCGCTAAACATGGCGACCCCCAACTGGGATGATTCTGAAAAGAAAACCATTTCGAAGTTTCTTCGATAAACGATTTTGAGATAAAAAAAGTTGATGCCAATAAGGATAATAAAAAGGTAATGACATTATAACTAAAAATGGATTTTCAAAGTTTGGAGATTCACCAGCAGATATTCTGGTCGCTGTTTTACGTTTGAAACTAAAGGAAAACAACTATAAACCTTTTTTGATGTAAAATTTACTATGAGATAAATGGATAGGTTCCGTAAGATTAATTCTCCTTTATCAGTACTTATTTCGCATCAATAAGTCGATTGATTGAACTAACGGGAAACTATAGTCAATTTGGTGTTGCAAGATCATGCCCATGATCAAACAGCCTTACGTTTCGCGTTGTATTTGTTGAGAGAAAGAGTACAGCCTATTAATGTTGTGAATGTGACTGAGCTATTTAATTCCTCAGGACTGTTAAAACAAAGAAGCGGTTATTCCCTATGCGACAGGTTTAATCGGCCAAGACCATTTCCAGGAAACTGCTGGCCGGCTGTGCATTGCTTAGATGCGGCGCGTTTGTTCCGGCAGGTGGTGAAATAAGCCCCCGCGGGATCGGGGTTGCATGGAGTCGGCGATAGAAGGTGTGCCATTCCGTGACGTCGCCCACTTTGGCTGGCGTTCGTAAGCGTCGGTAGACAACCCGACGTCGAATGCACTCACCCAGAAATGCGTTGGTTGGCAACCTGTTCATCCCGGGTTAATCGCGGATATGGAACAGGGTCACTACTTTAGCAACTGATCACGGTGTCGAAACGGAAGGAGACCCGCACGATTCGTTCGTGCGGGTCTCGGTCATGCACGGATTTTCTCGCTGATGTCCTTATTAACGTGCTGATTTATTAATTTTTACCACCCTACCCTAAACAGAGCTTCTGTTGTTGGGATTTACTCCATTAGAGCATTAGTTATCAATTTTCAAATTGTTGAGCCATTTCACAGTTTCAGGATCGGTATTTGAAAAGAACAAGCTCATTTTCGTGTCTAACGTCGTTATTAACTTCATATCCTCTAGGTTTAATTCAAAAATGAAAATATTGAAGTTTTCAATGATCCGTTCTTTATGAACTGACTTTAGAATTACAACAATTCCTCTTTGTGTTAACCAACGCAAAATTACCTGGGCTACGGTTTTATTATGCTTTTCAGCTATAGATACTAAGATTTCATTCTGAAATATGTTGTTTCTTCCTTCTGCAAAAGGCGCCCAGGACTCGATCTGGACATTGTTCTCTTTCATAATTGCAGCACTTTCGATTTGTTGGCAGAAAGGGTGCGTTTCGACTTGGTTTACCACAGGAATCACTTCATTATGGATGATTAAATCCACTAGACGATCCATCTGGAAGTTACTTACACCAATTGCTCTGATCTTTCCTTCCTGATACAGTTCCTGCATCGCACGCCAAGAACCGTATATATCCCCAATCGGCTGATGAATTAAATACAGATCCAAATAATCAAGTTGAAGTTGTTCCAATGATTTTGGAAATGCTTTTTTTGCACTTTCATAACCAGCATCCTGAATCCAAAGTTTTGTATACAGTAAAAGAAGTGGCTAAACTACTCGACCTTACAGAACATACCATTCGCTTTTATACAGATAAGGGGCTGTAACATTGTTAATGATCTGATCTTAGATAATACAAATCCCGCAAAATGGGAAAAAGATAATATGAATTGCCCATTAATATAAAATTTCTTATTTTAAAATGCGTCAAGTTCAAATAAAGAAAATGGAGTGGCTTGGTTGGGTTAGATTGTCTTTTACCTGGTTTTGTGACTGCAGGTGAGAAAAGGCACTTGTTGAAAGCATTTGCTGTTTGCTGATTGTATAATTGTTTATTTCTTCTATTGTTTCAGGATACCATTGCGAATAATATTCGATTTGGCAAAAGTAGCTTGCCCATCGACTCAAAACAATAAGAAACGCGGACCGCATCGTTGTATCGGATAAAGGCATAGTGGTAGAGCAGGGGCGACATGATAAGCTGTTGGCTGACAACGGCCTGTATGCACGCTTGTGGAAAAGACAGCATGAGGGAAGAGAGTCATAGGCCGTATGAAATCATGATGCAAACATAAAGAAACCGCTCCTGGAGAATGGCAGATCATATCTCCAGGGGCGGTTTCTTGTGCTGTTATTCAGAATCATCGGCTATGACAGTTTGTATAGGCTGCCTGTTACGAAGCAATGGTAACAACAGCATCGCTCCGACTAAAAACAAGCCGGCGCTCACGGTATATACGGTGTTCAGGGAGGATTCGCTTTTGAGTGTTCCGCCGATACTCATGCCGACGACCATCATCCCAGAGAACAAGGGAGAGAGGGCACCACCGACGCGGCCGATAAAAGCAGCTTCGGCATTTTTCATCATCATCGTGTTGATACCGATATGGATGCAAGGATAAAATAGACCGCTGAATACTTGTAATGCCATTGTTAGCACAATATTGTGCGACCATCCGACTCCAAAGGTTGCCAGTGTGCTGACCAAAAGTCCGGTCACCAGCAGCAATTGTGGCTGTACTTTTTTGGCAACCCCCATAATCAGGCCGCCTCCCACCAGCATAGCCGCTCCGTTCGCCATTAACGGCCATTGCAGAAATTCCTTGTTTTGTCCAAGGTTCTCGATGGCGATAAAAACCATTAATGGTTGAATAAGCCCGACCGCCAGCCCAATTACGGTAAATGTTCCCCCAAGCGTGCGAAGTGTACGGTTATTCCATACATAACGTATCCCTTCTTTAAGCTCTTGAATGAAATGAGTTGGTTGATCATCTATCTCAAGCGCTTGTTCATCTTGTGGAATACGGGTCAGAACAAGCGCCGAGATGAGAAACAATATTCCTGTTATAGACAATGAAACGAAAATTCCAAAGTGTTGATAAATAAATGTACCGATAACAGGGCCGATAACCATAAATAACGCCATAAGAGACTGAAAAAGGGCCATCACTCCCTGAAGCTGTTCTGGTGCTACATGCTGCTTAAATATCTTCATCGCAGACGGCTGAGAAAATTGAGATAGAATGGCCGAAAAGAAAGTAGACAGCAAAAGCACCTGCCATGACCCGTGCCACAATGCCAGCAACACGATAAAAATAGACGCGGCCGACAGCAGATCGCAACTAACCATGGTCCGTTTAGGCCGCCAACGGTCCGCAAACGTACCTCCAATGATGGCAAACAGAAAGATAGGCGCAAATTCAGCAACCGAAATGAGCGACACGTATATGGGGTCATTATGAGTCAGATCAGTTACATACAACAGTATGGCAAAGTTCCGCACCCAGATGCCCAAATTTAGCAGCGCATTGGAGGCGATGATGGTCCTTATATATGGATTTTTTAACAACAATAAACTCTCCTTTCCTGATTTTAGGGTGTGACTCCCCTAAGGATAATTTTCGATTTATATAAACAAAATATATTTTTGTCTATATAACAATAGATAATATAATAAATTAACTATTATTTAGTCAACTGTTTTTTGAATTAAGAGATAGAATGGTGCAGAATTATATTCAATAAAAATACATAATAAATATTATGTAAACTTATATGTGTACCTTAACGATCAGGAGTTGAATTGGATGTACCTTTTAAATCCATAGTGATATAATTACGCGTACATGCCTGAAAAGGAGCGTATGGAACGTAAATGAACTTTCAAGTGGACTTTTTATCTTTTTTTGTAATCCAGGTAGACGGAAAGGAAGGACAAGGCGGTAAGTCCTACAAGCATTACGCTACGATGGATGACTATGATTATGATGAAAGCGATGTTAAAAAATTTCTCGATGGGGAATTTGCCCGTATCAGTAAACGGAAGGTCGAGAAAAACCCAAGCACTGAACAGGCCCCAACCAAAATCGGCCGTTTTATCGTTGAGCCAGAGCATGATCTGAGCAGTAATCCGAATTTCAATATGTTCGCTCGGCTCCGAGCGGCAGAGAATAAGGATGATTTTAAAAATGCATGCGACGATCTGGTGCGAATGTATCTGGATACAAGCGCGGTACGCGGTGGAGCGTTGATCGTTGTACAGGCTACCTTAAATACACACTCGGATGATCCGTTTATTTTTGTGCTCAAATGCGACTTTGAACCCAAAATTGCCCGGATAACGGAAAGCAGCCTGGTTAGTGAAGTCGAAATGGCCATTTCAGCGCGTAATATGAAATCGATCATGTATCCTTACATGCTGGAGGAGGGCATGAACGATGAATGGGAGCTTAAAATTCATCAGTCCTCCCATGCCCGCTATTTTGAGGATTTTCTGAAATTTGTGACTTATGAGCAATCCATGCCGGAAATCGTCAATGAGCATGTCATGGGTTTCGTTCAGAACTATGTAGAAACCAAATGGCCAGATGCTTCTAATGAGGAAAGACAGCAGGAAGAGCGTGAACTGGAGCTTTGGGCGGCCAGTGAAAAGCGGGATTTGCAAGGGAAATGGGAACCTTTGCGGGTCGCAGAGGCTGCACAGCACATTGTAGAGCTGAAACCGGAAATTGAAGTTCGCTTCAAGCTGGATGATACGGTTGTGCGCGGGCTGCTGTCCGACTTTGGGACCAAGCTGCATATCACGAAGCTGCATGACAGATATGCGCTGATCATTGAAGGTGACGCATTTACGTTTGAAAAGGGCTTTTCACCGATAGAGCTGCTTCAACCTGAATCATTTGAAACGGTGGCTGAGCGATTGAAAGACAAACGCCGACAAGAAGCTGAGGCAGCAGATGGCGATACTCCGCCTTGGTAATTCGATTACCATGTGTGAAACCAATTGAACTCTTATATAAAATGATCAAAAAACTGGCCTCTCAAAACGGATGTATCCGCTGTGGAGGCCAGTTTTTGTTTAGCTTTTATTTTGCCTGATTTACAGATGCACTTTACTGATTTGATCTTTTAACTTGTCCGCCGATTGAAGCAGTCTTGCACGTTCCTCATCATTAAGAGGAAGATCCAAAATTTCACGTACCCCGTTGTGATCCACGATACTTGGGACACCCAAATATACGTCAGATACTCCGTTATAATCTTCCAGCAAGGTGGACACATTAAGTACAGACCCTTCGTCGCCGAGGATGGCAGCTACGATGCGATCCAGAGCCAGCCCGATGGCGTAAGACGTTGCGCCTTTGGCATCTATAATTTCATAGGCTGCATTTTTGGTACTTTCGAAAATTTCATTTTTCGTGTCTTCTTCCAGCTCCAGTGGAGTTCCCGCAACGTTGGCTGTACTCCATACAGGCAGCTCAGAATCACCATGTTCACCAATAATATGAGCATGGATACTTCGTGGATCTATACCTTTTTGCTTACCAATCAAATACCGGAAGCGTGCACTGTCCAATAGCGTACCCGAGCCGATGACTCTGCTTGAAGGCCAACCGCTGCGTTTCCAGGAGATGTAGGAGAGAATGTCTACCGGATTGGTTGCAATCAGCAATATACCGTGTGTGTTCACCTTAACGATATTATCAATAATGCTCTCAAAAATTTCAGCATTACGCTTGAGCAGATCAATACGCGTTTCTCCCGGCTTTTGTGAAGCACCCGCTGTAACGATAATGATGTCCGCATCACGGCAATCTTCATAATCACCGGCCCACACTTTGACACCACCGAGAAAAGGAAGCCCATGATTCATATCGAGCATTTCCCCCTTCGCCTTTTTGACGTTGACATCAATAAAGACAAGTTCTGACATGCGTTGGCGCAGTAGTAGAGTATAACCGGTCGTTGTACCGACCGCTCCCATGCCGACAATGGCTACTCTGCTTCGTTTGTAAGGTTTTAAGCTCATAAAATCCTCATCTCCTTCTCGGGTTGTATACCTTTTCATTTTAGAATAATCATTTAAAATTTAGCTTTCCAACTCAGTGTAACGTATATGTGTACCTCAATGCAAAAAAATATGACATTTCTCCTTGACTTCAAAGCTGGACTCGCTAATAATTAATCGAATGCTGGGAACATGCACTAAAGCGTTACAGCAACGATATTGACGTATGAAATTAGGGAAAGAGGATTATGATATGGACTTATTTCGAAAAAAAACAGGACTACTCCCGCATGAGGAAAGCGGATCGACAGGACGCTTAAAGAGAACGATGAGCGCCTTTGACCTTACGATGCTAGGTGTAGGTTGTATCATCGGTACCGGGATATTTGTTATTACTGGTAAAGCAGCAGCAGAAAATGCAGGTCCCGGATTGATGCTTTCATTTGTAATTGCAGGGATTGCCTGTGTGCTGGCAGCCTTGTGCTATGCGGAGCTTTCATCTACAGTTCCCGCAGCGGGCAGTGCTTATGCATATAGTTATATTGTATTTGGAGAGATTCTGGCCTGGGTGCTGGGCTGGGACTTGATTCTGGAATACGGAGTGGCGGCCGCCTCTGTGAGCAGTGGCTGGTCTGCGTATTTTCAAGGTCTATTAGCAGGATTCGATATACATCTGCCTCTAGCTCTAACCGCAGCCTACGATTCGACCAAGGGGACCATTATTGATCTGCCTGCCGTGTGCATTATTATGTTAATTACGCTATTGCTGAGTCTCGGGGCGAGGGAGACCGTTCGATTTAATTTTATAATGGTTTGTGTCAAAGTCGGAGTTGTACTCCTATTTATCGGGATAGGAATCTTTTATGTTAAACCTGCCAACTGGACGCCATTTTTGCCTTATGGATTTTCCGGTGTTCTAAGTGCAGCAGCCATCGTGTTTTTTGCGTATCTGGGCTTCGATGCCATCTCAACCGCAGCCGAAGAGGTACGCAATCCGCAGCGTACCATGCCAATCGGCATTATTTCCTCATTAGCGATCTGTACGGTACTGTATATAGCGGTTTCGATCGTATTAACAGGAATGGTGCCTTATACGCAACTGGGGGTAAGTGATCCTGTTGCGTTTGCCCTACGCTTTATTCATCAGGACTTTGTCGCTGGATTGATTTCAGTCGGCGCGATTGCAGGGATGACTACCGTTCTATTGGTGCTGCTGTATGGTCAGACACGGTTAATTTTCTCCATGTCACGTGATGGGCTTTTACCGCTATTTTTGTCCAAAGTAAATGTCAAAACTCAAACACCGATCCGAAGCACTTGGCTGGTCGGCAGCATTATCGCCTTGGCCAGTGGTTTGTTTCCGTTACATGCACTAACCAATCTTACAAGTATTGGAACCCTGTTCGCTTTTGCGGTGGTATCACTTGGAGTCATCGTTCTTCGTAAGAAACGGCCGGATTTAAAAAGAGGATTCGTCGTGCCATGGGTTCCGTTGATTCCAATTTTGAGTGCTCTCGTGTGCATCGGTCTGATGCTTCAGCTTCATATTAGCACGTGGATCGGATTCCTCGTGTGGCTCCTGCTCGGGCTGTTGATTTATTTCTTTTATGGATATCACAAAAGTTTGTTGAATCGTAAATCTTGATCAAATTCGTATGGAAAAAGCCGACATTCTGCACTTATGTGCAGATCCGGCTTTTTTTGTCATAAGCGCGAAAAGTGTCACATAAGGTCGTTTATGTTATAATTCTGTTTCAGATAAGCTATTGGCACGGGATTACCGCATGCCATCGAGGGAGGATTTTTATATATGAAACTGCGCTGGCGTGCGCTCATGGTAGGAGTAGTGCTGCTGACTGGCATTCTGTTTACTGCCTGCTCTTCCGAAGCCCCAAAAACTGTAACCAAACCCCCGGTAGAAGAACCAGATGACCAGGGACAGACGATGACGATTAATTCACCGTTAACTCCAAAGGTGGGCGATCCAAACGCCAAATACGTAGTACAGACGCGAATAGCAGATTTTCATTTGATCGATAACAATAAAGGTTTGGTTTGGGGAGTTACCCGTAATGAGCTTCGGCTTTACTATACGCATGATGGAGGAAAGACCTGGAATAATATTTCTCCTTCCGAAAATGTCCAATTTCAAGACAAGCTTGAATATGGTAAGGATATTAGCTTCACTGATTCCCGCCACGGTTGGGTTGTTCGTCAGAGTTTGGACAAAACAGCAACCGTTATTCTCCGAACGGCTGATGGTGGACAGAGCTGGGATGTGTCAGCACTACCGAGCGGGGACTATGTGAGTTCGATTCAATATGTGAATCCGTCTACAGGCTGGATAATGGCTTATGTAAACCTGAATAAGCAGAATCAGCAAAAATTGCTGTATCACACCACTGACGGAGGAGCCACCTGGAAAAAGGTCGTACAGAGTTCCGGCATGACGTCCAGTGAATCAGGCTCTGGGCTGCCCGATCAGGGCAGTGTGGCGGGGATGAGTTTTTCTTCCGGCAATCAGGGTTTTGTTGCAATCAATCTGGATAGCAGTGTTAAGCTGTACAGGACTTTGAATCAAGGGAAAACCTGGACTCCGGCAGTTAACAAAATGCAGGGTTGCCCGCAGGCCCAAGCAGAAGCTCAGCAGTCTCTTCAGGGAAGTAGCTCCTCGTATTGGATTCCAGTTCTTTGCTATGGGGATAACGGCACAAAATATAGCGGGCTGTTTACTGCTGATGCAGGTACACAATGGAACGCTGTGTCTTTGGGTCTGAGCAGCAAAAGTAAGTCTATCATCCCAGGTCGTACTTTTCTAAACGAAAAAGAAGGCTGGATTATAAGTCAAACTGGAATGAGCCGCACGTTGGATGGGGGAAAGACGTGGGCAAGTCTCACAGGCAACAAAGTACTGCCTTCGAAGCTAAAAGATTACCCTCGATCGGTCAAGCTCCGTTTTGCTTCATCATCGGTAGGCTGGCTGCTTTTGGAGCGTCTGGATGATAAGAAATCACTGTTGCTGAAAACGACGGACGGCGGCGCAAACTGGAGAATTCTATAACTTTTACAAAGGTGATTGCCCTAGGCTTTTTTTCTAACTTTGCAGGTTCTCATAAGACATGCAGACTTAGGAAAAAGGTGTGGGGCGTTTTATTTTTAAAAAATTTAAATTTTATATGACATTATGTGAAAAAAATCACAAGGTAACGACTACGGCGCTGTTATACTAAACCTGTAAACAACGATAGGAGTGATAATCATGAGAGCGAATCAGGATCATATGTTAACACAGTACTACCTTCAATTTTGTTACACTTGCCAAGATGCCTATGGTTGTACGACTGAAGAGGACTGTAAGCAGTGTGCAGAGCGTTACGCTGAAGCTGAAGATTGTGAAGTTCTAGATGAAACGCAACGTTATCTCCAGCTTGTACATGTGTAAATCGATGTACCATTCTGATATCGCCATATTTTGAGCCTCCCGGATCATTCCGTGGAGGCTCTTGGCGTTCTTAAGGGTTGCTATCAAATTTGGGCAGGAACCTACATATACTACTATGGAAAGCTTAGGTCATGTGAGGATGCCCGGCGGTTCCCCTATGGAATGCCTGGCGGAGAGGAGTGCGGTGCATGGGATTTGAGTCATTATGGATGTTCGATTGGCTGGGTACGGTACTGCCCGTATTTTTCGTAGTCGTGTTGGGTATTGTTGTGTTGTCTGCGGGCAAAGAAGTCGTGGAATGGAACCGAAATAAAAGGCAGCCTGTATTGACAGTCGGTTCCCGAATTACGGCCAGAAGGACACATCTCCAGCAGAGGCGGCAGGAGGAGCAAGGGACTCGAACCTATACTTTCTATTATTTAACCTTCGAGGTGGAAAGCGGCGACCGGATGGAGTTTAAGGTAACCGGAGAAGAATATGGACAATGTGCCGAAGGAGATGAAGGACGGCTTACCTTTCAGGGGACACGATACATCGGATTTCAACGTCTTAATCGCTATAGCTTGGAACAGGTTAAAATGTGATCACAGCCTATTCCCTCATTTGATCATTTACGGCCTTCTGCGATGCAACAGGGTAGGGGGCTGTGAGTGTTTCTTGTACAGCATATTTTGGTACATATATACTAGTGAAGAGTTTAGAGGGAGGAATGAGTCGTGTCATTTGAAGGACAAGTTGTTATTGTAACAGGAGCGGCGCATGGAATTGGGAGAGAGGTCGCTTTCACCTACGCTGCTGAGGGTGCCAAAGTCGTATTTGCAGACCATAATGAAGAAGAGGGCGCCGCAGCCGCTGCAGCGGCACGTAATGAAGGATATCAGGCCATTTTTATTCCTTGTGATGTGCGAAAGGAAGAAGATATTGTAACGCTCATTCGTACCACGGAGGAAGAGTACGGTACTATTCATACACTGATCAACAATGCAGGTGTGTCCAAATGGAAGTCCCCGTATGAGTTAACGGTAGCAGAATGGGATAATATTTTGAATACCAACGTACGCAGTTGTTTTATTGCGACACGGGAAGCGGCTAAGGTGATGAAACGAAACCCGGAGGGGGGTTCGGTGGTCAATATGACCTCTACACGGGCTTTTATGTCGGAGCCGGATACAGAAGCCTACGCAGCGTCCAAAGGAGCCATTGCTGCCCTTACACACGCGATGGCCATATCGCTAGGAAAGGATGGGATTCAGGTCAATTGCATCAGTCCAGGGTGGATTGAAACTGGGAATTACGAGCAATTGCGTGCAGAAGACCATCAGCAGCATCCGTCCGGACGTGTGGGAACTCCTCAAGACATCGCACGGGCCTGTCTGTATTTGACCCAATCTGGCAATGATTTTGTAACAGGTACGAATCTGGTGGTAGACGGTGGCATGACGCGCAAAATGATTTACGAACCATAAGATTGATTGAATACGTAGTCCCCAAATCGGGACTATTTTTTTTATTTGATTGTATTGGAGCTGTCACCCATTGGGCATTTGTACCATACGATAAGGTATATAATTGAGCAGCAGCAAGGAGGGAACACATTGGCTGTTATTAATGTCAACTCGGAGGATGTAAGGACACTCGCCCGACTTATGCGGGCAGAGGCCGAAGGAGAAGGAGAGCAGGGGATGCTCATGGTCGGCAATGTTGGAGTAAATCGGATTTTGGGCAATTGTCTGGATTTTCGGGGAATTCGCCTCATGAATGACATGGTCTTTCAAAGTCCTGGCGGATTTGAAGCTACCCAAAAGGGGTACTTTTATCAAAGAGCCCGTGACCGTGAAATTCGTCTTGCCCGGCGTGTCATTAATGGGGAAAAAATACGTCCGGCTTCGAATGCATTGTGGTTTTTCAGACCTTCCGGAGAGTGTCCGGGTACCTGGTATAACCAGACTAACACCGGGCGTTTTAAAGCGCATTGCTTCTTTGCCCCGACTGTACAGGATTGCCCTGCCGTCTTTTAGAGCGCTTCAACATGATTTTTGAATGGTTTAAAACCACTTTAGGAGGAATTTACATGATTTCACAGCAAGCGTATCGTCCTGTTTCTTATCCTTTCGGTAACGGGTATCCTGAATGGCCAAGAGGGATGACTCCGGTCGGAACCATGCAGCCAATGACTGGTTATCCGCCACAAGTAAGCAGTGGTAGCGCCATGACGCCGACTGGTGCAGTGGTGCAGGTTCAGACTCCGCAATTTGAGCAATCATACATTGAAAATATTTTACGCTTGAACTTGGGTAAAATAGGAACCTTTTATATGACCTATGAAAATAACCGGGAATGGAACGCGAAAATATTCAAAGGTACGCTGGAAGCAGCAGGTCGTGACCACATTATTATCAGTGATCCGGCTACGGGCAAGCGGACCGTTCTACTTATGGTAAACCTGGATTATGCTACTTTTGATGAGCCTTTGGTGTATCAATATCCCGGCGTCATCGGGAGCCCGGGCGTATCCCCGGTTCGCTGATGCCTTTATATAGATTAGTCTGCATCCTCTGCCTGAAGGCAGGGGATGTATTTTGTTTATAATCTTTCTCAAATATAGTTGCTTCCTTTGTGGTAAGAGGCGAAAAATGAAGCTTTTTGACCTAAATGACAGGGGAAACTAATTTTTATAACATTGCTTGTGGTTTGACTGTATAGAGTATAGTTATATAATTGAATATAAGCTGATGAAAATATAATTAATCATGCGGAAAAATGCTTTTAGAAGCAGGAAGGAGTGAACGTGTTGGGAAGTTGATGCTGCTTATGATGTGTTATCGTTCTGTCTATGATGAAATTATCCGAAGGAGGTGCGCCTGTCTGCCGTAATGACGGCTGATGGGGAGCATATTGAGTGACCCTTTACCGAGTATGTTTAACTTGATTATTGTTTTTGCATTAGTATTATTGAATGGTTTTTTTGTATCTGCGGAATTTGCCATGGTCAAGGTCAGAGGCAGCCGTATTGAAACGTTGGTGGAGGCGGGCAATAAAAAGGCCAAGTACGCTGCGAAAATGTTACACAATTTGGATGCCTATTTGTCGGCCTGTCAATTGGGCATTACACTGGCATCATTGGGACTGGGATGGATCGGAGAGCCGGCCATCGCACATTTGATCGAACCTGTATTTACCGCCGCTGGATTGGGAGCGGTGTATGTGCACGGAACTGCCGTGGTCATTGCATTTATTGTCATTACGATTTTGCATATTGTGTTGGGTGAGTTGGCGCCCAAAACGATAGCCATTCGTAAATCTGAAACCATTACGCTGTATTCAGCCATGCTGATGACTTGGTTTTACAAGCTCATGTATCCATTTATCTGGGTGTTGAATGGTATGGCGAACAGCCTGTTGCGTTTATTCCGTATGGAACCGGTATCGGAATATGACGATTCCGCGCATACCGGAGATGAAATACGCATTCTGATGAAAGAAAGCAATAAGAGCGGACTAATTGACAATACGGAATTGGCGCTTGTTGATAATATATTTGATTTTACCGATACGACCGCCAGGGAAATTATGATTCCGCGTACCGAGATGATCTGTTTGTACAGCAATGAGTCCAGAGAAGAAAATCTCAGGATTGCGACGGAAAGCATGAGAACCCGTTATCCAATCTGCGCCGAAGATAAGGACCATATCATTGGCTTTATCCACATTAAGGACCTTCTGCGGGCCAACACACTGGATACCCGTACGATGATTCGACCGATTCTGGCTGTTCCTGAATCTACACAAATTAGTGACTTGCTTAAGCGCATGCAGCGTAGCAAAACGCAAATTGCGATTCTGATTGATGAATATGGCGGGACATCGGGTATGGTGACGCTGGAAGACATTATGGAAGAAATCGTAGGTGAAATTCAGGATGAATTCGATCAGGAACGTCCTGGTTGTGAGCAGATTAATGACGAGGAATTTTCCATTGACGGTATGTTATTAATTGATGAAGTGAACGATCGCTTCGGACTGGAACTTGATCATGAGGATTATGATACGGTAGGGGGCTGGCTATACTCACATGTTGAGGTTATTCCTCCACAGCCAGGTCAGTCTGTTGTGTTTGAAGGGTGTATGTTCGTTGTAGAAGAGGTTGAAAACAAGCGGATTTCACGTATTCGGCTCATAAAGCAGCCCATCATCGTGGAGGAAGCAGGAGTCTCATAATGGAATAAAACCTTGCAAGCGACCTTGAACGATATGGGGTCGCTTTTTATTTTCTCTTCTTTACAGAAAGGAAATGAATTGATATGATGTTTGTGTTATTGTCAACCTAAACGAAATATATTAGGTTTACAATTAAAGAATGAATTTAAAATGATCCTGAGCGTTTTATTATTTTTCATGATCAAAATGATGGAGGTATAAAGTATGAAATTATTCAATGAGGGTTTGGATTGGTACTCGCTGGCTGATAAAGCGATCCAAGGCGGCAGGCTGACACTAAAGGAAGGCACCGCGTTATTGGAAGCAAACGATGAGGACATATTGGCGATCATGCAAGCTGCTTTCCGGATACGGCATCACTTTTACGGTAAAAAGGTTAAGCTCAACATGATCATGAACGCTAAAAGCGGCCTATGCCCGGAGGATTGTGGTTATTGCTCACAATCTATTGTATCCACGGCGCCTGTCAGCAAGTATAGTATGCTGGACAAGGAGTCTCTGCTGGCTGGGGCGCGTGAAGCGTTGGCAAGGAAAGCGGGAACGTACTGCATTGTCGCCTCCGGCAAAGGCCCAACGGATCGGGAGCTGGATCAGGTGATTGAAGCTGTAGAGGAAATTACCAGTACAATGCCGCTCAAAATTTGTGCTTGCCTGGGGATTCTCAAGGGAGATCAGGCCCAAAGGCTGGCTGAGGCTGGGGTACATCGTTACAACCATAATTTAAATACGAGCAAGGGCAATTATCCGTCCATTACCACCACACATACATATGATCAACGGATCGAAACCGTTAAAATAGCTCAATCTCACGGAATGTCTCCATGCTCTGGCGTTATTATCGGTATGGGGGAAACGAATGAGGAAATCGTTGAAATGGCCTATGCCTTACGGGAACTAGCTGCTGATTCTATTCCGGTTAACTTTCTGAATCCGATTCCCGGAACCCCGCTGGAAGGAGCAAAGCGAGTAACCCCGATTAGAGCACTAAAGGTACTGGCATTGTTCAGATTCATCTGTCCATCCAAAGAAATACGTGTCGCTGGCGGACGGGAGCTAAATCTGCGTTCGCTACAACCTCTATCTTTATATGCGGCTAATTCGATTTTTGTAGGGGATTACTTGACGACTGAAGGGCAAGAGGTCACAGCTGATCATCAAATGATTGAAGATCTCGGGTTTGAAATTGAGATGTGTGCCCTTTCAGCCGTATAATAAAAGTTGTACAAACTTGGAAGGAGCGTTGAATGATGAGCGAAAAAGTATTTATTAGTCCAGGTAAATATGTGCAAGGGAAAAATGTGATTGATAAAACGGGGGAGTATGTTAAGCCATTAGGCCATTCTGCTCTGGTTATTGCAGATAAGCTGGTTTGGGGCATCGCAGCCGACCGGGTCGTAAAAAGTCTGGAGCAGGTCGGGATAACTGCGGTAAAGGTTGAGTTTCAAGGAGAAGCATCCAAAAATGAAGTGAACCGTATTGCTGATCATGGACGAAGTGTTGATATTGTCATCGGTGTTGGCGGTGGTAAAACACTGGATACCGCCAAAGCTGTTAATGAGCTACTCGGTGCCTCGGTTGTGATTATTCCTACGACTGCTTCCACAGATGCACCGACCAGTGCGCTATCTGTCTTGTACACGGATGAAGGTGCGTTTGATACGTATTCCTTTTTTAGTAAAAATCCGAGTTTGATCCTGGTTGACACGAAGGTTATTTCCCAAGCCCCGCCACTATTCCTCTCCTCAGGTATCGCGGATGCCATGGCGACTTGGATTGAAGCCCGTGCGGTCATCGAGGCTCGCGCAACGACGATGGCTGGCGGTCTGCCAACCTTGGCAGCCGAAGCCATTGCGTCCAAGTGCGAGGAGGTTCTCTTCGATTATGGATTGCAAGCTTATGAATCTGTAAAACGCAAAGTTGTCACTCCTGCGCTGGAAGCAGTAGTGGAAGCTAATACGCTACTGAGTGGTTTAGGCTTTGAAAGCGGTGGCTTGGCGGGTGCACATGCGATTCACAATGGCTTTACCGTGCTGGAAGGGGACATTCATCACCTGACGCATGGTCAGAAGGTAGCTTTTGGCACCTTGGTTCAGCTTGCTCTGGAAAAAAGACCTCTGACCGAGGTGGAGCGATATATCGACTTTTATCTCAAGCTGGATCTGCCCGTAACTCTGGAAGATGTTAAGCTTCAGGAAGCTTCGCGCGAGGATTTGTATCGGGTCGCTCAGGCAGCTACGAAAGAAGGCGAAACAGCTCACAATCTGCCATTTGCCGTCACAGCCGATGATGTGCTTGATGCGATTTTAGCGGCTGATCAATATTCACAGGCTTATAAGGCTAAAATGGGATATAAGAACTAATCTAAAAGAATAACTTTTACAATATAAAAATGATTTGTAAAGGCCGCTGACAAGCGGTCTTTTTCATTATTTAACTTGTAGCTTATGTTATGATTTTATTGATACATAATTAGGAAATGCCGGAAATACATCTGCGGCTTACCTATTACTTGAGAGGAGTTTGGCAATGGCAAAATGGAATGTAGAAGATCACGGGACAATATAGTATTGAGTACAAGCGTAGCTTAAATAGCGGAAAAATCATTGTGAATGGAAGCGAGCAAAGGGTTAAAAGCCAGAATGCATTTTTAAACTTGATTGATTTTCCAATTCAATTGACCCATAAAGCTGTAAATGTTGTGGTCATCGGCAACAAAGCGGATTTGGCCGTGGATGGTGTATATATCGGGACTAATCAACCCTATGTTCCCGTGGGTAAAGTCCTTACATCAAACCACGAATCGCAGAGTTGTAAGCTGCTTTATTGTCTTTTTCATCATCAGCGTGGTACAAATTGTTTTTGGAATTGCCGCGAATTATTGGATTAATACGTTATAGAATATCTGTGAATCACCTGCTGAAGAAGTAAGAAGGCTCCCCCACGTAAAGCGGCGAGAGCCTTTTTTATCATTTTAGATCGCCCAATTCCCTTTGCGGAAGATAGGCTCCTCAGTACCGTCCTCGGTAACACCGTTAATGTCCATTTCACCTGAACCGATCATAAAGTCGACGTGTGTCAGACTGGAATTCAGACCGTTCGCCACCAGTTCCTCTGCAGTCATATCCTTGCCACCCTTAAGGTTAAATGCATAGGCATTACCAATGGCCAAATGGTTGGATGCATTTTCATCAAACAACGTATTATAGAACAAAATGTTTTTATCAGAGATAGGTGACTTGTGAGGCACGAGAGCAACCTCGCCCAAGTAGTGGGAACCTTCATCCATTTCTACGAGGTGCTGAAGAGTCTGCAAGCCTGTTTCGGCCTGTACATCGACAATGCGTCCATTTTCAAAGGTCAACGAAAAGTTGTCGATAATATTGCCACTGTAGCTAAGTGGCTTGGTACTGCTGACTTTGCCGTTCACACCTGTTTTGAGTGGAGCTGTAAATACTTCTTCGGTAGGCATGTTGGCTACAAAGCTATGTCCCTGTTGGTTGACGCTTTCAGCAGCTACCCAGAGGTGATCCTTAGCCAATTCGATGGTAAGATCGGTTCCAGGAGCCAAATAATGAAGCTTTTTATAGCGTTTTGCGTTTAAAATATCGGATTTGCTGGAAAGGGTTTTTAAATGCTCTTTCCACGCTTCTACCGGATTGTCCAAATCCACACGCACGGTGCTGAAAATGGCTTCCCACAGCTTATCTATTTGTTCGGAAGCAGCCAGATTCGGGAATACTTTGGCAGCCCACTCTGCAGAAGGATAAGCGACCAGAGACCAGCTGAATTTGTCGGCCATTTGATATTCACGGTATTGACGTAATTCATGTGACCGCACCCGTTGAGCAGCAGTAATTCGGCTGGACGGGATACCTTGAAGCAAATCCGGATTTTCTGCAATAACATGGAGTACTGCCGCACCATTTTCGACCTCTTCAGTCATTTCGGCTGCGTACCATTTGGGAGCGATATTAAAAGTTTCATCAGGAGCTAGTTCATACTGTAACCGGGTGATAGTCTCATCGCTCCATTTTACTTTAACCAGCTTTGCTCCGACCGTGTAGGCTGACTTAACAATCAGTCGCACGAGTTCGGCGGACAAGATGGGAGCATGAACGATCAGGGTCTGCCCAGGCTGGACATTGACGCCCACGCGAACGGCTAATTCGGCATATTTTTGCAATTTTTGTTGAAAATCTGACATGTTACTTACCTCCATTTCACGAAAAAGCCTTAAACAGGCTTAGGTTGCTTGCACATTTTTTTGCAAATTCTACACATAGCTTATATATTGTACAATGTAACGAAAAGGTTCACAAATCAGTTTTGGTACATTTTAGTGAAAATGAAAGGGCGGATAAATAAATGACAGAGCAAAATTCACCTCAGGAAGTGAAGGAAGTACATATTCAACAGGCACAAATGACGAGAGATGAAAACGGTGTTTATTTAGGCCAAGTCGTATTTGGAGTAAATGGACATCAGTCCGTATATGAAATTACATTCCACAGTAAGAGGGGGAAGGAATGGGACTACAGTCTCCATTTTGCGGGGGAGCCGAGGGTAGAGGAAGAAATGCTGGAGATGGATAGCTGGATTGAAGAAAATGATGATTTGTTCGATCATTTGCTGGATGCGGCCTGGAGCAAATTATCCGAGTAATGTAAACAGGTCTATTTTCGTGACAAGCGGATTATATTTAGCAGTGTCCGCATAATCTGCTGACATGGGGGAAGCCTATAAGTTGTGAATGACAGGAAATTCCATGTGAATAGGAGGGTGACGCTTTGGCAAATCATCTGTTCACCGAAGGAATGACGGCAAATGAAGAGGCTGCTCCCGATCTCTTGAGCTTACGGACACTGTTTGTAAATGTGTGTTTTATCGGGGAGCCGGGAAGCCGATCCTGGGTGCTGGTGGATACGGGGATGACAGGATTTACAGACTCGATTATTCGTCAGGCTGAGGAACGGTTCACTGGTCCTCCGGTTGCTATTGTGCTTACTCACGGTCATTTTGATCATGTAGGCTCGGTTATTGAGTTGGTCCAGCATTGGGCGGCTCCTGTTTATGCACATCCGCTGGAATTGCCTTTTTTGACGGGAATGAAGGATTATCAGAAACCTGATCCCAGTGTGGGTGGAGGTTTGTTGTCGGGTATTTCTTTTCTATACCCCAATGATGCTATAGATCTTGATGATCGTATTGCTCCCTTGCCTCAGGATGGCAGTGTCCCAGGTGCTCCCGGTTGGAAGTGGCTACATACGCCGGGACATACGCCGGGACATGTATCGCTTTTTCATGAGCGGAGACGGTTACTGGTTGCTGGGGATGCTTTTATTACGGTGAAGCAGGAATCGGCGCTGGCCGTTATTTTACAGGAAAAAGAAATACACGGGCCACCTGCATATTTTACGACAGATTGGCAGGCTGCTCAGCAGTCGGTGGAAATGCTGGCTGGGTTAAAGCCCAAGATTGCAGTTACAGGACACGGTCATTACATGCATGGAACGGAACTGAGAGATCAGCTGGATCGACTGGCTGAAGATTTTGAGCGCATGGCTGTCCCTAAGCAGGGGCGTTATGTGTAGTGGTGTGAGAAGGACGATGCCTTGCGAGGCGTCGTTTTTTTGTATTGACGTGGAATTTTTTTGCTGAGCATGGTATAGTCAAGCCAAAAGCAAAACGCTTTCATTAACCATCGTCATTTCATCAAGGAGGATATTTGATGACACAACAGCATGCTGCAATTGGTGATCTTTATTATGGAATACCAGCGATTCGTCTTAAATTTGAGCGATATGAAGCGGTAGCCCTGCCGGGAAACGGTGCGAATCTGATTTCTTTTCGTGACAATGAATTGGGATATTCTTTTTTGCGTGAGCCGGATGCTGACAGCATAGAGGCTTTTAAACAAAGCCCGTCTGTTTATGGAATTCCTTTCCTGTACCCTCCGAATCGGTATGAGGATGGAAAATTCCTGTGGAATGGAGTTACATATGAGTTGCCAATTAACGAGGAGGCGACCCACAACCATTTGCACGGCTTTTTACACACCGTTCGGTGGGAGGTAGAGGATTACGGTTCCGGGGAGCAGGGCAGCTATGTTGTAATGAATCAGCATGTAAGGGAAGGACATCCCATGTTCCGATACTTGCCGTTCAACTTCACTATGAAGCTGACGTACAGCCTGGATGAATTCGGCCTGCATCAGCGCTATGTGATCCATAACGAGGGAGATCAACCGATCCCCAACTTGTTTGCCTTTCACACGGCGATTCGTGTTCCGTTCGTACCCGATAGCTCGCCCGAGGATTACAAGATCAAGGTCACGATCGGTGAACGTCGTGAGCTAACGGAGCGGCTGCTGGCCACCGGACAGTTCCAGCCATTATCCCCGGAAGAGGAACTGCTGAAGACAACGGGAGTTAGTCCTTATTTTGCCTCTATGGATAATCATTACACGGCAGCTCCGCAAAATGGACGCAACTACATGGAACTGACACACAGTAAGACAGGTGCTACCCTCGTATATGATGTAGGCACAGCCTATAAGCATTGGATGATCTGGAACAACAAAGCGAACAAGGAATTTATCTGTCCTGAGCCGCAAATGAACATGATCAATGCACCGAATCGTACGGATTTGAATGCGGAAGACATCGGGTTAATTGCACTTGCGCCAGGTCATATTTTTGAAACAACCAGCCGATTGTATTGTGTTACACCTAATAAATCGAAATCCTAGCATTATTGTATAGAAATAAGCCTGCATCGTGTTTAACGGTGTAGGCTTTATTTGGGTGGACGAAAAGCTGAAGGTGGCGAGTCTAGGGCAGTAGCGTGTGCAGAAGGGGATTGAAAAACAGTTGCAAAGCGAGAGCCGGTCATAGTATGATACGAAACAGGAGATGATCAGATGAATTATGATATGGTGCCTTTTCAAGCCGTCAAACGCAAGCAAATTGCCGATGAAGTGGCTGAACAGTTGCAACGAAAAATAGCTGCTGGTGAATGGAACGTGGGCACAAAGATTCCAACAGAGCCTGAGCTCATGAAGCTCTTTGGGGTCGGACGATCCACAGTGCGTGAAGCGGTTAGCGTTCTGGTACATGCCGGTCTATTAGAGAAAAAGCAAGGACACGGAACTTTTGTTTGCCAACCGACAACCTCTCAAGAGCCATTGGATTACCGCCTAAGCCGCGCTGAAATCATCGAGGTGTATGAGGTACGGAGTGTGTTGGAGCTGGAGATTGCCAGATTGGCTGCCTTACGCCGTAATGACGAGGATTTACACTTGATGCGGGAGGCGCTGGATCGACGTGCTGCGACATTGGCCGCTGGAGATATGAACGGGTATCTCGATGCGGATATCACTTTTCACTTGGCTGTTGCCGGGGCTACACGAAATAAGGTGCTTACAGACGTATATCGCAGCTTTGTAGAGGCGATTCGGAAGGCGCTGAACAATCTCATTACCGATCCAGTAATGCAAAACCATTTTACATTGCAGCATGAGAAAATATATGAAGCAATCCGGGATCGGGATGGTAAGGCTGCCGAGCTGTATAGCATTCAACATTTGGACGGCACCAAGCTGGAGTTGCAGAAGCATATGGCTAATTCATAATTTTTTTAATCTTAAACATCTGATGATCGGATGAATATATAGCGATCTGCAAACCTGTTCTTGAGCATCTCCTAATACTAAAGCAAAGGTGGTAACTGTATGCGCAAAATATGGGTGTTGGACACAACGTTAAGAGATGGAGAACAGTCACCGGGAGTCAGCCTGACCAGCTCAGAAAAGGTGGAAATTGCCCTTCAGCTTCAAAAGTTGGGCGTAGATCGGATTGAGACCGGCTTTCCGGCTACCTCGCCTGGTGAGATATTCAGCATGCAGGAGATTGCCAAACAGGTTACCCAGGCCACACTGGTTGGTTTTGCACGCTCCAAAGAGCAGGATATTGATGCGGTAAGAGAGGCGCTGCGGGGAGCCGAGGATGCCTGTCTTCATTTGTTCCTGGCTACTTCACCTATTCACCGCCAGCATAAGCTGCGGATGGATAAGGAAAAAGTACTAGAGACCGCAGCCGCTGCCATTCGTTATGGACGCAAGTATTTCAGCAAGGTAGAATTTTCGGCGGAGGACGCCAGTCGTACCGAGCTGGACTTTATTTGTGAGGTCGTGGATATGGCAATTCGCGCTGGGGCGACAGTCGTCAATCTGCCGGATACGGTGGGATATGCCTCGCCTGACCAGTTCGGTGAAATGTTTAGAGTCGTAAAACAACAAGTGCCCAACATCGAAAAAATACAGCTCAGCACGCACTGTCATGATGATCTTGGCATGGCCACGGCCAACACACTGGCGGCTATTCGTAACGGTGTAGATCAATTTGAAGGTACCATCAATGGTATCGGTGAGCGAGCAGGAAATACACCGATCGAGGAGGTTGCATTGGCCCTCGATACGAGAACCGAGCTTTATAACGTACAAACGAGTCTGGTTCTGGAGGAACTGTATGCAACCAGCCGATTGGTGAGCAAGCGAACGGGGATGTCGGTACCAGGGAACAAGGCCATCGTTGGAGCCAATGCTTTTGCACACGAATCCGGCATACACCAGGACGGAATGCTTAAGGAGCGCACAACGTATGAGATCGTATCCCCTGAGCGTATTGGCTTGAAGACGAGTAAGCTTGTGTTGGGCAAGCATTCCGGTCGACATGCGTTCAAGGAAAAGCTGGCGGACATGGGATTGGATAGTCTGACGGAGGAGCAGCTTCAGGAGGCGTTCCACAAATTCAAAGCCTTGACCGACAAGAAAAAGCAGGTGCTGGATGAGGATCTGCTTGTCCTGATGGACGAAAGCCGCAATGTCTCCCCTCAGATTTACACCCTGGACTCCATTCAAGTATCCTATGGCAATCAGTCGGTTCCGGTAGCGTCTATTCGGTTGAGTAAACAGGATGGAACGTCCATTGATGAAGTCGCGATGGGCAACGGTTCCGTAGATGCGATTTTCAATGCTATAGATAAAGCAAGTGGTGAAGAGGTGGAATTGGAGGATTATTCAATCCAGTCCGTGACGTATGGCAAGGATGCACAGGGGGAAGTGCATGCCATCTTGAGGCAAGGAGAGTACACAGCTCGGGGAAGAGGTACAAGTACAGATATTTTGGAAGCCAGCGCTAAAGCCTACATTGACGCACTGAACAAGCTGCTGGGCAGAAAAGAAGTTCGCGCCAAAGGTAATATTTCCGTTAGCTGACTTAAAGATCAGGTTTGTAGATAGTATTTCTTTCCTCCTCTTACCTTATCGTAAAAAAGCGCTTGCAAAATATATGATAACATTTGAAATTTAATGTATAATAGGCAAAGAAGATCACCATATTTTGTCTGAATTACATAGGCTAAGAGGAGGAAATGAGTTGAACTACCGCATCGAAAAGGATACGTTGGGCGAAATCAAGGTACCGGCAGACCGCCTGTGGGGGGCGCAAACACAGCGAAGCAAGGAAAATTTCCCGATTGGTTCGGAGAAAATGCCGCTAGAGGTTATTCAGGCGTTCGCGGTGCTTAAAAAGAGTGCGGCGATCAGCAACTATAAGCTGGGCAAGCTGTCACAGGAGAAGCAGGACGCCATTATTTATGCAGCGGATGAAATTCTCGCTGGACGGGTCGATGACCATTTCCCACTGGTTGTATGGCAGACAGGGAGCGGTACGCAGTCCAATATGAATGTGAACGAAGTAATTGCCCATCTGGGAAGTCAATGGCTACAGGAGCAGGGAAAAGATGTGAAGCTGCATCCTAATGACGATGTGAACATGTCACAAAGTTCAAACGATACGTTTCCTACGGCGCTTCACGTAGCGGGCGTCATTGCAGTCGAGGATCGCTTGTTGCCTGCCATTGACAAGCTGAAAGAAACCTTCCAACAGAAGTCAGAGCAGTTTAAGGATATTATTAAAATCGGACGGACTCACCTACAGGATGCCACGCCGCTTACACTGGGTCAGGAAATTAGCGGCTGGTATGCCATGCTGGACAAAAGCAAGCGAATTATCATAGACACGGTTCAATACATGAAGGAGCTGGCAATTGGTGGTACAGCTGTAGGTACAGGTATTAACGCTCATCCAGAGTTCGGTACCCGAACGTCTGCCGAAATTTCCAACATCACTGGCAAGTCGTTTACTTCCGCACCGAACAAGTTTCATGCACTCACCAGCCATGATGAAGTCGTAGCCGTACACGGAGCAATCAAAGCGCTCGCTGCCGATTTGATGAAAATCGCCAATGATGTCCGGTGGCTGGCAAGTGGTCCACGCAGCGGCTTGGGTGAAATTACGATCCCTGCTAACGAGCCGGGCAGCTCGATCATGCCAGGCAAGGTGAATCCGACCCAGAGCGAGGCGCTGACGATGGTCGTTACGCAGGTTATGGGTAATGATGCAGCGATCGGCTTTGCTGCGAGTCAGGGGAATTTTGAGCTGAACGTGTTTAAGCCGGTTATTATTTATAATTTCCTGCAATCCGTAAATCTGCTAGCCGATTCAATTGTGGCCTTTAATGATAACTGTGCGATCGGCATCGAGCCAGACCTCGCTAAAATTGAGCACAATTTGAACAATTCGCTGATGCTGGTGACGGCATTGAATCCATATATCGGATATGAGAATGCCGCTAAAATTGCCAAACTTGCGCATGCGGAAGGATTGTCTCTTAAAGAAGCGGCTCTTCGTAGCGGGCTGCTGACCGAGGAACAATTTGACCAGTATGTCGTACCGGCTCATATGATTCAGCCTAAAGCATAAGCGCCACCTTTGTCGCAGCTAAGTCTATAAAAAACATACATCCAGCTCATGAAGTGCTAATTTAGCACAGACCGTGAGCTGGATTTTTTAATTTTCAAACATTTTTTATCCCAGGATTAGTATTCTGCATGATTTGAGGGTATATAGATAGAAGGCGAAAAATGAACATCTATTTTCAAGATAGGAGAAGCTGTATGGAACAAACAACCGTTATTAATTTTATTGTGCTTTTGCTGTCCGGCTTACTGCTGGTCGGTGTACTGACTACCAAATTTTCCAGTCGTTTCGGCATGCCTGCGCTTGTTTTGTTTATTGCCGTTGGCATGGTGCTCAGTCAGTTTATTTATTTTGATAATGCCTTTATTACGCAGCTGGTGGGTATTCTCGCGCTCATTGTGATCTTGTTTGAAGGCGGGATGCAGACGAAGTTTGCAGATATTAAACCAGTCATTCGACCTGCGTTGTCGTTATCCACGCTTGGGGTCATCGTTACGACCGTAGTCATTGGTGTCTGCGCCAAGTTTATTTTAGGCGTAGGCTGGATGGAATCTATGCTGTTTGGGGCTATTGTTGGATCGACGGATGCGGCTGCTGTGTTTTCCGTTTTGGGGGGGGAAAATATCAAGAAACGAATTACCTCTACGCTCGAAGCGGAGTCCGGCAGCAATGACCCGATGGCTGTATTTCTCACAGTTACATTAATTGAGTTGATACATCACCCTGAACAATCCATTTGGATACATATTTTGTTGTTTTTATGGGAAATGGGTTTTGGTCTGGTCATTGGTTTTGCACTCGGTCGCTTAGGGGTATATGCGATTAATAAAATGAATTTTGACTCATCCGGCCTGTATCCAGTGATGGCCCTGGCATTTGCAGTGCTAACGTATGCGGCGGCATCCTTGCTGGAGGCAAGCGGACTGCTGGCGGTATATGTCATGGCCATCGTGCTGGGTAACTCCGACTTGACCTACAAGCGGTCCATTATTCATTTTAACAATGGCTTCGCCTGGATGGTGCAGATTATGATGTTCGTCCTGCTCGGATTGCTGGTTTTCCCTGATCAGCTGCTGGGTATTGCGTGGCAAAGTTTGGCGCTTTCCTTTATCCTGATGCTCGTAGCTCGACCGATTGGCGTCTTTCTGAGCTTGCTTTTCTCCAGATACTCCATACGCGAAAAGACGTTGTTATCTTGGGCAGGGCTACGGGGAGCAGTCCCCATTGTACTGGCCACCTATCCACTACTGGACGAGATGGATGTAGGGCCCATGTTTTTTAATGTTGTATTTTTCGTCGTGCTTACCTCTGCGATTATTCAAGGTACGACCATTTCGTGGCTGGCAGTGAAGCTAGGCTTAATGGACCCTAACGAGACGTCGTCGCCTTCGTTGCTGGAGTTGGTTTCTCTGGGGAAAACCACTTCGGAAATTAATCATATTCAGGTGCAAAAGGGAATGTCAATTGCGGGCAAAGCGATCCAGGATATGCAGCTGCCTGATGACATTTTATTCACCGCCATTATTCGGAACGAGCAAATTATTGCCCCGAGAGGTACGACTGTGATTGAGCCGGGGGATACATTGTATGTGCTCAGTCCCAAACTCAAGCGACAACAAATGAAAGAACTGTTTATGCTGCTTGAACCGGAGGCAGTGCCGTAAAAGAGGTATATGCCAAGCGAACGCGGACGTAGTTTTCATAAAGTAAATTGCAAAAACAGTCCTTCACATCTGTGTGGAGGGCTGTTTGTTGTGTTATTTTATAGGTTGGGAATCTGTTAAAAAATTGACACTATCATTCTACAAAATTAGATTATGATATTGTCGTTAGATGTTGATGTATGATGGATAACAGTGAGTTTTTAAGATTGAAGTCACCATAATAGGAGAGATGTTGAATGAAACCGGAAGTTTTGCCACAGCGCGCAGCAGCTCGCAGGCAGAAAAATAAAAAGAAGAAACGAAAGGGTAGATTCGGTCGCTTTGTGCTGCGACTTTTTATAGTCTTCCTGCTAGCAGGAATAGGAGGCGCGGCGTGGCTATTCTTAACCCCCTCTGGCAAGGATATGCGCTATTTGGCCGCCGATACGCTGATTACTACTCAACATCGCCACTGGGCGAAATATTTTATCGGTGAAGAGGAGGCGCAAAAGCGTGTGGCCGAATACTCGGCTCGTTTTGAGCAGATGGGCGAGGAGAAGGACAGGCATACGATCAAGCTGCCTGATCTGACACCGACCAAGTTGCAGCAAACGCCGCTGGTTGAAGTGGAAGAGGTATCAGGTCGGAATTATCATGGCTACGTGATGACAGTGAATGATCCCACTAAAATCAGACTCGGGATCCCTGCCAAGGTTGGCAGGGGAGAACGGGTATCCAGCATGGTCGAGCGCTTAGGAGCCGTTGCTGGCGTAAACGGCGGCGGATTTGCCGATCCCAACTGGAACGGAAATGGCTTTAAACCGATCGGTGTTGTCATCTCCCAGGGTCAGATATACTACAACGATATGGGGAAAAATGCTTCAGCCCAAATCGTAGGTATTGATAAGCAGGGAAAAATGATTGCCGGGCACTATTCACTATCTGAATTGTCCAAAATGAACGTGCAAGAAGCAGTCACCTTTCAGCCACGTTTAATCGTGAATGGTAAAGGTCTGATTCGCAATGCCAGTGAAGGATGGGGAATTGCTCCTCGCACTGCAATGGGGCAAAGAGCAGACGGCGCGATTCTTTTCGTGACCATTGACGGGCGTCAGCCGGGTTACAGCATCGGTGCTAATTTGTACGATATGCAAAATATTTTACTTAAACACGGAGCCGTTATTGGTGCTAATCTGGATGGTGGATCATCGACCGTGCTCGTTAAGGATCATGCTATAATCAATAAACCTTCTTCTGAATATGGCGAGCGGTATTTGCCGACAGCGTTTCTCGTATTTGAGCATCCAGAGAACGTCAGTATTCCGAACATTTGGGCAGGTCTGAATCCTGGAGACATTGACGCAGCCAAAAAGAGATAGATCCGGAATACAATAGACCATTGAAGTGAACGGAGAATGATGATGAAGCTAAACCGAGGAAGATTTCAACGATTGCTTGCCGCCTTGTTTATGCTATCCTTACTCTTTACGGCAATGCAGCAAGGAGTTGTCGAAGCTGCCGGACAGGGAGAGACTGTGACTCCATCAACCCAATCGATGCAGGTAACGAATGTAGTCGTCAACGGACAGCCATTAAATTCAAAGACAAAACCTATGTTGATCAACGGAAAGCTGATGGTTCCGCTTAAGCCTTTTGCCGAAGCAGTGGGTGCGACCTATCAGTGGGATGTCAAAAAGAAGCTGGTTATGCTAAAAAAGTGGGCAGAACTCGTGCAGCTTAAGGAACGATCACGCAAGAACGAGCAGCAACTCACCTATGAAGTGTCAGGTAAAGAAGTGTATATCCCACTGCGGGATGTGTCGGTCGATTTGGGTTATACATTGGAGAAGACAAACACACATATACAGGTACAGCCGCCGATCCATGGTGCAATAAAAAAACAAATATACGAGGGGGACCTGGTGACAGCGCGTAAAGCGTTAATCCGTATAGACAGCCGTTCTATCCATCCTTATATCGAAGCACATTTTCCCAACACCGAACTCTTGTCTAGTGTCCATATGTTCCCTCAAGGAGAAGCATTACGGTATTTTACAGTGAATGGGGACGTGCTGAGTTTGGTTGAAGTGAAGGACGGTTTTCCGCTTGTCACCTATCAAGGGTATGTGGGAGCCCCCTTTGGCAAAGAATTTACGATGGATTACGATCCACTGGAGCTTTTTTTAAAAAATAAAGCCAAAAATCAGTGGGGAACTTATCCGAGATTAAATAAGCCGCTGGTCTATGAGTTTACTACAGGATGGGGAGACAGCAGCACTACTTATTACGGGCGTATTACTACGGATAATAAAGAAGAGCAGCTGGGTAAGGTGGTAAATTTAGGAACTGAACTTCCCTCTGATACCAAGCAGATCATGAAAACCTTCAAACTGCCATGGGAATCACGGACAGATGCCCAATACGCGATGGAATAAGTTAAGAGTCGCACTGGTAGATGAAAAATACAAAAAGCGTGTATCGTTGAAGTTAACATAACTTCCCGGTACGCGCTTTTTTGATGAAATGGGTATTGATATTTCGTTGTGTTCAAGCTTTTATTAAGCGTCATTTTCTGCTTCGAGAAACACGGAGATGAGAACGCGAGCGTTGCTTTCTCCCACGTTTTTGACATAATGGGGTATGGCTGCTCTCCAGCTAAAGGAATCTCCTGCTTGGAGGGTAGCTGAATCCTCACCTTGCTCTACATACACCGTACCCTCCAAAATATAATGAATTTCATCTCCCGCATGAGCATGCTCTTCTTCTGTCGATGAGCCTGGCGGCATGTCCACCAGCATCATTTTAACGTTACCCTGGCCACCTAAATGGTCGACCTGAAGGTTGTTTTTACCATACACCGTTTTACGGCGCTCGTCCTTGCGAATGACCCGCATTCGTTCCTCTTCTTTAAGAAGCAGAAAAGCGAGAGGGACCCTAAGCGCATTAGCGATGCTGTCCAGTGTAGCAATGGAAGGAGAGGTTTTATTGTTTTCCACCTGGCTCATAAATCCTTGTGATAGTCCGGTTCGTTCACATATTTGCTGAATGGATAAATTTTTACGTTTACGTGCGGCCCTTATGTTGCATCCTATACCCATAGAGCTTTCCTCCTTTAAGGGAATATAATGTATACTAATTTAATATTTATCATACCAAATATTTTGTTGACAGACTATAGTTTCTTATGATAAATTCACATTACAAAATAATTATTCCTATTACTAATAATTTGAGTATGATTCGTATAAATATGTTGCAGCATGGATTCGAATTGTAATTGTTTTTTTAGCCGAATTATTAGTAATATAAATTAATTATTTATATACACTTGTGAGTGTGAAAAACAAACAGAATGGAGAGATAAACATGAGTTCAGCAAGCAGAAATATTTCTACAATTATGCGGGTGGCGCTAGGAATTTTGTTTTTGGCACACGGAATTGCTAAATTTCAAATGGGGTTGGGTAATGTAGCAGGCTGGTTTTCCAGCATTGGCGTTCCAGGATTTTTAGGTTATGTTGTTGCGGTGATTGAATTGGTCGGCGGAATTGCATTAATCCTCGGAGTGCTTACCCGTTATGTATCCGGAATTTTTGTTATTGTATTGATCGGCGCGATTCTCACTGCCAAATTGTCCGGCGGGTTGATGGGGAATGGTCAAGGTGCCGGCTATGAGCTGGATATTGCTTTTATTTTGGTAGCTCTTCATCTAGTATTTGCACCGACGACCCGCTTGTCTGTGGATTCTTTATTCAGCCGTCGTACGTCAACAGAACAATAATGTTTGATTAACCAAGTCGTCCAATCCATGTAGAAAGAGGGAAATCCCATGACAGCACATCTTCCTGACAATACTAAAATCGGGCAGGTTTCATTAAAGGTTAGTAACTTGGAGCGCTCGGTTCAATTTTATACTGAGGTGGTTGGTTTTCAACTGCTGCGTCAAACGGCGGATACTGCTGAATTGACGGTCGACGGAAAGCATGCGCTGCTGACCCTAAAATATATTGAAAATGCAGTCATTCTTCCGCGCCAGTCCACAGCCGGATTATACCACTTTGCTATTCTTCTACCGAACCGTGTGGCTCTGGGACTGTCTTTACGTAATCTGCTGGCTCATGAGATTGAAATCGGACAGGGAGACCATGATGTAAGTGAAGCACTATATATCCATGACCCCGATAATAACGGGATTGAAATCTATGCGGATCGTCCTCGCGATCAGTGGAAAAAAGATATCAATGGGTTTTATATTATGGGTACAGATCCCGTGGATGCGGAAGGCTTAGTTGCGATCTCCGAAAACCTGCCTTGGCAGGGACTGCCGCAGGGAACAGTCATCGGGCATGTCCACTTCCATGTGTCTAATTTGCTCAAAGCGCAGCAATTTTATTGCGATGTGCTTGGCTTTGACATTACGTCCCGGTATGGTTTCTCGGCTATGTTTATCTCCGCAGGAGGTTACCACCATCATATGGGCTTGAATATATGGGCAGGTGAAGGAGCACCTCCAGCTCCCGAGAATGCAGTTGGACTGGATTTTTTTGAATTGATTGTACCGGATCAGAAGGAACTAGATGCCGTTGTCGCTCGTTTGACAGCAGCAGGCTATGGAATGCAGGAACGCAATGGTGCCAAGTATGTAGCTGACCCGTTCCGCATTCAAATTAAACTGGCTAACGGTCAAACCTTGTAACATGACAGGAACGCAGGCAGAAAAGGGTATTCCCATAAGCCATTAGGCTCGGAATACCCTTTTTTTGTATACTAGAACAAGCTCCAATCCAAATCCCGAGACATGGTTTCCAGCAAATGTACACCCGCTGTACTGTTGCCCATACGGTTCAGGGAAGGCCCAACTAATCCAATGCCGTATCGTCCAGGCACCATCGTCATAATGCCGCCGGATACACCGCTTTTGGCAGGCAGTCCGACTTGAATGGCGAACTCTCCAGAAGCATCATACATACCGCATGTCGTCATAAATGTTTTGGCAATCTGCACATAGCGGCGAGGGATCAAAGGTACGCCCGTAACTGGATCACGGCCGTTGTAGGCGAGAACGAGCCCCATACGTGCCAAATCCGTACAGTTCATTTTTACAGCGCAATGTCTGAAATAAACCTCCAGCACGTCCTCGACATGACCTCTTAGAATCCCTTTTTCCATCAGGAAATAAGCAAGAGAACGGTTCAGATGACCTGTGGCAGATTCCGAATCGTAGACATCCTGGTCATATTCCAGCGTGTCATTAGAGGCAAGCAGTCGGAAAAATTGCAAAACACGGGCAAACCTTTCTTCGGGGCTGTTCCCGCGAATCAGGGAGGAGACGGCAATGGCTCCAGCGTTAATAAGCGGATTAAACGGAATACCTGGCTCGACCAGTTCCAGCTTCAACATGGAATTAAAACGATCGCCCGTAGGCTCCATACCCACCTTGGAAAAGACAACGTCTTCTCCGTTATCCATCAAGGCCAGAATGAGCGTAAATACTTTTGAGATGCTTTGCATCGTAAATTGGAGTTCCGTATCCCCGGTTACCACGGTCTCACCCGCACCATTCATGACAACAATACCCAGCGCTTCCGGCGGTGCTTTGGACAATTCGGGAATATACGCCGCTACCTTGCCATGGATATACTCATGACGGCTTTGTTCCACCCATTCCGGCAGTTTGGTTTGTAGTCTCTGCCACTCCGATGTCATTTCTTTTCCTCCAGTCGAGTAACCATCCTGTGGTATTGTTATTGTAGAGCATTAAGTGATAGCTATACACTTATTCTAAAGAAATTTTCGGTCGAAAGACAAGCTCTAATTGGATTGGATGAAAGGAGGTAGATGACTTGTCATCTAACAATAACTCAACTTTTGATGAAGACTATAATGAGGTATCCAATGGTCGAAGACTTAGAGGTTTCGTACGTAGTGTGCTGGAGCGGGCTGAAGCCTTATCGGACAGAAATCCTGAATGGGCTAATTACATATTGGAGCAGTGGGCAAACAATGTGGAGGCAAGCCGAAATGAGCGCTTGAAGCTTGAGCGCACTCGGGAAAGGCATATACACCTGTTGTTCTCTCAGTCTGCCGCGGGCTCGATGAAGCAAGGACTTTCAGGTGCAGGATTGCGGTATGAAAGTAAGGTAATGTGTTTTGATGATCTATTTTCCATAGGGCCGTTATGGAAGCTGGAAACACAAGAAGGACAAGAAAACCGCCATAACTGGTTAGCTGAACGGATGGTTCATCATGAATTCTTCCATTACGCCAATTGGGAGCATCGTATTGAACAGATGATGACTACTCTTAGTGAAATTTCTGATGATAAGTCGATCACAATCTGGTGTGGGTCTAATGCTCATGAGCAGGTTGGATTACGGTTTGCATTATATGTTCTGCGAAACAGGGCTGCTCCTATTCAGGTCATCAATATCACGGATGCCATGAAACAGGAGTCGAATGAGCGTATAAATGCTGAGAATCCATTCCCATTATCCATGAGTGTGGTGCATTCAAAAGAGATCGAAGGGCTCATTAAGCGAAATGAAAATAAAATTCATGTTGTACGCATGGAAGATCGACGACGATACGAACAAGAGTGGCTGGAGCTTAGTGAACAGGATAGTGTGCTGAGATTATGGGACAATGACCAAATCGTTCATGTGCCAGTAGATTACTTTGACCAGGCTTTGCTGGATATGATCGCTCAACTACAGCTAGAGAATAATCAGCAATATGTAAATACCGGAAAAATAATAGGTGAGGCGTTAACACAATGGCCGCAACTAAGAAGCGATACCTTTTTGGAATATCGGATTCAATATTTAATCGCTCATGGCGAACTTGAATTTCTAGGGATGCCGGGAATGTTACATCGTTATGCTGTGAAACTAAAGTAGTAAAACCACGAAACCCAGTCCATACAAGACCAGGGTTTCTCTTTTATTTTTCAGACATAGGGGGCAATACCCTTCATCTGATTGAATATGGATTTCATGGAGAAGATGTTGACGAGGCTAAACTTATATATTACTATATTGATATTAACATGTTGTTTTTATCATAACAACAATAACCTATACCAATATATGAACAGGCAGGTGACACAAGTGACAGAAATATCAAAATACAATCCTAACGGCTTGACGGAGGAGCAATTTCTGGCCGCTTATGATGCAACTCAATACGAACGTCCGTCAGTAACGGTAGATATGCTGCTTTTTACTGTAATGGATCAGCTCCAGCATAATTATCGCAAGCTGCCGGAGAAGACACTCCAGCTTCTTTTGATCCAAAGAGGGGAGCACCCTTTTATAGGGCAATGGGCGTTGCCCGGTGGTTTTGTGGGTATGGATGAAAGCCTCGAAGAAGCTGCACGACGCGAGCTTAAAACCGAAACGAATGTGGATCAGATTTATATGGAGCAGCTATACACTTGGGGAGATGTAGCACGTGATCCGCGGATGCGGGTCATCAGCTGCGCTTACATGGCATTGGTAGACCACGATTCCTTGGAGATACAGGCCGGGGACGATGCCGCGGATGCCCGATGGTTTGAGCTGGATTACAGTGTGGCTCAGGAGACGCGGACGAATCAGCCGGAAGGTTACACGTGGGAGCAAGACATTGACGTTACCCTGAAGCATGGGGACATTCGCCTGTCAGCCAAAGTAAAAGTGACTGAAATCCTGAAGGGGAAAACCATTGAAATCAAGCGAGAAGTGCTGGAGTCACAGGGAATTGCCTTTGACCATGCCAAAATTATTGCGTATGGCATCGAGCGTCTGCGCAGCAAAATTGAATATACAGATATTGCATTTCATCTGATGCCCTCCCTATTTACATTGAGTGAGCTTCAACAGGTGTATGAAATTATTTTGGGTAAAGAGCTGTTGGCTGCGGCCTTCCGCCGTAAAATAGCGGATCTCGTAGACGAGACGAATGAATATAGAAAGGCGGCTGGACATCGTCCGTCCAAGCTATACCGATTCAAGCCTAGGTCGCGTTTTATATAGTATAAAGGAATATGAAATGAGGAATTGTCATGGAGAAGTTTACATTTTTTTATCGCAGTCATTCGCCATTTTCACAATGGTATCCCTCTGATTTTGTCGTAGATGGTTTGGAGTTTAACTGCGCGGAGCAATATATGATGTTTAAAAAAGCGCAGCTTTTTGGGGATGAAGAGGCGGCCCGGAAAATAATGCTGGCATCCACACCTAGGGAGCAAAAGGCCCGTGGTCGTAGTGTACTCGGGTTTGATCAAACCTTGTGGGATAAGAATTGCCGACAGTTTGTGTATGACGGTAACCATGCCAAATTTACGCAAAATCCGAATCTGCTTAAGTATTTGCTTAAGACGAAGGGGACCACACTGGTTGAGGCTAGTCCGACAGACACCATTTGGGGTGTAGGCTTGACTGAAAATGATGCCCGCATAAACAACCGCAAGTTATGGCGAGGCACGAATTGGCTAGGGGAAATATTGACGAATTTACGTGAGGAACTATTGCAAAAGGAGGAATTGTCATCATGACAAGTACGATGAATCACCGGAGCAACCGGGATGCTCGATCACAGATGGCGCAGGAAACGCTATCTATTTTGGAGAATGGATATTACACAAATACCAAGCAAGCCCAAGTGAATATAGCAAAAAAAGTGGATAACGCGATCACAGGCTCGAAGCTATATACACCTTCTCAACTGGTGGCTGTAAAACAAGAGGCAGAGCAAAGGATACAAGGTGCATTGGAGTCCTCTTCACACATAGACAAACGGGCGCATACTGCTGCAATGATGGAAATTACGGGCGAAAGCACGTTACAGGCGGCATTTAGGCTCCGGGTTGAGGAGAGGCTGGAGCACATAGCGTGTTTGAATTTTGCATCAGCCAAAAACCCGGGAGGCGGGTTTCTTGGAGGCAGCCAGGCCCAAGAGGAAAGCTTGGCTCGTTCGTCAGCGTTGTATCCCTGCATTTCACAAATGGAAGAAATGTACCAGCATAACCGAAAGCTGCGAAGCTGTTTTTACTCGGATTATATGATTTATTCGCCGGAAGTTCCGGTATTTCGAGATGATCAAGGAACATTGCTGGAAAAGCCGTATCAGGTCGATTTCCTGACTGCACCTGCTGTTAATGCTGGAGTCGTGCGAGAACGGGAGCCAGAGCAGGTCAACCGGATAAGCGAAGTGATGTTAGAGCGTATTCGTTACATTCTCGGAATGGCTAAGCAAAACGGGGTAGAGCATCTCGTACTGGGAGCCTATGGTTGCGGGGTATTCCGCAATAAGCCGGAAGAGGTTGCGGACTGGTTTAAGCAAGTGCTTGTAGATGAGGGCTATGCCTTGTTGTTCGAACGGGTTGTTTTTGCCATACTGGATCATACACCAGGGCAACGTACCTTAAGCAGTTTTAAAGAGGCCCTTTCCTGAAGCTGGAGGCCATAATATGTCATGAAAAGGAGAGTGCTGAATGAATCCATCTTCGGACATTACCTGGCATACGTCAGATGTTAATAAGCAAGCGCGTCAGCTTCTGAATGGACATAAAAGTCCGGTGCTTTGGTTGACGGGGCTATCTGGCTCAGGAAAATCAACGGTATCTTCCACATTGGAAAAAGCATTATATGCACGCGGCATACGCACATTTATTTTGGATGGGGATAATGTTCGACATGGCTTAAATAGCAATCTGGGGTTCCTGCCCGCTGACCGTAAGGAAAATATCCGTCGTATTGCTGAAGTGTCAAAGCTAATGGCACATGCAGGTGTTCTCACAATTTGCGCCACCATTTCCCCTTATCGTGAAGACCGTGAAATGGTAAAGGAAATTTTACAGCAGGAAGGCTGCTATGAGATCTATATACAGTGCAGTCTGGAGGAGTGCGAGCGACGTGATCCAAAAGGAATGTACAAGAAAGCGCGAGCGGGAGAAATTCGTCATTTTACAGGTGTTGATGCTCCTTATGAAACACCGCTGGAGCCTGATCTAATTGTATCTACTGAAGGTCGGGAGGTAGCCCAGTCGGTTCAAGATATCTTGGATTTTCTCGACAGGGAATCATTGCTGTTCTAATCTTCGTCAAACCTTTTTCAAATCTTCCTGAAATCTTCATTATCCAATTTGGAATTCATGTTTAAATAGAATAGACCTCTCATCTTGAAGCCGTCTGAATCTTTCCCTGGTTCTTTATATATACGGTGTCAGAGGTGGGAGGTCTTTTGGATTACAACAACATATCGTCAACCAATTCATTCAAGAGGTGATTTCATTCATGAGTAAACAACCAACCAACCTGACTACAAGCTGGGGCGCTCCTGTCGGTGATAATCAAAATTCCATCACTGCCGGATCACGCGGACCTACACTGATTCAGGATGTGCATTTGCTGGAGAAACTGGCGCATTTTAACCGGGAGCGTGTGCCGGAGCGTGTTGTTCATGCCAAAGGTGCGGGAGCGCACGGATATTTTGAAGTCACTAATGATTTATCTGCATATACCAAAGCAGGCTTCTTGTCCGAGGTAGGCAAGCGTACACCGATGTTTATACGCTTTTCTACCGTTGCGGGTGAGCTGGGCTCGTCTGATACGGTACGTGATCCGCGCGGGTTTGCGGTGAAGTTTTACACAGAGGAAGGTAATTATGATCTCGTAGGCAATAATACGCCTGTCTTTTTTATTCGGGATGCCATTAAATTCCCAGACTTTATTCATACGCAAAAACGTCATCCTCAAACTCATCTGAAAAATCCGAATGCAGTGTGGGATTTCTGGTCCTTATCTCCTGAATCACTGCATCAGGTAAGTATTCTCATGTCTGATCGCGGCATTCCCGCTACACTTAGACATATGCACGGTTTCGGTAGTCACACGTTCAAGTGGGTAAACGCCCAGGGTCAGGCCGTATGGGTAAAATATCATTTTAAAACAGAGCAGGGCGTACAAAATCTCGATGTCGATGTGGCTGCGAAAATTGCTGGTGAAAATCCGGATTATCATACAGAAGATTTATTTAATGCCATTGAGAAGGGCGATTTTCCTGCATGGAGACTATATGTGCAGATTATGCCATTAGAGGATGCGAACACATACCGCTTTGATCCATTTGATGTAACAAAAGTATGGTCGCAAAAGGATTACCCACTGATCGAGGTAGGACGTATGGTACTGAATCGTAATCCTGAGAACTATTTTGCAGAAGTAGAGCAGGCGACGTTCTCTCCGGGTTCATTTGTGCCAGGTATTGAAGCCTCTCCGGATAAAATGCTGCAAGGACGCCTGTTTGCCTACGGTGACGCACATCGCTACCGTGTAGGCGCTAATCACAATTCACTGCCGATCAACCGTCCGCATGCGGAAGTACACAACTACCAACGTGATGGGGCATTGCGCAGTGACAGCAATGGTGGTGGCTCTGTCTACTACGAGCCTAACAGCCTCGGTGGACCGAAAGAATCACCAGCACACAAAATCGCTCCTTTTGAAGTGTCTGGCGAAGCTCAAAGTGTAGCCTACGATCATCATGATCACTACACACAGCCAGGAGACCTGTACCGCTTGCTCAGTGAAGATGAGCGTGCACGTCTGGTTCGAAATATCGTAAATGCGATGAAACCCGTAGAAAGCGACGAAATTAAGCTGCGCCAGATCGGACATTTCTACAAGGCTGATCCTGAATACGGACGCCGTGTAGCCGAAGGTTTGGGATTGACCATTCCTCAAGGTGAATAGAGGTATTTGCGTACTTTAGCTAAGACTTCTCCATAAAATAAAAGGATGTCCCAACGCCACGTACATGGTTGATAGGACATCCTTTGCTTTTGAGTACGATATAGAGCAGCTGTTTGTGGTGGACGCTCCACGAACGGAACGTTGCTCCAATCGCTGTTGTCTCCAGATTTATTGAATCACGCTAAGCGGTGTAAATCTGGGGACAAACCGACCGCTACCGCTTTTCCGAAATCGTTCCGTCCTCTCCGCTGCTTTTAGGTGCTCTAGTCTTACAAACCAAAGGAAAAATTCTAAAACTAGAAAAGCTGCAAGCTTCCTATAATATAAGTTTTGTGGCTTATTTTGGTGTGTTTTTGTGTTTAAAAATATAATGATGTAAACAGCATAGAGCAAGCGGAGAGGACGGAAACGTTCTGTAGAAGCGTCAGTGATCGTAAGAATGATCCGTCCGTGCAGCTGTATAGAAGTACGCATTAACACGCTCGTCAGCACTGTAAGCGCTATATCCTTTGTAGCTTGGGCAAATAGATTACAAGAAATAGAGACCGCCCCAAAGCAAAAACGATAAAGGACAGCCATAGCCCGTGATTCCCATAGTGGGGAACGCACCAGAAGAGAGCAGCTAAAAAGAAGAGTAGCGAAATCAACATGGAATTACGGATCGGATACGTTACCGTCATTCCTGTAAACACACCGTAGAATACCAGTCCCAGCCCGGCAGCCAGCGGAAAGACGACAAGCCATCCATTGTATGGACCTGTTAGGCTAATCACCGTGGCGTTATCTGTGAACAGTCGGATAAGCGGCTCCTTCAGTGCTAGATACAGTCCACCCGTTACCACACTGGTAACCAGGGTCCAGAACCAAGACAAGTGGATAACTCTTTGCAGCATTTTCCGATCTCCAGCACCACGGGCTTGACCCGTCATGATGCTGCTGGCATTGGCAAATCCGTCAAAAAAATAAGCCATAATGTAATGAATTTGCAACAAAATAGCATTTGCAGCAAGTTGATCGGTTCCGAAGCTTGCGCTATGGGATGTGAACAGATTAAACATCGTCAGCAGACAGGCTGTACGAATCATAAGGTCAAGGTTCGTTGCCATGACACTTTTCAGCTCCGAGACTCCAAACCAACTCTGCCAATCTTTTTTCCCACTACTTTGCAACCATTCTCTCCAGACCGAGGAACGAAGTATAAGTACAAGACCGAGTATACAGGCGAGGGCTTCTGCGATTAGTGTAGCACCTGCTACACCGGCTACATCCCACTGCATGATTTGTGTGAACCCAATAGCCAATATCATATTGATCGCATTCATCGTAATTTGCAGAAATAAGGTGGCTTTCACGCGAGATAATCCCATCAGCCAGCCGAGCATCACATAGTTTATCAGTGTAAGCGGCGCTCCCCAAATACGAATGTTAAAATAGATCGCTGCCTGCGCAGCTACATCCTGAGCAGGATGGATTAAATGTAGGGAGGCCAGCAGGATCGGCTTTTGCAGTATAATGAACAACCCGCCGATCAGTAAAGCGATAGCCAGTGGGCGCATGAGTGCGGCTATGCTCTGATCGTTATTTTGAGCCCCCGCAGCCTGTGCGGTAAAAGCCGATGTGCTAACGCGTAGAAAACCAAACAGCCAATATAAAGTATTGAAAATAAGAGTGCCCACAGCCACACCGCCCAAATAGGAGGCATCGCTCAAATGACCGATTACCGCCGTATCCACTGCACCGAGCAATGGGGTTGTAATCGTCGAAAGTATTAAAGGGATAGCTAAAGCAAGATAGTCTCGGTGGGAAGGCAACATGTTGAAAAAACCTCCAGTAAAGATTGTGTATATGGATGACGATCTGGCTGAAATAAAGCTTCCTTGGCAAAATCCTCAAGTACCTTGCCATCTTTCATGATCATAATCCGGTCACTCATGAAGTGTACAGCGGCCAGATCATGGGAAATGAACAGATAGGCCACTCCCAGCTCATCCTGTAAATCCTTAAGCAGATTTAAAACGGCTGCCTGCGTCGTCACATCCAGACTTGCCGTTGGCTCATCGAGCACGATAAAGTCCGGCTCTGTACTGATCGCGCGCGCAATGGTTACACGCTGCTTCTCCCCGCCGCTGAGCTGATGCGGGTACTTATCCAGATAGCTGGCTGGAAGTTTGACCATACCGAGCAGATGCTCGGCTATTTCCCGCCGTTTCGATGGCATACCTGTCATATAGGAAGGGACATAACCTTTGAGCTGATCTAACGGTTCCAGCAAGGATTGCAGAATGGTCAGTCTGGAATTTAAAGCCGCTGCGGGATGTTGAAATACCGCCCCCAGCCTGCTGCGAAACCGTTTTAACTTATTTCGCTTTAATCCCTGGACTGTTTGGCCATCCAGCATAAGCTCACCTTGATCAAACGAATCCAACGTTAAAATACAGCGAGCAAGCGTGCTTTTCCCACTGCCACTTTCTCCGACAATGCCCAGACATTCTTGGGGTGAAATCGACAGGGAAACATTGTGCAGCACGGTTTTGCCTCCGGTGAAAGTCTTCGTCAAACCGGAGACGGTGACAACAGGTTTAGATGTGGCTACATATTTGGATGTGACTACATGTTGAAGAGAGGAGACGTGATCATCCATACAAATCGCTTCTTTCCCGTGAGATTTGTTCTTCGGTGCTGTATGGTAAACGTGCCGGAGTACTTGGAGACAGCGGCGGAATCGCTGCCAGCAGTCGACGTGTATATGGATGTGCCGGATGATCCAGCACCGTTGTTGTCTCGCCGCTTTCGACCAGCGAGCCCGCACGCATCACCGTGATTCGATCCGCATACTTGCGGACATGACGAAGGTCGTGGGTGATCCACAGGACAGAAATCCCCGTTTCCATCCGGATTCGGTCGATGAGCTGGAGCACCCGGTGAGCTGTCAGGGTATCCAGCGACGTTGTGGGTTCGTCAGCAATCAGAAGTTGTGGCTTTAGCAGCAGTGCGGCGGCAATAGCCGCTCGTTGCAGCTGACCGCCGCTCAGCTGGAAGGGATAGCTGCCGTATACCCGCTCGGCGGGAAGCTGTACGCGCTCAAGGACCTCTATACAGTGCTGTTTACGCTCATTTCGATCTGCACTGCCATGAGCGTGCATCAGCTCGTCCAGTTGACTGCCTATACGCAGGAAGGGGGTAAATGCTCCGTGATAGTCCTGAAAAATATACGAGATTTCATTGCCAAGTAAGGAACGTCTTTGTTTGGTGGACAAGGTCAGCAAATTGTTGCCCTTCCAGTCAATAACCCCGTCCGTTGTTAAGGAGGAGGGGAGCAGCCCACCGATCGCGAAAGCTGTCATACTTTTGCCGCTGCCGCTTTCTCCGGCAAGGGCAAACCACTCCCCCGGACGAATGGTCAGCTCCAGTTGGTCTACAATTGTTTTTGCATTTGCTCGAATCGTTAAGCCTTCAATAGATAGCATATACGGTTCACTCCTCCGTCCGTGTTTTAACATCATATCGGTCACGCAGCTTGTCTCCCAGCACATTCGCCAGTAGCACCGTGACTACGACAGCTATTCCGGGGACCAGCATCAGATGGGGAGCCATTTGGAAATATGCTCTTCCTTCATTCAGCATGGTGCCCCATTCGGGAATCGGCGGTTGCGGACCTAAACCTAAAAAGGACAAGGAGGCAATCATTAAGATGATTTTGCCGATATCCAGCGCAGCCATTACCAGCACATTCCCAATCGCATGGGGCAGAATATGCCGCATGACAACTTGCAGGGAGGATGTACCTGCAAGTATGGATAACCAAATGTAATCCTTTTGCTTTTCAGTGAGCACAGTACTGCGTACCAGTCGTGCATAACTAACCCATTTTATCGCCGTCACCGCGAAAATAAGATTCATCAAGCCAGGTCCGAGCAGACCGCTCAGCACAATGGCAAAAATATAATCGGGTAATGTCATGAAGGCATCGACCACTCGTTTGAATACACGATCAACCCAGCCCCCGACAAATCCTGACAGCAGACCAAGTGGAACTCCGACAACCAGTGAAACGGCTAAGATCAGCAAGCTGGTTCCGACCGTTGTTCGAAGCCCTGTGATCACTCTCGACAGCACATCTCTGCCCATATGATCGGTTCCCAGCCAGTGTGTAGAGCTGAGCGGTTGAAGCCGATTCTCCATCCGGATACGATACGGATCTTGCGGGGCAAGGAGCGGAATCACTGTAATTGCTGTAAAAATGAGCAGGATAAAGAGCACCACAATCCAAGTTTTAGACCATTTCATGCTAGCGAATTGCCTGTTTTCAGCATGTGAGAATTTTATCATGATGGACGTTTCTCCTTCAAAGCCATTTCGGGATTGATCCAACGGTAGGATAGCTCAACTGTCATATTGATACATACAATGAACACGGCCATAAAAAGTGTATAGCCCTGAATAATGGGATAATCCCTTGCGGCAATTGCATCCACAATCCATTTGCCCAACCCCGGATAAGAGAATAGCACCTCAATCACAACCGTTCCTCCCAATAGGCTGCCTATGCTCTCACTGAATACTGTAATAAGTGGAGCAAGGCTGTGACGAAATATATGTCTGAAAAAGATGCGAGTCGGACTGATTCCCCGGGCTTGCGCCGCCTTGATAAAATCTTGTCCTGAGCTTTCAATTAGACTGGCGCGGATCATGCGTACATAAACGGCCGCCATCGCCAGTCCCAAGGTGAGAGAAGGGAGTACCAGATGAAAAACGGTTCCTTCACCCATGGACGGAAAAATGCGCAGTTTAACCGCAAACCACTCGATAAACAAGAGCCCTAGCCAAAAGCTGGGAATCGAGGAGCCAATTAAGGCAAACATGCGACTGGCGGTGTCAAGCCAGCGGTTGCGATATAGCGCAGCCATCGTTCCCAGCGGAAGCGCAATGAGCAGCATAATGAACAGGGAGCCTCCGGTCAGCAGAAGTGTATAAGGCAGTTTTTCCGTAAATTCTGCCAACACTGGACGATGGGTCAAATAAGACTGTCCAAAATCCAACTGAAGCAACTGAACCAGCCACTTACCATATTGCACAGGTAACGACTGATCTAGTCCGAGCTGGCTGCGCATATCTGCAATTTGCTGATTGGATACAGCTACATCATCTACCCGGAGAATGCTCCGGACGGGATCACCCGGAACCAGCTTGAGCAGGCAAAAGCTTACAAAGGAAAGAATAAGAAAGAAGAATACCAGTTCAAAAAGCTTTTTGGCGATCGATTTGAGCATGCTATTTCACATCCAGGTCCTGGGTCAGCAGGTAGTACTCACTTTGGCTTGTTACCCAATTATGCACGTAATTGCGGTAAGCCACTACGTTGTTCGGATGAACGAGAAAAGAGTGCAGATTTTCTTGATCAATCAACGAGACAGCTTCCAGCGCCAGCTTGTTGCGTTGTTCCTCGTTCACTGTTGTATTCAGCTTCGTGATTATAGCCTCCAGCTCCGGTGCATGCACACGCCCATAATTCAGTGCTCCCTCGGGCATGTAAGCCGCATTCAGATAATAGCTTGCATCGCCGCGCGGGGCCGTAATGCAGCTGTAAGTTGCCAAATCCCAATCCTGATGAGCAGCAAGATATTCGTCGATATTATCAACCTGGCGGATATCAATCGTAATCCCGAGTTCCTTGGCGTTAGCCTGGATTAGCTGTGAAATGAGCGGAAGCTCTGCCCTTGACTGATAAGTCAATAACGTGAGATGAAGCGCTTGTCCATCGGGCGCTTTTACTTTGTCGTCATGCACTGAATATCCAGCTTGCTTGAAGTTGTCTCGTGCAGCGCTCAAATCAAACTTTTTCGCAGTGTATGTCGGTGAAAAAGGAAATTCGGACAGGAACGGTCCCTGAGCAGGAGTCCCCTGACCCGACATGATGCCATCCGCAATCTCATCACGATTGATCAGATGATCGAAGGCTTTACGTACAGCCGTCTTGTTCAGATCTTTGTTGTTCATATTGTAAATGAGCTGATGCGTCCGCAGGCTGGGCAGAGAGTCCACTTTAACTGTGGAATCAGCTTTTAACAGGTCCAGACTTTCAATCGGCGGACGATATACAATGTCAGCGTTCTTGGCTTGAAAAGCAAGCTGACGCGCATTGGCGTCTTCGTTAAATACAAATTTGGCCTGCTTCAATTTCACTTCACCATTCCAATATTGATCGTTGCGCTCCAAATTCAGTTCACTTCCGGCGCGAAAGCTGGCAGCCTTGAACGGCCCCGTTCCCGATGGAAGGGCATCTGTAGAGGAGTTATCTATGACAGCCGTATTGGGATGAATTAGCTCAGATGCAAATTCCGGGAAGGGCCTGTCTGTCGTAACCTCCAAAATCTGCCCATCCGCACGGATGTCACGAATATGCAGCGCATTTTTAACCGATGGGTTAAGCTTTTGCGCTCTTTCCAGAGACGCCTTGACAGCAGCGGCATTAACGGACTTACCGCTATGGAATTTCACGCCCGGACGGATGTTAAAGGTCCAGTGTTGTCCATCCTTGCTGCTCCATTTCTCTGCAAGCCAAGCTTCCTGCTTGAGATCTTTATTCACTTTGACCAGTGTTTCACTCACTCCAGCGCGGACGGCTGTATAGTTCACATCCGTATGCGGATCTATCGAAGAGCTTTGCACATTGAACAATAAAGTGACAGTTTTATCTTGTGGTGCGTTTGCAGCAGATGGAGAGAGTGAAGCTGATGGAGATGTAGAGCAGGCTGCCACCATCACCGCTATTACTGTAGGTAAGAATAATTTAAAATACGGATGCTTAATCAACAGAGTATCCCCCTTAATAGTAATCGTAATTCTTACGCTTTACTTCATAAAGCATATCGTAACCAAATGGGGGAGGTTTGTAAATATGTAACTGTATGAATATGTAGATAGGTTCATACAGAAAAAAGGCTGCTTGACCGTGGATATAAGGTCAGCAGCCTTTATTATAGGCTTGTTTATTAGTGCATCGGAGCTTGAGCTGCCCCTTTTTTGACATGAACTCTGCGGATGAAAAAAGCAAGGAATAGCCCGATCACGCTGACAATCATGGCGAAGAAAAATGAATTCTGAGACCCGAATGCCATGGCATTCGCCAGTTCGTTAATGGATTCAGGCATACTGGATTGGCTCAAATAGCTTTCCATACCTTTGGAGAGAATGCTTACTGCTACGGCTGTACCGATAGCACCAGCAACTTGTTGCAGCGTGCTCATAATGGCTGTTCCATCTGGATAAAGCTCCAGAGGCAACTGGTTTAGACCGTTCGTCTGAGCGGGCATCATGATCATGGAAATCCCGATCATCAGGCAGCAATGAAGCACAATAATGAGTACGATAGCTGATGTTGTTGTAATGCCGGACAGGAAAAACAAAACAGCGACAACGATCGCAAGCCCTGGGATGACGAGCCATTTGGGACCGAATTTATCGAATAGGGAGCCCATAATGGGAGATAAGAGACCATTGATAATCCCACCTGGCAGAAGCACCAAACCTGCTGTCAAAGCGGACAGGGCGAGCCCTTTTTGCAAAAAGAGCGGAAGAATTAACATCGTAGAAAGGATGGTCATCATACACAGGAAGATCATCACGACTCCGATGACAAACATCGGATATTTAAAAACACGCAAATTCAGCATAGGTTGCTTCATTTTTAATTGGCGCATCGAAAACAGAATCAACGCGATCAGCCCGATGATCACAGGCAGCAAAACAACCGGGCTGGTCCAGCCTTCGCCGCCTTCTCCGGATTTACTAAAGCCGAATACGACACCGCCGAAGCCGATGGAAGACAATAGAATAGATAAAACGTCAATTTTCGGCTTGGTAATTTTCGAAACATTTTGCATAAATAAAATACCGGAGATCAACGAGAGAACCAGGAACGGAAGGGAGATCCAGAAAATCCAGTGCCAGGAGAGATTTTGTAGAACCAGTCCTGCAATGGTAGGTCCAACCGCAGGTGCAAACATAATCACCAATCCGATGATCCCCATAGCCGCGCCTCTTTTTTCAGCTGGGAAAATGATCAAGATGGTATTAAACATCAACGGCAATAACAGCGCCGTGCCGACGGCCTGAAGAATACGTGCGATCAATAGCACTGAAAATGTAGGTGCGAGCGCAGCAACGAGACAACCCGCAATAGAAAACAGCAACGATGTAACGAATAGCTGTCTTGTCGTGAAGGTTTGAAGCAGCAATCCAGATACAGGTACCAAAATACCGAGTGTTAGCAGAAAAGCCGTAGTCAGCCACTGAGCTGTTGCTGTCGTAATGTGCAAAATCTGCATCAAATCATTCAGCGCAATGTTCAGCGCCGTCTCACTAAACATCCCGATAAAACCGCTAAGCAGCAGGGCAATCATAATAGGCAGCACCTTGAACGTTTTGGGTTCAGAAGGAGCACTTGTTTGACTCATTGTACTCATGTTGTTTTTGTTCCTCCAATATATTGATGGGTATTGAATTATAACGATCGGTCTATATATAATAAACATGCTATTATTTTTTTGTCAAAATAAAATTTAAATATCATACAATGAAGGATGCTGTATATGGCTGCTAAACCCGAATCATATGAGAATATCGTACAAACCGCGTCGAGGCTTTTTTTTCATCAGGGGTATCACGCTACTGGGCTTAATCAGATTCTTGCAGAAAGTGGGTCACCTAAGGGTTCTCTCTATTATTATTTTCCGCGTGGAAAAGAAGAGCTGGCGTTAGAGTGTATTAGAAGAGGGAACGAGTTTATTAAGCAAAAACTGAAAGAGACTCTGGCAGAGAACGATGACCCCGTGAGGGCCATTCAGGAATTTATTCGCAATACAGCTGAGGAGGCAGATCGCGTCAGCTTTAACGGATTTATGCCGATTGGCTTTTGGACTGCTGCAGAAACTTCCTGCATTAGTGAATCTCTCCGTCATGCCTGTGTGAATACGTTTACAGATTGGCAGCATCTCTATATGGAACGCCTTCAAGCGGCTGGATGGATGGAAGAAAAAGCGCGCAGTTTGGCAGTGCTCATTATATCCATGCTGGAAGGAGCTTTAATACTGGCCGTTACTCAACAGAGCAGTGCACCCATTTATAATGTGGTGGATTATATTCCACAGCTGATTAAATAATCAGAACCCCCAAAACGCTCCGCAATAAGCCCGAACAACTGTTTTGAGAGCCGATTTTCTTGCCTTGAGAAATCTGCTCTTTTTTTATGTATCAGTGGATGCAATTTTACTTAGATCACCAGTACCAAATGATGAAAAGTATGGTAAAATGGAATGAATTTGATTTTGCACGAAAGAGAGGGTGAACAAAAGTGGCAAAGGCGAAGGTGGCCAAACGGCCTACTCGGGATGAATTTGTGTTGGAGGAAATCGGGAATCAGCTTGTAGAGGCACAACAAGAGCAATCCGAAGTTGTATTGACCGTATGGGGGCGTGAAGAAGCAGTCCGCGGACAGATCGTCAAAATGGACCCAAGAACGGGGAGAGTTCATGTAGAGAATAATGGTGAGACGGATAAAGTTCCTTTTATGGACATTATGAGTGTCAATTACCCGAGAGATTAATCAAGCTTACATAGTTAAGTAGAAGGAAAAACTAGAAGAATAGCACTTTACAATCTATATGCAAAAACAACCGAGTGGTTTGAAGCCACCGGTTGTTTTTGCATATATGGTCGCATTAAAGAGGGAAGAAACCTCATACATGCTTATGTAGTTTTTATTGGGGCAGTGTTATTACCACGTGCTTCGGCTTTCTTTAGCACCTTACGATCAAAAATGAAAGGCCCGAACGGCAGCAGTGAGGCAATCAGAGCCATGAGCCCTTGCAGTATTGTTATTTTCCGTAAAATCAGCATGACTACAATTGCAGCCACATAAGCCACGAACAGTACCCCATGAATCATCCCCACCCAGCTTACCATTTGCGGCATTCCGGCTGCGTATTTAAGCGGCATGGCAATACATACGAGCAGCAAATATGAAATCGCTTCAATATTACCGATGAAACCAAAGGTCTTAAATGCATTTTTAAACATCATAAACCTCCTTTATTTTATTAATTAAAATTTAATATAACCTACAAATTGATGTTATAAGACAATAAAAAGTTACGATATATTGAATATTTACAGCATACCCAAGGGGAGATCTGAGTTTTCATTTAACATCAAAGAATATAGAGCCCTAAACATTTTCTATGATAATTCCGATAACAGTTAAATGAACGTGTAACCATTATGGCATAAATTTTAAAAGCTGGATTGCAGCAGGAGGGTTTTGTAGGCTTACTTATAATTATGAAATTTTAAATTTCTATACTGTTATCAAGGAGAGCATTGACCATGAATAAGAAGCATTTGCGCCAATGGATGGCTCCGTTCGCAACGGCTACACTGATTTTAAATACGGGGTATGGCATCTGGGGAGGAACGGAAGTGTTGGCGAGCCAATCCGCGGCTCTGAGTGTTGCACCAGCAGAGGTGAGCAATCTGATTGCGGCTGCGTTAGATACAACAAGGGTGAATTTGTCTTGGGCTAATCCGTCGGACATCAATTTTGACCATGTAAAGGTGATCGGTGTCAGTAACGATGTGTATGTAGATAACATTAGAAGTAACTCTTATACGTTGAGCGGCTTACAGCCGGATACGACATATACCTTCCGAGTGAAGACGGTGAATAAGAGTGGAAATGAATCTCAAGGTACTACAATACAGGCCAAGACTGCTTCCGCTAGTGCTCCTGTAGATAAGACACCCCCGGGAGAGGTAAGCGGGCTGACAGTGGCGAATTTAGGGTACAACACTTTTACCGTAAATTACATAATGCCCAGGGATGCTGACTTGAGCCAAGCCATTATCTATTTAAATGGCAAGGAAGTGCAGCGAACTACAGGCACGTCCTATACGTTTAGTGGATTGATTGCTTCCACAAACTATACAGTAACGATCAAGACTATAGACAAATCCGGCAACATATCTGGAGGGATCAGTATTCCGGTTACGACCTCAGCGCTTACTGTCGATACAGTACCAGAAGTGACAGGGGCTTCAGTGACATCAGTTAATAACTATAGCGTTACTGTTTCCTGGACGAGGCCTAGCGGAATTAATACGGTCAGTCTGTATAAGGACGGACAACTGGTAACTGACTCAACAGGAACATCCTATACATTCAACAATCTTTCGGCAAGCCAGACATACACGTTTATGATCAGGTCCAAGCGAAGTACAGGTGCATTGTCCTCCGGTGTGAGGCTGACTGCCACGACGAACAGCACGTCCTCCAATTCGTCAGAAGTATCCAATCTTGAAGTAGATAGCAAGAGCGATACCTGGATTAAAATTACCTACGATATGCCGAGTTCGGCTGAAAAAGTGAAAATATATGTTGATGGTGATTACGAGGGGACTACATCCTCTGAATCCTACAAAATTACGGATCTACGTGAAGGACGCTGGTATGAGATTAAGGTTACAACTGTAAATAGCAGTGGAAGGGAATCTAGCGGGGTAAAGATCTCGGAACGTGCAGATAGTTATAGCTATTCCTCGTCTTCCTCTAGTTCATCAAACTATGAGAAAGCAAGAGATTTAATGCGAATTGCAGAAAATAGTCTGAATGCCTCCGACTGGCGCTCTGCCAGAGACGCAATCAGTGATTTGCCGAGCGGGTCCCGTAAAAGCGATCTGCTGGATCGGCTGGAAGCTATTCGCAATAGAGCGATTGGTACCGGTAGCTCATCGTCCGGGACGAGCACTACTACGACCACTTCCGGTACAACGTCCTCATACCCTAACAGCGCGGTTTCCTCATATTCAACTTCGTTCATCCTGACACCAGGAGCTAAAGCAGCTTATGTTGATGGTCGTGCTACGACGATGGCTCAGGCTCCGCGGATCATAAATGGGGTAACAATGGTCCCGTTGCGCTTTATCAGTGAACGAGTGGGGTACGAGGTAAACTATGAAAAAGCGACCAAAAAAATCATCATGACTCGCCCTACTGACGGTAAACAAGTGATGCTTCAAGTCAAGAATTCGACCCTTGCCGTGTATGAGTTAAACAATTCCCGGAATTACTCGACGAACATCACGGCCCCGGTTATTATTAACGGCTATACACTGGTTCCATTACGAGTCATCAGCGAGCTTTCGGGTTATCAGGTGAACTATAACACTGCATCCAAACAAATTACGATTACAAAATAAATGTATCTGTAAAAAAGAGTTCCATAGTGAAAACTATGGGACTCTTTTTATAAGTTGTGCACCCGGCATGGGCGATAACTTGGCGGTGAAAGTCCGCTACAGGCTTGGCAGTAGGAACTGTTAGCTAAAGGCAAGGGTGTCGGGTCGCGAGGCGAAATCTGAAGGAAGCCGGAGGCAAACCCTCGGTCTGACGAATAAAAATCACATAGAAGGCATTGTGAAGCAAAGTCCAATACTGCCCGAATCCCAGGATGTAGATGTGGCAGATAGATGAGGGGAAGGTTATCGCTCTTACCCGGGGAGATCTCACAGACGATAAGTAGGAAAAAAAATCCGAAAGACGGAGTAAAGCTTGCTGTGAAAAGTCAGCATAAGCCATACTACCGGGAAGTTTTTTTTCTCGGGAAGGGCTGAACAATCGTAAGTCTCAAGTACATCCAGCAAGCCATCGCCCAGCAGCTGCAGCCCTGTTTGAGCCGCTCTTTTCGGAGGGAAGCTACGGCTATCGCCCGAAGCGAAGCGCGCAGCAAGCCATAGGGAAAGTAAAAGAATATGCGGAAAAGGGGTATGGCTACGCGGTAGAAATCGACCTCTCCAAATATTTCGATACGCTGAACCACGAGCTGCTGATGAATCTCCTGCGCAAACAAATCCATGACAAACGCGTAGTCGACCTGATTAAGAAATATCTGAAAAGCGGGGTTATGGAAACGGGATCTACTGCAAAACGGAAGAAGGCTCTCCACAGGGCGGCCCCTTATCCCCTCTGCTGAAGAACATCTATCTGAACGAACTCGACCAGGAGATGAAAAGCCGAGGGGTTATCGTCATTCGCTACGCGGATGACATCGTGGTGCTAGCCAAGAGCAAACGAGCAGCAACGCGACTACTGGAATCATGCCAGAAGTACCTGGAAAACAAGCTGAGACTAAAGATGAATACGCAGAAGCAAGGTGGTCAGTGCAGTTGCCCGGAAGCATTTCAAAATTTAAAGAAGTATAATAAAAATCACGCAGGAATGAATTATGCGGTAAGCTATATAAAGAAGGAAATATGACTGTAAATCAAATTTGTGAAATTACTAATGTATCTAGGGCATCATTATACAGGTAATTATCAGAAGTGAATAATTAGCCATTCTGTATTCTTCTAATGGGCAATATTTTTAAAGAAGAAAAGGAAACAATAGAATATAAATAAAAACTCTAAATTATTCAACTAACTGTAACACTGTTAAACTAACTTTGCGGAACTAACTATCAAAAACTGATATTTTTATGATCCAACTTCGTATGACTTATTGACGATTAATGATAACTTTGTATAGGAGTGAAATAAATGAAAAATATAACAATATTAATAGCTGATGATGATATTGAAATTGCTGATTTGGTTGCTATACATTTAGAGAAAGAAGGGTATCGTGTCATTAAGGTATCGGATGGGCAAGAAACCATTGATGTTATCCAGACTCAACCAATTGATTTACTAATTTTGGATATTATGATGCCAAAAATGGATGGATATGAAGCTACACGTCGCATTCGCGAAAAACATAATATGCCCATTATTTTTTTGAGCGCTAAAACGTCTGATTTTGATAAAGTGCAGGGACTCGTGATTGGAGCAGACGATTATATGACGAAACCATTTATACCCATTGAATTGGTAGCTCGGGTAAATGCACAGCTGCGACGCTTTATGAAGTTGAATCAACCTAAAACCAAACAGAACTCAAACTTGGAGTTTGGAGGATTAACGATTTCACCTGAACAACGTACAGTTACTCTATATAGTAAGAATATTGAGTTAACACCGAAAGAGTTTAAAATTTTATATTTATTAGCCAGTAATCCAAATAAAGTTTATAGTGCAGAAGATATTTTTCAGAAGGTATGGGGGGAAGCATACTATGAAGGTGGGAATACCGTTATGGTTCATATTCGTACTTTGCGGAAAAAACTTGAAGAGGATAAACGAAAAAACAAATTGATAAAAACTCTATGGGGGGTAGGTTATCAATTCAATGGGTAAAATACTACGAGGCTTTCGTTCAAAAATGATAATACTGTTAGGTTTAAGCATGTTGTTGTCTAGCGTCATAACATATCTACTCTTTAAAGTACTCCAATTGTATTATTATACAAATGTTAGTCATGGAGATACACTAGCTTATTTTCGCAAAATCATACAAAATATTGGAGACCTTAACGTCTTTTTACTGTTATTTATCACGCTTTCGATATTATTTTTCTTTTTACTTACAAAACCCTATTCTGCCTATTTCAATGAGATTTCAAAAGGAATTCATTATCTCGCTCAGGGTGACTTTAAGCATCGAATTCAAATATTGTCAAATGATGAATTTAGTGATATTGCACAAGGCATTAATCTGGCAAGTGAAAAATTAGAACAAGCCATAGAAAGGGGTGACTTTTCGGAAAGTAGCAAAGAGCAGTTAGTAGTAAATTTGGCTCATGATTTGCGAACACCTCTTACCTCTGTTTTAGGTTATTTAGATTTAATCCTTAAGGATGATAGCTTGACTGAAAATCAGATCAGGCATTATTTAACGATTGCCTTTACCAAATCTCAACGCTTAGAAAGGTTAATTGATGAATTATTCGAAATAACTAGGATGAATTATGGCATGTTACCAATTGAAAAGAAACAAATCGATTTAAGTGAGCTACTTATTCAATTGAAAGAAGAGTTGTATCCTGTCTTCGAGAAAAACGATTTGATAGCAAGAATGAATATGACTTCCCCTTTATCTATTATGGGTGATGGAGAGTTATTGGCACGTGTGTTTGAAAATCTTCTGATTAATGCAAATCGCTATGGGTATGAGGGGCAGTATGTAGATATCAACGGTTTTATTGATTCAGAGGAAGTAGTTATTCAAGCTATCAATTATGGGGATGCCATTCCTCCAGATGAACTGCCTCATATTTTTGATATGCTTTATACTGGTGACAAAGCACGAACTCATCAAGAAAATAGTACAGGTCTCGGTTTATTCATTGCGAAGAATATTGTAGAGCAACACAATGGGACAATAACTGCCGAAAGTGATTTAATACGCACTATATTTGAAGTCCGATTACCAATGGCGGATTTCTAAGAAGATTAATAATAAAATCCAAGTAAAAATTTAAGAGAAATTTAATATTTACCCCACTTTTTATTTTAAAAGTTTTTCCTATCCTATAAACAAGTTACATCAAGGAGGAGAGACTAAAAATGAAAAAGTGGGGATTTTTATTGGTTTTTGCATTATTTCTAGTTTTTATTTTTAATATATTACCGATATCCCAAGATAAAGTAGAAGATCAAATATATGAACAAAATGATAATACAGCTACTGAAAATACCCAAAAGATTGAGATTACAGAAGAGCAGATCTATCAAGGGGATCTGCTTTTGGTTAACAGTGAATATGCTGTTCAACAAGCTGGTATAAAATCGGATATCATAAATTTATTTACACACAAAGAATTAACAACCGGATACCAGTTACTTAATAGTGAAATAAAATTATCAGAAGAAATAGCTGAAAAATTTTCGGAGATAATAGCTGCGGCTGAAGAGGATGGGGTTAGTAATTTCTTAATTAGCAGTGGTTATCGAGACTTTGATGAGCAAAACAGACTGTACGAGGAGATGGGGGCTGACTATGCTTTGCCAGCTGGTCATAGCGAACACAATTTAGGATTAGCACTTGATGTAGGGTCTACTCAAATGAAGATGGAAGAAGCACCTGAAGGAGAGTGGATAGAAGAAAATTCTTGGAAATACGGCTTTATCTTACGCTATCCCTCGGATAAAACGGATATTACAGGAATTCAATATGAACCATGGCATATTCGCTATGTCGGCTTGCCTCACAGTGCGATTATGCAGGAAATGAATTTAGCTTTGGAAGAATATTGGGATTACTTAAAAGAAGAAAAGAGCATTTCTGTTAGTGCTGATGGGAAAAAATATACAATTTCATATTATCCCATTTCTCAAAACGAGACAATTGAAGTTGAAGTACCAGCGAATGAACAGTATGAAATATCTGGTAATAATATTGATGGAGTGATTGTGACCACATTTTCTTGAATTAGGTTCTAAAATGATAAAGTCATAGGTTTAAATGTAAAGTTAGGAGACGTATTCTATATGCTTACACTTACTCACAAGCAGCAAGCGAGTAAAGCGAACAAAAGAAAGCACTGCATGACGGGGAAAAGCTTGCTTTGCACCATCAAACAGCCATTTGAGCAGCACAAAGACAATCAGCGCCGTATACAATTGGCCATAGACGGCATTTTCCGTTGTGCCAAATAGCGTCGGATGTTCAAATGTTGCTTGATCCAGCGAAAGAATACCTCTATTTGCCAACGTGCTTTGTACATCAGCGCGATTTGTTCAGGCGTTAATACGGATTGAAGGATAGATGGAGTCGTCACCTTTCGGTTGGTTTGTAGGGGTAAAACGATTTTACCGAGTTAACGACTCTTTTTCTACTATTTAGTGGTTAATCGACAGGCTTGGTAGAATGGTTTTACACGTTAGGTCGGCTTATAGTCAAAGCCGTTACGAATTTATAAACTGAATATCAGAGAATAGGCGGGAAGAAATGAAAAATGGAAGTATTATGAATAAACAAGAGAGAATTGAAACAGTCTTTTTATATGGAGTTTTCATTTGTTACGTACTTTTTTTATTTAAATTATTGTTCTTATCAAGAATTTCACTTTTGGATTTGTTAAATAGTCAAAGGACTTTAGATAGGTCAATCAATCTCATTCCTTTTAATAGTATAAAGGAATATATATTTAGCAACTCTGCCACTATAAAAAATTTCGCTTTTGCTAATGTGGTTGGCAATATAGTTATCTTTATTCCTCTTGGCACATATTTGTCATTATTCAAAAAAAATAAAAGAGTAATAACCAATCTGCTATTTATACTCATAGTGAGTTTATTTTTTGAAATCATTCAGGGGCTTTTAGGCATTGGAGCATCAGACATTGATGACATAATTTTAAATTGTTTGGGTGGATTAGTTGGTATTTTAGGGTATAAGTTTTTATTGTTTATATTACGAGATGGGAAAAAAGTACGTACTGCAATCACAATACTATCAGCAATAGGATTACCTGTTTTATTATATTTATTATTTGTGGTGAGATTGCGCCTCTGAATATCTTTATTGCATATGCAAGATGATACCCTACACAAAAGGAACGGTCTTATGACAAAGGATTTTCCTTCTGCTTTGTAACGTTCAGGGGCTGCCCGTTTTAACCCGCAGGGCTACGTGCAACTTAACAATCGTGATAGCTTTTTCATGGAGTCGTCACCTTTCGGTTGGTTTGTAGGGGTACAAACAATTTTACCGAGTTGACGATTCTTTTTCTACCATTTAGTGGTTAATCAACAAGCCTGCCATTAAGCATTTTCTATTCTAGTAATACAATACGAGGGTATTTTTTATTTAGTTTGCTCGTTTATAGGTATGATATTACTTTATTATCCATTTTTATTTCGAAAAATTATCTAAATGAACATTATGATTGTCTGTACATCCCCGCATACTCCCAAGAGCGACGGATTATTTACACATTGACGACGCTTTTGCGATTTACGCCGCAATTCTTCAGTAGACATTGTGGGTTCAAAAAATGAGAAAGCGGGTGCTTACCATGAGCAGAAATAGATTGACGCAGATATTCCCTTTCCTGCTGCCAGTTCGGGTCATGCAAAGGAAGATATGTTTTTATGCCAGTATACGACTTGATGGCCGTCGCTACGCGGAAACCATTGCCGAGAAGCAGTCGCTCTATAAGCTCTTTGAAGCGGGCTGCGCATTATACAACGGCAATACCGGCTTTGACATGGTGTATCAGGTAAACAAGGTATTTAACCTAAAACTGGCAGCGAAGACGCTGAACGGTCTTTTGTTGAAGCCGGACGAAACTTTTTCCTTCTGGCGGCTTGTACGCCATGCGTATAAGCGCCCCCCTATAAAGACGATCTTACGGTAGCTTAGGGAAACAGAAATTTCACAGTAATTGCGAGTCTGGTTAAAAGAATAAATTGCGTGAGCAAATGTCTAAATCAAGCAATCTGATATCCTACATTTCATCTTGCATACACATAAAAATATTGAATGAATTGGATTAGATAGAACGCAGTATGTGGGGGAACTCGCTGTACGGTGTGAAGTGAGGGAAAAACCGGCTATAACGTCAAAGGCTTACCAATCGCTATAGTAACGAACAAAGCCCAATTCTCAATAGTGTTGAGGAATTGAGCTTTTTAATATTGTAATTTCCTTAACGTTGTAAATCCGTATTTTCCTGACGCTACCCCATTTTAAAATAATTTGACACTTTCGTAACCTCCGTAAGAGACTAACATTAGCAGAGACGTTCCTAAAGCTTTAAATCGAGACTGGGAGGTAAGAACCTTTGGACGATCATGTCGATAATGGACTAATCGGAATTTCTATACTTACCTGCCCGCCTCCCGTTTCGGTGGAGTTAGCGATGTGCAGCGTTCCGCCATGCAGGTTGACGATAGATTTCGTAATGTACAGCCCCATTCCGTAATGCCCATTTAATCTTCTGGACGAGTCGCCCATATAAAATTGCTCAGCCGCCTGTTTGAGGGCTTCCCGGGTGAAGCCGGGACCCTCATCTAAGACGGTGAACCGGATGCGTTCCAGGGTCGTTTCCACGGTCATCCGAATCTCGCTATGCTCCGCCGCTTGGTCTACCGCATTGGAGGCAACATTCATGATGGCTCGTTCCAGTAGAACGGGGTCCGCATACAGCGTGTCAGGAAGGTTGTATACTCCGAACACTACGGATATTTTTTTGGGGGAAGCCAAGGCCAGTATCAGATCTTTTATTTTAGCCAAATAGAAGTCAGTATCAATCGTTTCCGCCCGCAGGGTGGCTGCTGTTTCCGCCTTTGTCATTTCAATGAGGGTCTTGATATACTGCTCCATCTGTTTGGTGCTCTCCGCTATATAATCGGTATACTCCTTTTGCTCCTCGGACTGCTCTGTTTCGGACAGCAGGTCTACATTCCCGCGAACGATGGTGAGCGGTGTTTTGACATCGTGTGCCAAGGCGGCAATTTGCTCTCGTCGGCTTTTTTCGAGATTCCACTGCTTCTGCAGTGAAGTCTTTAATGTTTCTTTCATTTTATCCATGGAATGGAGCACCTGATCGATTTCCATAACGCCACTGAGCTTAATCGAGAAATCCAGGTCCTGTGCTTGAATTTGCTGGGTGGCCTGTTGTAGTCCACTCATTTTGTGCGCCAGCTTTCGTCCGAAGGAGGAAGCCAGCAACGCAACCCCCACCAAGAAGGCGATACAGAATACGACAAAAAAGGACAATTCCGCGTTCGGCATATATTGGCGCAGAATAGGGAGCTCAAACTGTGCCGCGATAGAGTAGCGCATCACAGTAACCTCATCATTATGCCGGACTTTCATATAATTATAGGGAAACTGATAGATAGTATCGCTCTGCTGTGTAAGACTCCAAGCGGCTTTAGCCTGCTTTTCAGAAAGATTTCCTTTTTTTAGGCTGCCGTCCGAAGTGAATAACGCGTATTTATATAGGTCCAGCTTGGAATTCGGCTGAAGGGCCTTGCCCGCTTCAATGATTGTCTTGGCCTCCAGTACCTGCTTCTCCGCATAGTTCGCGGGAAGAATGGCGCCATAAGACATCAGAACATAGAAGATAAGGGCCAGGGATAACGCGAATGCAATCGTCCCAATACAGAAAATAGCTAAATAACCCAGGAACATGGTCCGTAGCTTAGTTGACTTTCGCGCTTGCTGTACTTTGATTATTTCCATCGGTATCCAATCCCCCAAACTGTCTCTACCGGGGAAACCTCTACTTTGCCAAGCTTGGCCCGAATATTTTTAATATGCTCTACGATAGTGGCGGAATCGCTGTCCCCGTCAAACCCGAAGACAGATTCGTAAATGTGTTCTTTCGAGAACACCTGTCCCCGGCTCAGGGCGAGAAACTTACATATCTCATATTCGCTTTTGGTAAACGGGACGACTGCGTCTCGAACGGTGATTTCCTTGCCTGACAGATTGAAATGAACTTCCCCGATACAGAACACATTACGCCGTTCACGATTCTCCCGTCTGAGGTGAGCATGGATTCGTGCGCGCAGCTCCCCGGCCCCAAACGGTTTAACAATGTAATCGTCAGCTCCTTCCCCAAGTCCCACCATTACATCGGTCTCCATAGATTTTGCGGTGAGGAACAGGATCGGACAGTCTACCTTGCTGCGGATTTCCCGGCAGAGAGTGAACCCGTCTATCTCAGGCATCATCACGTCCAGGAGTATGAGATCAAATGCGCCAAGCTGCATGGTGAGCACCTGTGAAGAGGTAGAGACCACCGTGACAACATGGTCATCTTTCTGCAAAATATTTTGAAGGAGCGCCAGAACGGCGGGTTCATCATCAACGGCCAACAGGTTTGCCATACTTTATTCACTTCCTTTTCTTTACTCGAATGAATCTTGTCCTTCCCAGCGCCAAATCCATAATCCTAATAATATCATGATCGTAAAGGTCCCAGCCGCACAATATCCGATTCCTGAATCAAGCTGCATAGCAGCAGGGATGGTACCTCCCGAACTTACGCCATATTGCACCCAAATCGTGATGAATCGGGCGGCCCAGGCACAGGGGATGAATATCCAATTATGATCACCTAGCCCGGTAAGTAACAAAGCAGACAGCAGGCTTTCCGCAATGCCCAAGCCGATGGAAGCTCCCTTGCCGAATCGCAGACTAACGAAGAAATGGAGGATATAAAGGAAGATACTGGAGGTGAATAGAATGCAGGCAGCCGATATATAGAAATTGAAGCCATATGGAGACTCGTTCAAAAGGTACAGAAAGCCAGTGCCAAAACCGCTTGAGGCAAATAGAACACTGCTAAATCCCAGGATTAGAAGCAGGCTGAACTTGCTTAGGAAGGGCAGCAGCTTAACCGGGGAGGTCAAGAGCTGCTGAAAATGCCCTGCGGCTGATTCCTGATCGGCAGCCATAGAACAGACGATGCCGATCAGGGTAGGAAGGGACACGGCCAAGACCTGCAAATAGCCTTCCACCTTAGAAACTGGTGAATAGGGAGTGAAGGAATAATAGGCCAGAAAGATGACTATGCCCAAAAGCGGCATTAGCAGGTGCACAAGCAGCATCGGCTGCCTTCTAAGCTTGAGCATATCGGACTTTAGATAGCGGAAAAAAGTTGTCATCTTACTTGACCTCCCGTTTGCGGAAAGGCATAGCTGTCAGTACCGACAGAATAATAAACAGGCTGAGTGAAAGCACGACGCCGGGCATAATGACACCTTTATCCAGGAGCAAATCTCCCGCAGGAACGGCAAGTCCATTGGGCAGCACTTTAATTACAGCGCACATCAATCGGGCTGGAATTGCATAGGGAACCGCCCACCACACGGTAGAAGTAGCAAACAGAATGGAGCAGGCTACATTACCCACCATGTTGATAATCAGGGTAGCAAACATACCTATTCGGTCCGTAAGGAACAGGCAAAACGGAATTTGCCACAAAAAGGTGATGAAGAGCAGCAGACTTGCAGCAGCGCTTCCCGCCAATGTTATGGAGCTTGAGAACACGAATCCACCAAGTGTTATCCCGATAAATAAGATAATAGAGGAGACGAAGAAGAGTCTTGCGCAAACCCCGATTTTACCGTACCACACACGTGCCAGATCTACAGGCATTCCGAGAAGAGTACGGTATTGAAGCTTCTTGCTATCCTTTTGAATCACCCCTGAGCACATTAAGGTAAGGGCGCCGGGCAGTAGCATGGTGTACCACCAGTTATAGCTGGCGCTTTGGAGCATATTTCCCGCCATGAGTCCGGTACACAGAAGAAGCGTGACAATGGGAGCAAGCCAAACCAGCTTTTTGGTAAAGGTGCGCTTTAGTTTCAGATGTTCAGCGGCTATATATTGCTGCATCCTACTCACCGCCCTTCCGGTATTCCCGTGCAATTTGCATGAACAACGATTCCAGGTTTTGTCCTGGGGTAACCGCCTCCTGATATGCTAGCACACCGCCGGCGATGATGCCGACATGATCAACGATTTGTTCGACTTCAGACAGAATGTGACTGGAGAGAATCACAGTAATCCCCTGCTTCGGGAAGGAACGAATCAGCTCGCGTTGCTCCTGAATGCCAATCGGGTCCAGTCCGTTGGTCGGCTCATCTAAGATCAGCAGCTTGGGATGGTTCAGAAGGGCAATGGCGATGCCCAGCCGTTGCTTCATGCCCATCGAGAACTGTCCGGAGCGTTTTTTCCCGGTATGGGTCAAATCAACGATGTTCAATACTTCATCAATCCGCGAATCAGGCAGTCCCAGCAAGGTGGTACGAACCTTTAAGTTCTCTCTGGCTGTCAAATTCTCATAGAGCGGAGGTGATTCGATCAGCGCGCCGATCTGGGCAAGATCCCTTCGTGACCAGGGATTTCCTTGATATAAAATCTCACCGGATGTCGGGCGGAGCATACCGGTTAGCATTTTCAGCGTAGTTGATTTTCCAGCCCCGTTTGGCCCGAGCAGGCCATAGACGGAATTCTTCTGAATAGACAGCGAGACGTTGTTCACCGCCTGCTGGCCCCTGAAGCTTTTGCAGAGATTTTGAGTCTGTAAAATAATGTTGTCCATATAAGCTCATCCTTTACATTCGTTCTGGGAACTAATTTAAAGGACAATTCTAAGGAATTTATAAGGATTTGAAATATAAAGAGATGCTCCTTAAAGGAACATCCCCTTTTCGTAATTGTATATTTCCACCCAAGCTGTGCTCTGAAAAATGATAACCCTACACATTATTCTATACTTGCGCAACGGGGCGGATCACAATCTCATTCACATCGATGTCAGCCGGCTGCTCGATGGCGTATGCAATAGCGCGGGCTACCGCGTCTGGTGTCATCGCCAATGTATCTCGGATGTCAGCAAGTTGATCTTTCAATTTCGAATCAGTCACACCTAGTGTGAAATTGGTATGTACAATACCAGGTGATATGATGGTCACGCGCAGCTTATCGCCTGCCTCCTGGCGCAGTCCCTCTGAGATGGCCCGTACGGCGAACTTCGTGCCGGAGTAGACCGACTGGGTCGGTACGGTTTTATGTCCTGCTGTAGAAGCGATGTTCACGAAATGTCCGAAACCCTGCTTGCGAAAGACAGGCAGCGCTGTGGCAATGCCATACAAAACGCCTTTAATATTGACGTCAATCATGTCCTCCCAATCCTCGACGCGCAGGTCATCGAGAGGGGAAATTGGCATAACGCCGGCATTGTTGACGAGAACATCCAATTTGCCGTACCGTTCGCAAGCCAATGTAACGAGGTTGGACAGGGCATCGCGCCGTCTCACGTCAGTACTTGCATAGATGGCTTCACCACCTTTATTCGAAATGCGTTTTGCCAAAGTCTCTAGACGTTCCGCTCCGCGTGCGCCAAGCACGACTTTTGCACCGCGCTCTGCAAGAAAAAGTGCTGTTGCCTCGCCAATGCCACTGCTTGCGCCCGTGATGATGACGACTTTGTCCTTAATGTTTCCTTCCAAGCTCATAACCGAATCCTTCTTTCTTTGATATATTGAATGCATCGTTTTCCGTTGTCTTGCAAGTAAATTTTATGTAAAATTCGATTGAATCAGGTAGTCGAATCATGTCCAATGCTTGCCCAATCCTATCCGTCGTCGATATAATATGCACATTAGCGTTTTCGAAAAGGAAAGGTGAATATGCACGAAGAACTGATTTATCTGATTCAACGTCACGCACCTTCGGACGGTACGCATGCTTCTGCTATACCAGAACTTCGTTTCAGGCGTGCAAGCCATGTCTCGGAGCCGAAGCATACCGTCAATAGTCCCTCCCTGTACATGATCGCACAAGGCTCAAAAACAGCAACACTGGCCGGAGAAAATTATATATACGATCCAACCTCTTACTTGGTCAGCTCGGTTCATCTGCCTGTCATCGGAAAAATAACTCAAGCCTCACCGCAGCTTCCTTATTTAAGCCTTCAATTATCCATCAGCCCGGATATTATTCTGGAAATAATCAAGGAAAGTGATCCTCAGTGGAACGAAAAAACGGGACGAGGCATTTTGGTAAACCAATCCAATCCTCTTCTGCTTGATGCCTTGCTTAGGCTTATCAAAGTTTTGGATACACCTAAGGATATTGGGTTCCTTGCGCCGCTTATCATCCGTGAAATCCTTTATCGTGTGCTGCAAGGCGAGCAGGGGGCTTTAATCAGGCAATTTGCTGTAGTGGGCAGCTATGCGCATAGCATCTCCAAAGCAATTCATCTGATTAACCGTGACTACGCAAAGCCTCTCGTGATCGAACAATTGGCGAAGGAAGTAAACATGAGCTCTTCTTCCTTGCACAAACATTTTAAAAAAGTAACAGCCATCAGCCCGTTGCAGTATCAAAAGGTCATCCGATTGCAGGCAGCACGCCGCTTATTGCTTTCGGATGGATTAGCAGCCGCGGATGCGAGCTTTCGCGTTGGTTACGAGAGCCCCTCCCAGTTTAGCAGGGAGTATTCCCGCATGTTTGGACGTTCACCGATGAATGATGTTAAGCATCTGCGTGATGCTATAAGTGTTCCGGTTGATATACATCCCAATAATTAACCATCCCGCTTTGATGAGTAGTAGGTTCTAATACAACCATTTGCCCTATCGTACATGAGGTTTATGCCCTTATGTACGATTTTTTTATTTCGCTATCGATCTAAGATGTATATAAGAAACCAACGTTTAACTTGCAGGGTGCTATTTATGCAAATTGCTTTTTATGATATGAGGGATGTGGTCAGTTGAAGAAGTTAAGATTGCTTATTAAAAATGTAAAGATAGGAGGGATTATTTTTAATGACTAATCACTCTCCCCAAATCAGCAAGTTTTTTAAATGGTGTTTGGGTATCATTTTTGTTCTCACCATTATATATTTGTGCACACGGGTCAATTTTTTATTTAAACCGCTAACTTCCTTTATCAGCATTGTCCTACTGCCATTAATATTGTCTGTTTTTTTCTATTATCTTCTGCGCCCCTTGGTAGATTTATTGGAAAGACATAAGTTAAATCGTTCTCTTGCGATCATACTCATTTATATATTCATTGCAGTCATTTTAGCTGTCTTTATTATTGGTATTTGGCCTACTATACGCAACCAAATGATCAATCTCGTGGAGAATGCCCCCAGTCTATTTAGTGCATTGAGTAAAAAGGTTCAAGAATTAGAACAGAATGGGGCACTTTCACCCATTTTTCCGGGCGACGCTAATCCACTATCGCACCTAACCGAATACTTGAACAAAGGTTTCCTTTTTATTACAGATTATGTAACCGGATTGTTTAGTCTTGTTTCCAATGTAACCATCGCATTGTTTACGTTCCCTTTAATCCTGTTTTACATGCTGAAGGAAGGGGGGAAATTCGGCCGCAAGTTGGTCAGTTTTGTTCCTAAGCGCTTTCTAATAGCTGCAAATGAGGTTTTGGACGATATTGATAGCGCGCTTAGCAGCTTTATTGTGGGAAGGGTACTAATTAACTTGGCGCTTGGTGTGTTAATGTATTTAGGATTCTTATTAATCGGACTCCCATATGCCTTGTTATTAACTGTGATTGCGGTGATTATGAATTTTATTCCTTTTGTAGGCGCAATCCTATCATCAGTCCCTATTGTTATTATTGGCTTCATTCAGTCACCGACTGTTGCAATCTGGTCACTTATCGTTATTCTTTTGGCCCAGCAAATACAAGACAATATCATTTCTCCTTATGTATTTGGTAAGCAGCTGGACGTTCACCCTTTGACTGTGATTATTCTCGTGCTGATTGGCGGAGATTTGGCAGGAATTACAGGAATCGTGCTGGTTATCCCATTATATATAATGGTTAAAGTTATCTTTAGTAAGGTGTATTTGCTTTTTTACAGAGGAAAATGGGAAAATTTATAAATTAATATTGAATATTTAGCATGCTAAAATTTATTTTTTGCCCAAACGTACACACGTCATCGCCCATGTTTTTTTGATTTCAGCATTTTGTAAAATGGATTGAGAAATAGTCTTACTTATTTTTAACGAAGCAACAAAGTGATAAAATAAAATGAGTTTGCACTAAAGAAGTAAAGAGGTGGATTATGGGCAAAGCATCCAATGATCAAGACCATGATGTAAACTTAAAGATAGACGATGGCGAAAATGATCGACTTAACATATCCAGAGTTCCGATTATATTCTGGATTATTTTAATCTATATCGATGGGATTATTTTTCAAAACATATCCAAACCACTCCCACTTCAAACAATATTGTTCTCTTTGGTAATGATGCTGCATGGACTTTTGTACTGGCATGTTCGTAAAATTCTACAATACGGTTCATGGATTTATTTTATTATTCAAGCAGGAATCATCTTTTCAAGTGCTTTACTTCTACCTGACAGTTTTCCGATTGTACTGGTTGGATTAATCCCGACTTTAATCGGTCAGAGCATCGGTATTTATTATCAAACCAAAAAAGTTGTAATGGTGTTTTTTGGTTTCTACCTTCTTTTTTGCCTTGCTCTTATATGGCATCACGATGGCAAGAACTCAGTGCTGTTTATTGCGTTGCTTATTCTTATTGTTATTGTTGTAGCGGCTTATTCTGTTCTTTTCTACAGACAGGTCAATGCGCGGATTCGTACCCAAAACTTTCTTAATGAGCTGGAGCTTGCACATCAAAAAGTAGAAGAGCTTACACTAGCCAACGAGCGGCAACGCATGGCCCGGGATTTACATGATACACTGGCTCAAGGTCTTGCCGGCCTGATTATGCAGTTGGAGGCAGTAGATGCCCATCTGACAAAAGGCAGCCCACAGAGAGCCCATGAAATTGTTCAGCAGTCCATGTCCCAGGCACGCAAGGCGTTGGCTGACTCACGCAGGGCTATAGACAACCTGCGTTCAAAGTCAGCCTCGGAAGTGGACTTTGCTGATGCCGTCCGGGAAGAGGCACAGCGTTTTACGATGGCTACCGGAATTCGGACAGCACTGGACATCAAGATTAAATCATCCGTATCCAGGCTGTTGATTGAGCATGGGCTGCACATCATAAGTGAGTGTCTTACGAACGCAGCCAAGCATTCGCATGCCAAGAACGTATGGATCCATATTTTGGATCATCAAGGTATGATTTCTATGGAGGTCCGTGACGATGGAAAAGGCTTTAATCCGGATATTATTGCCAAACAGGCAGGACATTATGGATTAATAGGCATTCATGAGCGGACGCGTTTGCTGGGTGGAACCATTCATATCAACAGCACAGCTCAAGAAGGGACGTCTATTAAAGTAGAGGCACCCCTTATCAAAGGAGATGTATCATGAAATTTAAAATATTAATTGTAGATGATCATTGGGTGGTTAGAGAAGGGCTAAAGCTTGTTCTAGAGACAAATGATAGCTACGAAGTTGTGGGTGAAGCGGAAGATGGGGCAGCGGCTATGACCCTGATTGAGCAGCTTCAGCCGGATGTCATACTAATGGATCTATACATGCCCCAAATGAGCGGGTTGGAGACCATGAAAGCTTTAAAAGAGAGACAAAATGAAACGCCGGTTATCATCCTGACCACCTATAACGAAGATGATTTAATGATCCAGGGTCTGTCTTTGGGGGCGAAAGGATATTTGTTAAAAGATACCAGCCGTGAGAACCTATTTCGGACCATTGAATCCGCATTAAGGGGAGAGACGCTTCTTCAGCCGGAAATTACAGCAAGAGTTTTTGCTAAAACAAGTGAGAGAGAGGTCAAGAGTGAGCAGCATGAAGATACTTCAATCCTGACCGAGAAAGAAAGGATTATATTACAGTCCGTAGCACGGGGGCTTAGGAGCAAAGAAATTGCGTTCGACATGGGGATTTCGGAGCGGACCGTGAAAGCACATTTAACGAACATTTACAATAAACTCGGTGTCGATTCCCGGTCTGAAGCGGTAGCCGTGTCTCTGGAACGAGGCATCCTGCATCTTTAAAAATGGTAAATAAAAACATATATTTACGTTCGAATTTGCCCTATCGTACATGAGGAGCTTGCCCTTATGTACGATTTTTTTGTTTATAAACTGCTGTACTATGAAAAAAGAAAGAACCTATGGATTGCTGATTACTGCTTAGAGGAAGTCGAGGAGGATGAAATTGTTGAAAAGAACACGAATCAAAATGCTGGTCACGGGAATAACCTTCGCCATGGTGGTTTCCGGTTGCTCAAGCGCTTCGGAGGATACCACTGCAAAATCCGGTCAGCCGGTACAAATTCAAAAAGTAACGATGAAGCCTTTGGCTAATGAATTTAATTTAGCTGGAACATTGCAGGCAAGCAATCAAACCGCAGTTTCCTTTGAAGCGGATGGACGTATTTTAAATACAACGGTTGAAGTGGGGGATCAGGTACAGAAAGGGACAGTCCTCGCGAAATTGGACACATCCAATTATCAGCTGCAGCTTGCTCGGGCCAAGGCAGCTATAGAGCAGGCCAAAGCTGGTGTCAGCCAAGCGGACGCTTCTGTTCAATCGGCACAGGCGAGCATTCGTAATGCACAATCCCAGATTAATTCAGCCCAATCCAAATTACAGGAATTGAACAACGGTGCCAAAAAACAGGAAATTGTACAGGCGCAAAATGCAGTTACAGCGGCAACCAATACCTACAACAAGAAAAAGGCAGATGCCGCCCGGACCCAAATTCTATTTCAGGCAGGGGCAGTATCAGTAACAGAAAATGAGAATGCGCAGCTGGAATTAACGAACGCCCAAAAAAGTTTAAGTGATGCGCAAGAGCAATTGTCCCTTTTACTTGCAGGGGCTTCCCAGGAACAGCGTGCACAAGCTTCAGCTGGTGTAGATCAGGCCAGGGCAGGGCTGGAATCGGCTATGGCTACTAGACAACAAGGGTTAGCCAGTAAGGCACAGGCACAGGCTACCTACAAGGATGCATTGGCCGCTTATGAGCAATCGGCTCTGGCACTCAAGAAAACTACTTTAACATCCCCCATAGCTGGTGTTGTGATTGAGAAAAAGGTATCTGATGGACAGTTGGGCTCCAGCGGGAGTGAGGCTTTTATTGTCGGTAATATTAGTACTCTAAAAGTGCTCCTGCCTGTACCGGATAGTGAAATCTTAACGTGGAAGAAAGATCAAAAAGTAAATATATCCCTCTATAATGAAATTAGAACAGGAACCGTTACCCAGATCTATCCATCGACCAATTCCAAAACGGGAAGCATCAATGTGGAAGTCAGCATTCCCAACCCCGAACTCAATTGGAAGCCTGGTCAAGTCATTAGTGCTTCTAAAAGCATGAATCAATCCGAAGCATTGTTAGTGCCCGTAGAGGCTGTAATTAGCACGGGAAATGACCCTTATGTCTTTAAAGCTGTAAATGGAAAGGCCGTTAAAACAGCGATTAAACTGGGAAAAGTGACTAATAATCAGCTTGAAGTTGTCTCTGGTCTACAGGCAGGCGATCAAATCGTTACACAAGGAGCCGGAACCTTATTTAATGGTGATTTACTGGGGAATAATGTACTTGGGAAATTGAAGGAGTCGTCCGAATGATTAAATATATCGTTAAAAAACAGAAAATTACACTAATTTTCTTTGGCATGTGTATTGTGTTGGGACTCTACAATTTTACATCCCTGCCTAAACAGGAGATGCCTGACGTTATTCCGATGACAGCCAATGTTACAACTGTGTATCCGGGGGCCTCACCTGAAAGAATCGAGCAAACCATAACGAAGATATTGGAACAGAAAATCAAAGAAGTGCAGGGTGTCAAAACGATTTCTTCCACTTCGTCTAAAGGCCAATCCAGTATAAGTATAGAGGCTTTGAATGAGGCAGACCCAACAAAAGTGTGGGCTGATCTTCGTACAAAGGTACAGGATGCACAGTCTGAGCTTCCCGATGATGCGATGCAGCCCATTATCAATGATAGCATGACAGGCTCTTTTATCGGGTCATACGCAATCACTTCTGATAAAGTTGAAAATTTGTATGCGTTAAATGAGTTAATGAACACCTGGAAAGATCAATTAAAAACGGTTTCAGGTGTTTCGAAAGTTAATATTCAAGGAATTCCCGAACAAGAAGTACGAATAAGCCTGAACACTCAAAAAATGCAGCAATATGACATATCCTGGGAACAGGTCGTTCAAGCCATTAAAAATGAAAACGATAGAGTACCTACAGGAAGTCTGGATTACGTTAACCGTACTTATCAGTTGACGGTAAATGCCTCGACTGACCCGAATGTCTTAAATAACATCCAGATTTCAAGCAACGAAGAAGGGTTCCCTATATCTTTGAAGGATGTAGGTACGGCCTCGCTTGTTTTTAAAAAAACAGAAAGTTATACGTATGTGAATACCAAACCTGCTATTTCAATCAGCTTGAGTGGAGATAAAGGCACAGACGTGCCAACGGTATCCAAAGCGGCGACAGCCAAAATCAATGAACTTGCAAGCAGCTTGCCGAAGAACGTACATTTCGAACTGCTCTTTGCTCAAAATGATCGTGTAGGTGAAATATTTGGTAATCTGTCTAAAGAGATGATGATTGCTATTGCATCGGTTATTGTGATTTGTACATTAGGATTAAACTTGTTGACTTCTGCATTTGTGGCCTTGGCTATCCCTGTTTCTATTGCCATCGGATTTATTGTCTTGCCGATGACAGGAACGACGCTGAATCAAATTTCAGTCATCGGATTAATCATCGTATTGGGGATACTGGTTGATGATGCCGTCGTAGTCAATGATAATATTGAACGCCGACGTTCTGAATTCGGGGAAGATGCAACCCATGCTGCAATTAATGGAACGAAAGAAGTATCTTTATCGATCATTACAGCCACGCTGGCTACAGTTGCAGCATTTGCCCCACTTTTATTTCTGCCGGGCAATATGGGGGACTTTATTAAACCGATCCCTACCGTTATTTCGTTAACGATGCTGGCCTCCATGATTATGTCGCTTACGATTATTCCTATTTTCCGGCAATGGTACGATAAACGTCGTAAAGGAAAAGAGAGTAATAAAACAGTTAAGCCACCGGGGCTTCTTGGGAATCAAATACAGTCCCTATCCAATGTGTACTCTAAAAACTGGATGCCGAGAATACTGCGTCGACCACTTTTTACTGCGCTTATTGGTCTTATGATTGGTACAGCAGCTTATGGACTGCTCGCTATTGTTCCCATTCAATTATTTCCAGAATCTGACCAACCGGATGCCACAATCAACGTAACGATGCCCGAAGGAACGTCTTTGCAGGCAACCAATCAGGTTATAAACGAAATTGGAAACTGGGTCAAAAAACAGCCAGAAACCGAACACCTGGCAGCAACTGCAGGTGGAGCAGCGCCTCAGATGTACAGCGATATTGCGGGTGGTAGCGGCTCTCAAGGATCGGTATACGGACAACTTGCTGTCGTTGGCAAAGAAGGGATATTTGATCTCAAAAAAACAGTGGACAGTTGGACAAGTACGCTGCAAGCTAAATATCCAGCGGCATTAATAAGCATTCGGGTTCCTCAATTAGGTATCCCGGTCGGCAGTGCAGTGTCTATCCGTATTAAAGGAGAAGACATTGGAAAACTACAAAACATGACATCTAAAGTAAAAGAAATCGTTGCAGGGACTCCCGGGGCTGTAGATGTGACCGATAATATGGGGATGCAAAGCTACAATTTGAATTTTCAAGTTAATCAGCAGGCCCTGGACAAATATCAGGTCAACTATTCCAACTTAACCCGCACTTTGTTACTAATGGGGGACGGAGTGAAGGTTACAGATTTTGATACGGGTAAGGAACTGCTTGATATCAATATGTACATGGATAAACCAAACAATGATCCTGAGGTGTTATTCCAACAACTAAGTGTCACTAATGCGGGTGGAGAGCAAATCCCGTTATCCCAGTTAGCTACGATGAAACCGGACTTTTCCATCCAGCAAATCCACCGCTATAATTTGGAGCGGACCGTAACGATTTCATCCAATGCATCTGGACGTACGGCTACGGAGCTCACCCAAGACATCCGCAGCAAGCTTACAAATACACATTTCGATTCGGGGTACACTTGGGAAATGGGTGGGGAAACATCCACGCAGTCCGATTTATTTAAGGATTTGGGCAAATTAGCCGTTATCGTTGTTTTTCTCATTCTACTCTTGATTACAATGCAGTTTTACTCGGTTTCCACACCGATCATTATAATGACAACTGTGTACCTGGCAGCAGCAGGAGGAGTGCTTGGTAGCTTTATTACAGGTATGCCAATCGGCTTTATGAGTATCATGGGTATCATTTCGCTTGCCGGTATCGTCGTGCGTAATGGTATCGTATTGATAGAGTTTATTGAAGACGCGCGGCGTGAAGGCGCCGAATTAACAGAAGCTATCTTAATGGCATGCTCTACCCGTTTCCGTCCGATCTTTCTCACCTCGCTAACAGCGATTGTCGGGATGATCCCCATTGCTACGATGGGAGAAATTCTATTCAAACCGCTGGCAGCGACCATTATATTCGGCCTCATCTTTTCAACCATTCTAACATTGTTTGTGGTGCCTACTCTTTATATGGTCGTAGCTAATCTGAAGCTCAAACGGAAGCATAAGAAGGAAATGCAAACAAATAACGATAGCTCATTATCTTTGTAGATGTTGCAAAAGATAGATAGGTTATTGTGATTATAGTGTGTTTGAATATTACCCGATCGTACATTAGGCTGTTGCCCTAATGTACGATTTTTTTTCTTTTGCTGGCGTAATACAATGAATAGTAAGAATGGCACCAAAGGAGAGGATTGTATGACTGAAAACAAGCAGAACGGTCACATTCTAATATCAGATGATGTTTTATCCAAAATTACGGGTTTGGCAGCATTGAATACTCCCGGGATATCAACAATCTACAGGGGAATTTCAAAAGAAGCAAACAAACGCTTGAATAGAAAAAGTATCAAAAAAGGAATTTCAGTAACAGTAAGCCCGGACGAAACGATTATTGATCTAAAAGTAGTCGTCGAATACGGATGCTCCATTCATGAAGTGACCAGAGAGTTACAGCAAAATATCATGGAGGATTTGATTAATATGGCAGGACTATCCACGATTGTGGTGAACGTCAAGGTGGAGGGAGTTGCTATTCAAAATAGTAGATAAAATGAAAGCCGAGCTGTTATTTTAGCCCGGCTTTTTAGATTTTTAAAATTGCTATGCCATTTTAGGAAGCAGATGAAGGAGAGGAGCTTGGTAAAACCCCGCTTCGCAGGAATAGGACCAGTGACATACTGAAACAAAGCACAGTAAATAGACTGACGGAAATAAAACCACCCGTGTGCGCATACAGAATCCCCGCAGTGAAAGAGCCAACGGTCGTTCCGAAATACATCGAGGAGTTGGCGAGTGATGAGATGGTTCCACGTGCTGTGGCAGACAGAGTTTGAAGCAAACTCATCATAAGCGGAAAAATCATTCCAAGGATGAAGAAGATCAGAAAATATGTAATTTCAACATAGGTTACACTAGGCAAGTATGGAAGCAGTAAATAAAGCAGGACGATGAAGATTACACCATACATAAAAGAGTGTCTAGGCCCCACTTTGTTAACCAGGCTGCTGCCGAAAAAACTGCTAATCGTATTTCCCAAACCCAGGAATAGAATCACGGTACCAATACTCGCAGTATTTAAGTTGAATTTGTCTGAAAGCCAGATGCCAATAAAAGAGAATGCAGCAAAATTTCCAAGTTGAAAGAGGAAATAGGCGAGAAAAGCAACCTTGGATGTTGAACTGTGCAGTAAAGAACGATATCTGCTCCCAATTGCTGCTGCTTTATGCTGTTGTTGAGCAGCCGGCATAGAAGGTAATAGAACAAAAACCAGTATAACAAGCAGGAAGGTGCAGCTGCCAATTATAATAAATGGTGTTTGCCATTTGGTAGTAGCAAGATAGCTGCCGAGGGGCACGCCCAGCATTTGGGAAATGGCCAATCCTGCGGTGACCACTCCCATGGCTTTTAAAATTTTATGCGGTTGAACCAGCTGCGGAATGGCGGCCCAGACTTGAGGCGAAGCAAAAGCAGCACTAATCCCAGCCAGAAAGCGAAAAGCAAACATGGTCCAAAAGTCAGCAGCAAAACCGCATAGCAGTGTGAACACACCGAAACCAAGCAAGCCCAATAGCAGCACTTTTTTTCGATTCCATCCATCTGACAGAGGCCCTGCAATCAAGGCAAACACGGCATAACCCAAAGCATAAGCCGCAACGATCCAACCCGACTGTTCGACAGAAATACCGAAAGTCTCGCGGAGGATCGGTAAAAGCGGAGATACAATAAACGTATCAGTTCCGATGAAAAACATAATAAAGAAAAACAAGGTGATAATTTTGTTCAAAGCGATACCTCCCTAAATTCGTTAGTTCGAATATTTTCGAATATTAGAAATATAGCACCGCTTATGCTATAATGCAACTATAATTCTTGTACAGGCAGGTGAACGATTTTGAGAACAATGTACCATCCCAATGTTAATGAAATAAACCTATCCACCGTTTTATATGCTCTTAGTGACCAGATCCGGCTTAACATCATCAAAATTTTGGACAAAAACGGGGAGCAATCATGCAGCTCGTTAGATATTTCAGCTCCGAAGTCAACCTTGTCCCATCATTTCAAGGTTCTCCGGGAATCGGGAGTCATTCATACGAGATTGGTGGGAACCCAGCGATTCATTTCTATTCGATACGACGATTTGAATTCACGCTTTCCCGGTTTGCTGTCGGCTGTATTGTTGGGTTTGGAGCAATAAAAAGTAGTCTGTCGATGGACAGCCTGCTTTTCGTTTAACGGACAAATAACGACGAAGCTATAGAAGAAAACAAACGGTATTATTATATTTATTCGTTCTTTTATTTAAGTGCGTCTTCGGCGGGAGGGATTCAACCATTCAGGTTTCCAGATTTGTTCATTCTCATCAGGTTGGAACCCGTTTGTATGAAAATCTGAAACAAGATCATCCGCATGCTCAGTGGTCAACTTATCCTTCAGGTTATCTTATAGCTTATTTGGGTAATGCACAGTTTGGTTTAATCCAGCACTGGTTTATGAAGGATCAGTCGCTGCCTCCGGCTGAAATTGCACGTCTACTAACTCGATTTATCAAATCGACACCCTGTCTTTCACACCATTTTTAATCGGAGAACAATCAAAAGGGGGAGGAATAGATGCTAAACCTTATCCGCTTAATGATTAAACAAGGCAGGCCGATCTCCGGTCTGCCTTGTTTACATTTTTTATCGTCACTTTATGCTACTGGCTACATCCGTTATCCGCGGGGGAAAGCTTTAAGGCGGAAGGTAGAGCTAGCAAAATCTCCTGTCAGATCCGAGACAACAAGTCCAATTTTCATTAGGCGGTCACCTCCAAAGATTTCGCCGCCGAACGCTGCACGGAAGGGGGAACCGCCGTCTTCCACATGATCTGTAGTGTTGCCCGTCGCTCCGCTTTCGATTGTATACTTTTTCTTCGGATCAAGTCCTTTTAGAGTTAATCGCCGGATTGGTCCGTTCGGCTCAGCCAGCACGCGGAAATAAGCGACAAACGCTTCAGATTGGTCCTCGCTAACAAACATCCATGCCGTATCGCCTCGGCCTTCAAAGGGGCTAAGAAGCCGATACATGTCCCCCTGCTGTACAAGGGAGCGAATTTCCTTGTACTGAGCGATTTGTTTGGCAGCGAGCTCTTTTTCCACCTTCGTAAATGCAGTAAGGTCAAGCTCGTAGCCAAAGTTGCCGCTCATTGCCACGTCGCCGCGTATGGCCAAGGAGGTGATTCGTTCCACCTGGTGGTTCGGCACGCTCGATACGTGTGCCCCCATGGTACTGGCCGGATATACGATGCTTGTTCCGTACTGGATCGCCAATCTTTCAATCGCATCGGTATCGTCGCTGGTCCATGTTTGCGGCATATAATAGAGCATTCCAGGATCGAACCGTCCGCCTCCTCCAGAACAGCTTTCGAACAAGATGTCCGGGAACCGGGAGGTCAAGCGTTCCAGCAGATCGTAAAGTCCAAGCATATAACGGTGTGCTGTTTCCTTTTGTCGTTCACTAGAAGCTGTAGCCGAAGCAATCTCTGTCATATTACGGTTCATGTCCCATTTGACATAAGTAATGGGAGCGATCGAAAACACGGAGCTAAGCGTATCGTACAAATAGTCACATACTTCCTTGCGCGAAAGATCGAGCACCAGCTGAGATCGACCTTCAGTCCGCCGCCGACCCTCGGCATGCAGACACCAATCGGGATGCTTGCGGTACAATTCGCTATCAGGAGATACCATCTCCGGCTCTACCCACAGCCCGAACTGTAATCCTTGTCCATTAACCCGGTTGGCTAGGTCGGCAAGACCGCCAGGCAGCTTGCGGCGGTCTTCAAACCAGTCTCCAAGTGAATTATCGTCGTTGTCGCGTTTGCCAAACCAACCGTCATCAAGAACAAAGAGTTCAATTCCAAGGGGACCCGCTTCCTTAGCAATGGCTTCGATTTTATCGGCGTCAAAGTTGAAATAAGTGGCTTCCCAATTGTTTACGAGAATAGGACGCTCTTTATCACGATAAGTACCCCGGCATAGACGTGTGCGGTAGAGTCGATGATAGGTACGCGACATGCCCCCAAGACCTTCTTCTGAAAAGACCAGTATGGCTTCGGGGGTCTGGAATGACTGTTCCGGTTCAAGTCGCCAGGAGAAATCAAAGGGATTGATTCCAATACTTACACGGGTCTGGTTGAACTGCTCTACTTCTGCCTGTGCGACAAAGTTGCTGCTATAGACCAGACTGAAGCCGTATACATCTCCACGATCTTCAGTTGCATCAGGACGAAGCAGTGCCAGAAAGGGGTTCATCTGGTGACTGCTGGAGCCCCGGCGACTTTCCAACCGAATGGCCCCGGGTCCGAGGTCGCGGCGCTGAATATGTCTTTCCCGCACCCAAGCTCCGGACAGGTAGAGAGCTTGGTAGTTGGAATCGGCGAAATCGACAGAGGCGCTCATGGCTTGCTCAATATTTATGAAAGCGCTCCCTGTATGCTCAAAAAGAGTAGACCGGGCAATAGCGCTGTGATTAGCAAATACAGTATAGAGCAGTGTGGCCTTAAGGCCCGAGTATTGGTCTTCAAGGATCAGAAAGAGAGTTGTCGCTTCATCATCCGATTCGGTATAGACGGCAGGAAGTCCCTCTAGCTTTGGTTTACCCTGTACAATGCGGTAGCCACTATAGGTTAACTCCGTAATCCGAGTTCCATCCGCAAGTGCAACCTGGTAAGCAGGCTGACGAAAGTCGCTTGTTCCATACTGCGGATATTCCTGGGGAAGCGTGTCCAGGGAAATCGCGCGATTGGAAGGAACAGGATTGGGAGAGAAGGAGCAGCGCTCTCTAAGTTCCAGTATGCTTGCCAGATTTTTGTCATGATGAAGTTGGGCTCCCCAATAGACATGTGCGGGATGTCCTTCTACAAGCTGGATAATATAGCTGCAATCTTTGGATTGCAGGTGAAACAAACCAAGCGTCTCGTCTACATGAATGTTCATGGTATTCACTCCTTGAGGGTACTTAATATCAATTTGTTTTCACGTAAGGATATTTATCAAAGACTTAAGACTTTTTGTTACCGATTTTAGCTGTTTCTGCACGAGCTCTCCCGTATGACAAGCTTGGTCCCAATCACGCTGTGCGCAGGAGGTTCACGTCCCTCAAACCGCTCAGAGAGCAGTTGAACGGCAGCCTTTCCCATTTGTTCGGGATAGGCGCGTACAGTGGTTAGCGGAGGCTGGACAAAGGCCGCCATCTCAATGTCGTCGAAACCTACGATAGCCATATCCTCTGGTACCTTGACTCCATGTCCATGAAGGGCGCGAAGAGCCCCGATGGCGAGCGGGTCGCTTGCAGCGAAGCAGGCTGTTGGTCTTTGCTCTTCGGCAAGGAGATCGTTCATCATCAGATATCCATCCGCTGTACTCCAGGCGCCTACACGGACGAATTGAGGATTGTACAACCCCTGGTCCCGCATGAACCGTTCAAAATAATGCGCCCGTCGCTCTCCGTCGCTCTTGCCGCCGATAAACCCGATTTGTCGGTGGCCCAGCTCGATCAGATGTCCGAGCGCCTGATCAACAGCTTGCCGGAAATGGAGGCGTACGGAATCGTACTCCAGCTGTTCATCGTACTGATCGACAAGGACAATGGTGTTCTTGTCGGGATGCAGCTTGATCACCTCATCAGGATCAACTCCACCCACAACAATCAGACCGTCCGTCTTCTGCAAGGTAGCGATAGAAGAGCGGCCTCGCAGTGTCTGTCCCAACGTCAGGCCAAGCTCTTCACAGCGCAGCTCGATTCCACGGCGGATCGAGGCGTAATACGGATCGTCCCGTTCCTCTTCAATGGAACACCACAGTAGAAGAGAGACCGTTTTCCCGGCCCGTTCCGTATTTTGCTTTAATTGCCTCAGCCGGGAAGGCTTATACCCGAGCTGTTCTGCAATCGAAAAAATTCTGTTCTTGGTGTCTGGGCTCACGGACAGTGACAGATCGTTATTTAAAACCCGTGAAACGGTTGCGGCAGACACACCCGCTTCACGGGCAATGTCTTTAATGGTTGCCAAAGAGCTCACACCTTTTTAGTTAATAATTTTACTAAAATTCGATTTTATCCTAACATATCCCTAGTATACTTTCAAGATGATGGTTAAATCTTTAGGATTAATTTTGATCTATTACTGTGCTGATAAGTTGTGTTAACATGATGAATATTCTGTTGATGACGGAGGGTTTGGCATTGAGTATTCTGTCACTGGCTCGTAAATGGTTTGGCCGGCTTCGTTTCAAAAGCAAGGTTATAGCGGTATTTCTCCCGTTATTATAGTTTCTCTGCTCATTCTTGGACTGCTGTCCAACCAACTCTTCAGCCGTTCATTGATAGACCGAACCACCAGTAATAATCCCGGATTTCCTGGCATCTAGAGCCAGTGGGCGGATATCACGAAGCTGTCTCTTATCCATGATCAGTGGCATCCTGACGATCCTTCCTATGAACCCAGTGACAGTGCCTGGTGGTATGTTCTAAGTAACACAAAAACGTTAATAGAGACTGGCCACACGCTTGATTTTGGAAGCAACAAATAACAAAGGCTGCACGGAAGACAGGAATAGAAAGCTGTCGAAATTGATTCAAAATTGGCTTTAATGCTGCATGAAAACTAACAGTTAAACACAAACATTATAAAAATCATTTCTTTACCGATCGTTCTCATTATGTTATATTGATGACGCGAGAAAGGGAATTTCAATGGCAAGAAGCAAAGGGTTTGAAGAGACCGTTGTATTGGATAAAGCGCTGAGGCTCTTTTGGGAACAGGGTTACGAAAAAGACATTTTTTTATATTTTTATTAGAATGATCGTTCCCCTTATGCGTAAGTCTTCTCTTTGCCTAAAACTACTTCTTCCTAAGGAAATAGTTACTTGCTCGGTTTTTAGAATGATCATTCTTCAATGTTGGTCGAAGCATATAAACAAGGAGGAACATGTTAATGTCTAACAAGATTGCACTTGTAACAGGAGCGAATAAAGGGATCGGTTTTGAAGTCGCCAGACAATTAGGTCGTCAAGGAATTACGGTATTAGTTGGTGCACGCACAAAAACGAAGGCAGACGAGGCGGCAAGCAAACTGCAGGTTGAAGGTATTCGAGCTATTGGTGTGCAGCTCGAAGTTACGAATACTGAGCATATTTCGGATTTGGTTCGCTTCATTGAGAAAGAGTATGGTCGTTTGGATATACTGGTGAACAATGCGGGAATCTTGGTTGAGAACTCGAGATATGAAGGGGATTTCATACGCGATACGTTCGAAGTAAACACCTTCGCGCCATATTTCATTACAGAAGCTTTGTTACCACTGTTGTTAAAGAGCGATGCGGGAAGAATCGTCAATCAAAGCAGTGCTTTAGGGTCGATCCAGTTAAACCTATCCAGCGAACAGGTGCAGGCGATGGCTACCCCGGCATACTCGGCATCCAAAGCAGCGCTAAATCTGCTGACGGCCTATTGGTCACAAAAATGGAAAGATACCAACTTGAAAATCAATTCTGCGCATCCAGGATTGGTAAGAACGCAAATGGGCGGGGAAAACGCAGAGCTGTCCGAAGCAGATGGAGCAATAACGGCAGTTCGTTTAGCGACTTTGCCCGATGACGGTCCGACCGGCGAATTCTATTATATGGACACACAATGTCCGTGGTAGCATATAACTTATCCTGACTCGGGACACTGGTTCTTATTCCAGCACTCAGACTTATTTCTTGAGCATATATCATTATCCTAAGATCAAACTTCAATTGAACCAGATAAATGTTACATTGATCAGAGAAATCATTTTTCCACAACATGTGCTTCCCCCGAAGTAGTTGCGGTGTTGTACAGAGGAGAGAGATTCTTTCACACTGTCCTCGAAGAGGAATTTGTATCTTCCATGGAGTCCGCTTGCTAGATGATCATAAACGATGAGGAACTATGAGGAGTTGGACGGTATGAAAAATACTTCAATCTTAGCTAAGCCATTAATACTTAAGAATGGAGTAAGCATAAAAAATCGATTTTTTAAAGCGGCGATGAGTGAAACTTTGGCTAAGAAAGATGCTAATCCTACTCAGCTATTAGTTAATCTCTACCGAACGTGGGCAAGAGGGGGAGCAGGACTTGTTTTAACAGGAAACGTTATGATCGACAGACGAGCACTAGGAGAACCAGGAAACGTCGTGGTTGAAGATGAGCGTGATCTGGTTCTGCTCGAAGAATGGGCTATGGCTGGTACTGAAAATGGAACACACCTTTGGATGCAGCTAAATCACCCTGGAAAACAATCGCCCAAGATGTTATCCAAAGAACCAGTCGCCCCAAGTGCTTCCCCACTTTCTGGAAATCTAAAAAACTTCTTTAATCCCCCTCGAGCTCTTACAGTCGAAGAGATTGAAGAGATAATTACACGTTTTGGGAATTCCGCAAGAATTGCAAAAAAAGCAGGGTTTTCCGGTGTGCAAATTCACGCTGCCCATGGATATCTGATCAATCAATTTTTATCTCCAAATCATAATCAACGCAGTGATGAGTGGGGCGGCAGCCTAGAGAATCGAATGAGATTCCTTGTACGAGTGTATCAAGAAATTAGAAAACAGGTTGGTGAAAAGTTTCCGATAGGTATAAAATTGAATTCTGCCGATTTTCAACGAGGAGGCTTTACAGAAGAGGAATCCATGAAAGTTGCTCAAAAAATATCCGAATTAGGTGTGGATTTAATTGAGATATCCGGCGGCAGTTATGAAAACCCTAAGATGTTGGTCTCAGAAGTAAGAGAAAGCACGAAAAAACGAGAAGCTTATTTTTTAGAATACGCAGTGAAGGTAAGAAAATTGATTACTACCCCGTTAGTTGTAACTGGTGGATTTAGATCTTTAGATGGAATGACTCATGCCTTAACCGATGGTGGAATCGATATGGTTGGCATAGGAAAGCCATTTGCTATAGTACCAGACCTTCCCAATAGAGTTTTTCAAGGCAGCTTTACAAACATCACGCTGAAGCCGATAAGAACCGGAAATAGAAGTATTGACAAGAGTGCTCCAATGTTAGAACTTGGGTGGTATGAGCAACAGTTAAAAAGGATTGGTAAAGGGAAATTGCCAAAACCCGATTATAGTGTATGGCTATCTCTTATTTATAGCATCCTGACACAAGGTATTTCTGTATTTAAAAAAAGAAGAGGCTAAAAATATATCTAATTACCTTTATTTATAAAAGAGACTTCTTAAAGATAACGAACAGAAGGGAATGAGTGAACATGGAATATCGTGTATTAGGTCATACCGGGCTTAAAGTAAGCAGTTTTGTATTAGGTACAGGTACATTTGGTTTGTGGGGGAACAACACGGAGAAAGAGTGTGCACTAATTCTAGATGAAGCATTGGCTGCAGGAATTAACCTGATCGATACTGCGGATGTCTATTCAAGTGGTGAATCAGAAGAAATTTTAGGTGAAATACTAAAAGGACGCAGACAGGATGTCATTATTGCTACTAAAGGCGGACTTCCCATGGGCAGTGGACAAAATCAATCTGGAAATTCAAAATATTGGATTAAACGAGCAGTAGAGGATAGTTTGAGAAGGCTTCAAACCGATTATATAGATTTGTATCAACTACATCAGCCTGATCTTGATACCGATATTGAAGAAACTCTTGGTGCACTTACGGATCTGGTCAGTGAAGGGAAGATTCGGTACATTGGTACATCCAATTTTCAAGCGTGGCAAGTTACAGAAGCCCAATGGATTAGCGAACGCAAAAATGTAGCACGTTTTGTCTCTGAGCAATCCCCGTATTCCATTTTAAACCGAAGCATCGAATTCGATTTGCTTGCTGCCACAGCAAAGTACGGAATGGGCGTTTTGGTTTGGAGCCCACTTTCGGGTGGCCTATTAACTGGAAAATATCGCTCCGGGGAAGCTTTCTCCCCAGATTCAAGAGCAGCAACCTTCTCGGGACGCTTAAAATCTGTTGTTGACCCTAATCGAGAAGAAAACCGTTCCAAGTTTGAAGCCATAGCAAAACTCCAAGCCCTAGCAGATGAAGCGGGATTAACTTTACCTCATCTTGCCATGGCATTCACTCAAGCGCATTCTTCCATCACTTCTGCAATTATTGGGGCTAGAACGATCGAGCAACTCCGGGAAACTTTAAAAGGTAGTGACATCCGATTAAGCACCGAAATACTCGATGCGATCGATACGATTGTTCCGCCAGGAGTAACCCTGGATGCGATGGAAAAAGGATGGACTCCCGATTGGTTAAAAGCAGACAAACGAAGAATTAATGGTTAAACATATAAAATAAGCAAAATACCTGTATTGCATTTATATAGAATAAAATCAAGCGACAACGCTTGATTTTATTCACGTTTTACTCTCTGGTTTGCCGATCGTTCACTTAAATGTATAATGGTTGCTTGGGGTGATTACAATGGCAAGATCCAAAGAATTTGAAATTAATGAGGTATTAGATAAAGCGGTACAACTGTTTTGGGTGCAAGGTTACGAAAAAACTTCAATGCAGGAATTAGTTGACTTTATGGGAATCCACAGAAGAAGTATTTATGATACTTTTGGTGATAAGCATGCCTTATTTATGAAGGCGCTCGAACGGTACGATGCTATTCAAAACAAAAAAATGAGATTGTTGGTTGAGAAGCAAGCACCGGTAAAGGAATTAATTCGCCAATTTTTTGAGTCCACAATCAAGAAAGAAGGAGAACCTCAAGGGTGCTTCATAGTTAATTCGGGTGTGGAGCTGGGATTATCAGATCCAGAAGTTGCATCCTTAGTAGAAGATAGCTATTCAAAAACGGAGAAGTTGTTATATAACCTCGTTCTGGTTGGTCAGCAGATAGGTGAAATCGATGCTCTTCTTGAACCTGAAGCCATTTCTCACTACTTAATGAATGCCTGGTTAGGACTACGTACGATGGTTAAAACGGCAACTGATCAAGGGAAATTATCGCGTATTATTAATACCACACTGGCCATGTTAGATTGAAAAGGAAAAATTATAAGCCACTGATCTGAATAGAAAGGTCAGTGGCTTTTTTCTTTTTTAAGGCTCTGTTAATGAAAATTGTTGATTTTCCGTTTTTTTAGAGTGACAACAATCTTATTTAAGGACAGAGTTAACATAAAGTTGTTTAATTTTTAATAAAAAACACTTTGCTGAACTTAAAACTTGCCAATATAAGTCGTTTAGCACTAAGATACTTCGTCATGAAGTTACTTCTGCACAATCTGGATAAGGTTACCGCATTTATCGTCGAAGACAGCTATTGTGAGTTCGCCCATTTTTGTCGGCTCCATAGTAAACTTGACGTTGTTTTCCAATAATCGTTTATACTCTTTATTAATATCTACAACGCCAAACATTGTTACTGGGATGCCTTCGGCAAATAGCTTCTTTTGATACTCTTTGGAGGCAGGATGGTCATTCGGTTCGAGTAGAAGCTCGGTACCGTCTTGCTCATCGGGAGATACAACCGTTATCCATCTAAATTTTCCGGTGGGAATGTCATGCTTTTTTACAAAGCCCAGCGTTTCTGTATAAAACTCCAATGCCTTGTCTTGATCTTGAACGAATATACTGGTAACAATGATTTTCATAATGTTTTTCCCTCCTTTGATATTTGCGACGTTGGCGCTCTGCTAACAATCTGGCTCCAATCAGAAAACTCATAATACATTCGTCAGAAGTTTTAATTAAAATTATTCTATCCATCCTTTCAGTAAATTTTTAAGTGGTTCGTTGTTAAATATAACCACTCGATATTTTCCCTTTTTTTCTGATTTTACGAGCCCTACATCTTCCAATGCAGAAAGATGTTTAGCTATCGCCTGTCGCGTAATGGAAAGGTCGTGCTTCGTAATGAGACGCATTGTAAGTTCATACAACTTCTGCTCGTTGCGTTCGGATAGTTCGTCTAATATAAGCCGCCGAGTTGAGTCGCCAAGTGCTTTGAATATAGCGTCTTTGTCCCTATTCATAAATCGAGTATAAGCAACTGTAAGATTGCATGATAAAGAAACCGTATCCTGCAATCTTAACAAGTTAAAATCACATAATTGTAGTTTGAACCCCATGTTTATACCGCAAACTTACGTGAACGGATACCCTGGTATGTTTTGTCCACTTCAAACGAGAAAGATGTTACCAACATGTCCTTGATTATTTGCCTGCAGTTATATCACTGATCGGCAACTGATTCATTGAATTAACGGTCAGAAGAGTTTATCGAAAATTCAAGATTTGAGACTTTCACATGATATCGTTAGAGTGTATAAAAAGGATTGTCTCAATTTTCATCATCCACAGGTGTGGTCCAATCAGCCAACATCCCTGCTCGACTTCCCTGGCTTGCACTGCTGGTACTTGCCATGACAGGGGTTATCTGCATTCTTACGGAAACAATTCGATCCGGGGGGCTGCCGTTATTCCTGATTTCGTGAAATATGGCGCCATACCCGGTGTACAACTCCTTCGGTTTTCACATGAATGACAAAAGCCGAGGGAGTTGTTTGCATAATAAATTAAGATTCGGCGTAATTGGCAAGTAGAATGTCGCTTTCTGCTAGTTACAGAGCGACATTGGGGAGGTACTATAAGAATTGTCCCATCAACAAGGCAGGACACCCAATCACAACTAAAACTAATGAATATATAAATAGCTAAAGGAGGCCCATATGTATGAAGTCTCATACCTCTGACCGTATTAAAATCCCGCCAGGATTTTGGACAGGATTACGTCAATTAGGGATTGCCGCTCACGACGTAGCTCGCAAAGCACGACTGCCGCTCACTATTATTACTGAACCAGTAGTCACCACCGCCCAATATTTCGCAATCTGGCAAGCTTATTCCGATCTCATTGGTGACACTGCCAAAGGAATCATCGAGCTTGCGACCGCCTTTGAAACAGCGAAGTACCCACCGACGGTCTTAGCGACTTACCACGCTCGTGACTACCGTGACGCACTAAACCGAATGGCTCGGTACAAACAACTGTGCCCCCCAGAAAGCTTACGTATTACCGAGGAGGGCGAGCACTGTACAATCGAACTGGAATGGCTGTATACCGAGCAACCCGGTCCGCCGGTGCTGGTTGGTGTCACGCTGGCATGTCTTCTGGAGCTTGGGCGACGGGGGACAGGTCAACCTTTGACAGCTCGATTCGTTGAATTTTCGCACTCAATGGGCGATGTACATGCCCTTGAAGCTTACTTCGGCTGTCGTATCCGGATTGGTGCAAAATGTAACTGGTTGACGCTACATCGAAGAGATCTGGACCGCCCCTTTGCCTCTTACAACGAAGAGTTGTTGGAGATCCTGACTCCCGTTCTGGACCGATCAATGGATGAACAGCAGCGTAGCCGCTCAATAACCGAGACGGTCAAATGGATCATGAAACGTAGCCTCACAGGAGGGCGCCCCGACATTCAGGCTGTCGCGAAGGAGTTGGGCAGAGCGATCGTACCTTGCAGCGCCGGCTTACTAACGAAAACACGAGCTTCAAGCATCTGTTGATACAAGCTAGACATGAGCAGGCACGAGAGTACTTGGCAGACCCCTCGCTCCATATTAAAGAAGTGGCTTTCTTGATTGGATATGAAGACCAGAACTCGTTCTACCGCGCCTTCCGTCTTTGGGAAGGTGATACTCCTTCAAATTGGCGTTCTGAACATTTAGGTATAAACTCGAACTGAGTTTTATCATTTGGCGTGTTAAACAAGAACTTTGGCGCAATAGGCTAGTTACTGAACAATCCAGACAAGGTAAAATAATCACTATCCGGAGCACAAGACTGTTTTAAAAATGACTACTAATCAGCTTGCCGTGAATGACAAACGAATGGAAAGGAGAAATGTATTATGGATATGGGGTTAAACAATAAAACAGCTTTAGTTACAGGATCAACGAAAGGTATAGGTAAAGCAATTGCCATAGAACTTGCCAAGGAAGGTGTTAATGTACTAATTAATGGACGAAATTATGAAGAGGTACAACAAATTGTAAATGAAATTAAGTCAGATTTCCCAGCCACCTCTCCTCAAAATGCTATAGCCGATATTGTGGATATAGGGCAAAGAGAAGCTCTATTTAAAAAATATCCCAATATTGATATTTTAGTTAACAATATGGGTATTTATGAAATTATGCAATATGAGGATGTAGACGATGAAGTATGGGAAAAATACTTCCGTACGAATGTTCTTGCCGCAAATGAATTATCTAAATTTTATTTACCTAAAATGTTGAAAAATGATTATGGCCGCATTATCTTTATTGCGAGTGAAGAAGCAATCATGCCTTCAGGACAAATGCCTCAGTATTGTATGACAAAATCAATGTTATTATCATTGTCAAAAAGCTTATCTAAATTAACAAAGGGAAGAGAAGTTACAGTCAATACAATCATGCCCGGACCAACGCTCTCTGAAAATGTGTATCAAATAATTGAGGATATGTACCCAAATGAAGATATGACTTTTTCAGAAAAAGAGAAAGAATTTATGACTACAAACCTACCTCAATCTGAAATACAGCGATTTATCAAGCCTATTGAAATAGGTAGACTAGCTACATTTGTATGTAGTCCTTTTGCATCCGCATTTAAAGGTGCTCCAATCCGCATGGATGGGGGAATGGTGCCGACTATTTTTTAACATTTTTTCTATTTTCAAATATTGTACATAGGTTTAAGAAATTCTGTTTCCCCTGTCGCAGTTCATATTAGATCAATGCAAGCTCGCTCACTGTATCAACGAGAAGAGGGAACCTGACATAAGTCAAGTTCCCTCTTTTATTGAGATGGGGCGGTTGATAATGTCCTTCGTCATTGGTGTAAAGTGACAGATTTGACTTGAGCAGAGGTATTTCCATAAATATCCTTGGCCAGCACGAGAATGGTATCGGCTTGGGAGGCGCCAGCCTGTTTGTATTTAGCAGTTGGAAGTGTTGCTGACCAATTGGCTTTATCTTCTGTAATAACGACACGAATGCCATTGACATAAACTTTAAGCTGTGCGATAGCGCTTTGATCTGTGACTGAACCTTCCAAAGAGAGGACATCGTCCTTGATTAAGGCATTCAATTTGAGCACAGGCACGTCTGTTTCCTTGCGTTTAGAGGGTGGGAGCGTAGTTTTCGGGTTATAGGAAAAGGTTTCATCCTCAAGCGCTGGCGTACGCGTTGCAATAGGACGGTTTTTTGTCGCCTGCTCATAGGAATAAGCATAACGCAACAGGTCATTATCGGTGTATGCGGCACCCGCCATCGTTAGATTAACGGGCATACCGGTATCCTTCATAGCGCCCATGCTCACGGACACACTTGGGATCCCGTACTCGCGTAGAATGAAATTCGTATTGGAGAAATAGTTGCCATTTTCCCAAGCTTCCTCATAGGACGTTTCATTCACATCGGAGTCGGCTTTGCCGATATTGGAATTTGCCGGGAATACAATAAAATCAAGATTGTTTTGCTTCATCCAATCTTCAAAATCAATCTTCCGTACATTCTCAAGCCCCCGCAGCCCTTCATGAAACTGTGGAATTTGTTCGTATGGGGTGACGCCTTTCTTTATGGTATCAATGAATACGTCATAATGGCCAAGGTCTCTGCCACGTTTGGCATCTACCGAACCAGGCGGATTCGGGAAGACGGTTGCAGGGTCGATATTAGCCCATGACGGGAAGTTTGGATCGCCCACACTTTTGAGGAATTCCTCAGCCGCATAAGGATTAAGCAGCCCAAATTCCTTTTCAGCCCACTTTGCTGGCATCAGTCCACGCTCCTCAGGTGTTTTCGCTGTTGGCCGGTCCTTCTCGCTGTTCGCCTGCAGGGGGAAGTCAACTTCCACAACCTCAGCTCCCAGAGCAGTTAAATCCTTTACAGCTTTTTCCCATAATGCCTGTATCGAAGGTCTGAATTTGATCGGGGTTGTGGTTTCATGGTCCTTACCGATATAGATTTTTGGAACGCCAATGCGTTTGCCTTTCAAAGCTTGGGTGTCTCGCAGTTCTAAATAAGATTTTGGACGGACACTGTTGACAGAAGGCAGCCGAACGGCTTTCTGTTCTCGCCAGAAATCGCCTTTGGTGATCTTATCCTCTACAACGATCACGTCAAGCAAGCGGAGCATGTCCTCGACAGTTCTCGTATGTGGGACAACGACATCCCGTATTGGGAAGAGTGGCCAATTCCCCCGAATGGAGATTAGACCCCGCGATGGCGTGTAGGCAATTAAACCATTGTTTGATGCTGGTGATCTTCCAGAAGATACCGTTTCTTCCCCCATACCGAAGGCAGCGAGGTTGGCGGCTGTTGAGACGCCAGATCCGTTAGAAGAGCCAGAGTACCAGGCTGCAGCCAAATAATCTGGATTGTACGGACTTTCAGCACGGCCATAAACCCCTCTTTGCATTCCCCCCGCTGCCATTGGCGGCATGTTGGTTTTACCAATCAGAACTCCGCCGGATTTGCGTATCTTTTCTACTGTAAAGGCATCGTCCTTTGCCATCAGGTTTTTGAAAGCCGGAGATCCAGAAGCAACAGTGAGTCCCTTAACCTTGTAGCTGTCTTTAACCGTGTAGGGGATGCCTTGCAGAGGCCCGGTCTTGATGCCCTGCGCCCTTAGTTGATCAGCCTGAGCGGCTTCTTTTAGTACATCAGGGTTCAGAACAGGGATGGAATTGAGCCGAATGCCACTAGAATCATAGGCATATACCCGGTTAAGGTACATGGCGGTGAGCTCGACACTCGACAGTGCCCCTGACTTCATCGCGTCCTGCATCTGAGCAATCGTAGCCTCTTGCAATTGAAATGTAACTAGGGAGGAGGCGGGTTCACTATTAGTTTCACTTGAGGATGAGGGCGAAGGAGCTGCGGATGCAAGCGAGCATCCCGTGAAAGTTAAAATCATACCTGCTGCGATCCATTTGCAGTAACTACCGATTACATTCCTTGTATTCGCTTTTACCGTTCGTGCGCACATAGCATTTTCACTCCTTAGATGGGTAGGATCAGGAATTTGAACGAAAAGAGAAGAATATCTTTTACATAATATACACTATTATCCTCCCTGCGCGTCAATATTTTCTACTCTAAATCCTTATGCAATAACATAAAATTATCCATGAAAATGTTTTAAAAATCATTCGTATGAGAAAAGAGAAGGGGGAATCATGTATTGGGGATGTTAGGCCAAAAGATTATATATAGAAGGGACGTAGGGAATGAGGAGTTATAGACGAAGGTTCTGGAAACACTTATTTTTTCTCATGATCACAGGGATGCTTGGATCAGTAAGTGTTGTTTCACCGATCAATGCTGGTGAGGAGCCAAGCACATCGGTAAAACTTTCACGGCATGCATCCGAAGATAGTGCCGACGGCAGCGGGGCATCTGGTTACGATCTCTATCGCAATGTTTCTTTTATCAAGCAAAATATCACTGATGCGACATATGCAAATCTGTCTGAAAACCTTAATTTGGGGGTCCAACCAGGCAATCAAGCGATCGTTTATTATTTTAAGAAAAGCCGTGGCTGGAGCGATGTAAATATCCATTATGCTCCCGATGGTTCATCCTGGACATCCCCGCCTGGTATCAGCATGAATGAGAACGCTTGCTTGGATTGGTCCAAAAAAACTATTGATCTTGGATCCAAAACATCAATGAAAGCTGCATTTAACAACGGCTCTGTCTGGGATAATAATAAAGGCGCTGATTATCACTTATCCGCTGGTTTAAGTACCATCAGAGACGGCGTCGTCACAACAGGAGCTGAGAATCCGTGTAGCCCTCCAGTTTTTGATTTAGAAGCACCTTCTATACCTCAAGGATTGACAGTCAAAGCAGATGGACTACGAATTCAATTACAATGGGATCCTTCTGTTGATAATGGGGAGGAAGTGGAATCGGCGGGTATGAGATCACTCGTACAGGAGGGACAAAAGGCGAAAAGGTCTATACGACGCCTCATGCTAACTTCCAAGAATCACTATTAGAAGCGGAAACGACTTATACGTATACAGTTAAGGCATACGATAAAGCAGAACCTGCCAACAAATCGAAAAGCAGTATTAAAGCACATTCAGCGTTTGAATCTAATTCGAAGAAGTATTCCCGCCCTTCAAAAAGGTCAGTATTCTACGGAGAATGTAAGCGGACAAATGGCGTACAAGCGCCGTTATACGGATACATCGAAAGGAATCAACAGTTTTGCTTTAATTACTGTTAGTGATTCAGCTGTTTTTCGGAATATTCCTAACGGAACCTATAAAGATGCTATTACTGGAGATGTCAAAGAGGTCAAGAATGGGACGCTGAATGTGACAGTTTCGGGTAAAGGTAACTTAAGGGTATATGTACTTGATCTCTCCGGGAATCCTGCTCCTGGTAAGATCGGTGAAGACGGGCCTTTCTTGAAGCCTTAATTTCTACAGTAGAAAAAAGATAAGAAGAGTGAAGGGGCGACATTATCTTACGAGTCGCTGTTGAACCATCATTCAAAAACACATTCATATTTTTATGAGTGTGTTTTTTTGAATTTGTGATTAAGGAGTAGTCAGTTTGCACTTGCTGTCACATAAAAATACACCCTCGCAAACATAAAAGTGCGTGAGTGATTTTTATGATTTAGCAGATCATTGTTCTATTATAATTTCCGTTTACTACTTATTTGTTTAGAATAGGTATTTCTCCAAGCAGATTCTTCAAGTTAATAGAATCCCATGGCATATGTTCCGTTATACCTAATCCAACTACATCTGTTTCTTCAGATAGTTCTTTAATCAGATTAAGTAGTTGAGGCATTTGCATTGTTCCGGCAGGAGAATAATTATAAGGTGCTTCAGGGTTGGCGAATAATAATGAACGAAATGCCTTGGGATCAAGCACATCTAAATCAAGGTGAATAGCCAGGTGCTTAATGCCACTTTCTTTAATCCACTCTTTTATAGATGCAGTACTGTTCGTTAACTCTTTGGTTCCTGCAGTTTTAATACCTAGTCTTTGAATCATTTCTGTGTCTTGTTCTGTAGGAGCTGCTAAACCCGCATAAAGACATTTTCAGGTTTTAGAGGGATTTTCACATGTTTTGCGAACTCCTCATCCCCTTCTCCCAAAAGATTCCCGAGCGGTAATGTATGTCCGTTATCATAGCCCACATATCTGACTAAATCACTGTGAGCATCGATCCAAATTAAACCTAATTCCCCGCCGTATCGTTCGTTTAAATAGGCAAATGGGGCTTGTTCGACCAAGCAGTCACCACCAAACATGACAATGCGATCTGGCTTATGAGCATTAATGATATGCTGGGCAGCCTCTAATTGTTCAAGTAGCTGTTTTCGCCCATTCATACCGTTCTCGTTTTCAAGCGGAGTTTCATCATAAGCTTGAACTGGAACATGAATAAGGGGTTGATCATTGTCCGGAGCTAGCCAAGCAAGCAGTTCGGCTCCAAAAGAATAGTTAGGATTGTTTCCCCTTTGCCATTGTGGCATTAACAGGCGTATTGTTTTTTTAGTCATGTTTTTCTCTCCTTTACTTCAAAAGTAAGGTCAGTATAAACTGAACGCAAATAAAAACGTAGTACGCACTTTTTTGAAAGGTACTACCCGAAAGGATAGTGTAAAATTTTTATTATTTTATGGTAATATGGTTAGGTATTTTGGATTAAACTGATTTTTACTTTCTGGAGGCGTTAGAATGAAGTACATAGTGAAAAGAAGGGCACAAAATAAAGGGGACATCGCATCACTGGCCCTATAAACTGCGTGTTCCCCTGGCATTTTTAAGGGGTTTGCATGATGGAAAAACCAGTTGAGGAACGCATCCCTAAATCCTTGATTTGGCTGTGCGTGCTTGCATTTTTCAGCGTATTGAATGAGACAGTGTTCAACGTGTCGTTGCCCGACATTGCCGCTCAATTTGGAATTGAGCCATCCGCCGCAAATTACGTCAATACCAGCTTCATTCTTTCTTTTGCAGTAGGAACGGCCGTTTACGGAAAAATATCGGACATCTATGGCATAAAAAAACTGTTTTTCATCAGTGTGCTGATATACGGTGGGGGATCACTAATCGGCTTGCTGTTTCACTTCTGGTTTCCGGCTTTACTTGCCGCGCGATTTATTCAAGGAGCGGGTGCTTCTGCCGTTCCCGGGCTGATTATGGTCATCGTTACCAGAAGTATCGAAAAGCAGCATCAAGGAAAGGCTTTTGGAATGATCGGATCGACCGTTGCTTTGGGAGAAGGTTTTGGTCCGATACTTGGAGGATGGATCGCGGACTATGTACATTGGTCCTATCTGTTTTTCCTGCCGATGATGACGCTAGTAACACTGCCGTTTTTCTTACGGACGCTGCCCGACGAACATGTGAAAAAAGATGGGCTTGATGTTCCGGGATGCCTGCTCTTTGTTCTTGGAATTGTTTCGTTTACTTTATTTACGACGCATTACGAGTGGTGGTATTTGACCATCAGCTTCATTCTGTTCATAGCATTTGTGCTGAGAATTCGAAGAGCTAAGGAACCTTTCGTGGAACCGGCTTTATTCAAGAGGAAAAGATTTATCGTCGGCGTATTTGTTGGGGGAATACTTCTGGGAACCGTTGCAGGATTTATGTCCATGATCCCTTACATGATGAGAGAAGTACATCAGATGTCGACAAGCCTCATTGGCGGCAGTGTTCTGTTTCCTGGAACGATTAGCGTGATTTTTTTCGGGATCATTGGTGGTTCTTTGGTCGACAGGCGGGGAGCTCGTTTTGTCATGGTTACCGGACTATTGTTGCTCGGTGCGGGGCTTTTGATCGTTTCACTTTTCGCAGATAATAACCCCTGGATCATCTCGGGAGCCTTGGTTTTGATTTTTGGTGGATTATCCTTTGTCAAAACGGTCATCTCAACCATTGTGGCAGGCTCTCTAAGCGCTGACGAATCAGGCTCAGGTATGGGGTTTTTGAATTTTTCCTGCTTTTTGGCAGAAGGGCTCGGTATCGCAATTGTAGGCGGACTGCTTACACAGCTTAGGCTCAACTTTCCTATTCTCCCGATAGTTACTGACGTTGCAGCGTATCTGTACAGCAATTTGACGCTACTGCTTCTAGCTGCAGTAATAATAGGCGGAGCTATTTTCCTGATCGCATTCAAGGAAGGAAAGGCTTCCTTGGATAAGTAATTATCGTTTTATCACTACTGTTCCAAAACCAAAAATGATATTCCGAATAGTTATACAAAAACGACTTGAGTCCCTATTGTGGGGTCTCTAGTCGTTTTTGTATTTATTGGACAGATGATGACTCCAAAATCAACGGATACTTATGGGTATAATAATAAGGAGATGATCATAATGCTGTTGAACTGAAGGGATTGAAGATGAAGTGACACTACCTATTTCTTTGCCGGATATTTCACAAAGACCGTCTAATCTAACAGTGGAACGAAAAATGGAAGCGTCACCCAATGTTCTGTATCAAGCGTGGACCAAGCAGTTTGACCATTGGTTTGCAGCCCCAGGGTCTGTAATCATGGAGGCCCGAGTGAATACGGCCTTCTTTTTCGAAACACATTTTGAGGGGAAACGCCATCCGCACTACGGACGATTTCTGAGACTAGAACAAGATCGCCTTATCGAACTAACCTGGGTTACCGGGGAAGGAGGCACCAAGGGATATGAAACGGTGCTTACCGTTGAGCTTAAACTTAGCGGAAATGGCACGTTACTTCGATTAACCCACGCAGGTCTTCCAGATGAGAATTCGAGAAACCAGCATGAACAGGCATGGCCGTTTGTACTTGAGCAGCTCGACAATAGGATGATGACAAATAGCTAATGAAAAGCCTGCCTACTCTTCGATAACAATCTATAAAGCATCTTTGTATCAAAGCTGCCGGTAACCGCAAAATCCAGGTTAGTCTACCGTACTTCCAGTATAAATGGAAGATGAGGGCAACACTGTTTCCCTTGCCCACAATCTGCTGAAAAAGCACAAAGTGGACGAAAAAAACAACCGAACCAGACAAGGATGACCTCCTTGCCCGGTTCGGTTTTCGATTTTTTATTTAGGAGACTGTCCTTATTTAATGAAAAAGCTGCTTTTGAGACAGCCCCTTTTTCTACGTGATGATTGGGAAGTATGAGACAAGTTGATTTATCAGGATACGACCGAATTCAGGAGACCCTGCTTCACCTGATCGGACAGCGGCATAAGTGGCAGACGCAATTGCTCGGCGGCAATGATCTCTTGCTGGGCAAGCCACCACTTGATCGCGGCTGGGGCTGGCTCCGCAAATACATGCTGGATCATCGGCTTTAGTAGCATGAAACTGTCTCGCGACCCGTTCATGTCGCCAGTCACAAAACGTTGGTATATCTCCACATACTTCTGGATGTTGATATGAGCGGATGCAAGCATACCGCCGGCAGCCCCCTGGCATAGCATGGCATGGAAATAGGCATCCTCTCCGCAGAGGACAGGCTTGGTCTCGTACTGGGCCAATTTCAAGAGCAGATCAAGACCGCCCGTGCTGTCCTTGAGCCCAATTACGCCATCCAGGTCCAGTACTTTGCGTATTGTATCTAATGTCATGCGACTGCCAGTGCGAACCGGAATCTCGTATACAAGCACAGGCAGGCCTACACGAGATACGGCACGGAAATGCTCTAGAATTCCTTCCTGCGTCGGCCGGTTGTAATACGGAGTGACCACCATGGCTGCATCCGCTCCTAATTCAGCCGCCATTTCCGTCCGATGCACCGTTGAATAGGTATCGTTCGTTCCCGTGCCAATGACGATTGGAATGGTTTTGTTCATGCTCTTTAGAACATCCTGCGTCACCTGTACCATCTGCTTCACTTCATCCCAGGATACGGTCGGCGACTCTCCCGTCGTACCGTTAACGACCAGACCCTGGATGTCATGGCCTGCAAAATAGGTAACATACTTCCGGTACGAATCGATGTCCAGCTTATAGTCACGCGTAAAAGGTGTAATCAGCGGTATAAAAATCCCATGAATATGTTGTTCGTTCATCATCATCAGTTATCCCTTCCCGTTGAATTAAATCTAATGTAACATAGGAGATAGTATCAGAGTTATCTATAATAAACGATGATTCTAATCAATATTTTCGATGGGGTGACCAGTTTGGATTTCATCTATCTCCAAACATTTCGGGAAGTTGCCATTCGTGAAAGCTTTACGAGAGCAGCGGAAGTGCTCGGTTACGCACAATCCAGCGTCACGACCCAGATTCAGAAGCTGGAGAAAGCGTATCAAGTCAAATTGTTCGATCGCTACAGCAACAACAAGATTCGTCTTACCTCCGCCGGGGAAGAGCTGTTCAAGCTTGCCGGACAAATGCTGGAGCTTTTCGAGCAATCCAAAGAAAAATTGGCCAAGCAGGGCGGAGGCTCCATGACGATCGGTACCATGGATTCCATCGCTTCGTATTTTCTGCCGCCGTATATGCAGGCGACCCGCAAAGAATACCCTGATCTGAACATACGATTGTATACGGATCGCGAAGAGATGATTTTGCACCAGGTCAGGGAAGGGGAGGCCGATGTCGGGCTGATTCTCGCTGACGATTCAAGCGATCCGGCTTTGCAGTGGATTACGATTCGCGAAGAACCGCTTGTGCTGATTGTCCATCCGAACCATCCGCTTATTGCTAAAAAGCGAATCAGGCTGGGCGATCTGGTGGATGCGGAGTGGATCATGCCCGAGCATACGTGCAACTACAGGCAGCTGCTGGAGAGAGTGCTTCGCGCAAATGGAATCGCCTATCGCGTGGGCCTGGAGCTGGGTAATCCGGAAGCGATCAAGCGGAGCATCAAGACTGGAGAGGGTATATCCATTCTACCGCTAATGGCCGCGCTGGAGGAGATTGAACGTGAAGAGTTGAAGGTGTTACCCTTTGAGCATGCCGAGCTCAAGCTGGAAATTCAGCTTGTTTTTCATCCCAAGAAGTGGGTGTCCAACGCATTGAGCTTTTTTATGGAGAGTCTGAGAATATAGATTTTTCGTCCAAATCAAAATTAATTACAGTACGAGCGCTTCCTAGTGGATACCAGAAGCGCTCACAGTTTAACGTGCCGATGAGGACGAGAACTTAGAATGCAAAGATGAACCGAAGTTCATTATTATGCGGCTGGCGCGCGCTGTTTGAGTTTGGCTTGAAAACGCTGGTAATTGTAAAAATAGAAATACTCCTCTACGGCTTGCCGTCTTCTGTTCGCCCCCTTTGTAATACCCACAGCTTTTTTAGGTATTCGTTCTCCGCCCGTAATCGATAAAGTTCTGCTTCACCACTCTGTTCCCGGGTTCAGGGTCGGCCTTTCATGAGGCCGGTAGCATTTCCCCGTTCCTCTTCGAGCCCGGATATCCCTTCCTCTTGAAAGTACTTCACCTATCGTTGCACCGAATCGTGGGTAATTCCCAACTCTTTTGCTTAAATTCGATGGAATACGTCTTACGAATCTCACCCATGAAAAATCCCCTCCAAGTAGAATGTAGTGCGCTTTTTTGCACTTGTCTACTCAAAGGGGATAATACCAGTCCTATTTTAGGCTTGACCGTTTTTTTGTTGTTGAATTAATTACTCACGTTATGGCAGAACAACACCTACATATAGTCGTGGAAGGTGCAGTTATTAAGATAACGGGATCTATAGAGTAGCTTGAGCAGGCCCTGTTTAGCTAACCAGCCAGCGTTTTAAATGAAAAAGCTGTACCTTTCTCGGTTTTGATTTTTCCATACAACCAAATCCCTCATCCTGATGTGGAAGAGATCCCAATAAATGAACGACAAGATTGTATTAACAAAATTGCAAGAATATATGATCGATTGTTTTAACGGTACAAGTACTTGTCCCGAGCCGAGGACAAGTACTTGTACCTATTGCCGTAAAGGACAAGAACACTGATCCTATTAAAGCTCTATATAGCGGCTTTGAGGGAGGCGGCATCTTTGTTTTAATGCTACAAGTTCTTATCCCGAGTCGCAGAAAAGAACCTCTACCGTTTGCCGATTGAATGGCTATCTAATAACAATAAGGAGTTCGGATACAGAACTGTCGGGTGACGCCGATGGGGAAAATCGGCCACTTAACCTGTCCGAAGAGAACCTGAAGTAAAAAGGAATAGTTAAATCAAAAAATCGAAGATTGGATCAGGAGTGAGACTTCAGCTAAACAATAACATGATTACTCAGCTGATTAGATTAATACTAGTAGATCATCAACACATGAGGTGCGAAAGTTAAATTAATAGCGAAACTTTATTAGTAAATTTCTGATGGATAAGCTCCTACTAAAGGTTGGTATTTCTCTCCTTCTCACCAAACTCTTTACCAAAAACCTCCATCATGTCTAAAATAGGAATCATTTATTTCCCTTTTCTGTAAGTGAATATTCTACTTTTGGTGGAACGACTGGATACACTTCACGTTTAATGACACCATCGTTCTCTAATTCTCTAAGCTGCTTACTGAGGGAGCCTTGTGATAGGTCTCCTAGGAAAGCTTTAATGTCGGAATAACGCCGTTTGGTTCCCTTTAAGTACCAAAGAATGAAATACTTCCAACGTCCTGATAAAACATTTTGAGTAAAAGCTATTGCGTACATGTCTCTCTTTTCGTCTATAAATTCTCTTTGGAATCCATCTTTACAAACCTTCATTCTATCTCGCTCCAGTCCTTATAAGTACAAAAAAATGTACTATATTCATTTAAATTGCCCTCTTTGCAACTGAACATAATGACTTTATGATTGTTTCAACAAAGCAATCCATTACAAGTTAGTTTACCTAAATGCAATGCATACGTTCTCTTTGGTTCTATATTTAGCAGGCTAAATAATATTATAACATAGAAAGGAGTTTTTGATTAGTGAACACAGGAAATTCGAGACTGAAACTTTCGATATGGGACTTCGTTCATGTTTATAAAGGAAGTGATGCTACAAAAAGTCTTCAAAACATAACAGAAATGGTGCAATTGGCAGAACGATTGGGTTACACCAGGTACTGGTTCACTGAACACCATAACACAACAACCTTGATGAGTACTTCACCAGACATGCTCAGCATGCATGCAGCAGCTCACACAAAAAGCATTCGATAAGTTCTGGTGGCGTCATGTTGCCTAATCACAAGCCCGTTGAAAGTTATCATATTGTAAGAGAAAGGCCATATTCCGAAAGGAATATGAGGATGACACACTTCGGGGAAATTCAGGGCTACCTTACCCTGAAAATATGCATAAGAAGTAATAAACAATAAAACAGATAGACAATAGGAGAAATTATTGATGAAAAACCGAATTACACAACTGCACTTATAGTTACTAATCTTGCTTTGTTTCTGGCGAGTGATGATGCCTCTTATATAACAGGTGCTGATCCTGTAATTGATGGAGGTTTGTCTGTGAAGTAACGTAATATTGTATTGATGTAGTATATGAGTATATGAGTATATGAGGCCAACTTCAACCCAAGGCCCCATTGCTATTTTTTCGCTAACACTATTTATTATGATAATAACATTTGGAGGAGAGGATTCACTTGAATAATGCCCTTGAATTGCTTCATAATCATGCGTCCATTCGTTCTTATACCAATCAACTATTGACTGAAGAACAACGAGAAGCAATCTTTAAGGCAGCTAATCAAACATCATCATTTAGTCTTTTGCAGGCTGTTTCTATCATTAGAATTACAGTTCCAGATCTTCGAAGAAAAGTGATGCAACTTTCGGTTAATCAACCTTATATTGAAGAAGCGGCAGAGTTCTGGATTTTTTGTTCAGACTTCCACCGGAATCATCAAATCGCCCCTGAAGTTGACCTTGAATATATAAGAATTTCTTTTAATCGGTTCATTCGATGCCGGGCTTATGGCACAAAGTGCTTTAACGGCAGCAGAATCTATGGGACTTGGTGGCGTATTTATTGGTGGGACTATGTATTGGTAGTCCATCTGGAGATAAACCTGAACTCAAGCCTAGGTTGCCTAAGTCCATGGTTTTACACGAAAACCAGTATCAAACACTAGATAAGCTGAAATTAGCAACTTATGATAAGACCATGCTGAAGTATTATGAAAATCGACCTGTGAGGGCTCCTTTCACAGTGAAAAAAGTTAAAGGATGGAGTGACCATATCCATGATCATCTCCAAAGAAGTATTCAGCCACAAATGATGGACTATTTAAACAAGCAGGGATATGCAATAAAATGAAGCAGGGAAGAACTACTAAGTGAAAAAGATTAACTTGTTTCCAAACTTTTTCAATCCGGAGGAATTCCAAATTAAGTTTGATTAGGTTTCTAAAATAATTTGACACATCAATTTCGTCATGATATAGTCAGCCCGCTAAATAACATTCGAGGGATAAGGGATGATGAATTCATGACAGATCAAGTGGATTGTGATATTCGTCAGTCGTTAGATCGAATTTCCTCCCAAATGCGTCGAAATTACAGCGAATCTCTAAGAGAACTTAACCTTTATGTAGGCCAAGATAATTTACTGTATCGTTTGTGGTTAGGCGATGGGGTAACACAAATGCAACTATGTGAACATTTAAAATGCGAACCACCTACAGTAACGAATATGGTTAAATCACTGGAACAGAACGGATTTATATACCGTAAACGTGATGAACAAGACGCGAGGGTTATGCGAATTTTTCTAACAGACAAAGGCAAAGAATTAGAGAAACCGGTTGATATCAAATGGAGAGAGCAGCAGGATAAATTGCTACATTCCATTTCTACGGAAGATCGGCTTATATTAAGACAACTAATGCAAAAAATGGAGAGTAATATATTATGAGCACTCCATTTTTTGTATTGTATTTAGTATGCTAATTATTTATCAGTGTTAACACCACCGTGATGAAGAGTAAGTTATTTTATTTTCACTTCAAGATTTAAAGAGTATTTACAAAATTCAAAATAAGGAGCTGTTTTTCATGTATAAAAAATTACGTACAGGTATTATAGGCGGGTCGATTAATAACGGTTGGGCAAGGGGCACACATATTCCAGCCATTGAGCACCTGAATGAGTTTGAGCTTACGGCAGTAGGAACAAGCAATATGGATAGTGCGAAGAAAAGCGCTGAAGCTTTCCATGCAAATCACGGGTTTGATAACATGGAGGATTTGGCTCAACATCCCGATGTGGACATGGTAGTCGTCAGCATTAACGTTAAGGATCATTATAATGCCGTTAAAGCCATTGCTCCTGCTGGAAAACCGATATATTGCGAATGGCCACTGGGATCAAATACTGCTGAAGCGCTCGAAATGCAGGAATGGGCAGCTTCCGGCCAACTGCCAAATGCAATTGGATTACAGGCCAGACAAGCACCAGCAATTAATTATGTGAAAGATTTATTGGCAGAAGGTTATTTTGGAAAAGTATTGTCCGCCAATCTAAAAATCTTTATTGATGGAATGGGTGGCGTGGGTGACAAGTCCACTGCGTACTTGTTTGATCGGAAGATCGGAGGGAACTTGCTCACGATTGTAGGCGGACATAATCTGGATGCTTTTACCTACATGCTTGGAGAATTTACTGAACTTTCGGCTGTCACGGCGCAACAATTCCCTGAAGTTGAATTGGTAGATATCCAAAAAGTCATTGAAAAGACGACGGATGATCAAATACTGATTACAGGGAAATTGACTAATGGGGTAGTAGCCAGCATTCATATCCAAGGGGGAGTCAAACAGCAGACAGGATTTACGCTTGAAATTTTTGGAGACAAGGGGACGATCGTTCTGAATGCGCCTGCATCCATTCAATTCGGATCACATCAATTACGGGGTGCAGGAGCTAATGACAAAGAGCTTCATGAATTAACAGTTCCCGATTCCTATTACTGGGTACCGGATTCCCTTAAAAATGATTCAGGTTTTGTTCTGAATATGGCTCAGGCTTACCGTAAGTTTGCCCAAGATATCCAAGAAGGAACATCCTTAACACCAAGTTTTACGGATGCGGTCAAACTTCATCAGTTACTGGATGCAGTGGAAAAAGCAGCACAAACCGGTGAACGTCAGTATTTATGAACTGAGCCAACCATTCTGCATATCCATCTAGACAAGGCGTACCCCTACTAAATGAATGAAGTAGAGTATCTGAACAGCGAATTACTAGATCACAAAGATTGTTTGTCAAACCAAGAAGCCGCAGCTAACAGGCACGATAGCTGCGGCTTCTTTATTGTACACTCAGTTCATGTCCATTAGATGAACGACGTGCTCTGCAAGCTCCCACATACTCCCCGAAACTGGCCTTCACCATATCAAGCCGTCCAGCTTCAGAGGAAACAGAATCTCGCAGCGGCCCAAGCTCTCCCGTACCAGCTTGTCGCCATGAGAATTTATTTAATAGATGTCATTTTACTTTTTAATAGCACAAAAACATGAGAATTCTAAGATTACTGAACTGAATTATCCTTGAGACAATTTATCTTTGTCTTCTCTTAATGCTCTGTCTCTACCGGAATGATCAGGGCGATGATCCAGCAGATGCTGATCACCCCGAACAGGGGGTAAAGAAAGGACAGAAGCAGACTGAAGCCAAACTGCGCGATCAGAAAACAGAGACCAAGCAGTATGAGGGAAAGTAAACCGGAGGAGAGCTTCGTCCGTCCCTTAAGCTGCAGTGTGAGCCCATAGCTTTGGCTACGAAGGTCGTGAAGATCTCTCCGAAGATAACCAGGCTGTACAGAAGTTGAACGAACGCGGCCAGGCTATCCATGAGCTAGGCCATCGGAATTTCAAATTGGCGAATACCGGGCATCCGGGCCGAAGTGTTGACACTTTAATTTTGCTTCATATCCGAGTTGCTCGAGCATTCCCTAGAAGGAAGCATCATCGCTAACAAAACAATAAAAGATCCAAGAGATAGCGGGACGATAGATTATCAAGAATGACTGGCTAAACTAACATGATGGTTCAACTGAACACAAAAAGAGATGACCTTGATAAATTCAAGGGTCATCTCTTGCTAAAAAACAATTGAACACGAATAAACGCTATGATATAATCGATAACGTCATTGACAAATCATACAAAAGACCGCACACATTATTATTCCTATCTTTATTTTACATCTAGGACTTTGATTTGTCAATGCTCTTTTTATACCCCCAAAAAAAACGAAAAAAAGGAGCGCGTTCAAGGAGAAATAGAAGCGAAAGGTTGGCGTCTGGAACAGGAGCGGCTGAAACAGGTTAGGAACAAACGGCAAGCAAGAATTGATGAGCTGGAGCCGGTGGTTGGTGGAATGTGCGATCAGGCTGCGTACATCCTCAAGCGGTTTTGAAAAGAAGTACGCGGCGACTTACGTCGGCGGTGACTAGGCATGATCATGATTGTTCGTTTTTTTCTCAATTTAATGGTTAGGGGAGATATTGAATGAATTCACTGGTTCTCGATTTTCAAGAAATGGATAACCCTCAGCTTTTGCTTGCTGGTGGAAAAGGACTGCACTTAGGGGCATTATCCAAAATGCAAGGAATACAAGTGCCAGAAGGGTTTTGTGTTACAACGGTGGGATATCAAAAAGCCATCGAACAAAACGAAATGGTTCATGCTTTGTTGGATCGGCTAACTACGCTTAAAGTAGAAGATCGAGAACAAATTGATGAAATCAGCAAGAAGATTCGACAGGCCATTATGGAAGTAGCCATTCCTTCCGATGTTGTGAAAGCAGTTGCTCACTATCTCTCCAAGTTTGGCGATGAATATGCTTATGCCGTGCGTTCTAGTGCGACTGCTGAGGATTTGCCACATGCTTCTTTTGCTGGTCAACAAGACACCTATTTAAATATTATCGGCAAAGAATCCATCTTGGAGCATATCCGCAAATGTTGGGCTTCTTTATTTACGGAACGCGCGGTAATTTACCGAATGCAGAATGGATTTGATCACAGCCAAGTTTATTTATCCGTTATCGTTCAAAGGATGGTGTTCCCACAGGCTTCAGGGATTTTATTTACCGCTGATCCCATCACTTGCAACCGAAAGCTGCTCTCTATCGATGCCAGTTTCGGACTTGGAGAAGCGCTGGTCTCCGGCTTGGTATCTGCCGATTGTTATCAAGTACAGGATGGGGTAATCGTCAGCAAGAGGATAGAAACCAAAAAAATGGCTATTTATGGACGAAAAGAAGGCGGAACAGAAACCAAGCAGCTCAATCCTGATCAGCAAAAGACGCAAACCCTTACGGATCAACAAATTTTACAACTGGAACGCATTGGAAGAAAGATCGAAGAACATTTCGGCTGCCCCCAAGACATCGAATGGTGTTTGGCTGATGATACATTTTATATTCTCCAGAGCCGACCGATCACCACTTTATATCCCATTCCTGAAGCAAATGACCAGGAGAATCACGTGTATGTATCTGTCGGCCATCAGCAAATGATGACTGATCCTATTAAACCACTGGGGATATCTGTTTGGTTGTTAACAGGTGCCCGACCCATGTTTAAAACTGGTGGTGGAAGGCTGTTTGTGGATATCACGATGGGCCTGGCTTCACCGGCTGGCAGGCAAAATTTATTGGATGTTTTAGGGCACTCCGATCCGCTCATAAAAGACGCGCTTATTACCATCATAGAGCGGGGAGATTTTATAAAATCGGACCCAAATGACAAAAGCGAACCGGGGCCCGTTAAAAGCCATAAGGGTATGTCGTCTGCGGATATTCTGGCAGAAGCAGGAAACGATCCGGCAATTGTTGCTGATTTGATTAAGAGTAGTGAGTCATCGTTATCAGCGTTAGAACATAACATCCAAACGAAATCAGGATTGGATGTATTTGATTGTATCCTGGAAGATATGCAGCAACGGAGGCAGCGTGCATCAGATCTGAAAAATTTGAGTGTGATTATGGCCGCTATCCACGCTTCAGCATGGATCAATGAAAAAATGAATGACTGGTTAGGTGAAAAAAACGTAGCAGACACACTTTCCCTATCTGTACCTAACAACGTTACTTCTGAAATGGGTATGGAGCTACTGGATGTTGCAGATGTGATTCGTCCCTATCCGGAAATAATTGAGTATCTACAACAGGTAAAGGATGATAACTTTTTGGATGAACTGCTTCAATTCGAAGGCGGGCAGCAGGTGCGTGATGCTATTGCTGCTTATCTCGACAAATATGGAATGCGATGTGCCGGGGAGATCGATATTACAAGAACACGCTGGAGTGAAAAACCAAGTATACTGGTACCTATGATCCTCAGTAACATCAAAAACCTTGAGCCTGGCGCCAGCAAACGAAAATTTGAGCAAGGGCGACAGGAAGCTTTGAAAAAAGAACAGGACTTATTAGACCAATTGAAACAATTACCGGGTGGTGAACAAAAAGCCGAAGAGACAAAACAAATGATCGACCTGATCCGGAATTTCATCGGTTATCGCGAATATCCGAAATACGACATTGTTAGTCGCTACTTCATTTATAAGCAGGCTTTACTAAAGGAAGCGGAACGACTCGTACAAGCCAACGTTCTTCATGAAAAAGAAGATATTTACTATCTCGCTTTTGAAGAATTGCAGGAAGCCATACGCACAAATAAACTAGATTACCAGGTCATCGACAAACGAAAAGATGAGTACAGATTATATGAAAAACTAACTCCGCCACGTATTATCACGTCTGACGGCGAAATCATTACGGGTCAATACAAACGGGAAAATATCCCCGCCGAAGCTATTGTAGGCCTCGCTGTTTCTTCGGGCGTTGTAGAGGGGCGGGCACGTGTGATCCTGAATATGGAAGAGGCTGATCTGGAAGATGGCGATATACTAGTCACCGCCTTTACCGACCCCAGCTGGACTCCATTGTTTTTATCCATAAAAGGCTTGGTTACGGAGGTGGGCGGACTGATGACCCATGGAGCCGTTATCGCACGTGAATATGGCTTGCCAGCCGTTGTGGGAGTGGAGAATGCGATCAAACTGATAAAAGATGGGCAACGAATTCGCGTGCATGGAACAGAAGGGTATATCGAATTATTGTAATGGATAAATCAGCAGTTGAATTATGAGTATTAGTGATGTCTTTTCCTTTCCTCGGATGGTTTCTATGGTCACTATATCGGTCAGTACTTGGACATTTTTTTCCGTCAGTTTTTGGACATTATGGGTTAGCAGAAACATAAGGGAGCTACACACGGGCAAAACACTCAAATGTGTCTTAATGACCAAACAAATCTCATGCAAGGCTGCCAATTGACTCGGCAGCCTTTTGGAATAAGGGTAAATCATTTAAAATGAAAAAAGGGGTTATATAGTGATAACACCAAATGAAAATGTATGCCGAGGAGGCTTTAATGATTAAAAACATTTAGTCAAAATACGAGTTTTGTGAATAAGTATTAAAAACGATTTACTATATGCTATTCATTGGTCGTAAGATTGATTTTCTTAGAAATTAGATGATTTTATCAATTATATATAAAGTATGAACCCTGATACTTTGCGGACGGTATAAGGATTTAAACCAATAGTGCATTTACCAACCCTATTCTGCTTATGGTTGAGGTATCGTCTAATGAGCAACAGACCTGATCTCCTTTTGAAAACATATTTGAGACACAAAGAAACTGCAGTTGAAGGAAAAAACTATTCTCATAACAGCAGCCTTTAAAAATATGTAGACTAATCCGAAAGTTTATCAAGTGAGTGTCTATATTTTAGACTGCCCTGTCTTGCAATTTCTAAGACTTTATCCGTGATTGTATATTCCGGATTGTGGCTCTGTTCCTTCCCCTTTTCGATCTATACGTCGTTCTCATCCTGATATCCCTCTGTATTCTTCTTCATGTGATCCTCGCTTAGTTTTCCGACATCATATATTGGTCCAATCCTGAGGGAATGTGTATCCACTTATGTAGCAGCCAATTCATCCTATGTATTATCGTCTAACAGGACAAATAGGGAATGAAATAATACCCTATTTTGTTCACGATTGCAAAGTAAGCTTCTGAACGATGGCTGAATTTCAATTGAAATCAAGAAACAAATTGCTAATCGCAATGAAAAATTCTACAAGGAGAAATCTTTGATGACGGTATTAAATTCTATATTAACTATAACATTGCATAGTATATATGGATTTATATCGTGAGACTCGGCTTTGTAAATAACTAAAAGGCAATTTTAACACAGAAAGCTTTCAGTTAATCGTTTATAGATTTATCAATTAATAAATGAAAAGCCTTGAGTTTTGTCTTAATATATATGAAATATCAGTAATAAAGACGTGACTGGACCGATTATTCATTGCAACTAAGGAAACCAGTACACGTCTCAAACTTACCGAAATATGGTACCGTATCTTTTGCTTAAACTGGTACCTCACCGATTCACTGAGAACAAAGAACAAGCAAAAAAATAATCAGTGATTGATTCATAAATTAGGTCCTACAAGTATTTTAAGAAGTGAATAGAGTCCAATACTCTATTTAATAAAGTAATCCAAGCTCTCTCCCCCGTTCTACAGCCTCTACTCGGTTAGATACCTGGAGTTTCGCGTAAATATTGATGACGTGAGATTTAACTGTAGCTAATGAAATGCACAGCATAACTCCTATCTCTTTGTTACTACGTCCCGTGGCTAACACTTGAAGTACCTCAAGCTCACGCTCACTGAGAATGGCTTTTTCACGCTCCTTAGGTGATACGGGCAAAGATATTTGCATTTTTGATTGTTCCAAGAGTGCCTGTATAAGCTGTGCAAAGCATTTTTCTTTGGAATTTAATTCCTGCTCCGGATCTTTCAAAAATAGACCAAAATAAGGGCGAAGTCTCTCCATCTCCAAACAAAAAGGAGACAGGTACTCGTTTTCATATCCGTAATGTACAGCTTCTCGGAGTACGTGAAACAATTCTTTTCCCGGCACGCTTGATACAGAAGCTATTAGAGTCATCTTCAATAATAACCCTTCTACCAGAATGGTTCGAATTCCATGTTTTCTTGCATGAGGCAGTAATACGTCAAGGTGCTGATAGGCAAGCTCATTTTCTCCTCTTGCTACGCGAATACGAGCACACGCCAAACGATCTTCCAAGCGTATAAAAGCTTTGGAGTGTGGTTCTTCAACTCTTTTCAATAGTTCATTTTCCATTTCAATGTTACTCAATCCATACCTGAGCATGTATTTTAAAATAGACGTAAAATAGGTAGGACTTTGATAAAGGGGAAATTTCTTAAGTTCCTCCAGTAATTCAATCGCGCGTGTGTTATCGCCGTGAAGTACTCGAAGTTCCATTTCGTTATATAAATATGCACTTTTTAATTGACTGTCATCGTCGAAAAATAATTGTTTAGCCGTAGCAATTGACTCTTCAGCCAATTCAAGTTTCATCATCTTTAATTGGATGCCAGTAAGCCCGATCCAGTTGATAACTTTCATTGGATGTAGCATAGGATAATTCTCACAAAGATCAAACATGATTTCATACAGTGACAGACATGCCGAAAATTCACCTAACGTTTCTAGCACTTGGGCTTGGCTGCTCAAGATAGAAAAGCGCAAAAAAGGATTTGGCGACAATTTTTCCAACCGTTTTGCTTGATTGAGCCAATTCATGGCTGTCGCAAATTGATCTTTGAGCGACAACATCGTTCCACCAGTTACCAAAATAATGGCACGCGTAACTGCATCCATTTCAAAAGATTCCCAGTTTTCGAGCCATTCCATTCCAACAGGTAGATCAAAAACTTCATCTCCTAGCATAAAACGACACAACTGAAACAAGCTCCCTAATCCATCTTCCTCTTGCTGTGGTGTTAAATTTATGATTTGCCTCATATCTTCAATTTCTAAGTTACAAAAGTGATAAAATAACCGCTGAAACATAAGTGGGCGACTGGAAGATAAAATATCCAGCGGAATTTGCCGAAGGTACGACCAATTGGGGAAGTGATGTCCTGTTGCTAATAATAAACGTATAGCTTCTTCATAGGCCTCGGCCCACAAATAATGCTGGAGGCTCTCTTCACTACTTCCCATTCGTTCATAAACTTCTGCTGCTCTAAGATGGAGCGATCGCACTGTATCTTCTCCTTGCTCGCGAAGCTTTGCCCTTAAAAAATCACCAAATACCTGATGATAACGATATAAACCTTCTTCCTCATCCACGGTGATCACAAACAAATGCTTTTCTACCAACCTTGTGATAATCACCGCCGCATCATTAATGCCGAGCATCCAATTACATATCTTTTCATTGAAATATGCAAGCACAGATGTCTGAAGCATGAACTGTTGCTCCCACTCCGATACCGACCGCAAAATCTCATTAGATAAATAATCAACCATGTATCTGTTCAAGGTTCCGACTGGCTCCGTCAAAGTATGCGTATGGTGAACAACCGCAAGAGCAGACAGTTGTAAGCCGCCCACCCACCCTTCAGCCCATTGATACAACTTGTGAACAGTTGAAGGTTCGAGTGTTAAACCAAGCGTTTGAGTCAGAAATAAATTCGCTTCTTCGTGGGTAAATGCTAATTCGCGTTCGTTAACCTCCAGGTATTGTCCCGACATGGCAAGTTCCCCCAAATATAACTTTGGAGTTTCTCTGGTCAGCAGAACAATGCGGATTGTTTCGGGACTGAAGCGAAGAAAAAATGTCAGACTTTGAAGTAAGGTCGTGTCATCAATAAAGTGAAAATCATCTAATACCAGCGTTCCTACTGCTCTGCATTCCTCCAACCGATTGACTAGTAGCACAAGCAGGTGATCCAAATTAGGCTTTTGGGATAGTGCGTCAAACATTGTACGCAAGTGCTCTGGCTCTTGTCCAAACAGTCCCTTTAACGCTTCTAAAACGTAATACCAAAAAGAACGCGCATCGTTATTCGCTTCGTCAAGCGTAATCCAATACCATCCAAGATCTGGCCGCTCGCTCATGTAGGATGTCATAAGTGTGGTTTTTCCACTTCCTGCTGAGCCCTGCACGACCAAAACCTTGTGATCGGAGAGTCTATCAAGTTTCCGATACAATTCAGGACGCGGGACATATTGCTTACGTAATGCGGGTGCTTTCAATTTGGCGGAAAGCAGCTGAAAACTACCCATCTTTTCTTTTCACCTGCCTTAGTTCGTGTGAAAATATCTAATTCTACTATAACACGAAATTCCGAAGTTACCCGTAGAATCCTTTGCGAAAACGATTCTTACAAATGAGCCACCCTGCCGCCGCCAACACTGCGGACGCTACAATCACATAAAGTGCGTGCTCCCAATACAACCCTACTGCTCCTTTTAACTCCATTTCTTGAACGAGCGTTATAAAATGCTGTTGTGGGAAAACACTTGTAATAACCTTCATAATACCGTTCTCATGAGCAATTGTGTAAAAGCTGCCCGAAAGCACTGAACTTAAAAGAATAATGGCTGAAGATAATGATAGCCCATTATCAGCATTCTCGATCCACGCTGCCATAAACAGAGCAAAAGATACTGCTAACAGCGCAGGCAAGACAAGAAGTAAAGAGTATGTGCCAAGACCAAATCCGATATTAATTCCTACAGCTTTCGCTAGTGCTAACACTAGCCAAGTTGGCACATAAACAGCCATAAATCCAAATAGACATTGTGCTGACAAATAGGGAACAATTCCTGCAGGAGATACAGCAGTCCGTCGAAATGTGCCCGTTTTTTTGTCATCCGAAAACAACTGAAAATAGAACAAAGCTTGAATAAGCAGGAACATGGTAAGGTAACCCAATATGTTGGTCCCAATTCCTCTTTGAGGCATTACAGACAACGGCGCATGCGGGCGGACAATTGCATGCTCTAGCTGCTGCTTAAACTCATCCGATTTCAATGATTCAATACGATGAGAGCCGTCGCTATTGAAAGTAACCACTGCATCATATCTATTTCTTACCAGCTCAGATTTAGGTGGCGGCTGCTGCAAATATTGAATCCGATATTGCTCTGAGCTGAGGGTCAAACTCACTTTTTGGCTTGTTACCACCGCTAAGGTGCCTTTCAATTCTGATTGAGCTGTAAAATAGATTGCCAGCGCCATTGATGCCAACGTCATTATTAGGGTAATCACAATAACATTCCTGCGGTTCCACATACGAAGGGAATGATTGCAAAAAATTCGAAAGGTCGTTTTCATATATAGTCCTCCGTTTTGAAAGTTCGTTTACAGCCCCATAAGAGTAGTAGGGACGCTATAACAAAGCTCAACAGTGTTGGTAGAAACAAGCTGAAATCTCCGTCGTAAACGATACGTAACACAGTTTCAACCACCCATTTGACCGGGGAGAAAAAGGATATGACTTCCGCCGTCCTACCGAGGCCGTCTAATTGGAAAAACAAACCACCCAGTATCGCGAGCACGCTGTTTATTATCGAAAGAATTTTGTTTGTTAATTCCTCTCCTTTAAAGAGACAACAGAATAGGACACCGAGTGCGGATGAAAACAAATCGAAACAAAGAAGTACAACAGCTGTGTAAACTGCGGAGGTTCCACCTAGCCGAATGTTAAACACGAGTTGAAGTAGTGCTACAAGTGCAATGGAGCAAAGGCCTGTAAATAGGAACGTGGCCGCAGTTTTGGACAAGTAAATGAACGATTTTGGGATCGGTGCGTACAATATGCGAAGATTGCTACGTTTCACATTTTGATCCATAAAACTATTTGCAGCCGTCATGGATACGTTTAAAGCGCTGTAAATTAGAATCGTCACGCCATAGTAATCGTAAGCAGTAACGTCACTTCCACCATATAGCCCTCCACCCAAATAACCAAGCACAAAGATTAAAAGGAGTGGAAAAATAGTGTTACTCAGGATAAGTGGGACATTCGTAGCCAGGTTGATAAAATCTCGCTTAAGAATACTGAAAAATGGAAATAGCAGCCCCGTTTTTTTTCTCGAATCGGTCATTGTCTTTTCCTCCTAATCCCGAAGCGTACGACCAGTCAAATTGAGAAAAACCATCTCAAGACTGGGCGAAAAACCTGTCAGATTAATAATTTTAAGTCCATTTGAGGTTATGTTCACAATGATTTGATCCAGATTTTCAATCCCTTTTAGAGTTGAGATGTGAATCCGGTTTCCGACGATGTCTACTTTCTTAACACCGTCGATTCGGTATAGATCAATATCAGGCATTTCACTTATTTCTTCAACCTCTACTTCGTAACGTTTCTCATCGGCAAGCCGTTCCTTTAATTCTTCTTTGGTACCGGAAGCGATAACCTCGCCGTGATCAATAATCAAAATTCGAGTAGATATTTCCTCCACTTCTTCCATGTAGTGTGTTGTATAGATGATCGTTGCTCCCTCGTCCCTCAGCTTGCGGATTGATCCAAGAATATGGTTACGAGACTGGGGATCAATACCTACCGTTGGTTCGTCCATAATAATCATTTTAGGACGATGAGCGATGGCACAAGCCAGGTTGAGCCTCCGCTTCATTCCTCCAGAGAATGTCTTCGGTTTATCTTTACGTCGGTCCGCCAATCCGACGATTTCAAGCGCTTCATTTGTACCTTGCTCTAGTTCCGTACCCGTCAAACCATATAGCGAAGCAAAAAAACGAACGTTGGCTTCGGTTGATATATCCTCATACACCGCTAAATCCTGCGGAACAATTCCAAGTTCACGTTTGTATTGGCTCATTAGCCGTTCCACTGGCTCTCCACAGTATCGGATATTTCCCTTGTCCCCGCGCAGCGAGGTAGACAAAATATTGATTGTTGTAGTCTTTCCTGCCCCATTAGGGCCAAGAAAACATAAAATTTCACCTTGATGCACATCGAACGTTACATTGTTCAGCGCCGTGCGGCTACCAAAGCTTTTGCTTAGCTCGCTTACTTCGATGATAGGTGAATTAGAGATCATAACAGCACCACTCCTCTTATTTTATGTTCTCATCTTACCGCGCAAGCCAGTATAATAAATCAACCAAAGGGTCGATTCATAAGGTTGATTTTCCCCTCTAAGACAGCTTCATCCTCTGATGTTTATCGACTCATGCTTCACCAATATTCCATATCAAACCGTTTGAAGCATTTCATCACCTTCCTACGTTTTTGTCTAGTTCCGTACTTCAACAGAATTCTCGAAATTTTTGCTTGCGGTACCCACATGGTCGGATTAAAGGCGTAAAATTATTGAAGGAGCTTGCGTTTTGCACGCTCCTTCAATAATTCATACCTACTGCCAATGTTTTATGTCAAACGTACCTATACCTATAACTCCCGAGATTTCTGACCCTGTATGTGTTGTTATCCGCTTGGCGCGGGGGAGAAATCCTTGATCAAGAACCGTGGTTTCTATAGCAGGTAAGAATATGTCAATCCCTCCGGTCCCGCAATGAACATTAATTCGCTCCCTACCTGTTAGTTCAGTCCAGCCCAATGTAGCGCTTCCTCCTGTCAGCCGGATATCCGCATCACCACGAAGCTCATTCATTGAGACATCTCCAGTACTTAACTTTATCTGTACGTTAGAGGACTCTGTAATCCCGGCCACCTCTCCGAATGTACCCTCAACATTGATGGTGCCCCGTCCTCCATCTAAAACTAGAACTCCGGCCGTGAATTTAGCTTGTACATTCGTTTCTAGAGGTACATGAACCTCTATGAAGATTTTTTGATTCTGTCCCTGTTTCCAATATGATCCCAAGTTACTTCCCTCGAACAGGAATGTACCGCCAGAGCAAATTCGTTGAGGAAGCAGATGTTTTTCGCCGGAAGCCACAAAGCTAATCTCTTTCTCTGCATCAAAACAAATCAACATATTTCCGAGTGTATGGACATCAATACGAAACTCAGTAATCCCTATTGCTGGAAACCGTTGATTGATCTGAGCATTCTTGATGGCTCCTTTAGGAAAGGTCTGAAGAGATTTAGGCATTCTCAATACCATATGTTTCACTCCTTTGTGAGACGTGATCACAAGTGTTCCACGTCCTTACTCAGTACACATATTTCCTATCTGTCTGTATTGTATTTGAACGAAAGCTCCAGATCTTTGGCAATTTCCTGCTGAATTTTCAAAACACTCTGAATATGAGCTTCCGTTGTTAACGGATTTGCCAAAATAACCCTTAGTACGACAACAGATTTCGGCATCCCTTCAATTCCGCACAGCGTTGTCCGGGAAACGAACGAATCCCCCTGCTGGCTTTGCATTTCTTGAAGGAGCTCATTGAAGCGATTAATTCGGTCGTGCTCTTCAGGACGCAGGGTACAGCTTCGTACAGCCTCGCGAAGGGATGCAGGAATGTAACGATAAGTTAAAATATTGATTTCTGGCTCGCCAATCAGCTCGAAGGCTGGATGACTAGCCAGCAGCTTAGCCATCCAGTGAGTTTTTCGGATACCTTCATCCAACAAATAGCCATAACCTTCACGCCCCAGTAAATAAAGTCCCGCATGCATATACACTGACATCGCTGAACGGGAGCCTTCCATCGAGTGACGTCCCAAATCCAAGGAACCACCTCGTAGGATATATCGAGCTGTTTTCTCAATCCGAGCCGCAGCATGTGGATCTTTCATCAATAGTATCCCTATACCCATGGGCAAATACATCTGTTTGTGTCCATCAATGGTTACGGTATTAGCCCTTTCAATTCCACGAAGTTTACGGGCGTGTACATCCGACATAAGTAGCGGACCTCCCCAAGCAGCATCTACATGAAAGTGAATATCTCTCGTTCTGGCCAACTCCGCCATGCCTACCAGCGGATCAATTGCTCCGCTCTCTGTTGTACCTGCAATGCCTATTAATGCGAGTATTCGATCTCCCCGTTTTTGGCAAGCCTTTATTTCCTTCTCAAGCTTTACCAAATCTATACGGCCGCGGGAGTCGCAATCAATCCGGATTACTCCGTCACTACCCAAGCCTAGAACATCGGCAGCCTTATCAAACGAGTAATGCATCAAGGATGAGCCTATAATAACGCCCCGCTGGTACCCATTTTTATGTAATGCGAGGGCGTAACCATCCCGTTCCACGTCGGTATCTTGGTTATGCAACGCCACGTTGCGTGCAATCCACAAGGCAGTCAAGTTGGACACCGTCCCCCCCGAAGTCACAACCCCCAACGTGCTTGATAGATTTTGCCCATGTTCGGTGTAAAAAGATTCACAACGGCTGTACACCAAGCGATGCATAAACGCAAGTGTTTGACGCTCAAGCACTGTAAATGACTTGGATGTTTCCACCTTCACCACGTTTTGGTTTAGTGCTACTAAAAGGCGGCTAAGCGGTCTGAAAAATATTGGCAACGCTGAGGTCATATGGCCGATAAAGTTGGGAGAAGATGTATTGATACAATGGTGTACGACTTCTCGAATCAGATGGCTAATGTACTGCTCTGGGTGTACCGGAACCTCAGGAATAATTATTTCTTGTCCCATCAGGGGTATAAGCTCTAATTCCGTATCCGATGTAACACTTGGAGCGCCGTGCATTTCGTTAATTACGTCCGTGATGAGCCTATCCATCTTCTCCTCCAATTTATGTTGCTCTGCAGATGGCTCGAACACTGAACGTAAATAATCACCGATTTCGTGAAACGACTGGTTAAATATAGGCTCCATCATTTCTCACCCTCCCTAATACCCTAACTTTCTTCCATTTGGTTGTGGCAAGAAAGCTGTCTCGACAAAATAAGTAAGGTAGGTATTCATCAAACACCTGTCCAGTTTCGGACAAGTTACATCGCTTTCCTTCAGACCCTGTATCAGATGGGTAGTGTCATAGCGAACTTGGAATTCTGACATACCGTCATTCCATCCGCTTTCCAGAAGCGGCAGAATTGCATTCGTTGCTTGGCTTGAAGAGCAAGATGCCGTCTGATGGATCTGTTCGTACCAAATCTCGTACGGTACCTTCTTAAGATCATATCCGTAGTTTACAAGAGTCTCGATTACCTCATCCCAGGTGGTTCGCGTCGGATTCAAGAGATGATATACACGCCCGTCAGGAATCTGGGTACCTGACAAATAGATAATTGCTTCCGCTGCAAAGTCAACCGGAATGATTTCCATCTCAGCTTCCATATTGGGGATTAGCCCCAATTCTATAGAGGCCTTGATGATCAGCCACATAAAATCGTTTGTTTGACAGTGGCCCATGTGGCTATCTCCCCATATCCGTCCCGGACGATAAATCAGGGTCGGTAGTCCACAGCGAGCCGCCTCCATCACTATACGCTCCGCAACCCATTTGCTCTGCGTATATCCAAGTTTAAGATCCTCAGGATGCTCCGGAATATCCATTTCCGACAATACTCCATTCTGGATATCTTGGTCCGAAAACACGTGCGTAGTCGAGATATAATGGAGCGTCTTGAAGCGTCCAATATTCGCCAGTCGTATCATTTCCTGAGTTCCTAGCACATTCGCTGCTTTATGCTCGACATATGGCGCAATGAAATGGACCATACTGCCATTGTGATAAAGGGCATCCATCTCCTCGGCCAACCGATCAAAAGCAGCTTCAGACAACCCAAACCTTTTGAGACCCAAATCACCAGCGAACACTTTTATGCGTTTCGAAGCTGATTCTTCAAGCAAGCCGTACTTTGCGAGATTTGATTGCAAGCGCTGTGCAGCTTCCTCCTCGGTGCGTCCACGTACAAGACAAAAGATATTCGCCGAAGTGTTTCGAAGCAACTGACGTAGTAGGAAAGCTCCAAGAAATCCTGTCGCTCCCGTTAGTAAAATGTTCTGCACAGGTCTGTGCTCTTTACTGACCGAATCAGGATTACGAATGCCAAACGGTAGCTTACAGTCATTCCATAAATTTAATTGCGAAAAAGACAGCTCTTTCTCACCGTTCTGGATTGCTTCAAATGCCTTCGTCATCCACTCTACGGTAGGCGTTTCAAACAGCACTCGTAGAGGAACTTCGATGTTAAGCTCGTCATGCAGCTTGAAAATAAGCTGTGTGGCAAGCAAAGAGTGACCACCCAGTTCGAAAAAATTATCTGTGACTCCAACTTTAGGAATGCCCAGCACGTTGCTCCAAAGTTCAGCAATCCGCCGCTCCAACGCTGTACGGGGTTTAACATAGGAATTTTCCAATTCTGGGCGGTTGCGTCCCGGAGTAGGCAAAGCCGCCCTGTCAACTTTGCCATTAGAAGTAAGTGGGAACACACTCACTGGTACGTAGGCAGTCGGAATGAAATAATCTGGGAACTGTTCCTTCATCAAGATACGCAGCTCCGACGGCAATCCACCAGACGTTTTAATCTTCACAGGCCTGTTTGCATAATGACTCCAATCTTCGGTCCCTTGCGTACTTTTATTCCTAATTTTAACGATCTGATTTTTTAAAAAGAGGTTCCTGTGAGTACAGATTACATCGAAATAATGTTCCAGACCTGACCCTGCCCAGTGGATTGAAATATCGTAAGGAAGTGTACGCTCCAATACAACAAAATCCATAGGATCTGCAGCATCTTCCCCCACGTTTTCTAGCAAATTCCGAAGTCTGACATTGGGCACGCCCCTGATAGCGACAGTTTCCACACCTTGCTCCGCCAACTTTTGCAGTGTGTTCTCTGACTCCTGAATAGAAGTCCATGACAATGTTAATGGCTCTACCTTCTGTATCTCCGGAGAATTCACACGCAATAAAACATCATAGCGGAACCGCGTCAACTCGTTCCATTGATTTCCGCGTTTCCATTGAATTTCCGCGTGAATTAATTGAGGATTTCTCTGTACCAATTCTACAAATAGTTGGGGGTCAAGGATCAGTTCATGCTCACGCTTCATCCGATCATTAACCCGTATGCTTTGTTCTTTTGCTGTCAACGGAAACCGAGCCTTGAATTGCTCCACTGAAGTATAAAAAGTTTCCAGCAGCGGCAAACTTCGTACATCCCCAATAAACACCGTACCGCCAGGACGAACAGCTCTCACTGCGGCATCAAGTACATCAAGGAGATATTCAACACTAGGAAAGTATTGAATAACCGAATTAAGTATGACCAGATCGTAAGAGCCAGAATCAATTCCCTCCATGTTGTGGGCAGGCTGGTGCTGGAGCCTTACATGGGGCATGCTCTTTGTCAGCATCTCCAAACGCTGTATGGCTTTTAATGAAATATCGGTGCCCATATAGTGCTCACACATCGGTGCTACTTGGAAAAGAAGCAGTCCCGTTCCACAACCCAGTTCCAACACACGCTTCGGCTTCAAGTCGAGCAAATGTTTGACCGTCGCTTCAACCCATTCCCGCATACAATCCGCTGAAAGAGGCTGACCGTCATACAAGCTGTTCCATCCGGTGATATTGAATTCGACGGCTTCCTCCGAAGATCCACTCTCGTAGGTTTGATCAAATACATTTTCCCAGTGTTTGGTTAATTCCACATCGCCGTTATCCGTATTTTTCTCGATAATATAGGCAACAAGCTGCTTATTTCCCATCGCATCCGATTTTACGTCAACTACAGCATCTTGGATGGCAACATGCTTCTTAATTGCTGCTTCAATTTCACCCAGTTCAATGCGGAATCCTCGTACTTTAACCTGAAAATCGTTACGTCCAAGAAACTCCAGTTCACCTGCGGGTGAGATTTTGGCTTCATCGCCAGTTTTATAGAGTATGGTGCCTGGGGTGTTGGAGAACGGGTTCGGAACGAATTTCTCTGTGGTTAATTGGGGCCGATCTAAATATCCCCTTGCAACGCCTGCGCCTCCTACATAAATCTCTCCAGGTATACCTATAGGCACTAACTCGCGGTTACGGTCTAACAAATATAAGCTCAAGTCGGGTAAGGGAACCCCAATGAGGCTGTTTCTCGCTTCGAGATCAGCCAGTGTTAGCGGTTTGTATGTGACATGTACCGTGGTTTCAGTGATGCCGTACATATTCACCAATTGCGGCCGGACATCCCCATGTCGGTCAAACCAAGATTGGAGGGTATGCATTTCCAATGCTTCTCCGCCAAAAATGATATAACGCAAAGAATTGAGTTTCGTTGGCTGATGTCCCTCGTCATACTGAGACAGTTGTCGAAAAGCGGAAGGCGTTTGACAAAGCACTGTTACTCCTTCGGAATGCAAAAGAGCATGTAAATTCTCTGGCGAACGGCTAACGAGGTAAGGAACAACTATCAGCTTGCCTCCATAGAACAGAGCTCCCCACATTTCCCATACAGAAAAATCGAAAGCATGCGAATGAAAGAGCGTCCATACGTCGTGCTGGTCAAACTCAAACCAATTATGCGTATTATCAAACAAGCGGACTACATTTCTGTGTTCTACAAGCACTCCTTTCGGCTGGCCAGTGGAACCGGAAGTATAAATAACATAGGCTAGTTGTGAAGGATCTGTTTCAAAACCTATTGGAGCCTGGCTCTCTGCGTCTACATCGAAATCATCCACAGTAACGGTCCGCACATTGAGATCAAGAAATGTGCTGAGAAGTGGGGTCTGTGTGATCATCAGGGACATATCAGCATCATCAACAATATAAGCGATACGCTGCTTCGGATAAGCAGGATCAAGTGGAACGTAGGCTCCACCTGCTTTGAGCACAGCCAAAATGGCAATGATAAGATCAAGCGAACGCTCCAGATATAAACCGACACGAACTTCAGCTTTCACTCCTAATCGCCGCAACTGGCGTGCTAGGGCGTTTGCCCTCCCATCAAGTTCAGCATAGGTCAGCGACTTGTCCTCATGCACCACCGCGACAGAATCGGGATATAGACAAGCAATATGCTCAAAACGTTCATGTATGATGCTTGTTACTGTGTGCGTCTCCTTCTCTTTATCATTTTCTTCTTTCCCCCATGCTAGTAACCAATTTCTCTCCTTCTCCGGTAATATAGCCAGATGCTTTACAGGCTCAACAGGATTGGACAAAATACTATCCATCAATACCTGCAGGTGAGCTGTCATACGAACGATAGTACCCTCATCAAATAATTCAGTCGAATATTCGAAGAACCCAACTAGTTTTCGGTCGGACTCTGTAAGCGAAAGCAGAAAATCAAAGGGTGCCATCCCGTTGTGCACGGTTATGGGGGTCAACTCTAGTCCTCCCAAATCTGTCTTCAGAATTGGCGTGTTATGAAAGACAAAGCCCGTCTGAAAGAGAGGTGAGGATATGCTCAGATCTCTTTCAGGGTGAAGAACTTCCACCAGTTGTTCAAATGGAACATCTTGCCGGGCATACGCTTCTAATGCCACACTTTTTACTTGACGGAGAACGGTCTGAAAATCGTCGTCGTCCCCAATCTGTGAACGTATGACGAGCGTATTTACAAAAAAACCAATCAACCCCTCAATCTGTGCCTGATTTCGATTAGCAATCGGACAACCGATTGAAATGTCTGCTGATCCTCCATATCGAAAAAGAAGAACTTTTAGTACCGAAAGCAGTGCCATGTAAAGCGTAGCTCCATCTTCCTGAGCGAGATAGCGCAAGCCCTCAGTTCGTGCTTCAGATATTTCAAAATAATACCGGGCTCCTTGGTAAGTCGGCACAGTTGAGCGAGCCCGATCATACGGTAAGTTTACATCGGATCGCAGACCTTCGAGCTGACGACACCAGTAGTCCAGTTGCTCCCGGTATTCTCCGTTCTCCATTCTCCTGCGCTGCCACGTAGAGAAATCCCCATACTGAATAGGCAGTGCCAGCAAGGGAGAAGGTTTACCTTGGGAAAAAGCTTTATATAGTAAAGCAAGCTCCTGATGGAATACCCCCAGCGACCATCCGTCAGAAATAATGTGGTGCATGCACATCACAAGAAAGTGAGCTTCCTTCTCCAAACGTATCAATCGTACACGAAAAAGCTGTGGAACGGTCAAGTCAAAGGGGCATTTTACCTCTTCTGAGATCAATCGTTCAGCTTCAACTTCCCGTTCAGTTTTAGAGAGTAAGCTTAAATCCGTGATTGGCAGCTTAAAGGTCCCAATATTATCAATTTCCTGATAAGCAATAGCGTCACGAACAACAAATCGGGTGCGGAGCACCTCATGCCGTCGAATAATCTCACAGACCGCCATTTGCAGTGCTTTTATATCCAATCTTCCACTCAAGCGCACGGCTCCCGGAATATTATAGACAGGTGTTCCCGGGACTAATTGTTCCAAAAACCATAATCGTTGCTGAGCAAATGAAAGCGGAAGCGACTCATTCCGATCACGCGGCTTCATTTCCCCAGTGGAAACTTTTCCCTTTTTCCATTTTTCAAGTAGAGCTCGCTTGGCATCCGATAGTTTGCTGCCAGATAGCGATAAACCTTCATTTTCCACCTTTTGTCATCCTTTCCATTTCACGATCAGAGCCGCTATAAAAGTTGGCTGGCTTGTTCCTCGGTCATCGTTTCTAGCTTTTCAATTAACATCAGCTCGATCGCCTCTGCAATCTCTGCCACTGTCGGATGTTCGAAAAAATACTTTAATGGAAATTCGATAGGAAATCGACTGTTCACCCAGGAGATCACTTGTGTAGCGAGCAAAGAATGTCCCCCAAGACTAAAAAAATCATCATGAACGCCGATCGGAGCAACTCCGAGTAAGTTAATCCAAGCATCTGCAAGCTGCTGCTCCAGCTCATGGCGAGGCTCCACTATGGGTACAGGCAGTACCGGACGAGGTTGAAGCAGCGGTTGCTCCCTATCCAAATCTGCCTGCTCTGCTTTCCAGTTTTGGAAAGCGTAATTGTGCCGAGTGGTGAAATCGGACGTTGAAACAAGATAATGATGTACATTTCCACTCGTCATTAATTGAGACCATACATGAGTCCCTTCCTGTGGGCGAATAGCCATTCTGCCCAGCTCTCCTCCTCTTTTTTCTAGCTCAGGTGCTGTATCCGAACTCCAAGCGTCCCAACCGATATAATGCCAAACTGAATCCGTCTGCTCATTATGCCTGCGTACAAATGCTTCTGTATAAGCCGCTGCGGCAGCATGTATTGACAAACCTAACCCTCCGAGCTTGGAGGCGATAGAGGATTGGATAAAACAATATTTGGGATGATGTTGTACCAAAGCACGTTCCAGTTCGTTCAATCCCTTCACCGTACGACCAAGTTCGGATTCCACTGTTGCGTAATTCAGATCGCTCCCGGCCACAAAATTAATTTCTTCCGAAGACCAGTCTGTATAAACAACCCCGATAATGTTTCCGTACAAAATCGCAGCTTGAGCAATGGCTTCCGTCAATGCCCCCTGCACTTGAAATTTAACTGGGATAAAATGAACCTCTGCTCCCTGCTCTTCTAGTTTTAAAGCTTGGGACGCTATGTGCTGAGTATTATCCGCTACATTCATATGGTCTGCTTCAATTAATGGCGAATTGATTGAGTCAGCATTATCAAACGTATCATTCATCACGATTATTCGTACATGGCCTTGATTAGTCGGCTGCTGCACGAGATATTGAGCGAAGGTTTGCATTTTAGAGTCGAACGGACCAATCAGAAGATAAGTTGCAGATGAAGTCTGCACAATCCCCTTTTCCTCAACCATTTCCGTCAAAGGCACATATTCGACTGTCCACCGACGATTATTACGATAGATACGCGGAGCTCCTGCAGAGGCAGACACAAAGTCTTCCAACATGGAATCCGCCATTAGCGATGCCTGGTGACGATGGTTTGGCATCATCGCATCTACCAAGTGAAAAGCACCCTTTTCATGTTCTTGCATCCAGACGTTTCCAATCCCTGAGAGGATCATGCGCTTAGGTTGAACCTCGGTTTCACCTGCAATACTGTATAGTCCTTCAGTAACAATGCAAATATGGACAGGAATTTTGCACGTATAAACCTGCACTGCTCTAGAGAGCTGAAAAAAACCAGCCAGTCCACCAAAGTCAGAATCGCTTTCGCTCCATGAGCAGATGATGCGAATCAGAGGTTCATCAGAGGCCAAAGAATCAAAGATTTTTTCATAGTGTTCAGGGTTAGTCGGGTTCAGGCTATACAACTGATCGTCAATTTTTTCAAAATTTGATGCTGCACGAACGCGAACGATCGATTGTCCGGTACTTTCGAGCCTTTCAGCCAGCAAATCAATCCATCCATCATGTTTATCCTCAAATACCATCCATAAACAATGGCATTCCTCTGGATGCCACAAAGATAACGCTGTCTGACGGAGTACAGGCTCATATAGCCATTGTTCAGGCTCTAAGCGCTCTAAATCACGACCGCGCGCTAAGGTAGGCGCATTCTGAGACAAACGAGGTTCAATCCAATAGCGCTGACGCTCAAACGGATACGTTGGCAATTCTACCCGGTTACGCACCCGGGACTCGTGTAACGCTCCCCATCCGATGCTTACACCTCCGCTCCACAATTCTGCCACGCTTCTCAGCCACTGCCCACGTTCTCCGCCTCCGGTTTTGTACGTTGGTAATGTACGCATGCCCCTGTGCTCCGCTCCCCAGCAGGCCGACTGCCGCATCAATGTCGTTAATGTCTGCCCCGGGCCTAATTCTATGACTACCGCATTCGGATACCTCTTCAGCACCTGC
>NZ_JAIVEM010000188.1 GCF_020404765.1 Paenibacillus sp. BJ-4
ATTTCTGTCCTTTTTTAGCCATACAAATATCCCCTTCAAGTTCACTCAATCCTCATGATACCATGCGGACTTTTTTGAGTGTCTACTTGAAGGGGATAATACCACTACTTACTTAGGGGCTTGCCTTTTTGCATTTTTAGAGTCTTTCAAGCGGCTCGTACCATCCACCAGAGATAGATGTTTAATAGCTTTAGAAAAGCACTGAAAATGGGGAATCTGCTGAAAGCAGCGAGAGAGGACGGAACGATTGCGAAAAAGCGTCAGCGGTCGCCTTTGTATCCGGATTTTTACCACTAAGCCACTAAATAAAATCTGGATACAACAGCGATTGGAGCAACGTTCCGTTCGCGGAGCGTCGTCAGAACACCTTTTTTACTCCTACTCCTGCTCTTATGCACTATTGTAATATCGGAGTGGACTCTCTATATATCGGCTCTGTTTTGATATGTGTGATTTGATAAGGTCTGGAAGGATCTTTGACCCGCGCCAGTAGCATCTCAGCTGCCGTAATACCCATCTCGTTGTTGTAAATATGGACGGTAGATAGATGAGGCTCCACAATCCGGGATTCAGGAGCATTATCAAATCCAAACACGGCAATATCCGCAGGAATTTTCATGTTTTTATTTTTGAGCGCTTTCATGACACTGACGGCAATAAAATCATTGGCGCACACAAACGCAGACGGCAACTCGTTCATCCCCTCCAACTGTTTATCCATCCAATCCGACTCGGAGAAAAAATTTCGGTCGTGGTCGATGATACAACAGGATAAATCCACAGTAAGACCGGCTTCAATTAAAGCTCTGTTATATCCAACCCACCGCTCGTTGAAGCTTTTGCAATGCTTATAATCCCCAACAAAACCGATCCGCGTAAATCCGCCCTGAATCAGGCTTTTGGTAACAGAATAAACGCTATGCTCATTTTCCATCAACAATAAATCCGCTTTCAAATCAGGATAAAAAATGTCCACCGAGCAATCGATAAAGATCGTGGGCAGTCCCAAACTCGTAACGAGTTCACTATATTGTGGATCAAACATTTCAATACAAATGATTCCATCGGCCTTGGAGGCTTCAAAATTATTAGGAAGTGCTCCTGCATATAATTCATTTTCCCGCACAATATGAATCGACAGGTTATACCCTTCCGCGCTGATTCTTTTCTCCAGACCACTGATGAGCAAGGAGCCAAAATGCGAGCTGTTCGGCAGATTGCATGTGAACAGGGCGATGTTACCTTGTTTTTTCGGAATGATGCTCTCTGTTTCCACATAGGCAAATTGCTTATATTTGAGTTCTATCGCTTTTTTTATGACTTTGTTCCGAGTCTCAATCGGGACGCTGTCACTTCCATTAATTGCTTTGGAAGCAGTGTTTCGGGAGATTCCCAAAGCATCGGCGATATCTTGAATAGTAACTTTTTCTTTCCTCATGGACAGGTTCCACCTTCGCTTATATATGATTGTCGGTGAGGTACGGTCGCCTTTCCGAATTCTCGTATAGACCTAAAAATGTATCCTAAATGTATAATAGTTCGCATGAAATAGCAATGTTCGTGTTACAAATGATCAATTAATTTTTACGTTTGTAAAGTAAATTAGTAACTTCGTTTAACTCTATTGCTTTGAAAGAGGGGAGTGCAGACGGCCGATTCGAGGATTGGCAGGTGCTTGCCAAGGTTCCGAGGTTCGTTTTGCCGGAAATGTTTCATCCTCCGTCTGTGCGGACTCTCTTTTTTATGTCCTGATGTCATTGAGAAAATGAAATGTAACCGCACACATGTTAACAATGCGATATATTACCTGACGTAAAAATTGACACATATGTGAAATGAGGACAAATGTCAGAGATTTCATGGAGAAGCGAATTGACTGGATTTGCCTCTGTCTCTAAGATGTAATTATATTCCAGACCAAATTAGAGATTTGTGTAAGGGAATATAACGTGGAGAGGAGGGAATGAATGGACTCTTTAGCTGATCTCTCGGAAACCCCCTTAGCATTAGAAACTCTCAGACGACATCCCTGTTATAACGAAGAGGCACATCGCTATTTTGCGCGCATTCATCTTCCGGTAGCTCCGGCATGCAATATTCAGTGCCATTATTGCAACCGCAAATTCGATTGCGTCAATGAAAGCCGTCCCGGCGTGGTCAGTGAACTGCTCACGCCGGAGCAGGCGGCACGCAAGACCTATGGCGTAGCGGCTCAGCTCATGCAGCTGTCCGTTGTCGGCATAGCGGGACCTGGAGATCCGCTGGCCAATGCAGACGCAACCTTCGATACCTTCCGCCGGGTCCGTGAGACAGTTAAGGATGTCATATTCTGTCTCAGTACGAATGGACTTACCTTGATCAAGCATGTCGACAGGATTGTAGAGTTGGGTATTTCGCATGTCACGATCACGATCAATGCTGTAGATCCAGTCGTGGGAAGCCGCATTTATGGATGGGTCCACGATGAAGGAAAACGTTATACCGGAGAGGAGGGCGCGCGGCTGTTGATTGACCGCCAGCTTGCAGGCTTGAAGATGCTGGCTTCAAGAGGCGTATTGTGCAAGGTGAACTCGGTACTGATTCCCGAAGTCAACGATGCCCATCTGCCGGAGGTAGCCAGGGTGGTCAAGGAGCATGGCGCAGTGATTCACAACATTATGCCGCTCATCATCGCTCCCGGCAGCCGGTATGAGCAGGAAGGGATGCAGGCCCCTCGTCCCCGTCTGGTGCGGCAGCTGCAGGAGCAATGTGCTGACGCGGGAGCCGTTATTATGCGCCATTGCCGTCAGTGCAGGGCGGATGCAATCGGCCTGCTGGGCGAGGATCGCAATCAGGATTTTACATGGGAGAACATAGCGGCCGCTCCTCCCATGGATGAAGGGGCAAGGGCACAATTTCAGAAAGAACTGGATGAGAAGGTGAGAGTAAGGATGGAACGCAAGGAGGGACAATCGCACCCCAAACAATCGTCAACCGCGGCTGGCTGTAGCTGTCCGTTATCGGGAGGTGAGCCTGAATCAAGCTTTACCTCAAAACCGGTCCTGATCGCTGTGGCCAGTCGTGGCGGAGGAAAGGTGAATCAGCATTTCGGCCGTGCCAAGGAGTTCATGATCTATGAAAGCGACGGGACGATTGTCAATTTCGTAGGCATCCGCAAGGTGCAATCCTACTGTCACGGGAAAGCCGATTGCAATGGGGATAAGGCCGAGACGATGAAGGAGATCCTTTCCATGGTGCATGACTGTGCATTGCTGCTGTCGGCCGGCATAGGTGAGGCCCCCAAAGAGGCATTGCAGGAAGCTGGCGTGCTGCCTATTGTATGCGGCGGGGATATTGAGGAATCCGTTCTGGAATATGTAAAATTTCTGCGTTATATGTATCCTGTGCAGAGCAGTGAGGGAAGTAAGCGCAATAAGAGAGCTAAGGGCATTCATTCAGATTCACCCATTGAACATTTTGGAGGCTGAGAAGATATGAGACAAATAGCGTTTTACGGTAAGGGCGGTATTGGCAAATCGACGACCTCGCAGAATACATTGGCTCAGCTCGCGACCAAATTCAAACAAAAAATTATGATCGTAGGCTGTGATCCCAAGGCAGACTCCACCCGTCTAATTCTGAATACGAAGGCCCAGCAGACAGTACTGCATCTGGCGGCTGAAAGGGGTACGGTGGAGGATTTGGAGCTGGAGGATGTTGTCCAGAAGGGCTTCGGTGACATCCTGAATGTGGAATGCGGCGGGCCAGAGCCCGGTGTCGGCTGTGCAGGGCGCGGAATTATCACAGCCATTAATTTTTTGGAGGAAGAGGGAGCCTACGAAGGGCTGGATTTTGTGTCCTACGATGTACTGGGGGACGTAGTGTGCGGAGGCTTCGCTATGCCGATCCGGGAGAAGAAGGCTCAGGAAATCTATATTGTATGCTCAGGTGAAATGATGGCCATGTACGCTGCCAACAATATTGCGCGCGGGATCTTAAAGTACGCCAACAGCGGCGGGGTGCGTTTGGGCGGCTTAATCTGCAACAGTCGGAATACGGACCGGGAAGCAGATTTGATTACAGAGCTTGCAAGAAGACTGAATACGCAGATGATCCACTTTTTGCCGCGTGATAATGTTGTGCAGCATGCTGAGCTGCGCCGTATGACCGTTACTCAATACAGCCCGGACCATAAGCAGGCTGCGGAGTATGAAGAGCTGGCAGGTAAAATTTTGAATAACGATATGCTAACGGTTCCCACTCCCATTTCCATGGAAGAGCTGGAGGAGCTGTTGATGGAATTCGGCATTATTGAGGATGAAGAGACCGCAATTAAAAAAGCTGAGGCGTCAGGGCAGTAGACCGCAGCCAGAAGGCTTAATGACGGAAACATCGGATGATGGTGGGGAGCTGAACGCGCAGCTTGCAGGAGGGAGGAATAGGCCAAATGAGCAGTATTGTGGATAAGGGAAAGCAGATCGTAGAGGAGATACTGGAGGTATATCCCCAGAAGTCAAAGAAGGACCGGACCAAGCATTTTGAGATCGCGGATGAGGAGCTTGTGAACTGCGGAACCTGTTCCATCAAGTCCAACATGAAATCACGACCCGGCGTCATGACGGCGAGGGGCTGCGCTTATGCAGGGTCCAAGGGTGTGGTATGGGGCCCGATTAAAGACATGGTGCACATTAGCCATGGTCCCATCGGCTGCGGACAATACAGCTGGGGTACCCGACGCAATTATGCGAATGGGGTATTGGGAATCAATAATTTTACCGCTATGCAGATTACAAGCAATTTTCAGGAAAAGGATATCGTGTTTGGCGGAGATAAGAAACTGGAGGTGATCTGCAGGGAAATTAAGGAGATGTTCCCGCTGGCTAAGGGCATCTCCGTACAATCTGAATGTCCGGTTGGACTGATTGGTGATGATATCGGGGCTGTGGCCAAGAAGATGACAGAGGAGCTGGGCATTCCAGTCATTCCTGTACGCTGTGAGGGCTTTCGCGGGGTGAGTCAGTCTCTGGGCCATCACATTGCCAATGATGCTATCCGCGATTTTCTGATGGGTCGCCGCGAGCTGAAGGAGTGCGGGCCTTATGATGTCTCCATTATCGGGGACTATAATATTGGCGGAGATGCCTGGGCCTCACGCATTTTGCTGGAGGAAATGGGACTGCGGGTCATAGCGCAGTGGTCGGGTGACGGCACGATCAATGAGCTGGGCATTGCCCATAAATCCAAGCTCAACCTGATCCATTGTCATCGTTCAATGAATTATATGTGTACAACGATGGAGCAGGAATACGGAATTCCCTGGATGGAATATAACTTCTTTGGCCCGACCAAGACGGTGGAGAGCCTAAGGGCGATTGCCGCCCGCTTTGACGAAACGATTCAGGAGAAATGTGAGCAGGTCATCGCCCAATATATGCCGCAGATGGAGGAGGTCATCCGTAAATATCGCCCCCGGCTGGAAGGTAAAAAGGTGATGCTTCTGATTGGCGGGCTGCGGGCAAGGCATACCATCGGTGCCTATGAGGATCTGGGTATGGAAATTGTGGCTACTGGCTATGAATTTGCCCATAAGGATGATTACGAAAAAACGTTTCCCGATGTAAAGGAAGGCACGATTTTGTACGATGATCCAACGGCCTATGAACTGGAGGAATTGGCCCAGCGACTGAATATTGACTTGATGGGCGCCGGAGTCAAGGAGAAATATGTGTATCACAAAATGGGCATTCCCTTCCGCCAAATGCACTCCTGGGATTACAGCGGGCCTTATCATGGCTTTGACGGCTTCAAGATTTTTGCACGTGATATGGATATGACCATTAACAGTCCAGTATGGAGCCTGCTGCCGTCCCGGCAAATTGCGGAGGTGTCGATATGAGCGAGCGTCTGAATATTGTCGATCACAATCAGCTGTTTCGGCAGGATAAATATGTGCGCCAGCGTGAGGGAAAACGAGCCTTCGAGGCCCCTTGCTCGCCGGAGGAGGTTACCGCCACCCTGGAGTACACCAAGACGACGGAATACAAGGACAAGAATTTCGCCCGTACAGCCGTAGTCGTGAACCCGGCCAAGGCTTGTCAGCCGCTGGGAGCGATCATGGCTGCGCTGGGCTTCGAAAAAACGCTCCCGTTCATTCATGGCTCACAGGGCTGCACGGCCTATTTCCGCAGCCATCTTGCCCGCCACTTTAAAGAGCCAGTTCCTGCTGTATCCACCTCGATGACCGAGGATGCCGCCGTATTCGGCGGCATGCGCAACCTGATTGACGGTATGGAGAACTGCATCGCCTTGTATAAGCCGGAGATGATTGCCGTATGCACGACCTGTATGGCAGAGGTGATCGGGGATGATCTGTCCGCCTTCCTGGCCAATGCCCGTCAGGAGGGAGCCCTTCCCGAGGATATGCCTGTTCCTTTTGCCAATACCCCCAGCTTTTCCGGTTCACACATTACAGGCTATGATGCCATGCTGCGCTCTGTACTGGAGACGCTGTATAGCAAGTCAGGCCGGACGCCGCAGCCTGGTCATGAATTGAAGCTGAATGTACTGCTTGGGTTTGAGGGGTATACGGGCAATTTTGCAGAAATGCGGCGTATACTGGGATTGTTTGGCGTACCGTATACCATTCTGGGCGACCACAGCAGTAATTTTGATTCAGGCGCTGCTGGGGAGTACAGCTACTATTATGGGGGAACGCCGCTTGAGGATGTAACCAAAGCCGCAGACGCTGCCGGTACGTTGGCGATCCAGCAGCACTCTCTTCGTAAAACATTGGGTTATATAAAGCGAACCTGGGGGCAACAGGTGTCCTCCATCTCCACTCCGCTGGGCATCCGCGCTACAGATCGCTTGCTTGAAGAGATCAGCCGGCTGTCCGGAATCGAAATTCCCGAGGCATTGAAGCAGGAGCGCGCCCGAACTCTCGATGCCATGATGGATTCGCATGCTTATCTGCACGGCAAACGTGTGGCTATGGCGGGAGACCCGGATACGCTCATCGGCTTAATTGGCTTTTGTCTGGAGCTGGGCATGGAGCCGGTGCACATTGTCTGTTCCAATGGGGACCGGAAATTTGAGAAGGAAGCAGAGCGTCTGCTGAAGTCCAGTCCCTACGGTGCAGAAGCAAAGGTGCATTGCGGTCAGGATTTGTGGCATATGCGTTCGCTGCTGTTCGAGGACCCGGTGGACCTGGCTATTGGCAGCTCTCATTTGAAGTTTGCGGCCAAAGAGGCGAACATTCCTCTGCTGCGTGTGGGCTTCCCGATCTTCGACAGACATCATATGCATCGTTATCCGATTATCGGCTATCAGGGGGCGTTGAATCTGCTTACCCAATTCGTAAATACCGTACTGGATGTCATGGAGGAGCAGGCTCCGGATCACAGCTTTGATCTGGTACGCTAATCGGTGTAGCGCGTAGATGGAAGTTGGTTGCTGGACTTGTGACAATGGATTCTATCTGAAATAAGGGGGTTGTGCTGATGGAGGCGGCTGTGTCTAACGGAAGGCTGGAGGTATCCTGCGGCAACAAAATTCCCAAAAGCACGCCCTGTCCCCGGCCTGTGCCGGGGGAGGCTTCGGGTGGCTGCTCCTTTGACGGGGCCCAGATTACACTGATCCCCATTGCAGATGCGGCTCATTTGGTGCATGGACCGATTGCGTGTCTCGGCAACAGCTGGGAGAGCAGAGGCAGCTTGTCCAGCGGTCCGGAGCTGTCGGCGTATGGCTTCACTACGGATCTTGGAGAACAGGACATCATTTTTGGTGGTGAACAGAAGCTGCATGAATCGATTCGCTACATTGTCAGACGTTTTGCGCCTCCGGCAGTGTTCGTCTATACAACATGCGTCACAGCCCTCACCGGTGAAGATATCGAGGGGGTATGCAAGGCTGAATCGGAGCGGCTGGGAACGCCGATCATTCCGGTGAACAGCCCGGGATTTGTGGGCAGCAAGAATCTCGGGACCCGGCTGGCCGGAGATGTGCTGCTCCAGCATGTTATCGGCAGCACCGAGCCGGAACAGACGACCTCCCATGATGTCAATCTCATCGGGGAATACAATATAGCGGGCGAGATGTGGCATATCGAGCGGCTGATGCAGCAGACGGGAATGAGTATTCTGTCCCGAATTACCGGGGACGGCCGATTCCGTGAGGTGGGCTGGGCGCACCGCGCCAAGGTCAATATGGTCGTATGCAGCCGGGCTTTGCTGGGTCTGGCGGTGCAAATGGAGCGCAAATACGGCATTCCTTATTTTGAGGGTTCATTTTACGGAGCAAAGGAAACGAGTTATTCCTTGCGGCAGATGGCCTACCTGACCGGAGATCGTGAAGTGGAACGACGAGTGGATAAGCTGGCCGCACGGGAGGAAATGAGGCTCTCGCTGGAGCTAGAGCCCTACCGCAAGCAGCTGAAAGGTAAGCGGGCAGTGCTCTATACCGGAGGTGTGAAGAGCTGGTCTGTCATTACGGCTTTGCAGGAGCTGGGCATTAAGGTGGTTGGGGTAGGGACGAATAAGAGCACTGCCGAGGATGTATCCCGGATTGCTGCCCGTATCGGGGATGATGCGGAATACATCCCGGAAGGCGGCGCCCGGCAGATCCTCAAGACCGTACGGAGCCGCAAGGCCGACATGGTCATTGCCGGGGGACGGAACATGTATATGGCGATTAAGGAACAGATTCCTTTTGTGGACATCAATCAGGAGCGGCACAAGGCTTATGCGGGCTATGATGGGCTATTGTCCCTGGCGAAACAGCTTGTACATACGCTGCAGCATCCGGTATGGGAGCTGACCGCCAAATTGGCTCCATGGGAGGAGGAGACGGAATTTGCCGATTAAATCCGCCACGAAGCCTGTGAGTGTCAACCCGCTCAAGGTAGGACAGCCTTTGGGCGGCGTGCTGGCTCTGCAGGGGATATATCGCTCAATGCCTTTGCTGCACGGCGCTCAGGGCTGCTCGGCCTTCTCCAAGGCGCTGCTGACCCGCCATTTTCGAGAGCCGATCGCCGTTCAGACCTCGGCGCTGCAAGAGATGGACGTTATATTTGACGCAGACCGGAATCTGGAGGAGGCGCTGGATCATATCTGGTCCAAGCACCACCCGGATGTCATCGGCGTTATCAGCACGGCCCTTACCGAGGTGGCCGGCGTTGATTTTCAATCCAGAGTAAAGGCATTCAAGCGAGAACGGGCATTGAAGGACAGTCTGTTGTTTTCTGTATCTCTGCCTGATTTTCACGGTTCCCTGGAGACGGGCTACAGCAGTACAGTAGAAGCGCTAATGGATGCCGTACTCGGATTGGCCGGAGGAAAGTCTCCCAAAAAACAGCGCCGGACGCAGGTCAATCTGCTGCCGGCTTCTTATCTGACTGCCGGAGATGTCATGGAAATCAAGGATATTATCGCTTCCTTCGGCCTGGAGGTTATTTCGCTCCCTGATATCTCTACTTCCTTGTCCGGTCACCTGCTGACAGGCTTTTCCCCTTTGACAAGAGGGGGAACTCCGCTGGATTCAGCCTGCCAGATGCTGGAGTCTTCCTGCACTATTGCCATTGGCGCAAGCATGGAGCGTCCGGCACGCAGGCTGACTCATGCCGCAGGCATTCCCTATCACTTGTTCGATGGTCTGTCTGGCTTGGCTGCGAGCGATGCGTTCATACATTTCCTGCAGAAGATCAGTCGCGAGCCAGCCCCCGTCCGTTTCCGCTGGCAGCGTGAAAATCTGTTGGACAGCATGCTGGATGCCCATTTCTATTATTCCGGCGCTTCGGCTGTAGTGGCGCTTGAACCGGATCATATGCTGTCGACCGCAGCCTGGCTAGAGGAGATGGGAGTGGAACTGAAGCGGCTAGTTACAACCTGCAGCACGCCCGCTTTGCTGAAGACAGAACGGGAAATCTGGATCGGTGATCTGGATGATGCAGAGGAGAGCGCGCAGGGCGTGGATTTGTGGATCAGCAATTCGCATGGAAGAAAGGGAGCGGTACGGGCCGGCGCCTCATTCGTACCGGCAGGCTTGCCGGTGTATGACGAGCTGGGCGCCCATACATCCGTAAGCGTCGGATACCGTGGAACCATGGAGTGGGTGAACAAGGTGGGCAATGTATTGCTTGCCGAAAGGGGGAAGGGAGGATGAAGGTTGCATTTGCGACGGAAGACGGGGTGCTTGTGAATGCTCATTTTGGGCAGAGCCCCATGTTCACTGTTTTCGAAATTCGGCTCTCAGGCGTCCAGTTCCTGGAGCATCGGCAGTTAGCCCCTGGCAGCGATGAGAACGAAGCGGGCAAAATCGCCAGCCGAATTGGCTTGATCGAGGACTGTGCCCTGATCTTCCTGGTACAGATCGGCGCTTCGGCCGCTGCACAGGTTACCAAACGGACCATTATGCCTGTAAAGGTAGCCTACGGCAGCTCCATTGAGGAGCAGGTCCAGCGTCTCCAAAATATGCTGGCTCGCAATCCGCCCATGTGGCTTGCCAAAATCTTGCATGCTGAGGAGGGCAGCGGCAAGGTCGAATCATAAGCCTTCTGTAAGAAAGAGCGACGATATGTAGTGTCAAGATCATGCGGAACGAATATCTTTAAGGCGGGAGTCGCACATGGAGGGGGTGGACGAATGGTACGGCTGCTGGAAGACAGCAGATACGGACGCCAGTTGAAGCTGCTGGGAATGGAAGGTCAGAACAGACTAAAGCAGGCCACTGTCATGGTTGCAGGCATTGGAGGATTGGGAGGGACAGCGGCCATGTACCTGGCCGCTGCCGGAGTAGGAAAGCTGATATTGGCCCATGAGGGCGTAATTCATCTGCCCGATATGAATCGGCAGGTGCTGATGGACAGCGGACGAATCGGCGAGGAACGGATGGAGACAGCATTGCAGCATTTGCATCGTATCAATCCGGAGACCGAGCTTGTGGGCCACGCCCACAGAATCACGGAGAAATTCTCCGGGCCATGGGTAGAGGCGGCAGATCTCGTGATTGATGCGCGATATGACTTTCCCGAAAGATATACGCTGAACAGGCTGTGTGTTCGATATGACAGACCGATGATAGAAGCCGCCATGTACGGCTATGAAGTATCGTTGATGACCATTATTCCCGGCAGGACGGCATGCCTGGAATGTCTCTACCCGGAAGGAGGGCAGCCTTGGGAGCCTCTGGGATTCCCGGTCCTGGGAGCCACCTCCGGCTTGATTGGCTGCATGGCCGCACTGGAAGCAGTCAAATGGATTACAGATGCGGGCAATCTGTTTACTGACCGCATGCACCGTATGAATGTGCTGGATATGAGCAGCTGCAGCATAGCCGTCAAGCGCAATCCGCGTTGTCCGTGCTGCGGAACAGGAGGGGATACAGATGAGTCAATTGCACATTTGTGATACGACGCTTCGTGACGGAGAACAGGCTCCGGGCGTTGCCTTTTCGGCGAAGGAGAAAGCAGAAATTGCCATCATGCTGGATCTGGCGGGGGTGGAGCAGGCTGAGATCGGAATTCCGGCAATGGGGGAGGCAGAGTGCAGGTCTATTGCCAGGATTGCCGCTCTCGGACTTCAGATGAAGCTAATGACCTGGAACCGCGCAGTGTTCTCGGATATTGATGCAGCGCAATCGACGGGTGTCGACTGGGCCCATATTTCGGTTCCCGTATCGACGGTGCAGATGAAGGCCAAGCTGGGTATGACTCCTGTGCAGGTGACAGAGCTGATCCGCAAGTCTGTCGATTACGGTCTGTGTAAAGGATTGACTGTCTCCGTAGGCTTTGAGGATGCTTCAAGGGCAGATGATCTGTTCCTGGAGCAGCTGGCGAATCAGCTCTACAGGGATGGTATCCGGCGGTTCAGATATGCCGATACGCTGTCCGTTCACCATCCCGATGCCATAGCGGCCCGCATAGGCAGGCTTGTATCGCGTGTCCCGCAGGATGTGGAGCTCGAGATCCACTGCCATAACGATTATGGCCTAGCGCTTGCCAATACCCTGGCAGCTTTGCAGGCGGGAGCTGTCTGGGCCAGTACCACGGTGTCTGGCCTTGGGGAAAGGGCAGGCAATACGGCGCTGGAGGAGGTAGTGATGTCATGGAGGGACTTATATGAGGGAACCTGCAGCGTTCGCCCCGAGCTGCTGAACCCGCTGGCTGCACTGGTGTCCAAAGCCTCCAACCGAGTCATTCCCGAGGGCAAGCCAATTGTAGGAGATATGGTATTCGCTCATGAATCCGGCATACATATCAATGGTCTGTTGAAGGAGCGTTCCGCCTACCAGGCCCTTGATCCGACCGAGCTGGGTACTGACCATTCGTTCGTGCTCGGCAAGCATTCGGGCAGAAGTGCAGTTCAATATATGCTGGAGCAGGAGGGAATCAAGGCAGGCTCCGATGAAATCCAATTCCTGCTGGAGCGGCTTCGCCTGGTCGGTGAAGACCCGAAGCGGGTCATCTACAGCAAGGACTTAAAGCACTGGCTGGAGCATTATCCGGCAGAACTGTCGAACTAATCAAAAAGCGTTTCTGTCCGGTGAGTGTGCCGTGACTGGAACGCTTTCTTTCATATAACCTCCAACGCCAATGGAGGTTTATTCGTTCTGTTGTTTTTTACATATCATGTTATGGCTGCAAGCGAAGTCTCGAATTTGCTGGTTAAACGAAGTCGTTCAGAGGGGTATAATACAATATAGTGCTGTATAAAGTTCGTATAAATGGTTTTGCGGCAGGTTCGATTCATATGACGATTAGATGCTGATCTGGAAGGACGGCTGCCTGGCAATTGGAGGAATGCTTGTGAGGATGATGTTTTCTTTTCTAAAAAAATATCGGGTTCCAGCTATCGCAGCGCTCGTGATGATGCTGCTGGAACTGACGGTGGAGTTATCGCAGCCATATTTGATCTCCAAAATCATTGATGAGGGTATCCGGCAGCAGGATTTGTCCATTGTCTGGTTATGGGGCGGTGTGCTGGTAGGGAGTGCCGTTATCGCCTTTATGGCGGGCATTGCCAGCTCCTTTTTTGCTTCACATGCAAGTCAGGGCTTTGGCTATGATTTACGGGAAACGCTGTACCGCAAGGTCCAGTCCTTTTCCTATCCGGTGTTTAAGCGTTTTGCCACCTCATCGCTGATTACACGTTTGACGGGGGATGTTACGCAAGTACAGGATACGGTGTTTATGAGCCTGCGGTTTATGACACGGGTTCCGCTGGTGGTCATCGGCAGTATTGTGATGGCATTGGTCGTACATTTCAGGCTTGGTTTGCTGCTGGCGATTATGGCGCCGGTGCTATTTGTGTTTGTGTTAGTGATGATGCGGCGGACGATCACTTTGTTTAAAGGCGTTCAGCGTCGTCTGGATGATGTGAACGGGGTGATTCAGGAGAATCTGACCGGGATTCGGCTGATTCGGGTGTTTGTGCGGATGCGGCATGAAATCGAGCGTTTTGCCCATTATGGAAGCGAATTGATGAAAGGGACGGTATCTGCTCTACGCTGGACAGAAACGACGATGCCGTTCATTTTGTTTACGATGAACGTGGGAATTATCGCGGTGCTTTGGTTTGGAAGAGGACAAATTTCCACAGGGGATGCGAGTGTAGGACAGGTAGTCGCAGTCGTCAATTATTCCTTGCGGACGATTGGGGCTTTGTCTGCCTTGTCCGGCATCGTGGTCGTGTTTTCCCGGGCGACCGCATCTACGGGACGGATTCGAGAGGTACTGGAAACACATCATGAAGAATATGGAGCGGGTGCGTCTACTCCAACACATAATACGCCAATTGAGGGACAGGTGGAATTGGAACGGGTGAGCTTTCATTATCCGGGCAGCGATTTGGCCGTACTAAAGGATGTTACTTTTAAGGCTGGGCCAGGTGAGCGTATAGCTATTATGGGGGCGACGGGCTCGGGTAAGTCCTCGCTTGTGCAGCTGATTACACGTCTGTATGAAGAAGATGCCGGTCATGTGCGCTTTGACGGAAAGGATGCGCATGAGCTGGACGCTTCCATACTGCGTGAGGCCATTGGCTATGTACCGCAGGAGGTGCTGTTATTCACCGGGTCGATTCGCGACAATATTGCTTGGGGGCTGGAGAATGCCAGCCTGGAGCAGATTCAGGAGGCCGCCCGGATGGCGCAAATTCATGATACGATTGAACGCCTGCCGCAAGGCTATGATACCTTGCTCGGGCAGCGCGGCGTCAATCTGTCCGGCGGTCAGAAGCAGCGGCTATCCATTGCCCGTGCGCTGGTGCGCCGTCCGGCGATACTTATTCTGGACGACAGCACGAGTGCGCTGGATGTTCGAACCGAAGCAGCGCTGCTGAAAGCGCTGGATGGCCTGTCCTGCACGACATTTCTCATTACACAGAAGATCAGCTCGACCGCATCGGCGGATCAGATTTTACTGCTGGATGAGGGTCGTCTAATCGCGAGCGGAAGTCATGAGCATCTCATGAATAGCTCAGAACTGTATCGACGCATCTATGAATCGCAATACGGAAAGGAGGAGTCGCATGCTCAAGGAACTCATTGATCCGTTCCGTCAGCCGACACCATCGTCTGGTGTACTGCGTAATCCGGCAGGCGCCGAAGGACGCCGCAAGGCCAAGGCGAAGAACTGGTCCGGTACGCTAGGTCGGATATGGGCTTATCTGGCCCGCCGCAAGGCCAAGCTGATGCTGGTGCTGTTTATGGTCATGCTCAGCTCGGGGCTGGCTCTATTGGGTCCGTATTTGGTCGGCGTAGCGGTGGATGATTTTCTCGAAGGTCCGGGTGGACGCACGTGGATTTATTTTCTGATTGGATTAGCGACTGTATATCTGCTCAACTCGCTGACCTCCTGGCTGCAAAATATCTGGATGATTGAAATCGCCCAAGAGACTGTATACCGGATGCGTTTTGATCTGTTTTCGCATTTGCATCGGCTGCCGATTCCTTTTTACGGCAAACGTCAACAGGGAGAGATCATGAGCCGCCTGACCAATGATATCGAAAATGTCAGTTCTACGCTGAACAGCTCGGCTATTCAAATTTTTTCGAGCATATTGACGCTGGTCGGTACCCTTGCAGTCATGCTGTGGTTAAGTCCTTTGATGACACTGCTGACCTTTATCGTAGTGCCGCTAATGGCGTCCGGGATGCGTTGGATTACACGCCGGACCGGGCCTTTATATAAGGAACGCCAGAACAACCTGGGCGAACTGAATGGTTATATTGAAGAAACGCTGTCCGGGCAGCAGATTATTAAAGCATTTTCACAGGAAAAGAGAGTCATCCACGGTTTTGGTGAGCGGAGTAATCGCATTCGTCTGTCGGGCTTCTGGGCGCAAACCATCTCCGGCTTTATCCCCAAGCTGATGAACGGACTGAACAACCTCAGCTTTGCCATTGTAGCGGGGATCGGCGGGATTTTGGCGATTCACGGCTCCATTACCATAGGTACGATTATTGTATTCGTAGAGTATGCCCGCCAGTTCACCAGACCGCTAAACGATTTGGCTAACCAGTGGAACACACTGTTGTCTGCCATTGCCGGAGCTGAGCGTGTATTTGAAATATTGGATGAGGATGAAGAGTCCAAGGACGAGCAAGGTGCAATGGCTCTGAAGCATGTAGAAGGAGCCGTACGATTTACCGATGTTTCCTTCGGCTATGATGCAGGGAGCGATACGCTGGAGGGTATTTCCTTTGAAGCCAAGCCTGGCGAAATGATCGCGCTGGTCGGTCCAACCGGGGCTGGAAAAACAACGCTGATTCAGCTGATTTCCAGGTTCTACACTCCTGATAAGGGAACGATTACGTTGGACGGGCGCGACATTACGACCATACAGCGTGAAAGCTTGCGCTCCCATATGGCGTTTGTGTTGCAGGATTCCTTCCTATTTCAGGGAACAATCCGTGACAACATCCGCTTTGGCAGGCTGGATGCCACGGACGAGGAGGTTGAGGAGGCATCCAGGCTGGCGAATGCTCATTCCTTTATCATGCGGATGAAGGACGGGTACAACAAGGTATTGGAGGCCAACGGTAGCGGCATCAGCCAAGGACAAAAACAGCTGCTGGCTATCGCCCGCGCTATTTTGGCGAATCCTGCAATTCTTGTCCTCGACGAGGCAACCAGCAGCATTGATACCATTACCGAGATCAAAATACAAGAAGGACTGGAGCGGCTCATGCAGGGTCGAACAAGTTTCGTCATCGCGCATCGGCTGAATACCATTCGTCAGGCTGATCGGATTTTGGTCTTGAAGGATGGTCGTCTGGAGGAACAGGGCTCTCATGATGAGCTGCTGACCCATAAAGGCTTTTACAGCGACTTATATTATGGTCAGTTGAGAAAGTAAAGCTCTTAAGCTGGCTCTCGATAAACAGATTTGCAGGCATGATGGAGTTAGCTTTTATGATGCTAAAAAGGACTACCCTGGGGGTAGCCCTTTTTAAGTGCGCCTTTTTACAGGTATGTACTATTAAAGGTTTACATGGGCATTTCTCAATCAATATTTGTGACAAGAGGCGTTTGAAATTAAGATACTGCTTTCGCAATATTTAATATACCCATACCCCGTATATGTATGATAGTATTGGTGTGCAAGAATAAAATCCCACTTCAAAGGAGAGATCATCATGAAAATCGCAATCATGCTTTTCGATGGAATCACCGCATTAGATGCAATTGGTCCATACGATGTATTTGCTGCTACACTGAAATGTGAAGTGAAGTTTGTCGCTAAGAAAAAAGGGTTAATCAAACTGGATTCAAATATGGGATATTTGCATGCCGATTATAGTTTTTCTGAAGTTACTTCAGCTGATATTCTTGTTGTTCCAGGTTGCAGTCCGCCAAATTATAAAACTCCAATGAATGACGAAGAAACGTTAAATTGGATTCGCCAAATACATGAAACTACGAAATGGACCACATCGGTTTGTAACGGCTCTCTGATTTTGAGCGCCGCAGGCTTGTTAAATGGAACCGTAGCCACCAGTCATTGGGGTTCCTTAGACCTGCTCCAATCTCTTGGAACCATTCCAACAGATGAGAGAGTGGTTCGTCAGGGCAAAATCGTCACAGCAGCCGGTGTCTCCTCTGGTATTGATATGGCACTCCAGCTAATAGCATGGGAATTGGGAGAAGATATGAGTAAAGGAGTCCAGTTGATTTTGGAATACGATCCTCAGCCTCCGTTTGACACGGGTTCACCAAAGAAAGCACCTGCTTTATTGGTAGAACAAATAAGAGGTATGTTACAAGAGTTTGCAAAACGGGAGCCAAATGTGTAAATCAAGAATACTGGAAAGCATTTTGTCCTTTCCTCTGTTAAAACCTTGTTCCGTTGAACGTAAAAAAGAGCCGTAAACCGGCTCTATCATAAAGCATTGCCTTATTATACAGATTTCGTAATCGGGCTGTTCAAGGGACGGGCTTCAAGCTCAGCCGACGCTGGGGCCATCTCCGCCTGTCTGCCCGGATGAAACTCATTTTCTGATTTGGCGACAATGACGGTAGCGACTCCGTTACCAATCAGATTGGTGATGGCGCGTGCTTCTGACATGAAGCGGTCCACTCCGAGCAGCAGCGCCATTCCCGCCAGCGGAATGGAAGGGAACGCCGCGAGTGTGGCTGCCAGCGTGATAAATCCGGAGCCCGTAACGCCCGCTGCTCCCTTTGAGGTCAGCATAAGGATGCCGAGCAGTGTCAGCTGCTGCCATAGGGTCATATCCACGCCGGAGGCCTGGGCTACGAAAATGGCGGCCATGGACAAATAGATTGCCGTACCATCTAGGTTAAACGAGTAGCCTGTTGGAATGACCAGGCCGACCACCGATTTGGAGCAGCCGTATTTCTCCATTTTGTCCATCATCCGTGGCAGAGCCGACTCGGAGGAGGAAGTACCGAGTACAAGTAATATTTCTTCTTTGATATAAGCGATAAACTTGAAAATACTGAAACCGTACATGCGAGCAATCAGACCGAGCACAATGATTATAAACAGAGCCATGGTCAGGTAAACGGAGCCCATCAGCTTGCCGAGAGAGGTTAACGACCCGATGCCGAATTTACCAATGGTGTATGACATGGCACCAAATGCGGCGATTGGCGATAATTTCATGACCATATTGACGATACCGAAGAAGGCGTGAGACAGCTTGTCGAACAGGACAATGACGGGTTTAGCTTGCTCTCCCATGGCCGTCAGTGACAGCCCGAAGAGGATGGCAAAGAACAGGATAGGCAGTAATTCTCCACCTGCCATAGCGCTTACTACATTTTCAGGTATAATGCCAACGATGAAATCAACGAATCCATGACTTGATTCCGCTGCTTTTTGAGCATATTGAGATACGTCTCCGGTTGCCTTGCTCACATCAATACCGGCGCCCGGTCTTACGAGGTTAACCACGAGCAGACCAATGGCTAGCGCAATTGTGGTAACGATTTCAAAATAGAGAAGCGCCTTTCCGCCAATACGACCGACCTTTTTCATGTCCCCCATGCTGGCAATTCCGTGCACAACCGTAAAAAATACAATGGGAGCGATGACCATTTTAATGAGCTTAATAAAGGCGTCTCCGAGCACTTTTAGCTTTTCGCCTGTTGTAGGAAAAAAGTGACCCAGAAGAATGCCCAGAACAATAGCGATAACGACCTGAACCGTCAAGTTTTTTAAATTAATTCTCAGTCTCATAGGGATACGCTCTCGCTTTCTTTTTGTTTTTTGAAAACGCTTTATTTTCGTACCCCCAGTGTAAAAGCTACGTTCTTGGCAAACAAGAATACGGTCATAACGTTCTTTTTGGTCTTTAAGGTCCCTGAATCATATCCATCAGATCCGACCCAATGACGGGCGTGAACTCCGGATAGAGTACACGCAGACGCTCCCTCCACAGCTTGCGCTCATCGTCGGACAGATAGGTAATTTGGATGTCTCCAGTCTGTTGCAGCTGATTAAGCCGATTGGCATTTTCATCGGTTTTCTGCTTGTTCCAACGCGTCGTTTCCTCAAGTGCCTCTTGCAGCACCAGCTTAGCGTCACTTGGGAGGCGATCCCAATAGGATTTGTTAAATATGACGGCATATCCCAGATAGCTGTGGTTGCTAATGGTCATATAGTGTTGTACCTGGTAAAATCGTTTGGTAAAAATATTGGATATCGTGTTCTCCTGTCCGTCTGCCGTTCGCGTTTCTAGGCTGTGGTATATTTCATTGAAAGGAGTGCTAATGGTTGATGCACCAAGCGCTTCAAACTGACGTTGCAACACCTGGCTTGGCTGGATACGGAATTTCAAGCCCGCAAAGTCTGCGGGTTTGCCAATTGGACGGGCGTTATTCGTGATCTGTCGAAAGCCATTGGACCAGAAGGCAACGCCTTTCATGCCATAGGGGTCAAGTGTTTGCGATAACCGCTTGCCCAATTCTCCGTTCAGTGCCTGATCGACTTCAGCCTGATCCTCAAAGGCAAACGGAAGATCCATCACCAGCCAGGCTGGGTCAATCGCGTTCAAATTGGAAAACGAAGGAGCGATCATCTGGATTTCTCCTCGCTGAAGTGCGGCAACTTCCGTGGTTTCTGAATAGCGCATCCCATTGGGGAACACTTGAATCTCAATCCGATCGTTGGATTTTTCTTTCACCCGCTGTGCAAAATAAGCGGCGGCCAGCCCTTTGGGCGAGTTTTCAGCTACCACATGACTAAATTTGATTACGATCCGATCTTTAAGACCGGTAAATTCATTATCATAAGGGAGCTCTTCGTTAAAATTTTTTTGAAAACCAATTACATAAGCCGTTAGGATACCCAGTACGAGCAAAACACCAAATCCAGCAGCTCTTTTCACAAAGTAACCTCCCATCTGTTGCTATTTTAGACCCATTATTCCACAATGATATTCAAAGGTAAACGGTTTAAAGGGAAGGTGAAGAGGATGAACAGACTTCGCATATACTGGAAAATAATGATACTTTCATTTGGAGTCGTTCTTTTTTCTCTTTTGATCGGCGGTCTTTTTCTGTTTGGCAGTGCCACCCGGCTCAAGGAAGAAGAACTCAAACAACGGCTTACGATTACGGCCCAGACGGTTGCAAACCTGCCGGACGTAGTGAATAGAATTAACGACCCGAATGCTTCTGACGTGATTGCACCTATGGCGGACAAAATTCGGATATTAAACGATGCGGCTTATATCGTCGTGCTCGATATGAACCGCAAACGGTTGTCTCATCCGCTTTGGGAGCGAATCGGCGGAACGTTTGAGGCTCGGGATGATGATGCTGCATTTGCTGAACATACGTATGTCTCCAAAGTACGCAGTGAAGCAGGCATTGGCTTGCGTTCCTTTGTGCCGATTATGAATGCTTCCTCGGAGCAGGTGGGCGTCGTCGTGGCGGGCGGCCTGCTGCCAGGCGTGACAGAGATTATCCGTCAGGAGAAGCAATCCATCCTCATCACTTCGTTGCTGTCGCTGATGTTTGGTGTGATTGGCTCCGCATTGCTGGCCCGTCATATTAAGCTGCAAATGTTCAACCTCGAGCCGCAGGAGATTGCGAGAATGTTTCGCGAGCGAAGCGCTGCCTTTCAGGCGATGCACGAGGGTGTCATTGCCATTGACCGCAACTGCATGATTACCATTTTCAACGAACGAGCCAAGCAAATCTTCCACGTACACCGTGATGTAGTGGGCTTGCCGATCCGTGAGGTCATCCCGGATACCCGTTTGCCGGAGGTGCTGGATGCGGGAGTTGCTATTCTGAGCCAGGAGCTAAAAATTGGCGGAACCATTATTTGGAGCAATCGGATTCCCATTCGCGAACAGGGAATTACGATGGGGGCAATCTCCATATTTCAGGACAAGACCGAGGTGACGAGAATGGCCGAGGAGCTCACAGGTGTCAAAGAGTTTGTTCATGCGCTTCGTGCACAAAATCATGAGCATATGAACAAAATGCATACCGTCGCCGGCTTACTTCAGCTTGGGCAGCAGAATGAGGCTTTGAGCTATCTGTTTGAGGTAACCGAGCAACAGGAGGAGATTACACGCTTCCTTCAACGGCATTTCGACGATGACGGAGTTGCAGGTCTGCTATTGGGTAAAATTAGCCGTGGTAAAGAGCTTGGCATTGATATTAGGATTGATCCTGACAGCAGGATGAATCAATTTCCCCGGCTGATTGACCGACATGATTTTGTGCTGTTACTCGGAAATTTGATTGAAAATGCCTTTGATGCACTGGCGGATACAGAAGTAGGCTCCAAGGAGATTTATATCAGCATCCAGCAGGATGACGAATATATGTCCATATTGGTCGAGGATAATGGCTGTGGAATGTCGGAGACGACGAAGGAACGAATGCTCGAACGTGGATTTACGACCAAGGACGGAGAGAGCCGCGGCATGGGGCTGCATTTACTGAGCGGGATTGTCACCAAGGGGAACGGTCGCCTGACATGCGAATCTTCACTTGGCTTGGGAACTTCGATCGAGATTCTATTCCCGTTGAAGGAGAGAGGGAACGACAATGAGCAAACAGATTAAATCACTTTTTCGTGTGCTGCTGGTCGAGGATGACCCGATGGTACAAGAGGTGAATCGGCTTTTTATCGAACAGGTTGACGGGTTTAAGGTTGTAGGTCTGGCTTCCAATGGGCTTCGCGGATTAGAGCTGATTGAGGAGCTAAAGCCTGATCTGATTTTTCTGGACGTGTTCATGCCATCGCTCGATGGGATAGCGACCTTACAGCGTATCCGTTCCATGGCATTGCCTGTAGACGTAGTTGTCGTGACGGCTGCGAAGGATACGGAGACGATCCGCGAAATGATGCGAAACGGAGCGTTCGATTATATCATTAAGCCGTTCAAGGTAGAGCGTATCCATCATACACTGGAGCGTTACCGGGTACAGCAGGCTGGATTATGGGCGGAAGAAGTAGGAACCCAGGAAGAGCTGGACCTCATTATGCAAAATAGAGAAGCCGCCAAGGAAGCCGTAGTGCCTGCTCCTGTATATGAGGAATGGGCGATGTCTTACGATGAGCTGCCAAAGGGCTTGAATGCAGCTACCCTGAAGCAGGTGCTTGCGGTCATGGAGCAGCATGGTGGCAAGCTATCTGCTGAAGATACCGCGGAGGGAGTAGGGATTGCCCGTGTAACGGCAAGAAGATATCTGGATTATCTGGAGAAAAGAGGGATCGTACGCCTTGTTGTGCATTATGGCGGGGTCGGTCGTCCCGTTAATCGGTATGAGCTGCTACGTGAACAAAATGACCATAAGTAACAATATGGACAAAAGCTTCCCAACGCTTTTATGAAAGCGATACCATGTAACAGCAAGGGAACTGGATAAAGCTTCAATACACGTGTCTGTCTTTGGACCGCACATGTGCTATGAATAGAATAGGAGCGGATGTACATGGCCTTTAATAGTCTGATTCTTCGATTGGAGCTCGTTCATTCTAAAGTAAACTTTGGTGAGGTCGCATCAGCCATCAGCCGTGCTGGGGGAGACATTACTTCCATTGATGTTATTCGTCCCGGACAGGATTCGTCCGTTCGTGACATCACAGTTCACGTCGCTGAAATAGCAGAGGCATCGCTAATCGAATCACTCAAGTCGTTAGCAGGCATTCAACTCATTAACGTTTCTGACCGCACGTTTCTCGCGCACCTGGGAGGGAAAATATCAGTCCAGCCCAATTTGCCGATTAAAAATCGGGATGATCTGTCGCGGGTATATACGCCGGGAGTGGCCCGAGTCTGTACGTCCATTCATGAAAATCCGAAAAAAGCGTACTCCCTGACCATCAAACGAAATACTGTCGCGGTTGTCACCGATGGCACCGCTGTGCTTGGGCTTGGCGATATCGGCCCACATGCGGCTGCACCCGTGATGGAAGGCAAAGCGATGCTGTTCAAGCAGCTGGCGGGAGTCGATGCATTCCCCATTTGTCTGGACACGAAGGATACGGAGGAAATCATTCGTACGATTAAGGCGATCAGCCCAATTTTCGGAGGAATTAATTTAGAGGACATCAGTTCTCCACGTTGTTTCGAGATCGAAACCCGTCTGGCTGAAGAATTAGATATTCCGGTTTTCCACGACGATCAGCATGGGACGGCGGTGGTTGTGATTGCCGGGCTGCTGAATGCACTGAAGGTGGTCGGTAAGCGGATCGAAAATGTTCGGGTCGTTGTGAACGGAATAGGAGCCGCAGGCGTGTCCATATGTAAAATGCTGCTCGCCGCAGGGGTGAGCCGCCTTGTTCCGGTAGACCGGGATGGAGCCATTATAAGAGGTGGAACCTATCCATATCCAATGTGGCAGTGGCTGGCAGATCAGCCTCAAGTAGAGTCACAGTCAGGCACATTAAAGGAGGTTATTCGGGACGCGGATGTGTTCATCGGCGTGTCGCGAGCGAATCTGCTGAATGCCTTGGATGTACAGCGTATGGCGGCGAACAGCATTGTTTTTGCTATGGCTAATCCGCAACCGGAAATTGCTCCCGAGGAAGCCATTCCCCATGTCCGTGTATTTGCAACGGGGCGTAGCGACTATCCCAACCAGATCAACAATGTGCTGGTGTTTCCGGGGATATTCAGAGGAGCGCTTGATTGCCGGGCGCGCCACATCAACGAGCCGATGAAATTAGCCGCCGCCCGTGCCATTGCTTCCGTCGTGAGTGAACGGGAATTAAACGAGCAGTACATTATTCCAAGCATTTTCAATGAACAAGTTGTTACCGAGGTGAGGAAGTCTGTGATTGAAGCGGCTATTCTGACGGGAACGGCCCGGCGTATTCCACCGGATTTCAGATAGGCAAAGGATTTTAGATAGTCCGGTGGAGCAAAATAGAATAACACGGCTGGGTCTGTTAAACTGTGAAAATAGAGCTGTTGCAGATACGCTGTCGTGTTGAGTTTATCTATTTTGTGGAGGTATGGGGATGAACGGAAGTCTGTTTGAGCTGCGTTTGCGGGACGGGGATTATACTCCCCGTTTTTTTGCTTATTATTATAAGCAATGGCATGACTATACGATGCCGTACCACGATCATCATTCCACAGAAATTATGTACATGATTTCCGGTCTGTGTCGGGTGGATGTGCAAACGGGAGAGAAGGCGGATGAAAGCATTACGCTGCGTAAAGGCGAGTTTATCATGCTGGACGCAGGCGTACCACACCGACTGGTGGTGGAAGGAGAACAATCTTGCCGGATGCTGAATGTGGAGTTTGGTTTTACGGAGGGGATGAGTGTAGGACCGTCCATCCGGCAAATGGCAGCGGAGGAGCAGGAGATCACAGCCTTCATGTCGCGTCCATTCCCGTATCTGGTGTTGTCGGACCCGGAAGAGGTATATTTTACGCTGAAAAGTCTCGTGTTGGAGCTGGATCAACGAAAAGAACATCCGGGTGCAATGGCAGAACTGCTTTTTATGCAATTGCTGGTGCGAATTGCGCGTCTACGGGCAGAGGCAGAGCGCAGCAACACGCAGCAAACGGACATGTACATCAAACGCTGCCTTGAATTTCTCCATCTCAACTATGACCGGGATATTGTGGTCAAGGATATGGCAGCAGCTGTGAATCTGCATCCAGGGTATTTGCACCGTATTTTCAAGAAACATACCGGACAAACACTTACTGCTTATTTGACCATGCTGCGAATGGACAAGGCCCGGATGCTGCTTCAGCAAACGGACATTCCCATTCAGGAAATTGCCGATTACGTAGGTGTAGGCAGCAGACAATATTTTCATATGTTGTTCAAAAAGCATACAGGTAAGACGCCAGTCGAATACCGTTCTGCTGTGGAACGCCATGTATGGAACTATGCGGAGGAGTAAAGTGGAAATTAGAAGAAGTTAAGTAGCTTCTGACGCTATGAAAGTTAGAATTTTTGACACCTATATACGAATCTGGTCATGATTTTGATAACGCTTTCCACAGGCATGTTGCTACAATGACGGTATATTACAATTCTAATCCCGGAGGTTGATTGCCGTGTCATTTAAAGTAGCTTTTATTGGAGCGGGAAGCATTGGTTTTACACGTGGAATTTTGCGAGATTTGTTATCGGTGCCGGAATTTAATGAGATCGAAGTGGCTTTTACAGACATAAGTCAGCACAATCTGGACATGGTCACTGAGCTGTGCCAGCGGGATATCCGGGAAAACGGGTTGTCCATACAAATACAGTCCTCTACGGATCGAAAGGTAGCTTTAAAGGATGCCAAATACGTCATTTGTACGATCCGGGTCGGCGGTCTGGAAGGCTTTGCGACCGATGTAGATATTCCGTTGAAATACGGCGTGGATCAATGCGTAGGAGATACGCTGTGTGCGGGAGGCATTATGTACGGGCAGCGGGGGATCGCTGAAATGCTGGACATTTGCAAGGACATCCGCGAGCTAAGTGCACCGGATGTGCTGCTGCTGAACTACTCGAACCCGATGGCGATGATTACGTGGGCCTGCAACAAGTACAGCGGCGTGCGTACGATTGGTCTATGTCACGGCGTCCAGCACGGGCATCACCAAATTGCCGAGGTGTATGGTCTGGAGAAGCAGGATGTGGACATTGTGTGTGCCGGAATCAATCACCAGACGTGGTACATCCAGGCATCCCATCAAGGAAAGGATCTGACGGCAGGACTGCTGGAGGCTTTTGAAAAGCACCCTGAATATAGCCGCACCGAGAAGGTACGGATCGACATGCTTCGCCGTTTTGGCTACTACAGCACAGAATCTAACGGTCATTTAAGTGAATATGTTCCCTGGTACCGGAAGCGTCCGGATGAAATTCTCGACTGGATTGATCTGGGCAGCTGGATCAATGGAGAAACAGGAGGCTATCTGCGCGTATGTACGGAAGGACGCAACTGGTTCGAGACGGATTTCCCCAACTGGATGAAAGAAGACCCAATGGAGTACAAAGCGGAGAATCGTGGTGAGGAGCACGGCTCATATATTATTGAAGGGTTAGAAACTGGACGTGTATACCGAGGGCATTTTAATGTCGTTAATAACGGAGTAATCTCCAATCTGCCGGACGATGCGATCATTGAAGCACCCGGATATGTGGATCGGAACGGCATTTCCATGCCGAATGTTGGCGAGCTTCCGCTTGGTCCTGCGGCCGTCTGCAATGTAAGTATTTCCATCCAGCGTTTGGCTGTCGAAGCGGCTGTGCATGGGGACGATAAGCTGCTGCGTCAGGCGTTTATGATGGACCCGCTGGTGGGTGCGGTTTGTAACCCGCAAGAAATTTGGCAGATGGTCGATGAAATGCTGGTAGCGCAGGAAGCGTGGCTTCCACAGTATGGGGCAGCGATTGCCGAGGCACGTCAACGTCTGGCTGCGGGCGATCTGATCCCAACCCGTCCTTATGAGGGAGCAGCAAGGCTGAAGGTTAAGACGATTGAGGAAATGCAGCTGGACCGGGAGGCGGCAAACAAAAATGCCGGCGAATCCGACAAAGGCAAGGAACGTGAAAAGGTGCAGCCCAGCAAGGCCTAGCCAGCTTGGTACAATTGCATTTTAGCACTGACTGCATGTACATGTGTGATGAATGACCGTGAGGCTAGACAACGATAACTACACAATGATAAAAGGGTGTTTTCATGGCCATGAGGGCCTGGAAATGCCCTTTTATCGTTAATAGATTTAACAATTTGGTATGGATCGCAGTTTGAAGTTTATTATTGTCGATTTGAGGTGACGGAAATTAAAGTAAATACCCTTGTTTTTTCAAAATTCGGCTTCTTTGGTGTCGAGCCCGAATCTTAGGAGAGCTTGTCACAGCAGGGTTAATTCATCATACGAAGGCCTCGGCGCTTCGGAAATGGGGAGACCGACAAGACTGGCGGTGTGGCAATTCATGTGCCTAATTAATAATGTAGTCCTTAATTTATTCAATTTACAGCAGATTTCCAGCTCACTATAATCTAACATAGGAGGTGACAAAAAGGGGAAAATGTGAGCGCGCGAAAAAGTAGAAAGCGCTTACCATTACAGCTATGAACGCCGCCTTTTTTGGAGAAAGATGGCGTAACTCACACATAATCATGTAACAATCAGGTGCCGACATAGGAAGATTCAACAAAATCTACGGAAAGATAGGTGAAGCAATTGAAAACCAAGCAAGTGCTTCGTAAAGGTATGCTTCTTAAAAGCGTTAAGTATGCTTTTGCGCTATCACTCGTCGCGAGCAGCTTTCTACCAGGTGCAGGATTTACGGATAAAATACATGCAGAATCCCATGTGGACAATCCTTATATAGGGGCAACCAAATATGTTAGTCCTGATTATGCCGCAAGCGTCGATACGTCGATTGCCAAGGTTACGGATTCTACACTGAAAGCAAAAATGCAAACGGTCAAAACGTTCCCGACAGCCGTATGGCTCGATCGCATCGCTGCCATTAACGGCGGTGGAGGCAAGCTTGGCCTGGAGGCACATTTGGATCAAGTATTGGCGCAAAAGAAAGGCAGCACACCAATTACGGCAGAGTTTATTGTATATGATCTGCCTGGACGGGATTGCCATGCGTTGGCTTCCAACGGTGAACTGCCGTTGACCCAGGCGGGTTTGGAAACGTATAAAAAGGATTATATCGACAAAATTGCTGCGATCTTTGCCAACCCCAAATATAAGGATATTCGCATCGTAGCAATCATTGAACCGGACAGCTTACCCAACCTGGTAACCAATCTGGATGATCCCAAATGTGCACAAGCCAAATCTACAGGGATTTATGAAGCTGGCGTTAAGTATACTATGAATAAGCTGAACGAGATTCCTAATGTCTACAAATATGTAGATATCGGTCACTCCGGTTGGCTAGGTTGGGATAACAACCGTTCAGCAACCGTTACACTGTTCACGAATATTTTCAAAGATACTAGTAAAGGACTGGCCAGCGTGGACGGCTTTATCACGAATACAGCCAACACTTCACCGCTGACAGAACCTAATCTGCCCGATCCAAACCTGAATATCGGCGGACAGCCGATCAAATCATCCAAATACTATGAATGGAATCCTAACTTTGATGAACTGGATTTCTCAGAGTCCTTGCATAGAGATTTTGTCAATGCAGGCTGGCCAAGCTCACTCGGGATGTTAATTGACACAGGCCGTAATGGATGGGGAGGACCTAACCGTCCAACTACCGCAGTCGGCAATGATATTAACTCCTATGTAAATTCAGGCCGTGTAGACAAACGCTCGCACCGTGGTAATTGGTGTAATAACAGCGGAGCGGGTATGGGTACGCCACCGCAAACAGCTCCAGCTTCCCATGTCGATGCCTATGTATGGGCGAAGCCTCCGGGGGATTCCGATGGTTCCAGCTCACTCATTCCGAACGATGAAGGTAAAGGCTTTGACCGTATGTGTGATCCTACCTACACCACCAAGGATGGCACATTAACAGATGCTTTACCGAATGCACCAATTTCAGGAGCCTGGTTCCATGATCAATTCGTTATGCTGGTACAAAATGCGTATCCTGCAATTGTACCTTCCACGGGTGGTGTGGACCCAACAACTCCTACAGCTCCAGCCGCACCTTCAGGCTTAAAGGCCGTAGCAGGCAATGCTCAAGTGACGCTGACCTGGAATGCGTCCACTGGGGCCGACAGCTACACAGTAAAGCGGGCAACGAGCGAAGCAGGTCCTTTTACAGCCGTTGCGCCTCTTGTTACTGAGAAAGAGTACACGGATAAAGGGCTGACCAACGGAACAACTTATTTCTATGTTGTAAGTGCTACGAATTCGACTGGAACAAGTAAGGATTCCGCTGCGGTAAGTGCTGAGCCAAAAGGCACACCGACTGATCCGACAGAACCGACAGATCCAACCGGTGATCTGGTTGTGATGTATCGGGCTGGTGACACCGATCCAGCTAATAACGCAGTCAAGCCTTTCTTTAATCTGAAAAATAAAGGTACAACACCCGTGAAGCTGAGTGAACTGAAAATCCGTTACTATTTCACGAAAGATGGCAGCCAGGAGCTGCAATCTGCTGTAGATTATGCGCAAGTAGGTAATGATAACGTGCTGCGTACCATTACAGACAACTATATTGAAATTGGTTTCAGTGCTGCTGCCGGCACACTTGCTGCTGGAGCACAAACAGGTGATATTCAGATCCGCATGAACAAAAGCGACTGGTCTAATCTGGACGAATCCAATGACTATTCCTTCGATCCAACCAAAACCTCTTATGCAGAATGGAACAAAGTAACGCTGTTCCATAATGATAAGCTGGTGTGGGGAATCGAGCCTTAGGATTGGAACAGAAGATGTGCGCTTAAGTAATGGAAGAGCCCCGAAGAAAAGCTACGGCACAACTGCCGTAGCTTTTTTTGATCGTCTTCAGATAAAGAACCTCCTGACCAAGGGAATAAATATTCAAATTGTGTATAATGAAAAAGAATGCTGTTCAACTGTGGAGGTCATCATGAGTAAAAAGTTAATTTTAGATGTAGATACGGGTATCGACGACGCACTTGCCATTGCGTACGCTGTCCATTCGCCGGAATTGGAACTGCTAGGCATTACAACTACCTTTGGCAATATCTCGGTGGATGAGGCGACACGCAACTCATTGATCCTGCTGGAAAAGCTGGGTGTAGAGGCTCCGGTCGTGTCCGGCGCTCACAAGCCGTATGCCCGTGAGCTGTTCAAGCCGTATTCCCGCCATATTCATGGTGAAGACGGTATTGGCAACCAACTGAAAGGAGCTCCGTCCCGTCAGGCAGCGTCTGGGGATGCGGCTGATTTTATGATCGGACAGGCTCGTCGCTATGAAGGCAAGCTTACCCTGGTAGCTGTGGGACCGCTGACCAACCTTGCGATTGCACTGGATCGCTGCCCCGAATTGCCCAAATTGCTTGACCGCCTGATCATTATGGGCGGTGCGGTTACGGTGAGAGGGAATGTAACCGAGGCCGCTGAAGCGAATATTTACGCCGATCCGGAAGCGGCAGCCTATGTGCTGGGAGCGGGCTTCCCGCTGACACTTGTAGGGCTGGACGTCACCATGCAGACGCTGCTTCCCCAGCAGGATGTGGACAAATGGCGTGAGCAAGGAACCGAACTGGGCGCGTTTATGGCCAATATGACGGACTTTTATATGGAAGCCTATCGTAATTTCAGACCTGGGATTGCAGGCTGTGCTTTACATGATCCACTAGCTGTAGGATTAGCCATAGATTCCAGTTTTGTAGAGACGCGTCCAATGCGCATTGCTGTTGAGGTGGGGGATTCCCTTGAAGTCGGTCGCACCCGTGAAGTACAAAACGAGAGCGAAGCTCAAGCGCTGACAACCGTTGATGTAGCACTTGAGGTGGATGCGGAGCGATTTTTGCGTCATTTTCTTAGCCGGGTGGTATAAACAAATAGTTCTAGGATTGCCGATGAAACCGCATCGGCAATCTTTTGTGCATACATGTTTAAACGACGCCTCACACTTAGAGACAAGCGTTCCCTATGAACATCCCATATCATATTAGATTATTGTGTAAGGCTGCCGGCCCCCAAAGGAGGAGATTCATCGTGTTTTCTGCTGCTCAACGACTGCCTATGCTGGAACATATGTATAACCATGCCCCGACAGGGATTGCCATTTTGTCGAGGGAAGGGAAATGCTTGTACGTTAATCCCGCTTTTTGCCAAATGGTTGGATACGAGCAGGAGGAATTGCGGGACACCCAATATTACCGACTGTTGTATGAAGAAGCTCAGGATCAGCAAGGGCTGAGAGATGCCTATATCGGCTGGCTGGGGGCCAAGGATCAAGTGTACAAGGCAGAACTGCGTTTAAAACATAAGCGGGGAACAGCTGTCTGGCTGTCGCTGGAATTAACAATATTTGAGGATGAGGCTAGCGGACAATCGTATCTGATTGCCTACGCAACGGACATAACGGAGAAAAAAGATATACAGCAGGTGCTCTCGGACAACGAGGATTTATACATGCTGATTACGGAAAATACACCGGATGTGATCTCATTCAGCACGCCGGATGGCAGGCTTGAGTATGTTTCTCCCTCGGTAGAAAAGCTTTTAGGTTATACCAGGCAGGAGATGCTCGGCAAAAAACGACTCGATTTTTATCATACAGAAGATGCTGATTATATGCGGGTACATGGAAGCTTCAAGGAAACAGGTATCATGAAGCAACGTGTACGCCATAAGGACGGGCATTATTTGTGGATGGAAGTGTCGTTCCGCATTATTCGGGATGAAAGCGGCCAGATCAAACGCATTTTGGCCATAGGTCGTAATATTACAGAGCGCCAGAAGAGTGAGGAAAATTTGGCAAAGGCTCAGCAGCTGGCAATGTTCGGCTCATGGGACTGGGATCTGGTCAACAATGTTATGCACTTTTCCAAAGAATTTCGCAGCATTTTTGGATATCGTGTCAAGTCGGTTGAAACGAGTATTGACGCCTTCATGGAGGCTGTTCACCCAGAGGATACAGAGCGGATGAAGCAGATTATTACGAACGTCATATTAAAGGGAATCCGCGAAGAGACCTTTTACCGAATTGTGCTGCCTAATGGTGAACAAAAAGTGCTGCGTTCGATCTGGGAAGCCGAATTGGATGAGCATGCAAGCAAGCCCATTCAAATTGTGGGTATGGTACAGGATGTTACGGAGCATCAGGAAATGGAGCAGCGTCTTCGGGAAAGTGAAAATCGTTATAAGTCGCTGTTTCAACATAACCCGCTCGGTATATGCGCCATGAATATGGAGGGACAAATCCTGAGCGTGAATCCAAGTTTGGAGGAGCTGACTGGCTATACAAGGGAAGAATTGCTTGGAGCTGAGGTACTTACAATGGCTTCCGCTGAGGAGCAGGACAAGATCAGGCGCCACATGGAGTTGGCTAAGCAGGGAGAGACGCAAACCTATGAATCGGAATTCATACATAAAAAGGGGGAGCGTCTGTTCATTAAGGTGACCAATATCCCTATCTTTGTGCAAGAGGAAATTGTGGGCTGCTACGGAATTATTGAAAATGTTACCCCTCTTAAAAGCTACATTGCACAAATTGAAAAGCTCAGCAATGAGCATTCGCTCATTTTGAACGCGGTCTCCGAAGGTATTGTGGGTCTAAGCACCGAAGGACACGTGCGCTTTATGAATCCGGCGGCTGCCGAGATGTTTGGCGTGGAGCTGGAAAATATGCTGGATGATGCATGTATAGGCATCATACGACATGCTGATGAGATTGGGAGTCATTATCCGGATGAGCAGTCTTCTATTCTTCAGGCGATTCGAAGCGGTGCTTCTTATCAAGCAGAGGAAGCTGTTTTTTGGAAAAAGGATGGGTCCAGCTTTCTTGCCTCTTATCGAATCAGTCCCCTGATGGATAATGGTGAGCGAAAAGGGGCCGTGATGGTTTTTGTCGACATCACGAACGAAAAGGAAATCATTCGCGCCAAGGAATCTGCTGAGCGCGCTGATCGGGCCAAATCAGAGTTTCTTTCCGTGATGAGCCATGAGCTTCGGACACCGATGAATGGGATTATCGGCATGGCGGGGCTGCTCGCCGATACCGAATTGGATGAGGAACAGCGGAGCTATATTGATATTATTATCAGCAGTAGCTCTGCTTTAATGCAGATCCTCAATGAGATCCTGGATTTGAGCAAAATCGAAGCTGGTAAAATGGCGCTGCTGCACGAGCCTTTTGAACTTGAAAATGTGATGGGCAGTGTGGCGGATTTATTTCTAAGGCAGGCTATGGAAAAAGGTATCCAACTGGAGTGGCACGTGGATCAGGAGCTGCCGGGGGTTCTTGTCGGTGACCATGTGCGTATCCGGCAGGTGCTAGTGAATTTGGTGAGCAATGCGATCAAATTTACGGAGCGAGGACGTATAAACATCTTTGCCGAGAGCAAGGCTTACAGCCGCCGTAAAAAGAAATGCTTGATTGAGTTCAGTGTAACCGATACAGGCATCGGTATTCCCACCGATCGCCAGCATCTATTGTTTCAGCCCTTTTCCCAGCTCCATCCGGCACTGAACCGGAAATATGGAGGCACAGGTCTGGGGTTGTCCATCTGCAAAAACCTGGTTAGCCTGATGGGCGGTTCCATTGGTGTGGATAGTGAGGAGGCCAAGGGCTCGACGTTCCGGTTCCAGCTGGATCTTAGGCTGCCGGAAGAGGAAGCGTTGGCGAAGTGAGGCACGGAGAGTCTTATGAATCGAAGAATTGCTAAAAGAAATAGCCGTGATGCATCATGCATCACGGCTATTTTTTGTAATAAATGACCAAACAAACGATTGACAAACCGTACTAACTGTACTATTAATTATAGTACAGTTAGTACGGTTTGAAATATGTATATAAATCGGACCAAGTCTTGAAAGGAGGAAGTCCATGTTCGAGCTGGATATCCGCAGCCGCAAGCCGATCTACGAACAGCTAATGGACAGAGTGAAGGAAATGATCGTGTACGGATCACTTCAGTCGGATGAGCAATTGCCTTCCGTGCGGGCACTGTCCGCTCAGCTTACAGTGAATCCGAATACGATTCAGAAGGCGTATCGTGAGCTGGAACGCGAAGGATATATCTATTCCGTCCAAGGCAAGGGCAGCTTTGTCACACCTGCCCGGCAGCAGCCGCAGCAAATGAAGCGGGATGAGATTCGGGCAGCACTGTTAAAGCAGATGATCGAAGCCGTCCATTTCGGTTTTACGCAGCTGGAAGTGGACGCCATATACGTGGAAGCTATGCAATTGAAGGAAAGGGGGATGTCCCTTGATTGAATTAAGGGAAGTCACAAAGACATTTGCAGAGGAAAAGGCAGTGGATCAACTCGCCCTCACGGTGAAAAAGGGCTCCATTTTTGGATTGCTGGGCTCGAACGGGGCAGGTAAAACGACACTGCTCAAAATGATCGCCGGAATCTATCGACCGGATGCAGGGAAGGTGCTAATTGGGGGACAAACTGTGTATGAGCAGCCAGAAGTCAAGCAGCACATTCTGTTTATGCCGGACACACCCTATTTTTTTCCGCAAGCGACGATTCAACAGATGGCCCGTTTCTATCGCTCTATTTATCCAAGCTGGAGTGAGGAGCGCTACATACAGCTTACAGATATTTTCAAGCTGGACCCCAAACGTAAACTTCATCGTTTTTCCAAAGGAATGAAGCGTCAGGCCGCATTTTTACTTGCCTTGAGCTGTATGCCTGAACTGTTGATTTTGGATGAGCCGATTGATGGACTTGACCCCGTGATGCGACGGATGATCAAAAATCTGCTATTCCAGGAAACCGCTGCGCGCGAGCTGACTGTCGTGATTTCATCCCATAATTTGCGTGAGATAGAAGACATGTGTGATCACGTCGGTATTATGCACCAGGGACGTATGCTGCTGGAAAAGGAAGTCGACGACCTCAAGTCCGATACGCATAAGGTGCAGGTTGCTTTTCGTGAAAGTGCGCATGAGGAAGGCGTATGCAAGCAACTTTCGGTTGTACATAAGGAACGGAGAGGCAGTGTTCTGCTGCTTATTATCCGGGGGGAACGAGAGCGGATTGCAGAAACGATTCAGGTGTATGAGCCACATGTGTTCGATTTGCTGCCGTTGACGCTGGAGGAAATTTTCATTTATGAAATGGAGGACGCAGGTTATGACATCCAACCGATTCTTCTGTAGCGGCGGCGTGATTCGCCAAAGCCTGAGACAGCATGGCTGGATCGGTCTGTTGTACTTGGCGGGATTATTATTTACGGTACCGCTACCGTTATTTATGAGTATCGGAAACGACCGAGTGCCTACGGTTTTGAGAAGCCTGTTCGATAGTACAAACTCAGGCAATGAATCGCAAAATATCATTTTTTTGACCATACCTGTGCTGGCGGGTGTGATGCTAATTCGTTTTATTCAGCAGAAGGGTTCATCGGATTTATACCACAGTCTTCCTTTGCGCAGAGAGCAGCTGTTAACGGCACATTTAATTAGTGGTCTTATCCTTTTGCTCGTACCTATATGGCTGACTGCGGGAGTAACTGCCCTGTTAAACGTGTCAGTTGAGCTGCCTTTTATTTTCCATATCAATGATATTGGATCATGGGCTTTGGTCGTATCGGTTGTTACGATTTTCTTTTTTGCCTTTACCGTGTTTGTGGGCATTTGTGTAGGACAATCGCTGCTGCAGGCTGTAGTAGTGTATGCTTTGCTGCTGCTGCCCTTTTTTTTGTACAACATGATTAGTCGTTTTCTAGGACACAATCTATATGGTTACGCTCAGATTTCGGGAACCATTGTTCAAAATAGTAATGGCGTGGGGTTGCGTAGCAGCAATAATATTTGGCATAGTTTATCGCCGTTCGTCCGGATTATGGATTCGTTGAGTAGCGCATTTTCATATGTGGAGCTGCTTATTTATGTTGGTGTTTCCTTGCTGTTTGTGATTTTAAGCTATGTGTTATATCGCAAACGGCTTGTAGAGAAGGCAACGCAGGCAATGGCCTTTACTTTCTTCCAACCCTTTTTTAAGGCAGGAGTCATGTTATGTGCCATGTTGCTGATAGGAGAATATTTTTATAGCACAGGAGGCCAGGGGAGAGACTGGTCGATCTTCGGGTATGTGCTTGGAGCTATTTTGGGCTATATTGCTGTGGAGATGGTAATCCGCAAGACATGGCAAATTGTACGTATTCGTGCTTTGCTGGAGTTGGTCGCATACGGTGCAATTTTGGGTCTGGCAATGTACATCCCCACGTCTAGTTGGATAGGCTACGAGGAACGGATTCCGACCGCGCATTCCGTCGAGCAAGTCTATGCTGGGCCAAATTTGTATCTGGACGGGGGATCAACACAAAAAAATCTTTATTTTTCGCAAGATAAAGCTTTTATCGCCGCTGTGTTGAATTTACAGCGTGAGCTTGTGAGAGCACATTCAGCTGGAGAGACGTCCGGGTCCAATAAAGAACCTCAACAAATGATATCTATTGCCTATCGTTTGGATAATGGTACCATTATGACTCGTAGCTATACTTTTCCTGAGCGGCCTTTCCGGGCAGCGCTGGCGAAAGTGATGCTATCTGAGCCGTACAAAACAGTAAGCTACTCACTTGATAAGCTGTATGGTAAAGCGGAGACAATCAGCATTCAATCGGCAGATGATAATGAACGACGGATCGTTCTGACCGATCCGAAAGATATTCGTGAATTTGAAGCTGTACTGAAAGAAGAAGTATTAGACATGAGCTATAGTGAAATGCAGGCAGGCTCTTATGCGTTGGGGAATATTGATATTTTGAACAAACCTTCATCTATTTCAGCAGAAGAACCAGAATGGACTCGCAGCGTCTCCTATAATTGGCGCTTATCCTTCCACAAGCTGAATGCTTGGCTGGAACGCAAAGGATACGCCGACAAGGTGATTATCACGTCGAAAGACATTATATCGGTTCGAGCTATTCCAATGGTTTCTCAAGAGAAGGAGCCGTATCAACAACCCGGTAAGTATATTGAAGCAGCGAATTTATTCAGGATATTACAGCAGAAGTATAAAGTCACCACAATTGCAGATCCAAAACTTTGGAATACTGTGCTGGATAACCGGAATGATTACAGCTATGGTCCACAAGTGGAGAAAGGCACGTATCTGTTCCAAGTCAAAATCAAGTCCATCAGCGGTTCCGGCTTTCATACGGTTTATTACTTATTAACTCCAAAAGGCATCACATCTGAGCTTGCGAAGGCTTTACCGACAGCTCCTTAAGCGAGACAGAGAAGTACAAAAGCTCTCCCACATTTGGACTGACGTAATTAGAGGCATAGAGAGATATAACGTAGAACATCAAAGAGAGAAGAGTTCAATAATGTACAGATTAATTACGTACAGGCCAATTGTGGAGGAGTAGCAAGATATGAAATATACAGAAGATCATGAGTTTCTACAGCTATTAAAGCATCATGAAGAGTCCTTTTCCGGATGGGATTTCTCATTTATCTCGGATACAGGCCGGGTCGCAAGCGAGCCTTTGAAATGGTCTTATGTCAGCAAGGCTATGACGTTTATCCATACATCCAAGGCGATGCTGGATATGGGGACGGGTGGGGGAGAGCTATTGTCCGGTTTGCGCCCTTTTCCAGAGCTTGTATGTGCGACAGAGGCGTATGCACCGAATGTTCCAATTGCTAAAAAACGACTGGAGCCGCTGGGCGTACGTGTTATCGCTATAGATGACGACGACTCTCTTCCGTTTGACGATGCCGGGTTCGATCTTGTGCTGAATAAGCATGAGTCATTTTCGCCAGCGGAAGTGCGCCGTATTTTGCGTCCAGGCGGGACGTTCTTGACCCAACAGGTGGGGGGCCTGGATTGTGCGGGCATTAACGAACACTTGGGAGCGCCTGATTACGAGTATGCGGACTGGACCCTTTCTCAAGCGCTTGCAGGTCTGAAAAGCAACGGCTTCGAAATCGTGGACCAGCAGGAACAGTTTCCGATACAGCGGTTTTACGATATCGGCGCGCTCGTCTATTATTTAAAAGCAATTGAATGGCAGATTGCAGACTTTCAGCCACAGAAATATATAGAACAGCTGTATGGTCTGTATTTGGACATCCAACGTGATGGATATTGGGACGTGAAGCAGCACCGTTTTTTGATCCATGCTAGAGCGATATAAAAAAGATTCGATACCAAAAAGGCCTTTCCCCCAGGGAAGGCCTTTTTCCCATACGCATTAGGGTAAGAACAAAATCAGAAGCCACATGGCAGTTGGCAGTGAAATACCGACGGCGATGGCTATATAGGGCAAGGGGGTTCTGAAGTAGCTTTTCCAGTCCGCCTCCTTGTCCTTTTTTTCATGATAGAACGCTACCTGTGTTGCAAAGCTGTGAAGCAGCTTGAGTGCCTCATCGTTCGGAATATGCTGTAAGGAATACCATAGATCATCGTGTGCTTTTCGGAGCAAGGTTACATCGGAGGTATGATCCTGATGATCGAATAAGGACATTTTACCATCTCCTCGTATACTAATCTTTACCATAATTGTACAATGAAGAAGCAATTGCTTACAGTCTCATTTCATATAAAAGGTATAGGGGGATGCACATGTCTGATCCAAAGGGAGTTATAGCTGATACGGAGAAAGGCGCTTCTATGCGGACAGCATGGTTTTGGCCATGGCTGGGCGGTACGTTTATGTTTGGATTGTTTTCAGTCATGTTTAATGTAATTTGGAGTATAGCTGTGGCATCCAATGTGCAGTTTCTGCTGAGGCATGAAGGTGTGACAGATACAGCCGTGATTGTAATGATAGTGCTGTATGCCTGGATTGTCGGCTTAATTTTTGCGGCTTACGGTGCCTTGAGTGCGCGCATTTCCAGCATGCGTAAGCTTCCATTAATGCTGACCGGGCTGTTATCATTATTGTGCGGGCTGGGGCTGTGGATTGTGGGGCTACAGGGATCTGGCGGTCAACCAGCCGAGGTATGGGGAGGCTCGTGGGAGCTCTTTTCACTTTATCACGCTTGGGCGGAGCCTGTGCTGGAGGTATTACAGCCGTATACACAGCATAGTGAAATCTGGTTTCTGTTGACAGCACTGCTGCCGATAGCCGGCATGGTGATAGGTGTCGGGGTAGATCGTTATCCAGCGGTGACAGGCAGGAACGGAAAGGTGGATCATAGATGGCAATGGGTTGTTGCCGCGATATCCGCTGCACTCGTCATTGTCCTGACGATTACACTGATGCTTCCTCAACGTCCATACATTGCGGAGAGGGATTTTCCGGTCGTCGACGGAGCTACAGCGGCTATCCCGTTCGCGCAGGATATGCTGCATGAATTGACCGGAATGAGCAGAGCGCGTGCGGCGCACGAGCTGAAATTCAATACGACGCATCAGGCGTATGTAAATTTGATTGAAAAGAAGGCGGATCTGATTCTGGTGGCCGGACCATCCGATGCAGAGCTGCATCTGGCAAAAAGTCGAGGGGTGCAAATGAAGCTGACACCAATTGGGCGTGATGCGTTTATTTTTCTCGTCCACAAAGGCAATCCGGTTGAGGGGCTTTCTGCGGGGCAGGTTCGCCGTATATATGAAGGGGCTATTCACAATTGGTATGAAGTGGGGGGAAAGGATCAGCCGATCATTGCTTATCAACGGGAAGAAAATTCAGGAAGCCAGACATATATGCAAAAGAAAGTAATGGCAGGCCATGAGATGGCTGAACCTCCCCGGGAACTCCGAATTGGCATTATGGGTGAGATGATTAATGCAGTCGCAGATTTTAACAAGGATCACAACGCGCTGGGCTATTCATTTTATTATTTTGCAAATGTGATGCATAATCGTCAAGAGGTCAAATTTCTATCCATTGATGGAGTGGAGCCGAACAAAGAACATATTCGTTCGGGGCAATATCCATTCACGGCTCAATTATTTGTGGTCACACGGGAAGGCGAGAAGCCACGCCCTTCGATGCAGCGATTACTCGAATGGCTGCAAAGCGAAGAAGGAACCCGGGCCATTGAAAGAGGGGGCTTTGTTGCTCTGGGCTCGTAAATCTGCCATGATGATTCGCATACAGTTGATTTCCGTATCTTCACCCGTAAGAGTGAAACGAAGACAGCAGGGTAATACATAGAATATGCCCTGCTGTGATTACGATACCTGCACAGCATTAGCATGGATATCAACAACATAAGGGGATGAACGAAAATGAAGAAAAAAACATCGGCCTGGCTGCTTTTGCTCGCCGTAGCCATCATGGCGGCGGGATGTGAAACAGGCGCACAAACCGGATCGAAAGAACCGGCTGGGCAAGTGGCTCAGCATGAGCAGCAAGGTTCAACGTCGGCACAAGCGGACGGTTCGGGAGCAGGTGTACATACACCGGAACAGCAGACTGCTTCTGACGGAAGTAATACTACATCATCCACCACCTCGGGGACAGGAGGACAAGCATCTACGGACGGTCATGTAGCGAAGGTCCGCATGGATAATATTACTGCACTGCGTCTGATCGACGGTCAATCCGGCTGGATCGGCGGAAATGGCTGGATTGCCCGGACAGACGCGGGACCATCCGGCTCAGTCGGATCGGCTTGGAATGTGCAATATCAAGGCCAAGGTACGGTGCAGCAGATTTTTGCCTTGAATGGTCATCAGGCCTGGGCTGCTATGGCAGATAGCGGCTCGCTGCTGGCAACGCGCGACGGCGGCAAACGCTGGGAGGCTGTAGGGACAGTACCTAAGGAAGGAACAGCAGGCTTTTTACATTTTGTATCATCCAACGAAGGATTCAGCGGTAACCAATATACGAAGGACGGCGGACAAAGCTGGTCAGCGCTTCCTGTGCCTGATCATATGGTGGGACAGCCCTATTTTCATGATCGGCAAAACGGCTGGGTGGTAACGCAGGCCACAGACCGCTCGTTCCAGATTGTACACACCGTTAACGGAGGGCAAAAGTGGACCCCCGTCATGTCACGGACAACCGAAGAGCCTCTGAACGGGGCCATTATCCGCTCGGTGGAACGGGGCAACGCATGGATTGAGCTGATTGGGGGTACGGGGATGAATCAGACTTCGTATTCGCTTTGGCATACGGCCGACAGCGGTCAAAGCTGGCGAGCTGTAGTGGCGAATGCCACGGCTGGCGGCGGTCCCGCGCCCGGTATTAGCCAGAAAGACAATCAGGTTTCCAAAAATGAAGGGGTGGCACCGGGGATGCTCTATGCGGTGAATAGCAATACCGCATTGATGGGCGGCTACTGCGCACCGTGCGACAAGTCCAATACGATCGGCTGGACGAATGACGGCGGCAAGACGTGGAACAATGGCAAGCAAAGCTTTGACGGTTATGGCAGCCAGCAAATCGGGATGGCGAATGCCAAGGAAGGCTGGGCTATTTTCTCGGATTCGGAGCAGGCACCTGTGATGTATACCACCTCGGATGGTGGAGAGCATTGGACTCAGAGCCATGTCTTTGACAAGCCTGCGGCATCAGGCCACTGAATCGGTATAAAAGGAGGGGAAAGCACATGAGCCAACAAAAGAGCCAACAAGAGAAAAGTGTACTTACATGGACTGACGGGCGTGAAGTGCCGCTAATTGGGCAGGGCACATGGCATATGGGCGAAAAGGCTTCGCTCCGTCAAGAGGAGGTGCGTGCGCTTCAACTTGGTTTGGAACTGGGCATGACGCTGATTGACACGGCTGAAATGTACGCGGAGGGTAGAGCGGAAGAGATCGTCGGGGAGGCCATTCAGGGCCGCCGGGAAGATGTATATCTCGTTAGCAAGGCTTACCCTCATCATGCAAACCGCCAAGGGCTGATCCATGCATGTGAAGCGAGCCTAACCCGCATGGGAACAGAGTACATGGACATGTATCTGTTGCATTGGCGTGGGAACATTCCGCTGGAAGAGACGATACAAGGCATGGAAAAGCTGCGTGAGCAGGGTAAAATCCGCAACTGGGGAGTGTCCAATCTGGACAAATCTGATATGGAGGAGCTATGGAGCCTGAATGGAGGCGATGCCTGCACAGTTAACCAGGTGCTGTATCATGTAGCTTCGCGAGGCATTGAATACGATCTGCTCTCATGGAGCCGTACGCACGGGGTGCCTGTAATGGCCTATTGCCCGATTGCCCAAGGTGGAAGCCTGCGACAGGGACTGCTGGAGCATCCCGTTATGGTAGATATCGCTGCCAGCCACGGGGTAACTCCATCCCAAATCGCGCTCGCGTGGGTTATACGGGACGGCGATGTCTGGGCAATTCCCAAAGCGGTACAGGAATCGCACGTACGGGAAAATGCAGCGGCAGCCCATATCCGGCTTACCCCTGAGCAGCTTCTACGAATAGACGAAGCTTTTCCTTCGCCAACGCGGAAGCAGCCGCTGGATATCGTTTAAGAAAGGGGAGGCCCATGTCAGAGCAGGAGACAGAGCTGAATGAGGTAGATGATCACTTGGATTATGGATTATCCGTCGTATTCATTGGTTTTAATCCCAGCTTGAAATCAGGCGAAATCGGCCATCATTATGCGAATCCGCGCAACCGTTTTTGGCGCATACTGGAGGGGGCGGGCTTGACGCCTCGCTTGTACGATCCATCGGAAGATCGGGAGCTGCTTAAGCTTGGCTACGGTTTTACGAATATCGTTTCCCGCCCTACCAGGGGTGTGGAGGACATTACGCGTGAGGAATATGCCAAAGGACGTCTGGAGCTGCATGCGAAGCTAAAGGAATATCGTCCGAAGGTCGCTTGCTTTGTCGGCAAAGGCGTATACACCGAATACAGTAAAAAATCCAAAGTAAATTGGGGATTTCAGCCTGAACCGCTCATCCCCGAGATGCATGAATTTGTGGCACCCTCGTCAAGTGGACTTGTGCGTATGTCGTTGGAAGAGATCACGGATATTTACCGCCATCTGCAGACGTTCCTTTCGTCAGAAATCGTCTGAAAACGTATGAATACATCGAATACATGAGATACACTAAACAGAAAAAGAACCACACGTCTTCATCCCTCAGGGAAAAGGAGGTGTGGTTCTTTGAGTTGTTGTTATTCTAGTGCAAGGCTTTCGCCTGCCATGCCTGTTCTACCGGAACGTAAGGATACCCCAGATCGCGGGCGACTGCTTCGTAGGTGATATGTCCGTTCAGGACATTGGTACCGCTAAGCAGCGGCTTGCTTCTGCGAAGCGCCTCCTGCACACCCAGATCCGCGAGTTGGAGAGCATAGGGGAGCGTGGCGTTCGTCAGTGCAAGCGTCGAGGTTTGCGGTACCGCCCCCGGCATGTTCGCTACCGCGTAGTGAATGACGCCATGCTTCACATAGGTCGGCTGATCGTGTGTCGTGATGTGGTCAATCGTCTCGACAATACCACCTTGGTCGATGGCGACGTCCACAATCACAGAACCAGGCTGCATTGTCTGTACCATGGCCTCCGTGACAAGCCGCGGGGCCTTGGCACCAGTGATCAGGACGGCCCCGATCAGCAAATCGCTTTGTGCGACGGCTTCAGCAATGTTAGAAGGGGTGGACACCAGCGTATGGAGCTGGTTGCCAAAAATATCATCCAGCTGGCGCAACCGTTGCAGGCTCAGGTCGATCAGGGTTACATCTGCGCCAAGACCGATGGCGACCTTGGCTGCGTTCGTGCCGACGACCCCTCCACCAATAATAGTCACTTTGCCGCGTTTGACCCCCGGTACGCCTGCCAGCAGGATGCCTTTGCCGCCCTTTGGCTTTTCCAGCAGCTGCGCTCCAATTTGTACAGCCATTCGACCTGCAACCTCGCTCATCGGAGTGAGCAGCGGAAGGCTTCCTTCGACGTCTAGTGTTTCATAGGAAATGGCGGTTACACCGTTGTCCGTTAACGCCTGGGCCAGCGCTGGCTCAGCAGCCAGGTGCAGATAGGTGAACAGAATCAATCCTTGTCGAAAATATCCGTATTCCGAGGCTAGGGGCTCCTTCACCTTAATGATCAGATCAGCCTGGGACCACACATCGGCAGCTTGCTGCACAATGGTTGCACCCGCAGTGGCATAATCCCCATCGGTAAATCCGCTTTCTATCCCTGCATGACTCTCTACAAACACGTGATGTCCGTGTTGAAGCATTTGAGCTGCACCTGCAGGGGTCAAAGCCACACGATTTTCATTGTTTTTAATCTCTTTCGGAACCCCAATTTTCATTTCGTTCACCTCTCCTAAACATAATAGTTATCAACGGAAAATCATTGTTACTCAGGACAGCTATGCTGTTATACTGCTGTTTGCTGGTATTAAATATTACAAAAATTGCATTATCATTTTTGTGCAGGCTGCCGATTAGTTATATGGATTCAAGCTGATAAATGCAATTCATGTTAGATTAGGTACAGTTTACAGGGGGATAAGCTCCTTGGCATCATACATTTTGTCGGATTATCTGACTTGAAGGCTCGACTTTTTGATGAATATGTGTCATATAATATGACACAAAGACATATACATAAGGAGAATGCTGATGAACGGTAAAAAAACATTTACCATTGCGGATGTGCTGGAACGTCCTGTTTTCCGGCGAGCCAAGTTGGCGGCCGGGGAGCAGGGCACGAACCGTCGGGTTGGTTGGGTCCATGTGTTGGAAATCACCAATGTTTCCCCGTTTGTGAGCCGCCATGACCTGATCTTGACGACTGGCCTGTGGCTAACCCGGAAGGGGGAGGAACGCGCCGAGTATATGGAGCAACTGATCCGCTCGGAAGCGGCGGGATTGTGTGTGGAGCTGGGCACAAGCATTCATGAGATCCCGCCGGAAATTCTGGAGCTGGCGGAACAACACCATTTTCCGGTCATCGTATTTGAACAGCCCGTGCGTTTTGTAGAAATTACACAAGATATTCATTCCCTTCTTATTAACCGCCATCATGAACTTCTAAAAGATCTGGAGCGATTTTCACGCCAGCTTCAGCAGGAAACGCTGCGCAGCACCGATATGAACGCTCTCTTGCGAGTGCTTCATGACTATACCGCCCGGCAGATCATCTACATGTCCTCCATAGACACCAATCGGTTCGTACCTTCCGTCCAGCCGGATTCAGCGGACCGCATTGCAGATTTTTATGCCAATGAGGTGGAATCCAGCATGACTGCTGATCGTGAGGGGCACCTGCTGTTTCAGCTGAATGACTCCACTGCCGTCTTGTTTCAGCCTGTTGTATGCTTTGGTCAGGTGTTTTCCGCTGTAGGATTGGTTCTGCAAGGTGAACCCCCGACAGAAGAAATGTCGCTGCTGCTTGATTACACAGCCAAGGCAGCCGCAACACTGGTGCTGAGGACACAGTTTCTCGAAGACCGATTATTACGCAACCAGAATGAACTGATTCAGGATGTATTGAACGGACAGCTTCCCAGCGAAGAACAGGCTCAGACCCGGATGGGGCTGCGATTGTTATCGAAGGGACAGTATTTATTTTGGGCAGGGGTTATCGAGGTGGAGCATCAGGACAAGGATGTCAGTCAGGTGCGCAAGGAATCCATCAATCAGGATGTGTTGGTGCTGCTTCGTTCTTTGTTGAAAAAAGAGACGCTGCACAATCTGTTAATGATGAAGGGCAGTCAATGCTACATCCTTTGTGCCAAGGAGGAATTAACGCTGCGTTCTGTGGCGCAAATGAAAAAAGTGCTTGCCCATACCGTACAATATATTCAGAACTATGCCGCAGGACAGCTTGACAAGGTGCGCATTCATGCAGGCTTTGGTAAAGTAAGACATCGTATGACAGGAACGGATCGCAGTTTTGAAGAGGCATATCAGGTCATTGAAGTCGCGCGAAGCGTCCCGGCCATGAAGAATCAGCTGTTTTACGACAGCATCGGAATCTATCAGTTATTGAAGGCGGCACCCAGCATTCCTTTTTTACAAGAGTTTGTACAGGACCACTTGGGTGGACTGATTGCGCATGATCGTGAGCATCATATGCAGCTGCTGGACACGCTGGATGCCTACTTTCAATGTCATGGCTCCAAGCGTGATACTGCCGGGATGTTGTACATTCACAGACAAACTCTGTATAATCGGCTGGACAAAATTAATGAAATTGTCGAGGGAAGTTTAGCAGACACGGACACACGTCGCTGTCTGGAGATGGCATTACTGGCTCACCGGATGCTGCAGGCTGAAAATTGATTCTAAATGACTAGTTCTATTTTCCAATCTGATCATTTACAATGCGTGTTAACACTGAGATAATAGAAGAGAGTACGGTAATATCTTGAAAGGGGTTTAATATGAATATAAAAAAATGGATTGCCATCCCTCTTATTCTGTTAATGGTAGCTTTGACAGGTTGTCAGGCAGTAGGTGGATTTGATGTAAGTAAAAGTCTGCTAGGGACACTTGATGTGAAATCTCAGCAGTCAACGGAGAAGATATCTCTTAAATTGACTCCGAGAGAAGGAATTACGCAAGGTGATCAGGAAATCATAGATTTGATTAATTCCATTTCGGTAACGGTGGATGAAGCCAAGGTACAATCGGAGGAAGTCGCTTCCGCCAAGGGTACATTGCACATCGACAAGTATAATTTGCCGTTTGAGCTTGCTTTGGATCGCCAAGGTATGGCTATTCAACTGGAAGGCGCCAAAAAACCTTATTACATACCTTTGAACCCGCAAGAGGGTTTAGAAGGTCTGCCTGCTGGATTTGATCCTTATGTATATTCCAAAGACGTGAGAGAGCTGACGAAAACAGCTGCGGCACTTATGCTCAAGCATGCTCCTAACCCTTCAACCATCTCTGCAACGTCTGTCACCGAAGAAGTATATGGTGAAAAGGATAAAGTGAAATTAACTCATTTGCATGCTGAACTTCGTGGCGATGAGCTGGTAGCGCTCGTGAAACCGTTCCTGACCAATCTGGCCAAGGACGAGGCTGGTTTGAAAGAACTGATCAGTCAAGCTATTGATATGACTAAAAATATCGCTTCCGGTATGAATCTTGAAGGTAGCGATAAAGTAACAGCTGAACTGAGTGCCAATAAGGAAAAGCTGGTTAATGAGGCTTATACCGAGGTTAAAAAATATTTGGATCTGGCTGTTGCGCAGTATGATGTGGGAGTTAGCACGTTGTATGCACAGTCCCCTGAAATTAAAACGGTTCTGAGTGCGAACACGGTGCTGAAAACCGACTCGTATTTTGATGAAAAAGGAAATGTTCGCAAAGCGTCTACAGACCTGACGGTTGCTTTGCCAGATGTGGAGGGTCTCCCAGTGAAGTCCTTCTCGATTGTGACTGAAGCGCAATCCTGGAACATCAATGGCAGTGTAACGGCTGACAAAGTTGATATTTCGAATGGTGTTATTGACCTGAATAAACAAGCTGAATTAACACCGGGAGCGACGCTCCGCAATTTTGATGCGAATTCTCCGATCTATAATATTTTGAAAAATGATCTGGGAATTACAAAAAAAGAAAAAACCTTTGAACAGTATTATGACTTTTTGGATAATCGTGGAGGCACAACCTTCTTTGCACTTCGTGAATTGGCAAGCGAGCTGGATGCTGAATTAAAGTGGGATGCAGCTACCAAGCAATATACAGTTGTGGATGATATAACTGGTAAGACACTCACGCTGAAAAGCGGGTCCAAACAAGCTACACTGGATGGAAGCCCGTTGACGTTGCCACAAGCTCCATATGTGGATCGTTTTGGATATCTGAATGTCCCTTTCAAAACGGTTGCCGAGGCGCTGGGCGCTACTGTAACTCGTAACAGTGATGGGGGATATACACTGAAACGCGATTAAAAGGAAATTCCACATATCTGTCTCCAGCAGCACTGCTGGTGCATAGAGGAATATGCCAGGAATGGACACAGGAACCGGCCCGTTTGAAGGGTCGGTTTCTTTTTTTGCATATCCTTACGAATCCAATCTATCGTAGGATAAGGAAACGTTCTCAGAAAACGATTTAAATAAGCGCTTACAGATTAAAATAGTACCCTATTTTTGTACAGGGAAAATTGAGATAATCATAGTGTTATTGTGCTATTTATATATTTGCGGTCAGGCGACCGGTAGAATCACCTACAATAGGGGGATATAACGATGAAAGATATGGAACTGTTGAATTCTAGTGAGGGACGAATTGTACTTGCCCGACTGTATGGTCAGGAGCAGGTTTCAGAGCAAACGACGCGATATCAATCACTTATACAAGCGTACCGTAAGCACTTCGGCGTCGGGGATATTGAATGGTTTAGTGCTCCGGGGCGATGTGAAATTGGAGGAAATCATACAGACCACAATCACGGGAAGGTGCTGGCAGGCAGTATTACACTTGATACCATCGCTGTAGCTGCTAAAGTGGAGGAGCCTGTAATTACGTTCTATTCCGAAGGTTACAAAACGAAATACGTTATTGATTTAAACGACTTGTCGCCACGACCGGAGGAGGATGATGGTACGATGCTTTTGGTCCGCGGTATTGCCGCTGGCTTGCTCGAATTTGGCTATCGTATCGGAGGATTCCAAGCTTATATATCAAGCAATGTGTTCTCTGCTTCAGGGTTAAGCTCTTCCGCTTCGTTTGAAATGCTGATATGTACTATAATCAGCCATTTTTATAATGAAGGGGCGTTGGATGCTGTCGCCAAATCCAAAATCGGTCAATACGCTGAAAATTGCTACTGGAACAAGCCGTCGGGTCTGCTTGACCAAATGGCTTGCGCATATGGGGGATTGGTTGCCATTGATTTTGTAAACCCCAAGGAACCGATCATAAATCCAGTTCATTGGAATTTTCAGCAAAACGGATATTCTCTGGTTATCGTAAATACAGGTGGAGATCATGCTGATTTAACGGATGATTACGCGGCGGTGCCCAACGAAATGCGTGCAGTGGCTCAGTCCTTAGGTGCTTCTGTTTGCCGTGATTTATCGCCAGAGGATCTGTATGCCAACCTCAAAATGGTCAGGGAAAAAGCAGGAGATCGTGCAGTGCTGCGTGCGTTGCATTTTTTTGAAGAAAATCAGCGTGTAGATGAACAGGTAAAGGCGCTGGAGGAGGGACGTTTTTCTGATTTCTTGAGGCTTGTTGCCGAGTCTGGTAATTCTTCATGGAAATGGCTTCAAAACGTATATAGAAGTGGGATTGACCGAGAACAGGACGTATCCGTTGCGCTTGCATTAACCGAAATGTATTTGAAATCAATAGATGACAGCGCATGTAGGGTACATGGTGGCGGCTTTGCTGGAGTTATTTTGACGATTCTTCCCAATGATCGTGTTGTTGATTACAAGGCGTGGATCAGCGGAATGTTGGAAACTTCAGTACTCGTTGTCAACGTTCGTGAGCATGGTGCCGTTAATGTAAGTAATTTGATTCATGCGGCGAAGAAGGATTGAAAATGAAGCCATCGTTGTTCGGACCTCAGGAGTTCTTGCGAATTATTGACTATACTAGACAGTCGAAGACTTTAGCCCATGGGTTAAAGTCTTCGTTCTTTTTGGACGATGCAGCCCAGGCTTGCGGTATAATAGAGTATGGAAGTTCTAATGAAGGAGGGCCTATTCATGGCTATGTACCCGTCCTGGTCCTATTCGCAATCTAGGGCCCAAACGTTCGATGAATGCCTACGCAAATACTATTACCATTATTACGGCTCGCATAACGGCTGGAACCCTGCACAGGGCAGTGAAGAGCAGGTTACGTTGTATCGGCTCAAGCAGCTGAGCAATTTATATATTTTATTTGGGAATATCACGCATCAAATGTGTGAATCAGTCATACGTGGTTGGATGGAAAAGGGTGCGATTCCGCGTACAGCATACCTGGAGACAGCGATGAAAAACATGCTGAATGACAGCTACAAGGAATCGCTGCAACGTGAGCTATGGCAGCAAGATCCCAAAAATCGAATCATGCTCGCTGAAATTTATTATGATGACGAAGTGCTGCCGGAACGGATTGCCCGGATTAAGGAGCGACAGCATGCGGTGGTACACAATCTGTACCGTACTGCGGTTTGGCGTGAGCTGCAGCAGGGTGAGGCTCGAATCGTTGAGGTGGAGAAGTGGGATACGATGCTGCTTCATGAGACGAAGGTATATGTCAAAATGGATTTGCTCTACCGCAGAGGGAACGGAGATATGGTTATCGTCGATTGGAAGACAGGCAAGGAAGGCGACTTCTCAGACCAGTTATTTTTGTATGCTTCCTATGTGCAGGAGCATTATCAGCTTCCTCTGGAGAAGATCGAGGTACGTGTAGAATATTTGATGACCGGAGAGCATGAAGTGTACCATCCTACACAGGAGGATATTGACAAGGTGGTTGGCAATGTCGGGCGGTACATCGAGGAAATGAAGTCCTGTCTCGATGACGATTATTATAATCGTCCGAAACCGGAGTCTTTTTTCACCCCGATGCCTTCACGCAGATCTTGTGGCGGCTGTAATTTTCGGGAGGTATGCAAGTACCGCGCGGTGTGAAATATGGTTTTTACCTGATCAGGCTCTATTCGAGAAAATCCGGGGACGGTGACGATGGGAAGCACCGTCCGCCTGCGTAGTGGCGCTATAGGTATCTTTTAGATTCAGCATATATATTAAAATTCATATGGCAAATCTACAATTCTCTCATGTTTTGAAATCGCTTTCTAATTTAGAGGATACGAGGTATGATAAGGGTATTATTGGAAAAGTTGAAGGAGGAAATTAGGGAGATGACGGGTATGGGACATACACGTGTTCTTTTTCAGGGGGATTCCATCACAGATGGAGGAAGAGGGCGGAATGAGGATGCGAACCATTGGCTGGGTCAGAGCTATGTGTATCTGATCGCAGGTGCACTGGGGAGCCGTTTGAGTGCTACGCAGCCGGAATTTGTGAACCGGGGGATTTCGGGGGATCGGGTTTCGGATTTGTATGCACGCTGGAATGAAGATACGTTTAGCCTGAAGCCGGACCTGCTCAGTATTCTGATCGGAGTGAACGATGCCTGGCGAATCGTGGAGCAGGAGCCGTCCGGTGTAACAGACCGATTTGAACGGGCCTATCGCCACATTTTGGAGGAAACGCGTGAAGTGCTGCCCGATATCGGACTGGTGCTATGTGAGCCGTTTATCTTAAAAACGGGAGCTACCGAAGCACGGTGGGACATTTGGCAGGAAAAAATAACGGGCTATCAGCGGCTCGTACGTCAGCTTGCAGACGAGTTTGGAGCCGTATTTGTGCCGCTCCAAAGCCTGTTGAATGAGGCTGCTACCAAGGCTGACGCTTCCTATTGGCTGCATGATGGGGTTCATCCGACAGCTACTGGACACCAGTTGATAGCCGATCAATGGATAGATATCGTGCAGAAGAGTTCGCTGGCGATCCGCTAATATGATGAATCATAGTCTACTCCTTGTCATTTTTGGGTAATACACGATTATGGACATACTTACTTATATTATGCTTCCATCCAAAAATGATTGCTACAAGGGGGTGCTTCTTGCTCCGGCATAGACGGGGTAAGGCAGGCTATGGAAACGATAAATATCATTCTGGTTATTTTACTTATTGCATTGACTGCTTTTTTTGTAGCTTCGGAGTATTCCATTATTCGTGTGCGGGTATCTCGTATCAATCAGCTGGCCTCCGAAGGCAACAAAAATGCGAAAGCTGTCAAAAATATTTTGTCTCGGCTGGACGAGTATTTATCCGCTTGTCAGCTCGGAACGACATTGACCTCCATGGGCGCTGGGCTGGCTGGGGGAGTCCACCGTTGAGAAGCTGCTGCATCCCCTGTTTGTACTGGCGCATATTCCGGCTGGCCTGACAGGAGTGCTGTCCTTTTTGCTGGCTTTTCTGATTTTGACCTATTTCGAGGTGGTCGTAGGAGAACTGGTGCCCAAAACATTTGCCATACAGATTGCTGAACCGATGGCTTTGTTTTTCGCCCGTCCGATTACGATATTCTATAAAATGACGTATCCCCTGAATTGGCTGCTCAGCCGTTCTTCACGTGTCATTACGGGACTTTTCGGGCTGAAAAAGGTATCTGAGGAAGATGCTGCGCTCAGTGAAGCAGACTTCGTTTGGCGTTATCCGAGGGCTTTCGTAGTGGTGAAATCACGCCCACAGAATATCGTTATCTGAACAATGTGTTTGATTTTGACGACCGTGCAGCACAGGAGATTATGGTACCGCGTATCCACATCCGCTCCATCTCTCATCAAGCAACGGTGGACGAATTTATGGAGCTGATCGAGGACAAGGTCTATAATTTTCTGCCTGTAGCTGAAAACGGGGACCGGGATCGAATTATCGGGATGATCCGCGTCAAGGAAGCTCTGCATGATTTGGCGCGAGGCCACAGCACAGGGAATACAGCAATGTCTCCCTATATTCACCCGGTGCTTCAGGTGATTGAAACGATGCAGGCCCGGGATCTGTTAATTCAGATGCAAAAACAGCGTATTCCTGTAGCGGTGCTGGTGGACGAATACGGCGGAACGTCCGGGCTGGTCACACTGGAGGATATTATGGAGGAGATTATTGGGGATATTCCTTCCTATACCGATACCGAACCCCCCGCTGCCTTAACCCCGCTCATTACCAAAACAGATGATCATCGCTACATACTCAAGTCACAGGCGCTTATTCATGAGGTCAATCGGCGTTTGGAGACTGATATTGAGGCCGGGGATGTATATACGATTGGCGGCTGGATGCTGTCCGAGCGTTTTGATATCCAGCAAGGCGAGAAGTTGACCCTTGGATTATGGGAGTTTACCGTGCTGGAAAAAAACAGTCACCAAATAGACATAATTGAAGCGGTCAAGAAAAAAGTCGCTCAACAGGAAAATGACATTAATTCCGAATAATGGAATGTTGGCCTATTGACAAATAGCTTGAATAAAATGTGACGAATAGCCTGTAAAGCAAGAAACAGCGCGATTCGTCCAGCCTTACTCCAGGCTGCTGCTCAATAACATAGTGCTTTTCGCAGTTAGAGTGAGGGTCTTAAGTCTCCCTATCTTTATGCTCATATAAATGGTTGTCTATGAAAAATACTACTAGAATTGTAGCAATTTTATGGTAAAATGGAATCAAATTTGAGTTTTTTGGGGTGGACTACAGTACATGAAGATGTCACTAGGCACGAAAATGGTTGCTGCGTTTGTCGCAATTTCTGCAATAACCTACGGAACAAGCGCTTTTTTTATTTTTGTACTCAAGGACTGGCTTGCTCAAGATGCACGAGAATGGGTATATACTTCGATCATTCTGTTATTGGGTGTGCTGTGGAGTGGCATTTTGGGCTGGTTGATCTCCAAATTACTTACACGTCCAATTGTTAGATTGGCGAAGGCGGCAGAGGAAGCTTCGGCGGGAAACCTGTCTGTTGTCATTCCGGAACGGCGTGCGGATGATGAAATCAAGGTGCTTTATGATGCATTCCGGCGTATGATGCTGAACATTAAAGATATGTTTAACGAGATTTCGTACAGCACCAAAACAACTTCGCAAAGTGCGGAAAATCTGAGTTTGGCTATTGTACAGGCTACGACTCAAATTGAGGCCATGTCTTCGGTGGTAGAAGATATTTTGAACGGTGTGGAGCAGCAAAAACAAGCTTCTTCCCAGTCCATTGAAACAGCGGATCGAATGCTGGGCGATTTTAAAATGATGCGTAGCAAATCGGGACATATGCTGGAATTGTCAAGTCACATGGAGCATTCAGTGGATTCAACGCAGAACGTATTTTCATCTCTTATGGATGGAATGGGAGAGCTGACAGCTTCACATAGTCGTTCACAGCAGGTTATTGCACGACTGGAAAAGGAAGCTTCACAAATTGAAGCGATTACAAGCACGGTGAAGGATATCGCCGAGCAGACCCATCTGCTCGCGCTGAATGCTTCTATAGAAGCGGCACGTGCGGGAGAAGAGGGTAACGGGTTTGCCGTAGTGGCTCACCAGATTCGTGCACTTGCTGCGCAAAGTACGGAGTCTGTACAGCAAATTAATGCCATCGTTAGCCGTGTGCAGTCGCAAATCGTAGAAACGGTGCAGCTGATGCATCAGCAAGCGTCGTTGGTCAGCGCTGAGGCGGAACGGACAAGCTCTGTCGATCAGACGTTGAACCGCTTGAACGCCATTGTACACGAATTTGTCGAGAGCATCCGCTTAATGGAAGAAGCCGTAACGGAGCAGACGAACCGGGTGGATCAGACCTTTGAACAAATTCGTCGTATTCAGCAAATGTCAGGAGCCTTCTCGGAAGGTGCACACAAGATTTATACAGCCGCTCATGAGGAAACTGCTATCATGCAGGAAATCTCATCTTCCTCCGAGGATTTGAAAGTGCTTACGAATAAACTCATGATGAAAACACGTGGAATTCAACTATAGCAGGAACAGCCACGAGGGATGATGTTTAAAACCATAATAGTCGCTGTACACCGGAAAACGAAGCAAAATGGTTCCCCGGTGTGTAGTGGCTATTTTTTAATTTCAAAAAATTCACATTGTTTTCTTGGATGGTAGGCCAGATCACTGACACTGGATTGCACGACGATGGTTTGATCGTCAAAACGGATGATGGTTCCGCCCGAGCCAATCAACTGGTCGTCCTGAAATATCCGGACACGAAGATGGCGCTCCAGTGCCTCGCTGAAATCCTGATCTGTAATTAATCGGCGATTAATGGGCATGAGAGATCTCCTTTGAATATGATATCTATTATCATAAAGGCTGAGGTATTGAACAAGCAAGAAAGACGGCTAGAACATATTCGGTTTTTTGGTATAAAATAGAATGCAACGAAATAGAAAAAGAGACAGAAAGGGGCTTTCTATGAACAAGCCGTGGTCAGGGTCCTGGTTCGATGCTTATGCGCCGCAAAGATTCGAGGCTTTTACGCCGTCACATGTATGGGCTGTACTGGGGCTCATTGTATGCGCTTTGCTGCTGTGGCTGACTCGAGGGTTCATTCGGTCGCATAAGCTTGTAAACGAGGCGATTCGCTGGTTTTTAATGACTGTCCTCATTCTGTCAGAGGTGACTCTAAATATATGGTACGTGACGCAGCTCATTTGGGATGCCCAGACGTCGTTGCCGTTAGAGCTGTGCAGTGTGACACTACTGCTGTCTATTCTGATGCTGTCTATTCTGATGCTGTTTTTTCGAAGTCGCTGGTTATATCCGATTATTCTTTTTGCCGGAATTGGAGGAGCGCTTCAAGCAGTACTAACGCCTAATTTGGCGTATGCTTTTCCTCATTACCGTTTTATCCATTTTTTTGTGGCCCATAGTGCTATTATTTTGGCGGCATTGTATATGACCTGGATAGAAGGACTCAAACCGACGTGGAAAAGCGTTGGAGGAGCGATGCTTTTTCTGAATGGCTTGGCGTTGATCGTATGGATCGTAGATGCTGCCCTCGGAGCAAACTATATGTTTCTTGCCGAAAAGCCGTCCACACCGTCGATATTGGATGTTTTGGGGCCATATCCTGTGTATATACTAGCGGAAGAGGCCATAGCACTACTGTTCTTTTCTTTGATGATGCTGTTGTTCGAGGTGCTACCGGGAGGCAAGCTGTATGCCCGCTTTGGCAAACAAGCTATGCAGCGAGCTGAACGATTCATGGAGGATTAGAGCATGAAGAAAAGCCAACCCTGAGTTGCCAGCAAGAAGTCAAACAGAAACAGCCTATCCCGCACAGATCGTGAGCTGGAGGCTGCTTCGTGTGAACCATACTAATAAATGGAAGGCATGGGACAAGTAGCCGTTCTAACTATGTAACCGTTAGATACAATGCAGGCGATGCTTAACGCAACAATGATTCTGCCCCGTCGACATAAATTTCCGTCCCCGACACATGTGAGGACTCGTCTGAGGCGAGGAACAGGACTAGATTGGCCACCTGCTCGGGCTCACCGGGGGCATCTTCCAGTGGGTGTTCTCCACCCTTTGGAAATTCAACAGGAATTTGTACCTTCTTCAAGTCCTCTGAGGGGTATGTGTTGTCGTCAATTTCTGTGTCGATAGCCCCAGGGCAGATCGCGTTGACCCGAATTTTGTAACGGGCCAGCTCCAGCGCAGCCATTTTCATAAAAGCGACCTGAGCTGCCTTGGTGGAAGCATAGGCTGAGAATCCAATTCCCGAAAAGGTCCGGTTACCGTTGATGGAACTGGTAATGATGATGCTGCCGCCGCGTTCTTTCAGGTAAGGAATGGCATACTTAACGGTGGCAAAGGTGCCTCGTAGATTGATGTTCATTGTGCGGTCCCACTCCTCCAGCTCGAGGGTCTCAATGGGAGCCATGGTACCGTTAATGCCTGCATTGGCGAACACCGCATCCAGCTGCCCGTATGCTTTCACGACTTTAGCGAACCCCTGCTGAATCATGTCCGGCTTGGAAATATCACATTCCAGCACCAGGGCCTCACCGCCGGCCTGCTCAATGAGTGCTTTGGTTTCCTTCGCATGTTCAGGTGTCCGATCCAGCATGACTACTTTTGCGCCTTGCTCTGCAAACCGGATCGCGGTTGCCTTGCCGATACCTGAACCTCCACCACTAACCACTGCTACCTTTCCTTGCAATCTCAGCTCTGCCATTGACTATTCCTCCTGTTCCGTTCATAAGCTAAACCTGACTCGTTATTCCAATACCTCTGTTTGTTGAGGGTGAAACAGTATCGGCTGTATTTCACCGAATTTGCGAAATATGGTAACATAGGCGAACCAGCAGGAACATATAAAAGACATATTGAAAGAAATATTAAAAGAACATTGGCGGAGAGAACGCGAGTAACGGAGGTGGATCGAATGAGCAATCACGCAAATGGTCGACCTGAATCGACAGCATCTGTAGCACTGACCGGAAAAATAAAGCCGTGGGCGCTGAGCGGCCCCAGTATTCAAATCGATCCGTTGTTTCCCTATTACGCCAACCGTTCGCGGGACAGTATAGCAGATGAAATCGCCCTTGCGGGCTACCAGACCATCCACTATTTTGTGGTACGTGAAAATGAAGTAGATGAAGCGCTTGTCACCGCTTTTCAGCGCAGAGGCATAGCGGTGTGGGCGATGGTGCTGGGCAACGGCTCTTTTGGCGTGTCACAGCTGCCGCCGGAGTGGAAAGCATGGCGCATGGAGCTTTTGCGCGAACCGGACGATGGGTTTCAGCGGCTTTCGCATTTTGCACACGAGTATGTGGAGTGGAAAAAGAAGGCTGCTGCCCGGCTCGTCACCGACATTCCGTTCGATGGGTTTGAGGTGGCGGAGCCTTATTTCCCCGAATGGAACGGGCTGCGCAGTGGAGTATACGGGGATATCGGACCGCATGCACAGCGCGCCTTCCGCAAGCGTAGCGGTGAGGACATTCCGAATTTCCGCGACAAGCATGCGCGGAATTATTACCGGAAGGTCCCGGAGCTGTACGCGCAGTGGGTCGATCTGCGCGTGGACGCCGTGAACGGGCTGATTAGCGAGTTGGTGAACGGCGCAGGCGGTGTGCGTGATGTCCGGCCGGACATCGGCGTGGCGACATGGTCGCTTGCTGTGAACGGGCGTGGCGATGTTCCCGGCCAGCTGCGGGAATGGCAGGGCCTGGACGCGGTAGCCATGATCCGGAGCGTGGCCCCGGATATGCATGTGCTCCAGACCCATTGGCCGGACTGGATGCGCCGCCGTCTGCCGCCGCATTATATCCGCGGCTATGCCCGCATTGCGCAGTCGATACGTGCCGCTTATCCGGGCCTGCCCCTCGGGGTGCAGGCGGATATCGGTTCCCTCGCGCGCATGGTTCGTGACCGCAAGTGGACGCGGCGATTTGCGGCTGCTGCGCTGGAGGGCGGTTACGCTGCCTGGACCGCCTATGAATATCATCTGGGCGGCTACATGTATGATGAGCCGCCCAGACCGCTTAGGGCAGAACGATCGGCCGCTGATGAGCTGATCGTTTCCTTCAGCAAGCGGATTGCCACGCCTTCTGTAAATGAGCTGCGTCTCTGGAGCCAGGAGGGTGCAACGGGTACAGTTGGCCATCTGAGCGGTACGGTGAGCAACGATTCACTGACACCGCTGGAGCTTGTGGATGCAGCAGCAGACGGAAACCGTCTATTGCTGCGTATACGTAATTTACCGTCAAGGGCGTTCAGCCTGAGACTTGATGGTGTGCAGGATACACCGGAACTGTGGCTGCTGAAGGGCAGGAAGGGACATCGCAACCTTCCCGAGCATGAAGTGGAAGTTCCTTAAAATTTGGGTAATAACAAAATAACAGCTGTATAAACGGCTCATCTGCCGTGCATTTGAATTGTTTTTAAGACATTATCATGTAGTGGAGTGAACTAAGTATGTGGGATTGGGACTATCTGATTCGGGTCATGTTTGCCGGACTATGCGGCGCGTTAATTGGCTATGAACGGAAAAGTCGGATGAAGGAAGCGGGCATACGCACGCATTTTATTGTTGGGATTGGCGCAGCGCTCATGATGGTGGTATCCAAATACGGTTTTCAGGATCAAACAGCTTGGCCTAATTTGTCGCTGGACCCTTCGCGAGTTGCGGCACAGGTCATTAGTGGAGTCGGCTTTATCGGCGCAGGGATGATTTTCACACAAAAAAATACAATCAAAGGACTGACTACCGCTGCGGGCATCTGGACGACTGCCGGAATCGGTATTGCTGTAGGTGCAGGGATGTATGGGCTTGGTGCGGGTGTAACACTGTTTATTTTGGCGGCCCAGTCCTTGCTCCATAGCCGTTTTTATCAGCTGGCTACCCCGTCTACCCGGCAGATGGTAGTCATAGCGGAGAATGAGCCGGGTATACTGAATCAGATCAAGGAGCTTATGAAACGCAAAAAGCTGTCGATTCAGAGCTTTCACACCGAGCGTATTAACAATGGTGAGCAATTGAGTATTCTTATGGTTTTAAAGCTATCGCGGTCAGAAGGGGTGGAGGAACTGCTGTCATTGCTTCAGGAGATGAAGGGTATTCGTTCGGTAGAGACCAAATAAAATAGACTTTTATGTGCTCAAGGACTTTCTTTGTCGAACGCTGACAATGGCCCCAGGGTGATAAAAAAAAGGATAAAATAATGATTGAAAACGCTTCCTTTTGTGTATATACTCTTACTACATCATAGAGACAGCAGCTTATGAAGCATCAGGGATATGCAAAAACGACCTCATGCGTATGCACAAGGTCGTTGCTGCTATCTCGTTTACTTTACTTTGACTGGAGCCGGATATTTTTTACCCAGCGTGTCCACGGTTACTTTTTTCATCGTAGCCGGTTTGATCGGTTTGTCGTTGCTATCCCGTTTGGAGTTAACGATGGCATCGACCACTTCCATCCCGGACGTCACTTTACCGAAAGCAGCATATTGACCGTCGAGGTAGTCCGCATCGGCAACCATGATGAAAAATTGTGATCCGGCTGAATCCAGATCCGCTGAGCGGGCCATGGATAATACACCACGTGTGTGTTTGAGCGTGTTGTTGAAGCCATTGCTCTTGAACTCACCTTTGATACTGTAGCCGGGACCACCTGTACCATTACCTTGCGGATCGCCACCCTGAATCATAAAGCCCGGAATTACACGATGGAAAATGGTACCGTTATAAGCGCCCTTTTGCACCAAAGAGATGAAATTGTTGACGGTGTTTGGTGCTACTTCAGGGTACAGCTCAAGTTTAATCTTTTTGCCATCATTCATGACAATCGTAACGATGGGATGGGAAACAGCCTTGCTTTTGTCTTTCGTCGCAGCAGGAGCTGTATTGCTTGTCCGGCTTGCGGCTTCCACGTCAGTCGCTTTTGTGCCACATCCGGCAACAAGCACGAGCATGATGGCCAGAAGGCACAACATGTACCATGGGCGTATCGTTTTTCGGTTCATTGATATTCCTCCTGAAAGGTTGGATGGTGTAACATCCTAAATTATAGTTTGGGGGCAGCGCAGAGCACTTTTCCATTTTCTATCATACCTTTTTGCTGGGGATAAGGAAATACGGGTTTGAAAACCGTATTCTTGACCCATACTGCTGCTATCCCAAGGAAAGGGGCAGGATCATGATGGAGGTAGACAAAAAGCTGGCTAAAGGTCTCATATGGGGTATGGCGTTCAGTCTGCCGGTTTGGGTAGGGGTGTTGTACTCGGTACAGCATATTCGTGACTGGCTATAATATAAAGCGTAAATATAGGCCAAAACCGAAATGGTTTTGGCTTTATTTATATTTGTGCCAGTCCAAATTGCTGTTATTCAGCAGATGCTCAAAGTTGTTGTCCAGCTTCTTCTGTTCTGCCTTTTTTGCTTCGAGGGCATGCTGTCGTTCGTCTTCCTTACGCTTATCCTGCTCTGCTTGGGCTTCATTCGCCTGAGCCTTAAGCTTATTCAGTACATCCTGACTCAGCAGATCCTTTAACGTAGCAGCCTTGTCTTGAGCCGCTGGAGCGGGCATCGACGAATTTCTCTTTTTAGCCATGTCATCATCTCCATTCCATTCGATTATATCAGCTTCTTCATGGTTGTTCCACGATAGAAGAATAAGGTCTTTTTTTGTGCTAATAGATAATTATCCCAAACCTTTACTTTTAGTTAACTTATTCATAACCTACTAAACTAATCATATGACAAGGAGGGATATATTATGATAAGAGAAGACATTTTACGTCAACAGCTGGAGAAAGCTCGTCAAAAGCTGTATGCTTTACAGGCAAAACATGGATTCGGCCATGCCAGTGTGCTTAGACAGTCTGCAATTTTGGATAACCTCATCAATCAATATAACCGCCATTTTTATATAAAAGAAAAAAAGCCGACTGCATAAATGCAACCAACTTTATTCTCATTGCTCCTTTTGTTTGCTGTTTGTTTGATGTGCACTTAGCAGGACGCCGATAATGACGACCATACCGCCAATGATTTGGCGCCATGTAATTGTTTCTTGTAATAGTAACACAGAGAATAGCACCCCAAATATCGGAACCAAATTCATCAACGAAACGGAACTGCTCGGTGACAGCTTGATTAAGCCATAGTTGTAGAGCAAAAATGCAATAACAGAGCAGAACATGCCCAGATATATTAACAATGTTAACGCTGCCGTTGTCGGGGCCTGCCAACTATCTTTTTCCAATAGGGCCAGTGGTATGAAAAAGATACTGCCTGCAACGGTTTGATAAAAAGATAACGTCACGGGCGGGTACTTGTCCACAACCTTGCGCGTCATGAAAGTATAAAATGCCCATGCAAAACCTGTTCCAATCAATATCAAATTCCCAATGAGTTGATTTTTACCACCCGAGCTTTCGCCGACCGAAGTCAAGAAATATACCCCTATCATAGCCAGTGCAATGCCGCAGATTTTATATTTGGATATTTTTACTTTATACAAAATGAGTTCAAGCAGCGATGTAATCGCGGGATATGACGCGACAATCAATGCTGCGTTGGAAGCGGTAGTCAGGCTAACCCCTATATTCTCCATTGAGAAATAAAGAGTGATTCCCAAAACACCACTGAATGAAATTGTAGCCAAATCCTTTGGCTTCACTTTGACATATTCTTTTTTGATAAGCAATACGATGCCTAGCACAATGGAAGCTATGATAAATCTGGACAGACCCAATGTAAGAGGGGGGATACTAGTATAGGCTGCTTTCGTGGCAATAAACGACGTGCTCCAGATCAGCAAGGCCAGAATCGTAGAACCATAGTAGATTCGGCTGCTTTGGCTGTGGTTAGCTATGACCTTGTTCAAGTAAAAATCCTCCCTGAGATGACTTCTTGTGGAATTGAAGTAGTGGCTACTATAGTGACTACTAAAGTAACTACTATTAAAAAGATAGTGCGTATACCGGATTTTGTCAAGGGGAAATGATATAGTAAGGATGAACATGAATTGAGGAGAATCCGTCATGAAACCAAAACCTAATGTGTTAGACATTCTACGTGATCTGAATTTTAGTGAATATGAAGCCAAAGCTTATGTGACCTTATTGGAGAGTTCTCCACTTTCGGGATACGCTGTTTCATTGAATTCCGGAGTACCGAGATCAAAAATTTATGAGGTTTTGTCAGGAATGGTTAACCGTGGGGACATTATCGTAAGTCAAGAAAATACGCCGCTTTATGTGCCGCTCCCGCCGCATGAATTGATTGCCCAAAGAAAACGCAGAGCGGAGCAGATTTTCAATGTGGCGCAAGAGAGTTTGGAGCAGTACACAGCATCGTTTCAAAACAGAGAGAATATTTGGAATATTTCAGGCTATGAAGCCATTATCAATCGCATAAATGAAGGGGTAAAGGGAGCCAAACACCGGATTTTGCTGGAAATTTGGAAAGAGGATGCTGAGGTGTTCAGGGATACCCTTGAGCAAGCCGCACAACAAGGAATTGAAGTGATTATTGTAGCGTATGGGGAACTTAACTTTGATTTCGCTACCGTGTACCATCATGATATGAGTGAGGAGATTACGTCTGAAATTGGCGGTCGGTGGATTGTACTCAGTATAGATGACCGGGAGGTTGTAGCGGGTATACTTTCGCTCGGTGACGATAGTCGTGCTGCATGGACATTGCATCCGGGCCTTGTGATGCCGATTACGGAAGTGATTATTCATGATATTTATATCATGGAGATATTGCATGAATTCCGTGAAGAATTGGAGGCCAAGTTTGGTCCTAATCTGATCCATCTTCGCAATAAATTCGCCATGGGCCCGAATGGTAAAGGATATTATGTTCCTATGACTGAAAAAAAGTCCTGAACGTGTTGAGCATACCCCCAGGATGATAATGATATGCATAAATAAAAGGCTCATGGAATGTTGCACTTCCATGAGCCTTTGTATTGGACGTTCGGTCTGTTATTTTACGGTTACAATCACACGTTGATAATGTTTTAAAGTGTGTTTTCCATTGTCCTGCACTTCTGCAATGATATGAATCGTATTTCCTGATTTAGCATCTGCAGGAACGGTAAAGCTTACTGTATTCGTGTCACTACCTTGCAAGTCAATGGTGTTTAACTTCTCACCCTTCGCTACTTCTTGATGAAGTCCGAGCTGCATGTTACCCGCCATTTCAGGTTTAACCTGTGCTGGCTTTACTTTAGAATCTTCATACGTATCTGCTTCAAAATATCTCCACCACTTATAGGTTAATGAATTACCATCCGGATCGGACCCTTCAGCATGCAGCGTGATTTTTTCCCCTGGTTTAGCAGTAAGATCCAATCCTTCTTTAATGGTCAACGTTGGATTGTGGTTCGCATCTTTGTAGTCGGACGCAATCGCCCAATCCGCACGAGCAGCGAAGTCATTTTGAATATCATCAAACCATCGCATCAGCGAATATTCTGCTTCGAATCTTTTCGTATATACATCGTAATCTAGTACCGTATTTCTAAATAATTTATCGTTAACGACACCAAAACGGCCTCCCCAGCCTCCATAGGTTGGGTTTTCCATACTCCGCAAGCCATTATCAATCAGATAGAAGAAGGACGGAGAATCCCCTTCCGAAATAAAATCATACTTGTCGTATTGAGGATTTTTCTTTAAGTAGGCTTCACTGCCTCTTTGTTCTTCATCCAATTCACCTTTAATGATTTTTCCATCACCCATCAAGGCGTACATATTCAGCAGCTTGCCGTGACCATCCTGGATATTTTTGAAATTCCATTCTCCATGCAGCTTGCTGTTTACTTCTTCCGTATGCATTTTCCAGGCATAGGCGAGATGCCAGAAGTTAGATTGATCATTGATAATTCTAATGTCAGGCCAATTTTTTGCAATGTAGTTATTGTAGCTATCGTCTTGGTCCAAAATGATATACAGCACGAGCTTATCACTTACTTTTTTTTGAATCGTTTCCCATTGATCTGTATTTTTATATTCGTCTTCAATGGACTTTAGAGCTCTGGCTGTGGTATTGGTTCCACCCCAAGTTTGAACGTATAAATCTCTTTTATCATCATCTAGGAATAGTGTTTTAAGGAAATCGGAGCCTTCCGTTTCCTTGTCCATTTCACCCTTGTATGAAATATTGCCTATCTTGGTAACGCTCTTAATATATTCAGGCTTTGGATACCCCTCGGCATGTTTTACTAAGTTGGGGTAAATGTCTCCGTAGGCATCAATCATATCCGTTACCCATTGTGTTCCGGTCCATCTAAATGGCTTGATTCCAGCCTTTTCATCCCCTGCATAATGATATACAGAGCTGGTCAGTACGATTCCGGACAAGTCCATTTCATTGGAATAGAGGAGGAAGCGAATCACAGAGTTCATGTCATCTACTTCTCCATCGGTAGTGATAACCGTTCTGGCCTTGGCGGCTTTATTTTCTACTTTAGCTTCCGTTTGTTTTTCTGCCGGGGCAGCGCTTTCATCCTTGGCAACAGCGGGAGTCTTTCCACTACAACCACTGATGATCAAAATACATATCATAGCTAACAATAAAATGTTTAATCCGTTTCTTTCTCTCATTTCTGTTCCCCTCTCTGAGTTTCTACTTGATGTTTTTGAGGATGATAACCATGTAGGCATTCCTTTTATTCGTAATTTGGATATAAAAAAAACCTAAATACATATATGCTTCAGAAAAAATGGAGCATACATATATCTAGGTTTTGCCTGCATGATCAGTCACAATCCTGTTTAGATTCTACATCATAACCAGAGAAAATGAAAGCGGTTTATGAATCCTTGCATAAAATTAGTTTTATGCTTTGAATAAACCGGATTCTTTTACTTCCGACATGAACTTATTGAACTCAGGAATGTTCAGCTGTTGCTGTGCATCGGACAGAGCCACTGCCGGGTTCGGATGAACTTCCACCATAATACCGTCAGCTCCAGCAGCCAGTGCGGCTTTGGCGCAAGGGGCAAGAATGTCCTTACGTCCTGTGGAGTGAGTCACGTCTACCAGTACAGGCAGATGGCTTTCCTTTTTCAAAATCGGTACAGCGGAAATGTCCAGCGTGTTGCGGGTCCATTTTTCATACGTGCGAATACCGCGCTCAATCAGCATGACTTGCGTGTTGCCACGAGAAACGATGTATTCCGCTGCATGAAGGAATTCTTCCATTGTTGCAGCCAGTCCACGCTTGAGCAGAACCGGAGTTCTGGTTTCACCCGCAGCCTTGAGCAGCTCAAAGTTATGCATGTTGCGTGCACCGATTTGAATGATGTCGATGTATTGGATGGCTTCCTCCAAATGTCTTGGATCGACAATTTCACTAATCGTCGCCAGCCCGAACTCATCGCCTACGCGTTTGAGAATTTGCAGCCCTTCAACGCCCAGCCCTTGGAAATCGTACGGAGAAGTACGCGGCTTGAACGCACCGCCACGAAGAATCGGTACACCTGCCTCTTTGAGAGCCGCTCCCACTTCGCGGGTTTGCTGATAGCTTTCCACCGAGCAGGGACCTGCAACCATGATGGAGGCTTTGCCGCCCACCAATGTATCTTTGACCTTAATGACCGTGCTGTCCGGCTGATTTTTACGGCTGACGATCAGATGTTTTTTGTGCTCTGCTTTTTGATAGTTCAGAGAAGCCTTGAAAATATCTTTGAACAATTGGCGAATCGTAGCATCGTCAAAAGGTCCACGATTAGCCGCGATCAGCTTGTCCAGCATTTGCTGCTCACGTACCGGATCAAAGTCGGGTACCCCTTGTGCTTCCTTCAATTTTCCAAGTTGTCCCGCCAATTCAGCACGTTGGGACAGCAGCTCCAGCAATTGCAAGTTTGTAGCATCGAGCTGTTCCCGCAACAGCTCCAAAGAATTTTCATTGGTTGACATACAGTACACCCTTCCCGAATTTAAATTTGTTTTTTCTGTTAGCTCATAGGCTTTGTTGGCAGAAAATAACACAAAAAGGCACTCGTCGCAAGGGACGAATGCCGTGGTACCACCCTAATTACAGAAGTGTACATACGAGTCGTCAACGTCAATTCAGGCGACGGCAGTAACTTCTGAGCTTGATGCCCGTAACGGGGGCTTCCGGAAACCTCTAATGCGGACAAAGGAATGAATCCTTTTTGTCGGTTCAAGGCTCGACTCGGGAGTGAATTTCAACGCGGGATTACGGTACGCTCTCAGCAATTCGTACCTTTCTGTGGGAATCCGGTTAGACGTTTACTTGTCTCCGTCCATGTCTTTGCTCATGGTATTCAAAAGATTTGAATCTTATTTTAAACAAAGTAGATGCAGAAGGCAAGCCCTGTTTATTAGGTTCAGTTTTCGCCCTTGATTTGAATCGATTATAATCATACTTTCGTGATCATACTTTCATATCATACTTTCGGCGGTGTAAAGCCGATGGACCCGTATATGCGGAGTGAGGTACTGTCCCATCTGGGCTATAAAAAACGACTGGATCTGGAGTATGTACATCCGTCCTGAAATAACGATGTAGAAGGGCTAAATTGGGCTTTATGCCTGAGGATGACAGCGTGGCAGAAGTTAGCGCTGAGTTGGTGGCGGCTTTCCTGCGTCGCTACTATACGGTATTGCCGAACAAGCCTGCAGCATGGAATGAGGTGGTAGAGGGATTGGAAGCGAAATCGACGGTAGCGTTGCTGCCATTGTAAACATACGAAGCTAAAAAAGGGTGCACCTCAAGCCATCTATCATCTGCGTGGCTTGTGTAGCACCCTTTTTGCATTCCCTATCCGTCCTTTTATCTGCCTCGATCTCTGGGCACGGGCTTTGCCGATGCGACTCCTCGTGGGTTGTCTTCGGTAAAATCCTGCATAGGATCAGCCGTAGTCGTCTTGTCCGCAGACCTGCGATCGTCTTCTTCCACAGGATTTAAGGTTTTGTAACGTTGGTACTCCATATCGGCCTGAGACATTGGATCTTTATACATAGGGATCAGTCAACTCCTTTTAGTTTATACCCTTTATTACCCGTTTAAGAAGGGAGGTAACCGTTATCCTGCATCTAATCCTCATCCCCGTCGCTACCGTTCAACAAATCCGTACCATGCAGGAATTCGGCAGGAGCGGAAGGGTCAACGGTACTGCCTGGTGCAAGTTCATCGGCGTCAGGAATATTTTCCAGTGGGGTATCCGGTCCTTCGGTCAGATTCTCCCAGTTGGTTTCGGCATTTTGCAGGGAAGGCTCAAAATCATAGTCATGCAGCTCAGTGGTGCGATCGTCACGTTTGGCCATGTTGCTCAGCTCCTTTACTTTTGATGCTTATTTCGACCTTACCCAAACAGCAGAACGGCTAAACCTTAGTTAGTGTGTCTGTCAAAGGTTAAAATCATGCGAATAGGAATATGTCCATTCCCGATAAACGTTTTTTTCGTAACCGCTGTGATATGATAAAGAGGAGAGGGAGGGATATGAATTGGAATGGTACATGTTTGGGCCGATGATTAGCCGTATCCGAGTAGGTCAAAAGGCATCTACCCCGGGATTTTCCCGCACCCTCATCCGGCTTCCGGATGGCCTATACTGGACAGAGGCCGGGCATACCGGAAAAATAGTAGAGATACGTGATTATTTATTTTCGGATATATGGACGATATATGAGGATGAAGAGAGCGAACCATGGTTGGGGCTCAGAGAGCAGATGGAGCGACTCGAACAGGAAATGATTATTAATCAATATGAAGATTTTACAAATAATGAGTAAAAAGAACATGATACCCTTCTTTTGAAGAAGGTATGCACATCATCGTATAGAATAATATTATTTCAGGACGTTTAAAATTGTCAAAATGCATACAAATTTGTAAATCCTACTTTGTAACTTTGAGGTGCTTAACATGAGGCATGTGCCCAAAGCTGTCGCCGCCCTGCTGGCAGTCATTGTGATGCTGATGTCGCTCAGCCACCCCGTCTTTGCGGCAAAAACGACCCCGGAAAGAGAAAGCAAGATACTCTCATGGGATATGAGATGGGGAGTGGAAGGAGAGGATGGCTCCTTAGATGAGGTAAGGGACCCTAGCAAGCCCTGGATGCATATTCAGGAAGATTCACAGTTGCCCAAGCAGCCCGGCAATATCGGCTCTGCCTGGATTCGTATTCGTCTGCCATCGCTTAATGATGAAACGCCAGCGGTGCTTTTTGAAAATATCTATGGTCGGCATATTACGCTGTATAAGGATGGCATCAATTTTTACGAATCCTACCGTGGGTACAACTATGAAAACAATCGTATTCTGATTCCGCTGAAACCGGAAGATAGCGGTAAAACATTATACATATGGACGGAAAGCAGCCAGTATAGGCTGGGTATTATCGGAAATGTGATCACTGGTGATTATCGTGAATTGCTGGGGACTTTGGTCAGAATGGATGTTTTGGATATCGTATTAGGCAGCACGTTCATATTTATTGCACTCGTACTGCTGATTTGCTCGTTCTTTCTGTTCCGTCCGAGCATGGCCATGTGGTTGTCCCTCAGCGCGATTGTACTGTCCATTGGTCTGATGATTGTGACATATTCGCCTTTTCTGTATACGTTCTATCGCGGCTTTGGCAAGCTGTATTTACAGCTCTTTGATGTGGGAATGTTCATCTTGTTGCCTTCATTAGCGTACTTTTTTGAACAAAATATCAGTTCGATTCTACTGATTCGCAAGTTTCGAAAGGTTTTAACTGCTTACTCCTTGTTCTGCTTCACCATGATGATTGTGAATTTGGGTGCACAGGAGCGGTTAAACGATGTATATTATTTCTTCAGTGTAAGCGTCCTGAGTGTATTGCTCGTGTCTTTGCTTGTACTGCTGGTGTTTGCTTCGGTTCGTATGGCGCTTAAGGGAGATCACGAAGCGATTATTTTATCGATAGGCTTTGCTTTTTTCGCTGTCATCTCCGTTGGTGAACTGACCTGGTTCTTCATCCGGGAAGGGCACTATAATATGTTCCTGTGGAAATGGGGCGTGTTCGGCTTTGTGCTGGCGTTGATTGCGATTTTGGGCAGAAGACTGGCAGAAAAGCATAAGCAGGTGGTTCGCTATTCCAGAGAGCTGGAGATGTTCAATAATGAGCTTCAACGTTCGGAGAAAATGGAGATCATCAGCGATCTGGCTGCATCTGTAGCGCATGAGGTACGCAATCCGCTGCAAGTGACTCGCGGATTCCTCCAGCTTATGAGCAAGCAGGAAGATGGCAAAAACAAAGATTATCTGCATATTGCGCTGGAGGAGCTGGATCGGGCTTCCGCGATCATTACCGATTTTTTAACCTTTGCAAAACCAGAATTTGAACAAACTAAAACGCTGACTATATTGGATGAATTCAAGCATATTGAAGGAATCATTAGTCCGATGGCTAATTTGCAAGGCGGTAAAATTTCGCTGGATATTCCCCAGGAAATCAAAGTACGCGGGAATTCCTCCAAGTTCAAGCAGGCGTTCATCAATATCATCAAAAACAGCATTGAAGCGCTGCGAGATCAGGGCCATATTCATATATGGGCGTATGTGGATAACGGAGAAGCTGTCATTCATATTCGGGATAATGGTGAAGGAATGGATGCTCAGACCTTATCCAGACTAGGTGAGCCTTATTTTTCGAATAAGACAAAAGGCACGGGTCTGGGGATGATGGTGACCTTTCGGATTATTGAAACGATGAATGGCAAAATATCTTTCACAAGTGCAAAAGGGGTGGGAACAGAAGCGACCATCCGCTTCCCCGTAGCCGGATAATATCCGGCTTTTTGCGTTCGGAGAAAACGAAAGGAAGCTTGCTGAACCCACCCGCTTGTGAATTAATAATTGTAGTACAAATATGTTACAAAAACCAAATTACCACATCGAGCGAGGTTTCCGGGATGAAGCAAGTACGCCGGAAGGGTCTGGAGGGATGACCAGATAAAACTGGTCAGGTGTTTCCTCTAACGTTTTGATTTGGATATGATCGGGGATCACGACTCCTAACACATCACGGATTGCAGATTTGGGATCTGTCATTAGTTTTTCTCTAAAACTGGCATCCTCCCAAGCTTTTTGAATGACTTGTGTTTGAAGAACTTCAGTAGCCATCAAAAATCACCCTCTCATTCAATTGGTTATATTTACCTAGTCAGTATACCACGAAAGACTCATCAAAATCTAGTATTATTTCATATTTCTGGAGAGCCAAAAATCAAGTCCGCCTCTTCTCAGAAGCGAGCGTCCGCTTTCAATTTCTACGGCTTCTTCGCCCAGTTCTTCCGCGATGGAACGTGCAAACATATGCAGGCCAGGGATGGAAGGCTCCATAGATTCCAACTGCTGAACTGCTTGATTAGCAATACCTGCATAACTGGCAAGCATGCCACGTACATAAATCGCTTCCTGAATCATTTCTGGATTCAATCCTTCACGATAAGCCTTCTTTTGCTCGGCACTGATATGGGACAATAGGCAATTGTAGCTATTTTCCTCCCAGTCTTCTGACCAATCAGCCCAATCATCCGACATTTGGAGCACAAGCAGTGCCGTATCCGTCATAGCTGTAATGGTCTGGACTAGGTCGCCACGGCCTGCAAGCAGTAAAGCGCCCGTTCCGGCCATTTTTAACGGACTTGCTTTCAGCGCCACCCGATGTCGATTCCCTTGAAAATAGTCCTCTGTTCCCTCGGATGTCACACCAACGGCCCATTCTCCGACATAAGTTTGGGCATATGACCAAAAAGGGGAGGACGCGGGAAAAAGGTCCCGATAAATGCTTAGACATTCGGTATAAAATAGCTGGCTTAAGGCGAGTTGTGATTTACAGTTATCTGCTGCGGTGTCCATCACATCATCCTGAATTAAATAGTGTGCCATGACAAACACGTTGCCAAGTGAGAGCTTTCGGCATATTTCGAGAGCCAGTCCGGTGATTTCTTGCAGCCAAAAGGGAAGCAAGTAGCATATGTAGTTCCGTGTGCTGTCTTCCCGCAATGGATTAAAACGAGCCAGATAGTCAAGGCCCTGATGCTGAAACGGAGCAGGAAACGCAGCTGTTCGCTCCTCCGCTTGGCGAAACACGTCCTCTAATTCCTGTTTGTACGCAAAATACCATTCCATCGCTATCACCTGCATCTCTTATGAATATATTTATAGCGATTTCTAGTTGTTAACCGTCATTGTATAACAGATTGCAATTTTCAAGATTTTGTTATTTTACAATAAGGAGTATGCAAAAAAATATATAAAATGCTTCGGGATTTTAGTTGATCTCCAAATAATCAATGTAAGCATCCCATGTCCCGTTATCGGCTGTTACAACGAGCTCAATCTCTTGATTTCCGGTTCCATGGCTGACATTGTTTAGAGTATAGACCGCAGGATTGCTCCCGCCGAAATAGAAGTACCCTTTGTCACTCCGCCGATTTTTAAGTCGACTCTGGCCATGTTGGAGTTGTTCGAAGCACCACGGAGTGAAAAACTATGGGTGCCGCTGGAGAAATTCTGCGTATATTTCACCAAATCATTGTTGGCGTATAAAGCGACTCCGTTGAACGGCGAACTGATATTCCCGGTGTACTGACCGCCCTTTGTCATACTCTCGGCTTCCACTTTCGTACCTGTGCTTGGAGGAGGAGTAGTTCCGCCGCCGGAGCTGCCGCCGATCGTAATCGTATTACTAGTCACAGTAGCACTCCCACTGCTTTGATATCCCTCTACCGTAAGCGAAACTTCATACATCTTACCCATTGTCATTCCTAAGCTCTCCCACTTTTTGAAGTGTTCGCTAACAGATATGGTTCCGCTCGTGCGCTTTGACGTCCGGACACTCCAATACTGCTTAAAAGTTGCAGTGCCTTTAATGGAAGGTTGGTCGACTCGAATGGTCTCATAGATGTCATATGTCCCCCCGTCAACGGTAATGGTACCCTTTGACGTTGCTCCGGGCGGACGCCAGCTGCCCCAGCTATCGACGATGTAATATTCTACGAGCGGGTCAACCGTCCACCCATAGACACATAAATAGGAATTGCCGTTTGGCTGGTAGTTGGCACTGTAGTTTACTGATATGTTTCCAATTTGCTGGTGTGTCTGGGTCTCGTCGAATTTCTTACCTTTACGGAATAACCCATTTCCGATGTTACTCCACTGGGCACTGAACGTGCCACCACTATTGAGAGTCATACTTGTGGTCCCGGAATCCTTCCACAACTCATAGTAGTAGCCGTCTTGGGTGCCACTTTGATTTGAGGTGATCGTTGTTGCCGCCTGTGCAGTTACCGCTGGCAATGTAAGCAAGAAACAAATTAAAATTGATAAAAATAACCTTACTCTTTTTTTGTTCCATTTGACATTTCTCCTTTTTGGTTAATTTGCATTTAGTCTTACTATGATGCTTTGCAGCCCGTAGCAAGCCGAATACATCATTTACTTCCATAAATTCAATTATAAGCAATTACGAAAATATTTTATCATAGCTTCCTTAATATTTAACCTACAAAAATTTAAGTTCTACTACTTCTTCAGGAGCCAGAGTAGATTGAAGGATGGATGTAATCATGATAGAAATTTGCATGAGATCGTTTTTTTACCGTTTTATGGTTACTTAACAGGCGTGAAAACGAATAAAAAAAGCGGAAAGTGAAAATATAGAGGAAAAAGAGTAAAGGAAGGGTCTGCAACATGAAAAACAAATGGAAATTGACCGCTGCAATCCTGTATGGAGGAGTGATGATTTACGGTAGTGCGGGGGCGACAGGAGCTTCCGGTATAGAACCGGGTTACCAGTTGCAAGCTATTACTCCCAACAACTCCATCCAAAGTGAGGCTCCTCAAGGAAATACGGAGCCACAGGACCATCATGGACAAGGGCATGTTCACAGGCATGGGCATGGTAAACGGCCTGGCGGCTGGAATCATCATCTGAACGAAAAAGTAGCCAAGCTTTTGGGCATCACTCCTGCTCAGTTAGAGAATGAGCTGGGACAAGGGAAATCATTGGCCGATATTGCTAAAAGCAAGGGAATCAAAGAGGAACAGCTCATTGATAAGCTGAAAAATGAAATGACCGTCGATCTGAAGCGGCTCGTTAACCGTAAAGGACCGATTACCTTCGACCGTAAGTCCGGGGCTCCACATGAAGCCCAATTGAAGCGGGAGTCAGGGACCCCCTCAACCTCGGTTAACGAAAACTAAATGTAAAAGGGATGTCAATTAGCAAGTTTAAATAACCAGTCTTCTGAAATCAATCAGCGACTGGTTATTTAGTTTGGCTTAAATGCGATGGAGCGATAACTATAACAGCTTTTTAAGCTGGGAAATACGGCCTTGCGACACGCCAAGCCATTCAGCATATTCGCCTTGCTTGGCTGTTGGATGCTCGCGCATGAGTTCTCTTAGTTGTTCAAGCCATTTTTTTGAAGACGACCGATTTGCTCTTTTATCTTTGTGCGCAGGTGCCTTGACAACAGGAACAAGTATTAGACTTACATCTATATTCCCTTTCAATTCGAGTATGCATCTTTTACATAAAAATGAATCCCTGAAATAGCTTAAATCCTGGGTTGAATTGCACAAGTTGCAAGAGACTCCAATATACTTCCGCATACTCAATAAGCCTGTTTCAACATCTATATAAAATTCTAAAGGATCGCCAGCATCAATGCCCATAGAGGTCCGCATTTCCTTAAGAACAACAATCCGGCCTAACGTATCTAAGGGACGAGTCATACCTGTATTTTTCAAGTGATCTTCTCCTTTTTGGCAAATTAAATAAAATACATGTTCATGTCATAAAATGTTAATAAGCCTGGGGGATGGTGCGGTAGACCAAGCCAACAAAAAAGCAGAGCTCCATAAGAGAGCCCTGCAAAAGTCTTGATTTTGTTTGGATCAGAACTCCGAACTGGAAAACAGACGTAGAAGATCAGCCAAGCTCCTACGTACCTTTGGAAGCACGTTTGGAGGAAGGTAGCTGGAAACGAAACGGCCAGTTTAGCCGTTGACGCCCTTTTGAGCCGACAATCCAGTTGCCTCCTGGCAGATGGGCAAATAGCCAGCTGATGCCCAGAGAAGCACTTGCTACGACAATAAACGTAATTAGCGTAGCCGTAAAATGATGATCGCCCAGCGAAAGCGGGCGTGTGTAATAGGATATGAAGGACAGCACGAGTGCATGTGCCAGATATCCCCCGAAGGAATAACGTCCGATCCAGTTCAGCATGCGGCGAAACGGCTCGGAGCGCTTGTCTTTTTGCAAATGGAGCAGTAGTCCGTACAACAACAGCAGTTGCGAGACAATCAGCACAAAGGTGCTTGGTTTAAGATAGGTGGAGATATTAAGATTAATCGTATCGCCAGACTGGATCAGCATAGTGTGACCCATGAGCATGAACAGACCAATAAAGACAAATACATTCCAAGATAACGTCTGTTTGGCCAGTTCCCGCCAGGTGTCCGTCATATAGGCGCACACTGCACCCAGCATAAAATAGAAAAAGTACATGACAAAGTTATAGGTCCGGTAATCTAGCAGAGCCTGCCAAAAGGACGGCAAACGGGTGCTCCATGCAGACATGTCATAGTAGGACCATTGTAACAGCAGCGCATAAGCCGCAGCGGCTATCAGCATGACAGCCAAAACAAGCTGCTTACGTCTTTTCGTGCTATAACGATGTAGAAACGCCTGCACCTGCCTGGTTGCTTTCGCAAATAAGGGAAATAAAATATAAAACTGAAAGATCATTACTACAAACCACAAATGATATCCGCTGACAGGTATAATCATTTCCTCAAGCATGCCCTTGTAAAAATAAATATTTCCCCACTGCGCAGTCGACCAGTTCTGAGTACATAGCCAATAAACGACCGTCCAGCAGAGAAATGGAACATAAATATCTCGAAACCGTCTGCCAATGTAACGGGGATAGCCAATCGGTTTGTTACCATTATAAAAAAGCAGCGCCGCAGACAGGAAAACGAACGTTGGTGTGCCGAAGCGTGTCAAATGGTACAGCATTGCAAGCATCACGGAATCCGGCTGCTGGATGTCGCTGCGATAAATATATTCGCCAATGCAATGCTGAAGCACGACAGCGAGGTAGGCAAGACCCCGCAGTTCTGTCCACTCCGCGATACGCGGCTTGCTCATCCATATCACTCCTTTTCCAAAAGATTTGTGTAGGCTCCTATAACACAATTGCAGGTATTGTAACGCAGAAACATTAGTGCAGGATTAACGCTACCTGAAAGTTGGAAGAGTGGAAGTAGTTCCAATTTAATATGATTGCGTTTACAATTTAAATAAAATCACAATAAATGCACAGCTTGAGGATACGACGGAAGAGGTGGGCAAATGAAAAAAACGCTGCTGGTATATATGCTGCTGATTGCGGCCTTTGCGCTCTATGTGTTCAGGTATGAACAATCCGGTCCGTTGAAGGGTACTTGGGAGGAAAAGGGGCTGCGAGGCAATATCGGAGAAACCTATATGATGATTACATTCCAGTCTGGTTTGGAGTATTGGAAAAGCGGTCTGAAGGGTTTTGAGGATGCTGGGGACGCCTTGGGAGTGACTGTGGAGTACCGTGGGGCTACCCGTTATGATGCGCAGGAGCAGACGACTGTTATTGAACAGGCGATTGCTCGTAAGCCCGCAGGGATTGCGATTTCCGCGATTGATCCTGAATCTCTGATTCCGGCGATTAATAAGGCACTGGATGCGGGCATTCCTGTGGTGTTGTTTGATGCAGGAGCACCCGGGAGCAGGGCGTATTCTTTTTTGGGAACGGATAATTATAAGGCGGGGGTGACCGCTGCGGATAAAATGGCGGAGCTGTTGGGACGGGAAGGTGAAGTCGCCATTCTAACCTTGCCCGGTCAGCAAAATCATGAGGAACGCTCGCGTGGCTTTCGCGATACCATCCAGCGGCAGTACCCTGCCATGAAGGTGGTAGAGGTGGCAGATGGTCGTGCAGACGCGCTGGTATCCCGGAATGAGTCGCTCCGATTAATGAAGGCTTACCCGAAGCTGGCGGGAATTTTTGTGACCGATGCAACGGGAGGAACAGGTGTAGGTGAAGCAGTGCTAAGCCAAAAAAACAGCCATCCGCTGAAAATTATTTCTTTTGATACGAATAAGGCGACATTGGATATGATCCGCGGAGGAACGATCTCGGCAACGATTGCCCAGGGAACATGGAATATGGGGTATTGGTCGCTTCAATATCTGTTCCATCTGCACCATCATTTGACGATTCCAGCACCCTCCTCCTCAGGTGATAACGCCCCGCTGCCCGTGCGGGTGGATACAGGCATTTCGGTTGTCACAAGGAAGAATGTAGATGATTATTATGCGAAATGACGATCAACAGAAGAGGAAAAGGCAAAGCTTAAATTCTGAAATATGGAAGCGTATCCACACTGGAATGGGCAAAAAGATGCAGCGCTTGCGCTTGCGCAATATGCCTTTACGGTATCAGCTCATGCTGTTGTTCTTGTTGTTTGGCATCGTGCCTTCGTTGGGATTAGGTCTGCTGGTCAACTGGACGGTAGAACGGATTATTGAGCGGCAGGTGGAAGACCATACGATGCAGTTGATTGGCAAGGTGAACGAGGCACTGGATACCAAAATGGAAAATCTGCAGAACATGACATATCTGATTGGTTTTAACCCGGATATCGGGGAGTTTTGGCAAGGCCGGACGCTGGCCGACGGTCATGCGGGTCATGCAGGTTGTGTGGATCATACGAGTGCAGTAAAACCGGAAGATCAGAGGGGACGGGCACAGAACTCGGCAACCTTCCGCAATCAGACAGCAAGCTCTGTACAGGCACAGGACACGCTATATGGCATGAAGCAGTTTCTGCAGGGCTTTACTACCTTATATCCCGAAATTGCCGGGATTCTAATCGTAAACGAAAACGGTGACTATATCAGCAACGAAATGTATGCCCGAAGCACGCGCAGCCTGACCGAAGAGGATTGGTACCAACAGGCGGCGCAGCATGCAGGTATCTTCACCGTGCTGGGACAGCCGAGCCACCGTAATGTGACTACTCATGTCCGGTATAAGGACAGTGAAATTGTATCTGTCGTCCGTTCGGTCACAGATTCGGAGACGGGGCGCGTGCTGGGCGTGATCATGATTGATCTCAAGCTGCGGGCTGTGTCGCAGGCCGCCAGAGACGTGACCTTGGGCAAAACGGGGTATTTAATGGTGACGGATGCCGAGGGACGCAGCGTGTATATGCCGGATATGCCGTTGATTGAGCGTATTCCCCCGGAATGGTTCGGGGCAGGTGACAGCGGGATGTTTACCCGTCAAGCCGGAGGTCGGGAGCTGCTGTTCATGTTCCGTGCTTCCGAATTTACAGGCTGGAGAACGGTGGGGGTATTCCCCGCAGGGGAATCGACGCTGGAGGTGCGGCAAATTAAATTCTACGTCGTCTGTTTTGTTTTCATTGTATGTCTGTTTGGCTTAACGGCATCCTTGCGCTTGTCGCGTTCTATTGCGCAGCCGATTTTCCGGCTGATGTCCTATATGCGGACGGCAGAGACCGGGGATCTTACGGTTCGCCAATGGAGTGATCGCTGGGATGAAGTCGGATTGCTGGGCCGGAGCTTTAACCGGATGCTGGAGCAAATTCGCCGTCTCATGTCGCTCAGCGAGCTTCGGGAGCGGCAAAAACGGGATGCCGAGCTGCGTAGTCTTCAAGAGCATATTAAGCCGCATTTTCTATACAATACGCTAGATACGATTCATTGGATGGCCCGAAAAAATGGGGCAGACGATGTATCCGATATGGTCGGGGCGCTGTCGAAATTGTTCCGCCTCGGACTGAGCAAGGGAGATGACTTTATTCCGCTTCGCTCCGAGATGGAGCATATTTCAAGCTATATGCAAATCCAGCGAACCCGGTATCGGGACAGACTTCGCTGGGAATTGATCGTATCCGAGGAGCTGGAGGAGCTGTTTGTGCTAAAGCTAATTCTTCAGCCTGTGGTGGAGAATGCCATTTATCACGGCATCAAGGCCAGACGAGGCCCCGGCACGATTCGAGTGGAAGCTAAAGCCGATGGCGACAAGCTGCTGCTGACGGTTCGTGACGACGGAGCAGGTATGGCGGCAGAAAGGCTGCGTGAGCTGCAGAATTTGCTGGAAATGCCGCTGGAGGCGATGGAACAACAGCAGAAGCAAAGCAGAGCAAATGTGAACAGCAGAAGCTACGGCATGCTGAATGTACAGGCACGAATCCGGTTATCCTTTGGCGAGGAATATGGAATTGTACTGGAGAGTGATGAAGGGACAGGGACCTGCGTTACGATCATTCATCCGTTGCTGCGGGATATGGGACAACTGAGAAAGCCTCATGAAAAAGGAGAAGATCAGGATGACAAAATCAATGACTACAGGGACGGAACAACGTAACACAGAACAACGTAACACAGAACAACGTTACACTGAAAAACGTTACCAAGTACTGATCGCAGACGATGAGCCGATCATCCGTGAAGGGATACGGGATTGCGTAGACTGGACGGCTCTGGGCATGGAGGTTGCAGATGAGGCGGAGGACGGTGAAGAAGCGCTGGAGCTGGCGGTTCGGCTTGGCATCGACATTTTGCTGGTCGATATGAATATGCCGATCATGGACGGGATTGAGCTGATTCGGCGCCTGCGGGAAGAACGTCCGGCATGCCGCTGTCTGATCATTTCCGGGCATGATGAATTTGCTTATGCCCAGGAGGCTGTGCGACTTGGCGTAGAAGACTATATTTTGAAGCCGGTGGATGCAGAGCAGCTTCATGCTGCATTGTCACGGCTCGGTCAGCGGCTTGACGAAGAGAACAAGCGTGCCGCTTATGTAGAGCAAGCTGCCGAGCAGATACAGCGAAATATTCCGCTGCTGCGCCAGCGCTTTTGTCTGGAATGGCTTGAAGGGCAGCACACGGGAAAAGACGTCATGGAGCAGCTGGCGTTTTTACGTCTTCCAGCCGAGGCGCCTGTTCAGATCGGCGTGGTGCGGTGGCCAGCAATAGAGACACGACAAGCGATTATGCGCGAAAATGACCGCCAGTTGTTTCTTTTTGCCGCAGAAAATATCATTGCCGAGCTGCTGGAGGACCGACCGCATGTCCTGTTTCGCGAAGCAAACGGGCTGATCGGCATATGCCTGTGGCAGGAGGCACCAGAGACGATCGGCGCTTCCATAGAGCAGGCGATTGGGCGCTATCTGAATATAGCGGTTCATACGCATGTGGAGCCCAACGCCGGGGGACTGGAAGGTGCGATTGAGGCGTTCCGGGTGTGCCGTGACCGTGTGTACGGCGAATCACAGCTATCTCCACTGGTGCGCCGGGCGCGGCAGCTTATTCAGGAAGGCTATGCGGATCGGGAGCTGACACTGGAGGCTCTGGCCTCGCGGCTACAGGTATCCACTGTGTATCTCAGCCGTGTGCTCAAAAAGGAGCTTAACGATAGCTTCGTGACCCTCGTCACGCGCGCCCGTATCCGCAAAGCGGTGCAATTGCTGGACTCCACCACGTTGTCCATCTACGATATAGCTGAGCGTACCGGATACGATAGCCAGCACTATTTTAGCACTGCTTTTAAAAAGGCCATGGGAGTTTCCCCGGTTCAGTACCGTAAGGGTGGTGGAGTCGGGGGCAGCGTGTCGGATCAGGAATGACCTGAAAAATGTGTGTATAATCACACCTGAGCATTTGAGGGTCTGTTACGCTGAGGATAACAAACAAATATCATCAATATTTGGAGGACAACAATATGTTTTGTTATCAGTGTGAACAGACGCCGAGTGGCGGGTGTACTGTCGTTGGGGTATGCGGTAAAAATGAAACCATAGCAAGCTTGCAGGATACGATGATTTTTGCCTTAAAAGGGATTGCCGCTTATGCGACCCACGCCAGACAACTGGGCTATACCGATCCCGAAGTGGATCGTATCACGCACGAAGCGTTATATATGACCTTAACCAATTCTAACTTTAATGTACAAGAGCATTTGGAAATGGCGATGAAGGTCGGAAATGCGGCTGTACGGATCATGGATGTGCTGGATCGTGCGCATACGGATCGTTTTGGCATTCCGCAGCCGATTACGGTCAGCCAGAATAAAATCGAAGGTCAATGCATCGTTGTGACCGGACATAATTTATATGCGCTGGAGGAATTGTTGCGGCAGACCGAAGGAAAGGGCATCAACATCTATACCCACTCGGAAATGCTGCCAGCCCACGGTTATCCGGCGTTGAAGAAATATGCACATCTCAAAGGCAATATCGGCAAGGCCTGGTACGATCAACGCAGACTGTTCGAGGAGTTCCCGGGCGCGATTCTTGCCACGACGAACTGTGTCATGCCGATTAAAGGTACGTATGCAGACCGCTTCTTCTCTTATGAAGTAGCCGGGCTGGAGGGTGTTGCCAAAATTGTGAACGACGATTTCTCTCCACTGATTGAGCGCGCTTTGGCACTGCCAGCCGCAGATGTAGAATCTGAACAGGTGCTTACGACAGGATACCATCATGAGACGGTCATCGGACTGGCTCCCGAGATTATTCAGGCGGTTAAAGACGGACATATCCGCCGTTTCTTCGTCATTGCAGGCTGTGATGCACCGGGTAAAGGCGGCAATTATTATCGCGAACTGGCTACATCCTTGCCGAATGATACGGTCATTCTGACCACGTCCTGCGGTAAATTCCGCTTCAATGATGTAGATTACGGTACCGTTGGAGATACCGGCATTCCACGTTATATTGACTTGGGGCAATGCAACAATTCCGGTTCCACGGTGAAAATCGCTTTGGCGCTTGCTGATGCTTTTGGCTGTACAGTGAATGAGCTGCCGGTCAGCATCGTGTTGTCCTGGTTTGAGCAAAAGGCCGTGGCGATCCTGTTAGGCTTGTTCAGCCTTGGCATTCAGGACATCCGCATCGGACCCAAGCCACCGGAGTTTATCTCGTCGGGTGTGTTGGATGTACTTGTCGAGATGTTTGGCTTGAAGCTGATTACTACAGCGGAGGAAGATATGAAGGCAATGCTGGCGTTGTCGTAAGGGGTTAGAGATGAGGAACTGCAAAGCGCAGTTCCTTTTTTGTTATTGCTGACTGTTTTATTATTCAACGTTCATCGAATCTTATAAATATATCCGTAAGAATTTTTAATGCCATTTCCGTATCTTTGGCTTCACGCGTTCTCAGGAGAGTTAAAATATTTTTGATACTCAAATCTTCTTCGGTAAGCTCATCATTTTCCTTCACATATGTAAGTAATTGATAAACGCTCACGTTCAATGCCATCGCTATTTTCTCTAGATTTTTCAAAGATATATTTCTCTCTGCACGCTCGATAAAACCGATATAACTCGAATTGAATCCTGCTTTTTCGGCTAAAGCTTCTTGAGAAAGCCCTTTGGATTTCCGAATATCGCGAATACGTGTACCGACTAATTCTAGAAGTTCAGACATGATTACACCTCTCTTTAGTTAGAAGTGTAGAGAAAGTATTACATGTAATTAATAACTCTTAGTAAGTAAATTGATTTAAATACTACTATGTAGTAATATTTTTTTATAAAGCTTTTCCGATTAGCTAGAAAATTATACATTTTAATGGTTCATAACTATGCTATGTTGCTCACAGTGTTTATGAATTTATATTCAGGAGTTGATTCTGCATGAAAAATTACTCCTTAAGCCCGCGCTTACATAGTGATTCAGATTTCACATTCCCCACATACAGCGACTCCAACATATTGAATTGCATCATGGATTTTCAAAAGCTTGCCCAATATCAAATACAGCTTGCACAGATGATGCGCAATCATAATCAGTTTCATAACTGCCTCGTTCTTTGTGATCGAGCGATGTTTTCTATGGCGAAGGCCATTTATGTTCATCGAAATCAGGTCATTCCTTCATCCTTTAACCTATCCGTAACCGATCTGCTCAGGTTAATCCACAAGAATGCTGAGTCGAGTTTAGATATCGTGCTGTTTATGAGTACAGTCCATTATCTTATTTCCCGAGAGGAATGTGCATCTAAAGGGACGATGAAGCCGGAGGAAGTAGACAAGCTGCTTTATAGAACAGATCATATTCTAAAGCGTTTATCACGAAGAATGGTAGCTGATCCAGCTATGCAGTATAATAGCGAAAAGGGAGATATTGGTTACGGATTAAAGACTCCATAGCAGAAAGGGTGCATTTCATATGCGTACATATAACAAGCTGGTACGTGATAAGATCCCGAACCTGATTACAGCTCAGGGCAAGGAATGCAGCACACGCATCTTGGACCCGGAGGAATATAAACAGGCGCTTCGAACGAAGCTTCGTGAAGAAGCGGAGGAATATTTTGAAGCGGAAAAAGATCAGGATGCGCTGGAAGAACTGGCGGATATGCTGGAAGTCATCCAGGCGCTGGCAGAAGTACATGGAGCGAATGCGGCAGAACTGGACAAGCTAAGAGCAGGCAAAGCCGAGGCCCGAGGTGGCTTTCAGGAGCGGGTGTTTTTAATCGATGTCGATGAATATCAATAAGCTTTTCTTTCACATTCACTACTGTAATGTCAGTAAATTTAAGGAAACTGGAAGATACCCCAGAAAACTCACGAGAACCCTCTCACATCATGAGTCGTAGGCTGCATGGGGTTTGCAAATAATGTATATGTATTGATCGGGCTCCGAATACTGCAAGGTGCTATCACAGGTATAGCACAGCTTGTACTATATTGATTACAACCCAGACGGACAAGGAACACGCGGGCTGGGCCTTGGGTACACTTTCAACAGCCAATATTGCCGGTTCTTTGCTTGGACCTACAATCGGCGGGTTTATAGCAGAACATTTTGGATTACAAGATTCATTTTTTATCAGGTGTGTTGCTGCTGATTGCCTTTTTGACTACCCTTTTATTTGTAAAGGAAACGTTTGTCCGTGAGCACCAAAAAACACTTGGTATTAAGGAAATATGGCGCATTATTCCTGAAAAGAGTTTGACGATTACGATGTTTGTCACTTTTTTTGTATTAACAGTGGCGTTATATTCGGTAGAACCCATCATAACCGTATATATAACGGAATTATCCGGCAATACCGGTCATATCGCTTTGTTAGCTGGATTGGCCTTCTCGGCATCGGGGCTGGCGAATATATCATTACCAAGCGTTAATGGGGTGCATTCTTTGGTACTGATCTTGACTTGCAGCTGCGTCGTCGTGGAATTGATACCATTGTACTTTGTGGTATTTCTACCTCTCATTGGCGTGGATACTACAGCAAGAGAGGCTACCAGCTTGGATATCATCAGATTTTTGTGGAGGATGCCATGACAGCTTCGACGAACGAGGAGCACGATTATGTTTGTAAATACATCTTTCCGAGAATCGGCCGGATTCGGTCAACTGAAGAAGTCACTTTGTCATTAAGATAAAATAGAAAAGGAAGGAATAAAAGAGCTTTATCAGATCTAACCTGGTAAAGTTCTTTTATTTGCCTGCATTTCATACCATGGTCCACCCTAACCAATCCATCCCTTCTCATCCCACACAAAGGTTAAAATTTTATAAAAAAAGTTCAAAACCAGCAAAGACCTTTCCCGGGCTGGAATGATACCATGTGGTTGCACATAAGAAAAGGAGAGGTGTTCGTCGCCACTCTATTGTAAGCGCTATCTAATTTATGCTCTAATCAGCACTTACCTTCAAAATGACCCGCATCACATGAGGAAAGGGGAGCTTCACATGAAAAAAGGAGCTGTCGCTATATGGCTTCTGGTTTTAGCCTTAATGCTTTCGGCCTGTAATTTGGCGGAGAGTGGAACGGGCAGCAAGGAAAAGGGCTATGTGGGTATTTCCATGCCGACCAAATCGTCCGAGCGTTGGGTAGGAGACGGGGAGAATATGGTCCGGCTGTTTCAGGAGCAAGGCTATAAAACGGATTTACAGTATGCCGAGGATGTGGTGGAAAACCAAATCTCTCAAATCGAAAATATGATCACCAAGGGTGTCAATGTTATGGTCATCGCTTCGGTGGACGGAAACACGCTGACGGACGTCATCCAGAAGGCACATGACCGGGGGATTCAAGTGATTTCCTATGACCGTCTGATTCGGAACACACCGTATCTGACGTACTATGCAACCTTCGACAACTTTAAAGTGGGCGTGCTGCAGGCGGCGTATATTGAGAAGAAGCTGGGACTCAAGGAAGGCAAAGGCCCCTTCAATATAGAGCTGTTCGGTGGTTCGCCGGATGACAATAACGCTTATTTCTTCTTTAACGGTGCGATGTCGGTCCTCAAGCCATATATCGATTCAGGCAAATTGGTGGTACGCAGCAAGCAGATGACGATGGCGCAAATCGCTACGCTGCGATGGGATGGAGCCTTGGCCCAGTCGCGGATGGATAATCTGCTGAGTGCTTACTATTCGGGGGCCAATCTGGACGCGGTGTTATCTCCTTATGACGGAATTAGCATTGGGATTATTTCATCGCTCAAAGGGGTTGGCTACGGATCAGCGAACAAGCCGCTGCCGATCATTACGGGGCAGGATGCGGAGCTGGCTTCGATCAAGTCGATTGTGGCTGGAGAGCAGACGCAAACCATATTCAAGGATACCCGCAAGCTGGCTGAGCAGACGGTTGTGATGGCCAACAGTATTTTACAGGGCAAGCAGGCGGAAGTGAATGACACTAAATCATATAACAATGGGAAAAAGATAGTTCCTGCTTATTTGCTTGATCCGATCTCGGTGGATCGCACGAATGTCGAAAAGGATATTGTCGGCAGCCATTATTACACCAAAGAGCAAATTGGACTGAAATAAGAGCAGGCCATCTAAAGCGAAAGGAGCGTATCCCATGACTGGAATCATATTGGAAATGAAGGGAATTACCAAAACCTTTCCCGGCGTGAAGGCATTGGAAAATGTAAATCTCAAGGTCAAGGAAGGCGAAATCCATTCCCTGTGCGGTGAGAACGGTGCGGGCAAATCGACGCTGATGAAGGTACTGAGCGGTGTATATCCGCATGGAACCTACGAAGGAGATATTGTTTTTCAGGGAAAAACGTGCGAGTTCAAGGATATCAAGCAAAGCGAGGAATTGGGTATCGTTATTATCCACCAGGAGCTGGCACTCATCCCGTATCTGTCGATTGCAGAAAATATTTACCTGGGCAACGAACGCGCCAGTGGCGGCGTGATTAATTGGAAAGAGACCTTTGTGGGTACACGCGATCTACTGTCCAAGGTCGGTTTGAGCGAAAATCCCAATACACTCGTTACGAATATCGGGGTCGGGAAGCAGCAACTGGTCGAAATTGCGAAAGCGCTTTCTAAAAAGGTAAAGCTGCTCATTCTCGATGAACCCACGGCGGCACTGAATGAGGATGATAGCGAAAATTTGCTTAATTTGATGCTGGAATTTAAGAAACAGGGCATTTCCTGTATTCTGATCTCCCACAAGCTGAATGAGGTCGCGAAGGTATCGGATTCCATCACGATTTTACGGGACGGAAAGACGATTGAGACGCTGGATATGAAAAAGGATGAGGTCACCGAGGACCGGATTATTAGCGGGATGGTTGGACGCGATCTGACCAGCCGTTATCCGGAGCGCCATGCAGAGATCGGCAAAGTCATTTTGGAAGTGAAGGATTGGACGGTCTACCACGAGCATCATGCGGAACGCAAGGTGCTGGATCAGGTGAACTTGAACATTCGGCGCGGTGAGATTGTCGGTATTGCCGGGTTGATGGGGGCGGGACGGACGGAGCTGGCGATGAGCATTTTTGGCAAGTCGTACGGACGCAACATTTCCGGTCAACTGATTAAAGACGGCAAGCCGATCCAGAATAACACGGTAACGGACGCGATTAACAATGGATTTGCGTATGTGACGGAGGATCGCAAGGAATATGGTCTGATTCTGATGGATGATATCAAGCGCAATATTTCGCTGACCGGCCTGAACAAGCTGACGAAGGGCGCTGTCGTCAATGAGCAGGAGGAAGTCGTCGTTGCTGAGGATATGAAAAAGAGCATGAACATCAAAGCGCCGAGCATTTTACAAAAAACAGGCAATCTGAGCGGTGGCAATCAGCAGAAGGTGGTGCTGAGCAAATGGATTTTTGCCGGGCCGGATATTCTGATCCTCGATGAGCCGACGCGCGGCATTGATGTGGGTGCCAAATATGAAATTTATACGATTATTCACCGACTTGCCGCTGAAGGCAAGGGCGTGCTGGTCATTTCATCTGAGCTGCCAGAGGTTCTAGGCTTGTGTGACCGGATTTATGTCATGAATGCCGGGCGGATCACCGGAGAAGTTAGCCGTGAGGACGCGTCGCAGGAAACGTTGATGAGATATATGACCAAGTCAGGAGGCGTGAAGCATGGAAACCATAGCTAAACTATTTAAAAATAACATCCGCCAATATGGCATGATGATTGCGCTGGTCGTCATTATGATCTTGTTCGAGGTGCTGACAGGCGGCCTGCTGTTGAAGCCGATTAATATTACGAATCTGATTCTGCAAAATAGCTACATTCTTGTGCTGGCCATCGGGATGGTGCTGGTTATCATCACTGGACATATTGATTTGTCTGTCGGCTCAATAGCCGCTTTTGTTGGCGCGGTTTCAGCCATTATGATGGTCGATTGGCAGCTTCCAGCGTGGATCGCTGTGATTGCATCTTTGCTGGTCGGGGCGTTAATTGGCGCATGGCAAGGGTTCTGGGTCGCTTATGTACGGATTCCAGCGTTTATCGTAACATTGGCAGGGATGCTACTCTTTCGCGGATTAACGATGATTGTGTTGGAAGGCCAATCCATCTCTCCTTTTCCGGGGGGCTTCCAAAAAATCAGTTCAGGCTTTCTGCCGGATTTTGCATCCTCCGGTTACAATCTGGTATCCATCATTATCGGCATCGCGCTCACGGTTTGGTTTATCGTTAATGAGTTTCGCGAGCGCCGTTCCCAGCTTAAATACGGTTTTGAGGTTCCGTCACAGACTTTATTTGTACTCAAGCTGATTGTGGTGGCTGCTATCATCAATCTGTTCACCTTTATGCTCGCAAGTTATGCAGGAATCCCGAACATTCTCGTATTGCTGTTCATTCTGATTGTCGTTTATTCCTTCGTGATGAATCGCACGGTTATGGGTCGTCATGTGTATGCGCTGGGTGGGAATGAAAAGGCGGCGGGTCTGTCCGGTGTCAAAACGAAAAAAGTAACGTTTTGGGTATTCGTGAACATGGGCGTGCTGGCCGCCATTTCCGGTCTGATCTTTGCTGCACGTCTGAACGCGGCTACGCCGAGAGCAGGTACGAACTTTGAGTTGGATGCCATCGCAGCTTGCTTTATCGGCGGTGCTTCGGCATCCGGCGGGATCGGGACCGTTTTTGGAGCCATTATCGGTGGTTTGGTCATGGGCGTACTGAATAACGGCATGTCTCTGATCGGTCTGGGTATTGACTGGCAGCAAGGGATCAAGGGCTTGGTGCTGCTGCTGGCGGTTGCCTTCGATATATACAACAAAAACAAAAGATCGGCTTAGAATTCCATGTCTGGCTATCGCTAAGGTTCATATGTAAACGGATAAAAGGAACCTCCAGTCCCACTCGAAATGTGGATACTGGAGGTTCCTTGTTTAGGTCGTTACCATTTGTCCGCCATTGACATGCAGCGTTTGGCCTGTAATGTAGGAGCCGTCATCCGAAGCCAGCAGCACATAGGCAGGGGCCAATTCATAAGGCTGCCCGGCACGCTTCATCGGCGTATTGGTGCCAAAGGTGCGAATCACCTCAGGCGGCTGTGTGGCTGCATTCAGCGGAGTCCAGAAGGGACCAGGAGCAATGGCGTTCACACGGATACCGTAATCGACCAGATGATTAGCCAGAGCACGGGTGAAGCTGACAATGGCTCCTTTGGTAGCTGAATAGTCAATCAGATTTTTGTTACCAAGATAGGCTGTAACCGAAGCTGTATTGACAATGCTTCTGTGGTCATATGAAAGAAGGAAATAATATTCGTGTCAAATGTATCACGAAGCTGCTGTTCACTGATATCCAGATACGATTCGCGTACAAACTGAACCCCCATGTTATTAATGAGGATGTCAATACGGCCGAAGGTTTCCATCGTTTTTTGGACAACCAGGCAGCAGTTGCTTTTTTGCCTCAGATCGCCCGGAATTAACAAACAACGTCTGCCGAGTTTGTGAATAATATCGCGGGTTTCCATCGCATCCCGATGTTCATCGAGATAGGCAATGACCAGATCGGCCCCTTCCTTGGCAAAAGCCACAGCAACCGCACGACCAATACCACTGTCACCGCCGCTAATAATAGCTACCCGATCCTGAAGCTTTCCCGTGCCGATATATTTTGGATTATCAAAAATAGGGCGTGGAACCATCAGATACTCCAACCCCGGCTGTCTGTATTGATGCTGGGGAGGAAAAGTAATCGGTACTTCTTTACACTGGGTTTCTGTACCGTAATAAGGATATTGCAAATTCATTGTTGATCCCTCTTTAGGCGTTTTGAAACCCAATATATTCGAAATGGGCGCAAACGGTGACTATCCTGAAATCGTCGCTCCATCCGCCGGAATATGGACACGCTGCCCCAAACCTTCACGGTTGATATGTTCCGAAAGCTCGGAGCGAGATAGCAGACAATGATTGATCGCTTCCATGTGAATAGCCACGATTTGTGTGTAAGGGGCGTGCTGCGCTACCACCGTCACATCCTGGGCAGTCATAATAATGGGGTCACCTACCGTAAACCGTGCTCCTCCAGCATTCACAATCGTCCAGTCAGGACGGTATTTGTCGAGTGTTTCCGCGACTTCACTGCACCAGATCGTATCTCCGGCCGCATAGACGACAGGCTCACCTGGAGCTTGAAACACAAAGCCTGACACTTGGCCCATCTGTTCCCCGATTTCTCCAGTACCGTGATGTCCGGTTGTGCGGATAATCTCAATTTCTCTCATAGACCCAACCACCCAAATCGGATTCACCTGTGTAAAACCGTCAGCAGCAATTTGCTCTTCATTACCGGGCTGACAGAAGACGGGAATTTGCTTGTCCAGCCATTGTACAGCCGCCGGGTCCCAATGATCCGGGTGCAAATGCGTAACGATCACAACGTCTGGCTGTCCGAGCGTTTCCCATTGTGGAGGCAAAGGAACTAGCGGATTTCGACGATCATTCTCCGTATTTGGAACAGGTGGATTTACACCAGGCTCGCTCAGCATCGGGTCGATCAGAAATTTTACCCCACCATATTCCAGCCATAGGGTTGCATTGCGGATCAGTGTGATTTTCATATATGGATAGCTCCTTTTGTATAATCGAAAGAATTTTTTAGCCGGATATATTCGGCAGTTCGTTGTTTCTGTTACAATCATATCTGACGCAAAAGATGCAGGCTATGGCCTGTTGAAAGGAAAACAAGCATTCTCGTTTCATGATGAAAGGAAAAATGGCTATGGAACTATTTGTGCCTGATGAGATCGACCTGCGCATTCTTCATCATCTGATTGAAGACAGCTCTTTATCGCACAAGGAGATTGGTCTGCTCGTTCATCTTACCGGTCAAGCGGTAGGAGCGCGTGTTCGAAAAATGCAGGATGCGGGCATCATCGAAGGCTATACGCTACGCTGGAACCCTGAAAAAATTGGGCAGACTATTCATGCCTTTATTACGGTATTTTTGAATTCAGGAACCGTTCATAGTGCTTTTCTGGCTTTTGCTCGGAAGCATCCCTCTATTGTTGAGATTCATCGGGTTAGTGGGGAGGGCTGTTACTGGATGCGCTTGCGCATGTCGTCACAGTCAGAGCTTAATACCATGCTGGATGAATTGACGCAGTACGGCAATTACAAGCTAAGCTTTTCGTTAGGAGAAATCGAATGATAAAAACTCCCGGTGCTAGCACCGAGAGTTTTTTGTTTGGTGAGGGCGCATAGAGGTTAGCGATGCAGACTCATTTTCAAAATATGCTGCATTCCATGAGGCCCCATCTTGGTGTCCCCCTCATCTTGAAAGCCACACGTGAGATAGAGCTTTTGAGCAGGCCGGTTGCGGGTATTGACCCCCAGTACAACTTCACGAACATTTGGAAAGTGCTTGAGAATAAATTGGGGCAGCTGCAGCAGCCCATGTTTAGCGTACCCTTGTCCTTGATCTGCGTAATGAATAGAGAAAGCACGCAGCAGCAGAGCCTCGGAAGTATTCGTATAATCCGCTAGATCGTCTCCATCGTATAAAATGAAAAATCCAACAGGTCTTCCGTTAGCCGTAATGACGACAGGATGACGGTGGGGATCCTGCTTGGCCAGTGCCAGCATTTCATCCGGCATTCCGGTAAACTGCTGCTGATCCTCAGGCAGATAAAACGTATGTAAAATGGCATCATGCTTACAATGGTAGGGGACAAGCTCTACGTCAGTGATAGAAGCAGCCTGTGAGGTGTATGTGGATTTATTCATGGTTACACTCCGATCCGTACGTATATTTAACATACTATAACATCTCATTCGCTATATAAGCTAAACTTAAAAAATGTACAAAAAGAGAAACCTGAACTCACCTTACTTACGTATAACCCATACATAAACAAGCATGGTTAAAAAGGAGACGTGTACTTCTATGAAGCAGGTTGCACCATATCGTGAAGATCAGGACCAATTGCGTCATGAGCTAAATAATATTGAGGCGTGGGAGAAAGAGCAGAAGGACATTTTTTTCTGGGAAAAAATCGGCAGATGGCCATTTATGCTACTGGATCGGCTGACACCTAAAATCATTAAAGACAAGCTGGAGCAATTGCTTAATGAACTGGGAAGCTTCATTCAAAACGGTGGCAAATATTTGGTGAAAGAAGAAACCGTTCTAAACAAGCTGGAACAAACGGCTCGTGAATATATTATTCGGCAAAATGGTACTGATTCGGACCGCAGCCCTGAACCGGCATGGGGGCTCAAGCAGGCGGCTGAGCTGCCGCTCACGATCATGGATCAGACCGCTGACGATATGATATCCGGTCGTATTACCTTTGCCACCGCTCAGGGAGCAACGACAGGGATTGGCGGTGTGTTTACCATCGCGGCGGATATTCCCATTTTGCTCGGCTTGTCGCTCAAAGTACTTCAGGAAATGGCGTTGTGCTACGGCTTCAATCCCGATGATAAGCAGGAACGCATATTTATCATTAAGTGTATGCAATTCGCTTCATCCGATATTGTAGGCAAAAAGGCTGTGCTGGAGGAACTGGCCTTGTTTGATGCCCCTTCACGCCAGGCACAGGTATTTTCCCAAATGCAGGGGTGGAGAGAAGTCGTGAATACGTATCGAGACCAGTTTGGATGGAAAAAGCTGCTCCAGCTGGTCCCGATTGCGGGCATTTTGTTCGGTTCCATCGCCAATCGAAGCGCCATTCGTGACGTCGCTGAGGCGGGTAAAATGCTATACAAAAAGCGTCGTATTCTGATGCGTTTGGCTGAAGCAGAAAATGAATCGTGATATATACCTGTTATACTTCGGCTCCATTTTCTTCGGCCCAGCGGTTCAGGGTTTTATCTGTAGGAAGCAGGAAGGTCAAAATGCCGAGCAGCGGCAAAAAGCCACACAGGAACATGATGTTCGTGATGCCTACTTTGTCGATCCAGTTGCCGAGCACCAGCGCTCCCACTCCGCCAAGACCAAAAGCGAGGCCTGTGATCAGACCGGACACCGTTCCGATTTTGCCAGGCACGAGCATCTGCGCGTATACAACGGTAATGGAGAAACTCGACAGCATGATAAAACCGATTATTGGCAGCAGGATAGCAGTCCAGAATTGGTTGGCATAAGGCAGCAATAGTGCAAGTGGCGCGGCCAATACCATGGACAGGAATATCATATTCCGTTTACCAAAACGATCCGCCAGTGGGCCGCCAAAGAAGGTGCCTAGCGCACCAGCTCCAAGGAACAGGAAAATGTACAGTTGTGCATCAGCCAGTGGCATTTTAAACACTTCCATCAGGTAAAACGAATAATAGCTTCCGACCGAGGTCGAGTACCATGAACGGACGAATACCAGTAGAATGAGAACAATCATGGCAAACATAATGCGGTTGCGTACTTGGGGTTTCATACGGCGTGTCACCGCTTTTTTGCGTGCAACGCCTTCTGTACGCAGGACGTTACCATACCAGCGGGCGATGAATGACTGCACCACAATCCCGGCTGCAGCAATACCTGTGAACCAGATGGCGCCAAATTGCCCTAACGGGATAAAAATCCAGCTTGTAAGCATCGGTGCCAGTGACTGGCCCGCGTTGCCGCCAACCTGGAAAATGGATTGGGCCAGCCCACGGCGTGATCCGGCCGCCATATGGGATACTCGCGAGCCTTCCGGGTGAAAGGCGGCTGATCCCAGACCAACGAAGATCACCGCGAGCAGCACCGCTTTATAATCCACAGCATAGGCAAGGAGCAGCATACCTGTCAGCGTAAAGCCCATACCGATGGGAAGGATAGCGGGCGTAGGTCTCTTGTCTGAAAACAGGCCGATCACGGGCTGCATGATGGAAGCTGTAAAATTAATGGCGAAAGAAATCCAGCCGATCTGCGTGTAGTTCAGGCGCATGGACTCCTTCAAAATCGGAAAGATCGCAGGAATGACCGATTGAATCGAGTCATTAAACAGATGGACGAAGCTGATCGCAATCAGAATCGCAAAAACGGTGCCCTTCGCTTGTGGCCCCTGAAGCGGGAGCGATTGGCCCGTTTCTTTTTTTACTGCAGATTTAGTAGTCATGGCAACCTCCGGTTATGTATGTACATTTTAAGATATAGGAAGCGATCCGTTTGCAGCAAATGGCTGAAAGTGGAATAAAGCCTGCCTTTACTCGGTGCTGCTAACCCATACTGCTGCATACTCGTTATTGCTTGTTTTAGTTCGGAATTTTGTTAGCGTATCATGGAAATCCAAATGTTAATCATTTTAGAAACCGATATATATATGAGCATTTTACATAAATCTCAAGAGCGATTTCCGATTAGCAATCAGAGTTTTGAGCATTGGGAATGGAATTATGCAAAATGCTGATATGGAAATAGGGAAAGAAAAGGGGAGCAAGCATGAGAAAAGCAGGGAAGATTGTACTGGCTGCAGCGATGGTTTGTGGAGCGATAGCAGGCACTACATTAAACAACGGCTCAACAGCGGTAGCGGCAGAGACAGCGACGGATGTAATCACGAACAGCTCTTGGAAAACTGCTAAAATCATGGATGTGGTCGACCGGGATAACTACTTACTGGATGACGGTTCAATATGGAGAAAGAGTATAGATGGCCCAGTTATTGAAAAATTGAATTTGAAGGGAATTACGGGTAGCAAAAACGAGAGTCTAGGTTACTACGGGTGGACTCAGGACGGAAAGATAGCCAACTGGGATAATTATTCTGACCATGCAACAGTAGCGAATCAATCCTCAGGAGTTAAAGAGATCACGGGAGAGGGCTTGGCTATTAAATACGATGGGACGGTCTCTTGGGGAAGAGGACAGGTCGAGGGAATATCAGATGCCATCGACGGCGATAAGGTAAGCACCTACTTTACGGTTCTTACTCGATCCAGTGATGTATGGTATTCCACAGGTTACGAAGAATCCAAGCCGCGCAAGATAGGACATGTAGACCGTGCGCTCGATATCAAAATGAGTACGGCGTATGCTGCGGTGCTTAAGGAAGATGGTCATGTCACGATGCTGGATATGCTGACGAATGAACCGCCGCGTGAAGTGGGGAGTGATATTGCTTCGATATTGTGGAAAAAAGGCACACATGTCTTGATTACTGTGCATCAGGACGGGACGGTGTGGAGCTATGATCGGATGAAAAAATATCCGGCGGTGCAGCTTAGCGGATTGTCTAATGTTGTGCGGTTGGTTGATTCGCCTGACGAGCTTTTTGCGCAATTAAAGGATGGTTCATGGGTCGGCTATAAGGATGGTATCACGACTCTTTTAAGTTTACCTACATTAACAGGGATGACCCTATTGACGACCTCCAAAGAGGGTGCGATCGGTGACAGCATTCAATTGAATGTGCAGGAGACGTATTCCAATGGGTATCGACTCACGCGACATCCCGAAGCCAGTGAAATTGAAGTAGAGAAGCCTCAGGTTGCCGAGCTGCAGCAGGACGGCTCGGGCAAACTCAAAGTACGGGGCATTGGCAGCACAGCCGTATCTTTGCGTACCGAAGGTATACCATCATCTTTTACTCTGAAAGTTTCATCCGACCAAACATTGACCGGGGCGGCTATGCTGAACGGCAATGTGTATTTGCCTGTACAGTCTGTGTTCAAGACACTGGGCGGATCGGTAACCGTGGAAAATCAGACCTTTACGATCAAGCTGGGCAAAAACAATATTGTACTCCAAAAAGGGAGTTCCTCCGCGATTGTGAATGGAAAATCTGTTGCGCTCAAAGGCAAGGTTCAAACGGTCAATGGACAGGTGGTGTTCCCAGGAACATTACTGACCGATCTGAAGCTGGGTGGATTCAAATGGAATCGTGATCGGCAGCAAGGGGAATTATCTGTGGGTGCTACCAAGCTTGTGATTGAAACGCCGGAAACGGCAAAAATTATCAAAGCCATTGATCTAGGCAGTCTGTCCAAACTCATTGGCAAAACCTATTGGGTCAATAACTTCTATAGCGCTGGAGAGCGTTTTGGCAAAGTAACAGTTAAAGATATCGAGGTAAGCACGGACCCGAATGGTGTTAAATCTTATGAAGTTATTTTCCAGGGTGCCAATGGCGTAACTTATGACACGTTTTCCATGATTGGAGCTTCACGCATTCCACAAATGCTGTCCGATTCCGATCAATTTCTGACTTACGATCCTTACAAGAAATATCAATGGTCGCAAGCTATGTGGAACAAGATTAAAAATAATGAGGTCAGCGTGGGCATGAATACGACACAGGTTCAGTTTGCATGGGGAAACCCAACAGTCAGAGAAAGGGGATCTGCTTCAAACGGAACCCAAGTCGAAGCCTGGGTATACGGCAACCGTAGTCTTTATTTCAAAGCGGTGGGGTTCGTAAATGGCAAAGTTATCGAAGTATGGCTGTAAGGTAAATGATGTTCCCATAATCGCTTGAATGAGGGTGTCTCAAGAGTCGCATAATCGGCTTTTGAGATGCCTTTTTTTTCGTTATCAGCTTATCTGAAACAACTGTTGCACCTGGTTTACAAAACAAAGCTCTTCATTTAACAAATGGAAGATATGATTTTTATGCTATACAACTTGCTGTATGGATGAACACAGAGAACGTATGAAGAGCACAAGAGAGGATATGATTTGACAATGAAATTGCTAAAGAAGCCATTATCAGTTGCTTTATTATCTGTACCCTTACTTCTGGGCTCCCTGGGAGGAAGTTATGCGAGTGCGGCAACCCTGCCAACAACGGTAACTCCAGCAGAGCCGACTTCGGGATATTTTGTAGATCATTATAAAAATAACAGCTCTGCTAATAAGACGGAAAGTTCAAATCCGACCCTCGGATTGCTCTCCGGATTTAACAAGCTTTGGACTCCTGGTGCAACCTGGGATACGGGCACCAAGCTAAACAGTAGTGTACTGGATGCCAATATTCAAAAAGTTATGGATATGGCTGCCCACCGCACCTCCAGTGAGGCCGATGCGGCCTATTTGGATGATCGCAGAAATCAGAGCTACAGTGTGATTGACGGTCTGGGTTCGCTTACCGATGTATATCGAAAGAATGCAGGGGCAAACACAACAATCAACGACATTCCGGCAGATGCCTTGACTAAAAAATACGAAGATGAGGGAACCAATGCAGGCAGTACAAGCTCCAGTCTTGGCAATATCGTGAATTTGGTAAATACCTTGCGTGGGGATTACTCTTCGACAAGCTCAGCTAAGGCGTACTTTAGCTACCCTCGTCCGTTTCGCTGGAGCGATAATTCAGTTGTAGTTCCGACTTTGCTGCCAGCTCAAAATCCGGACCCTAGCAAGGATGGCGGCTTTCCTAGTGGTCATACCAATGCTGCGTATCTCAGTGCTATCGCTATGGCCTATGCTGTACCAGAGCGTTACCAGGAACTGCTTACACGAGCTTCGGAGCTGGGCAACAATCGTATTGTTGCTGGTATGCATTCGCCATTTGATGTGATGGGAGGACGTGTCATGGCAACTGCGATGGCGGCTGCCATCCTGTCTGATCCGGCCAATAGCAGCTTGAAGAAAGCAGCTTATCAGGACGCTCACCGTAAATTGTTAACGCAAAAGGGTACTTCACCTGATCGGTTCAGCAATTACGCTGCCAACAAAAAGAGCTATACCGAGCGATTGACCTACGGATTTAGTCAGATGAATTCGACGACTACGCCAATGACGGTGCCTAAGGGAGCGGAGGTGCTGCTGGAGACACGTCTGCCTTACCTTGACAGCACACAACGCCGCTGGGTTTTGGCCACAACAGGTCTTCCATCCGGTTATCCGGTGCTTGACGATACCGAGGGATGGGGACGGCTTAATCTGTTTTCTGCCGCGGACGGCTACGGTGCTTTTGCCAATCATGTTACCGTGACTATGGATTCCTCCAAAGGTGGCTTTAATGCATTGGATCGCTGGCGCAACAATATTTCCGGCGTTGGAAAGCTGACTAAAAAGGGAACAGGTACGCTGAAGCTCATGGGCAACAATGCGTATTCCGGCGGAACACAGCTCGACCAAGGCATTCTGGAGGGGAATTCGGAGACGGCTTTCGGAAGTGGTGGGTTTACGAATAATGGAGGTACTCTCCGTACCCATACTTCTGGAAAGCTGGTTATTGGCGGGGATTACAAACAATCAGCCAAGGGAGCACTTGAACTCAACCTGGGCAGTAAAAATGACGTGCTCAAAATTAAGGGAACAGCCCTGCTTAACGGGAAATTACGTTTGAATTTTTCTAACAAATATGTACCGGCTAACGGCACCACAATTTTAGCCTATGGTAAACGGAATGGAGCATTTTCTTCCATTGAAACGGTAGGTTTGCCAAGTAAATATAAAGTAAAGATTATCTATAAAGCGGACAGCGCTCAGTTAAAAGTTACAAAATAACCAAACGGGACGATTAAAAAGTGCACCTTTGGAATACACCGGATCAACCATGAGGTTATCCAGTGTCTATTCTGGAGGTGCACTTCATTGTTTAATGATGAGTAAGTGTAGCGAGAATAAAAATCTTAACGGTTATCTACGGTCTCCGGGTACATATCATGATTCATCATACGATGCTCCGCCATTTGCTCATACTTGGTTCCCGGTTTTCCGTAGTTGGTATACGGGTCTATGGAAATACCGCCGCGTGGCGTAAACTTGCCCCAAACTTCGATATAACGCGGGTCCATTAGCTTGATCAGGTCATTCATGATGATATTAACGCAGTCCTCATGGAAATCGCCGTGATTACGGAAGCTGAACAGGTACAGCTTGAGGGATTTGCTTTCTACCATTTTAATATCAGGAATGTAGCTGATGTAGATGGTTGCAAAATCAGGCTGTCCTGTAATCGGGCACAGGCTGGTGAATTCCGGGCAATTGAACTTTACAAAATAATCGCGGTACGGGTGTTTATTATCAAAACTTTCGAGAATAGCGGGATCATAAGCAAAGGCGTATTGTGTGCCTTGATTGCCAAGCAGGGTAACATCGGTCATTTCTTCGGGTTTTCTTCCGGTCATGTTAATGCGGCTCCTTAAGTTTAGTTTGGTAACTGGATAGGGAGTTATGGTGGTGGGAAGGTCGCTCCGCCGTCCCAATCATAAAGTCCCTGCTCGTTTACATGTAGGTCAGGGTAGAACTGAATAAAGTGCGCTTCTTTAACAAAGGAGCATCATTTGTTGAGAAGCCGCGTCCTCGCGGACGAGGGTTTCTCTTGATTTATAGTTTGGATGTCAAATGTACGCTTTAACGAATTTGGCGTATTTGTGTATCACATACAGCTCATACGGAATATATTACATTTATGTGCTATACGCCGCGTTTGTTGCCCCATACAAGGGTGTGGAGCTGCGGGAGTACTCTTACGTCGTTAAGTCGGGAATCGTCCATGACACGGTCGATAAGCCATTCATAACGATGCAATAGGGATTCCGCGATCTGTTCCGTGTTCTCTGTGTTCACATCTGGATTGCCAGTCTGGAGGAACAGAGGAATGTGCGGGTAGCGCTCGTGAACGGTGCGTGCATATGCGAGATCCGTGTCATCGAATATGACGACCTTCAAGCTGCATGCTCCATGGTAGATTCTCACTGATTCATCATCGGCTTCCTCTGTGCATTCTGCGGTTGAGACGTGTGTCGCAGACCTGGAATCTCCAACCGTCTTCCAATCAGTCCACTTTCGATTCGACAGACGAGCGACGATATCATCCAGCACGTCCCAGTTGGTCGACATGCCAGAGCTGGGCGGCTTGGGGGACAAGGTTACCTCGTCGATATCGTACAGCCATTCCTGCCAACGGGAGCCTTGTGTTTCGACGGCGGTGGCAATGCCTTGACTACGCAGCAGGGTGACCAGATTTCCAAGCTGTGGCAGCAGGGCGGGATTGCCTCCGGAAAGGGTCACATGCGAAAACCGTTCACCGCCGATGGCTTTCAGCTCCTGCCAAATGTCTGCGGCATGGAGACGACGAATCTGATCCTTGGCACTGCCGTCCCAAGTAAAGGCAGAATCGCACCATGAGCAATGGTAGTCGCAGCCTGCGGTACGAACAAACATCGTTTTACGCCCAATGACCATGCCTTCGCCCTGAACGGTGGGACCAAACACCTCCATTACAGGAATAGGAGCTATTTTGGCCCCGTGGGGGGCTGCTGCTGTATGGTGAGCAGTTACGGTATTACTCATCCAGCATCCACTCCCGTCGGAATTCGGCATAGCTGGTAGGAGTCTCGAACAGCCGCACAAATTCGGTACGTCCACCTTCCACGCGGGAGCGGTATGCATCCGAGGTCAAGGCGGACTCCATTTGTTCAAAGATCCAGACGACCATATTTTCCGCCGTTGTATTCATCGGGGGCAGTGTCTCATTCAGGTAACGGTGATCCAAATAAGGCTCGATCCGCTCTTTCCAGATTGTTTTGATATCGCCAAAATCCAGCGTTAGGCCTGTTTCGCCCGGTATGCCGCTTATGCCAAAAACGACGATATAGGTATGTCCGTGCAGATTTTTGCATTTGCCTTCATAGCAGTGCAAATGATGTGCTGCATCAAACGTAAATTGTTTGCTGACCAGTACGCGTTTGCGATGATAGCGCAGCTGAGCGTGTTCAATGTCTGTCCCGAACTGCTGGAGCTTGTCGACAATATGAAAGGTACCCGGCTCACGCATGGCCTTCAGCTCCTTGGGATGAAGCTCCGCGAACCGCGAGATACTGCTCCAGTCCGGCGCGGCGAAGTTTGCAGGCAGGGCATTCGCCACAGCCATCCCCGATGACGCCGTTATAGCACGTTAGTGTACGGGTTCTTACAAATTCAAAAGCTTCCAGCTCATCGGCCATTTTCCAGGTTTCAGCCTTATTCAACCACATGAGCGGGGTATGAATTACAAAGGGATAGTCCATCGAAAGGTTGAGTGTGACGTTCAGCGATTTGATAAAAGAATCCCGGCAATCAGGATAACCGCTGAAATCCGTCTCGCACACGCCAGTAATGATGTGGCGCGCTCCTTTTTGCTTGGCGAGTACTGCGGCGAAGCTTAGGAACAGCAGATTGCGACCGTCTACAAATGTACTAGGCAGTTCGCCTTCCTCTTGCGTAATGTCAATGTCGGTGCGTGTGAGGGCATTAGAGGCTAGTTGATTGAGCAGGCTCATATCCAGTACCGTTTGCGGAACACCCAGCTTGTGAGCAATTCCGGCGGCTACTTCGATTTCCTGCTTGTGGCGTTGACCGTAATCGAACGTCACGGTTTCTACTTCGGCAAAATGTTTCTTTGCCCAAAATAAACAGGTTGTGCTGTCTTGACCGCCGCTGAATACGACGACCGCTTTTTCGTTTGCAAACATAAAAAAACCTCTCGATCTTCTTGGAATGGTGTAAGACGCAGAGTCTCGTCACTTGGAAGAAGGAGAGTTCTTGAACCGACTTCAACAAAAAACAGGCCTTGCCCCGCGAGTTCATTTTTCATGCGGAGGACAAAGCATCGTTAGTTTTTTATAGAGGGAGTTCGCGAACCTCTCCCATGCATGACGCATGGATTTTCTTCATTATAGTGTTGGCCACAGGGACCGACTACTTTGCTAATAGCATTGCCATTATAGCATGGCCAGGGCTATTTGATAAACACTCCGCCAAAGGGAATAACTTCCCTTAAAAATCGTTTGATGACGCCATCGTCGTTCATATCCTGCTGGAGACGTCGATGATGCTCCCCGGCGTGAAAAAGCACAGTACCCTGTCCAGTCATTTTAAAATGATAGTTCATATGCTGGCTGGCGAGATGGTTGCCGTACACGGTCAGCTCCAGTTTGGCGTTTTCGGGATAGGCGATGACGCTGCTCGCATCGACATAAATTGGCTCTGTCGGATGAAGCTGCTCCTGACATACCAAACCCTGAGTCAAAAGACCAATTTGCCCCACACCGTCAAATTTCATTTTAATAACATCGCGGCTGAACAGCATGTTTTTCATGCTCAGCAGTTTGGTACGCATATGGATTCCAGAGCTGTACCAGAACAGGTTGCGAAAATCGTATAACAGATCATCGCCTCCTTCAAGCTCAATCATTTTGAGGCTAAAGCCGGGTGGAAGTGCAGCGATCAGACGGCAAGCCCCTGTAAAATCGGCCTGAATCAGCTTGTGCTTGCGATACATGCCTTTTATATTCATCAGTTTGTCACTGCGACCTGAGCTAGGGCCACGGTAAGCGATAATTTGCTGCGGATGCAGAACATGCAGCTTTTCCCCTTCCGCTAGATTGAGCGTTACAACCGAACCGACGCTTTCATCATGGTGTTGTCCTGCTTGTATGTCCATTCAGACGTTTCATCCTTTCAGGCAGCTAGTATCTTCCCGAACGTCGACGCATCCCGTAACGCAACAGGCGGATACCTATAAAATAACCAGCCAGCAGGATTACAGCCGTGATCAAAAGCACTTTATTTCGGTGTGAAGCCTGATCGCGCTGGGCTTGAAGATTTTTTAGCTCAGTAACAGTGTCGGTCAGCTTACGGTTTTGCTCCATCAGCTGTGCGTTTTGCTCTTGATAGGCTTCTATACTGCTGCGGGCCTTTTGCAGCTCTTCCTGCGTTTGTCGGTAGCCTTCCTTGAGCTGATAAACATCGCCGGGCAGGCGGGAAAATTGCTCAAAGCCTTGATATACATCATCCCAATAGGCAGCATATGCCCCGGGCACACGAGTTACCCCAAAAATAAACAGAAGCGCTATAGCAGTGCAGACAACACGGCGGTAGAAAGCAATGCGACAAGTTTGTCGTGCCAAAAGACGTTCTCCCTTCTGATACACCAAGATGTAAGATAGTACCCATCATTTACCCATATCTCATGGTTACGTACAGTATACAGATTAGGATGCAGATTTTAGAATAAACGGACGATCATTACGGAAAAATGTTCTCAAAAAAAAGTCGATATATAAGTTTAAGTGTACCTCAAAACGGGTATATCAAGAAAGCATCTGCATTCCGACATTTTTCCCGCCAAGCGTGCCAAAGCCTTCAATTACTGATCAGCGCTTAAAATGAATATCTGAACCGAAAATATAGGAAGAATAGATTTATAGAAGGAGAAATGAAAGATGAACGAGAGAGAGCAAGATTATAAAATTTTAAAAATCACGGTCAATGGAAAACCATTACCGAAAGAACTCGTAGTGGATAGCACTACGTTTGCACCTATACCCGACAATTGCACAAAAACGAATGTTTCTTTAACAGAAACTACAATTTCGTAAGATTATAATATGGAAGCAGACTATAATGTAGCCCGGTATAAACCGGGCTATTTTTGCGTTTTCATGCAATTTGAATGGGTTAAATTGTTATTTGTCGAAGCAGGTCCCCTTTCATAAAGATTACCATGTATAATTTTCACAAGCAAACGTACGTTCCCTGACAATATAGTGTCAGATAACACTGTTAATTTAGAGTTACATGTTCTTTTAGGGGGAAATTACCAGTGGTAAAGTCAATGGTTAATGTAACGTACACATGGGACAAAGAGTCTATATCAGCGAATGGGGCCGAACAAGTAAATCTACTGATAGAATGGGGCTATGGAGCTGTTCGTAAAAGAAAAGGGAACCAAATCCCGAAAACAGCGGGATGTGACCTTCAACTCCAGTTCATTCCCGAAAACGGGGTAAGTCTACTAAAAGTCGAAGGGGTGAGACTCGGTTTCAAACGCTCAGAAGACGGGGATCGCATGGTGATTCACTGTGGGGATGTGCGGCGGGGAAACTATAGACAGGCTGCTTTGACGTTCTCTATACCGGCTCACTCATCCGGAAGACATACCATTGGATTGATGGAGTGGAGCTGGCGTAAGCCATCTCAGGAAAAGCGAACACTGATTAAGACGGACCAAATCTACATCAATTACACGCATCATCTGGGTCTGCTGAGCGTTCCACCCCATCCGATGGTGGAAAAATACATAAAGCTGAATGAGACGTCTATGATTGTAAAAAAGGCATTGCGTATGTACGAGAAAGGTGAGCATGAGAGAGGTGCGTTTATCCTAAACAGACAAGCAGATGAATTGCTGATACGAGCAGCAAGAACCGATGATATGGATTACCTGAAGGAAGCAGAGTTACTTCTAGCCATACGTAATAAATGGGATGGGACTTTTGAATCATTTGCTTCTTATAGTCCTAAAGTCCTTTTTGATCAATCGATATCGGTGGGAAATGTTTCGTTTAACGAAATTAATATTTTGAAATAGGTAATTATGCTAGTTTATTTGTGTAACATAGTGAGTCTAATTTACTATCTTTTTGTAAAGGAGAGACTTCCTTGACTGATCGGTTGATACGTTTAATGCGGATTATTACTATTGTTCAGGCAAATCCGGGGATATTGGCAAGAGAGCTTGCGGAACGTTGTGAAACATCAGAACGTACCATCTACCGAGATATGGAGGCGCTAAGTGCTATGCATATTCCAATTACAAACATGGGGCATGGCAAAGGGTACATATTTATAAGCAATTTTGCTTTGTATCCTCTGAATTGGACGGAAGAAGAGGCAGAGGCTTTTGCCAAGCTGGGAGACATTATGGAAACGGTGAAGCCTCTTTTGCCGCCGGCTTTTGAAAGTGCTTATGAGAAAGTGATGGCCTCTAGTCAGAAAAAAAAGATAGACCAGACGAGCTTCGCGCAGGAGATGAAAAATATCATTCGGCTCGGCTCGACACTTGATCGGGAAAACCAGCCCTATCTGCTCAGGCTGATTGTTTTGGCAAGTCTTACGCAGCAGACGATTGAAGCGGAATACAGCTCACCTCAAAATGAAGATGTGTCACTGGTTCAAGTAGATCCTTATTGTCTGGTTCCGCAGGATCGGCGGTTTTATATGCTTGGTTTTTGTCACAAGCAATCCGCCATGAGAACCTTTCGGATCAGCCGCTTTCGGAATATGAGAATTTTGCCGTATACGTTTCAAAAAAATACGACAGAGATGGAAATGTTTTTTAAAGGGACCTGGTCGGTGACCAAAGGAAATCAAAACATTCGGTTTGTGGTGCGATTTTCTGCCGAATCTGTATATCGGGTCAAAGAAGAGGAATTGTTCATCAAGCCTTTACTCAAGGATTTACCGGATGGGAGTTTGTTGTTTGAGGTGACGGTCAATCATGATCGTGAATTTCTGGATTGGCTCACTTCGTATGGAGCAGAGGCTGAGATTCTGGAGCCTTTACGGTACCGCAAGCGAATGCAGGAAATGCTGCGGACCTGGGGGGCATTTTATTTTGATAAAAAGGTAGGAAATCAAGAATAACAGGGAGGAGATCCCCCGGAACGGGCCGGGGAGCTGTCCGCTTAATGGTCCTTAAACAGGTTGGCGAGATTGCCAAATGGACTGTAATGCTCCTGTTCTTCCTCCGGTGAGGAGTATACGAGCTTTGAGCCCCGGCTTTCCTCATCGTCAGCAGCGTTATTTACTAATGTAATACGATCAAAAAGATGCATAAAAACCTGAGCGGTGTTTATGGCATCGTCCAGTGCACGGTGCTGCTGACCGTCAAAGTTAATATGGCACAATTCCAGCGCCTGAGACAGACTCAGCTGACGGTATTTACCGCCCGAACCAAACAGACGGGAGATTTGCTTCTGTATATCATTAGTATTATGAATCCATCCAAGATCTACATGATGGGTACGACAATGGGATACCAGCTTTTGGCGGTCATCCGGCCCCCATGCACACAAATAATAGGGTGAATCCGTACCGAGCCAGGCAACAAATTGCTTCACAGCTTCAGGAAAGAGCGGGGCGGCATCAATATCTCGTTGAGTAATGCCCGTGAACTGAACGGTATCCGTAGACAGTACAGGTCGATTTGAGGGTCTTACAAAACTGTGAAACGTATCTGCAACGTATAGACCATCGTCTCCCTGAACGACTTTGACAGCACCGATATCAATGATTTCAGAGGAATATCTGGCGTTACGGCTAACGGTAAATTCAAGATCATAAATAATGTATTGCATTTCTGGACTCCTTCCACACACCTGACTGGTCCCGATAGATACCGGGATGAATGTTCTCTGCTTGAATGGCTCTTCTCCATCATACCTCTCGGTCTACAACTTGTCAGCGGTTTAAAGGTTGCTTTATCAAAAAAATATGCGATGTCCAAATGAGCTTGGACTATCGCATACATCAAATCCTCTGACATACAGCAACAGCATCCGTATCCCTGGGATTACGAACGCTGCCTTTGCTGACAATTGAATTAGGCCGGGATGTTCAACTTTTGTCCTGGATAAATGCGGTGAGGATTTTTCAACTTGTTCAGCTGCCCCAGCTGTTGCCAGGTAGTACCGTGTTTGCGGGAAATGTCATATAACGTATCCCCGGATTTGACAACATACACATGGCTATTTGCAGCTTGGGCAGAAGCTGAGGCCTGCTGTGGCTTGGCTGGTTGGGTTTTTGCCGGTGCCGGCTTCGCTGGTGCTGGTTTCGCAGCCGGTGTAGAGACGGCTTGCGGTTTTTCCTGCACAGGTGATGGTGATGCGATTGGTGCAGCTGGCACAGGCTGTGTGGCAGGGACAGTGGCTTTCACGTCTGCCTTGGCTTCTTGGATGCGGCCGTCTGCTTGTACTTTCAGGCTGGCGGAGCCAATCTTTTGCATATAGCGGATTAACGCCTCGTCCAGCGATCCGAACATACCTGCCTGCGGATATTTAGCGAACATCGTATATTGGTCACCGCCTACAGCAGTAAAGTCATTGGTGGCCAATGTGTACGTTGCCTCAGGATCAAGCGCCTTGCCACCGATCAGAACGGAATGAACGCGACTTCCCTTGGCTGCTGAGGTGTCTATTTTAAACGAGATGCCTGATACCTGCGGGAAACCTCCGCTTGGCTCCGGATAGGAGGCTGTGCCATTTTCAAGTGCTGCCTGAATGTCAGAGCCTTTCACCTTCAGGGTAACAATCTGGTTTCCAAAAGGCAGCACGGTGATGATGTCTCCTTTGGTTACCGTTCCTGTCTTGATGGAAGCCCGGATGCCGCCGCCGTTAGTTAAAGCCACGTCTGCGCCCGAAACGTCACGCATGGCGTCGGTGAGCAGGTCGCCGAGATTGGTTTCGCTCGCACGTACCTTTTCGCGTGCTCCTTCCAAATCCACACTCGTTTGCGTTACAACCTCTTTAAGGATAGGTTCCTGATCCTTCTGAATGGAAGCGATCAATGCAGCAATTTCAGCGTTGGGCTGAACGTCGGCAGCTTGAGTCGAGTCAATCAGCTTCGCTTGCTTTTGGGTAACCTTACCGCCATCGACCCATAGATCCACAACACCCAGATACTTGGTGTATTCGCCTGCGCTAGCAATCAACGTGCCGTTGTCACCGACCAGCCCTTTTTCGAGTACGGTGTGGCTGTGCCCATCGATGAAAATATCAATGCCTGGCACTTCCTTAACGACCTTGAGGCTGGTGTCTGTGCTGGATGCATCCTGTCCCAAATGACCAAGAACGACGACGACGTCCACTTTGCTGCGGATTTCGTCTACAGCTGCTTTGGCTTCAGCCGCAGGATCGGTGAATTGAATCCCTTCCACATTTTTGGGATTGGTCTTATATGCTGTTTCAGGCGTAGTCAGACCGATAATGCCGATTTTAACGCCATCCACTTCCTTAATAACATACGGTTTGAACAAACGTGTTCCGTCCGTTTGCTTAATGTTGGCACTCAGGACGGGGAACTGAATTTCCTTACTCAGCTCGACCAGATGCTTCCAGCCGTAATTAAACTCATGGTTGCCCGGAACCATTGCATCATAGCGCAGCTTGTTGATCACTTTCACAATACTCTCGCCGTTGACCAAAGTAGCGAAGGTCGTTCCATGAACGGTATCCCCGTCATCCAGCAGCAAGGTATTGGGATTGGAAGCGCGATACTGGTCGATGATGCCTGCCAGCTTGGCGAAGCCCATTTCCTTGTCGTTTGCGACCACGTGGGCATGGGTATCATTCGTATGTAGGATGGTGATGTGCTTGCCGCTGACCGGAGCAGTAGCCGTATTGGCTGCCGGGTCTGCTGCCGCTGTACCAAGACATCCAAACAGAAGCGCAGCGGTCGTCAAGAGTGACGAGATTTTTTTCCATGAATTCATGTTGTTCCTTCAACCCCCTATAAAATGAATGAATTAGAGCAAACGCTTACGTCCACATTTTATCAGATGATTGTAAAAATAACTTCTATTTTATATCAAAGTACTAAAAAAATTTTGATATATCGGTTGTTAAAGCCGTCGTTAAATCACCTATATTGAGGAGGAAGCAATAAACAGTAAATAATCAAAATAGGAACTAATGTTCTGTTTTGTGGTTAAAAAAAAGAGCAGTCTCTTTGGGCAGCCCAATCCGGGGCAAATAGTGCTCCAGCGTTTCGTCAGCCAGGGGCGGTTTTCCTTCACTCAGCAAAAGTACAGCAAAACGGTTGGCTTGCTGTTCAAATTTTCCCGGAGAAAAGTAGGAATGCTCCTCTATAAAAAAGCGGCTAATGCCTTTATGCAGTCGGTCATGGCCCAATTCATGCGCACAAACAAACCGTTTCCATTCCGGTGTAAGACCATCGTGGATGACAATAAATTTTCTGCGCAGCTTGTGGTAATACAGCCCTTTGGTTGTGGAACCCAGATCGGAATAACGAATATGGATACCTAGTGCTTTTGCAATATCAAAGGGGCAGTTGGTACGGTATTTTCGGACGAGTTTGTGAATGAGTTCTTTCATACGATCACCTGCTATCCTTGATCTTTGCCCGCCCGGGGCTTCTTATGCTTGTTCATTTGCTTGGCTTCCCAGAACAGACCTGTTAACACATCCTTGATACGCTGACGGTCTATCTCATCCAGCGGAATGCCGTCGAACATTAATTCGTCGTCTTCCTCCAGCATTTTCTTGAAATCCCGGCGATCCTTGGAGGTAGCCCATTCCGGCACAGTAGAACGATAAGGTTCGTGTGAATGTTGCTCTATTGAATCGTCGTCTCCCCAATAGCCGGCAACTTTCATCATTTCGGTATAGGATACACCGAGTGCGTCCGCTATTTTGCGGAGAGTAGAGGGCTTAGGGACTCCGCGCAGCCCATTTTCAATGCGGGAAATTTGCGAATTGCTAATGCCTGCGGCATCTGCCAATTGGTTGATGCTCCATTGCTTTTGTTCGCGCTGCTGCTTTAAGTAGGTTCCGAATGCTGGCTGTTCCACAAAGGAGGCTCCCTTCTGCAATAGAATCATAGATTAGTTCCATTATACCATTAGGTAAAGAGGAAAAGCACGTAATATGCCAAAAGGCATAGAAAAATAAAGCGAACATCCTGTTTTTGGGACCCTACCGCTTTTTTTGACGATGGATAGATATCCTAAATAATGCTATGTTATACTCATGATGCGAACAAAACACGAACAAAATGTAAACAAAGAAATTGTGATAGCTAAAAATTACATCATTGTCAAAAGGCATAAGATAAGGAGTGCTGCTGTATATGAAAAATAACTTACCCGAATTGGATCGTCGCAAAACGCAGAATGCATTGGAGGGCGTGTTTGAGAAGTACCGGATTTATAAAACGATAACCTTTATGGATCGAGAAAGCTTTATTACGGCTGGCTATACGGATCGACCGAACGGACCAACGAATGTGACCAGCGATCCGACGGCCCGGACAGCCGTATATAATGTAGATGCTCCCGACGCACGCCTGGCCTACTGCGAAATGGTAGATGCTGTAGTTAGTCGCTTGAATGAACGCGAACAGCTGCTCATCCGTGAGCGTTATTTAAAGGATGACGATGTGTTTGATTACAAGGTTTACAATTATGTACTGGACCCGCCGGTCAGCAAGGATACGTATACAAAGCTTCGCACGCGTGCCTTTTACAAAATGGCGCTTGCGCTGGCAGACCAAGGCGTTTTGAATCTGGCAGGCTTGCAGAAGGGCGCGGATCGAAAGCTCGGTTAGTAAATAGTATGGTTTATAGTACGGCTCCTCTAAAAGGCTCTGACTTCCTGAAATTCAGGGGTCATAGCCTTCATTCCATTAACTTGGACAGCAGGGAGTATGAAACACAACGGCGAATAAGAAGTTGAATAAGAAAATGAGGCTCATCACTAAAGGCTGGAATGGAGGGCTACTGTATTGAGAAATGAAGTCTTGAGAAGTGAACAAGAAATGATGAATATACTTGTAGATTTTGCTATGAATGACGATAGAATACGATTGGTTACTTTGGAAGGGTCACGTACGAACAAAAATATTCCCTCCGATACATTCCAGGATTATGACATTTCATACTTTGTAACAGATATGGTTTCTTTCAAGGAAAGCGATCAATGGCTTCATATTTTTGGGAATAGGCTTATGATGCAAAAACCCGAGGATATGGAGCTTTTTCCATCAGAATTAGGTAATTGGTTTTCATATATCATTCTTTTTGAGGATGGAAATAAATTAGATCTGACACTGATCCCCATGAACGAGGTGGAGGATTATTTTAAAAATAGCGACGGCTTAGTTGAGGTTGTGCTTGATAAGGATGCTCTTATCCAAAATGAGGTGATCGCAAACGACTGTCAATATTGGATTAAAAAGCCGACCGCAAGGGAATTTGATGATTGCTGCAATGAATTTTGGATGGGTTCCACCTACGTAGTCAAAGGATTGGCGAGAAAAGAAATTCTTTTTGCGATTGACTATTTACATGAGATTGCGCGACCTAATTTGCTCAGAATGATGGCCTGGCTAATTGGATCAGAGCAAGGCTATACCTTTAGCGTAGGGAAAAACTACAAATTTATAAAACGTTATCTTCCCAAAGAGGATTGGGAAACATTACTATCCACCTATTCCGGGAGTGGCTATCAGGAAATGTGGCAATCTTTATTTACTTGCTATGAGTTATTTAGGAAATACGCCAAGGCTGTGGCAAGCAGCTTCGAGTATAAGTATCCAGATTACGATGAAGCGATCACCAGGTATGCTGTACATATTTATAATTTATTGAAGAGAACTAATTGACCGCCTTTTTAGAGGGCGGTTATTTTTTTGCAACATCAACCATTAGATAGATTTAACGCAGTTTCAATGATAGGAACACATGTTCTCAAAAAACCGCCTAACTTCATCCCCCGTCTCTGCTTTTATCGTCCATTTCCCCGGCAACGCATTCGTTATTAGGGTGTAAGATTATATCATCGGGAATCAAGACAAGAGAGCATACCGAAGACACATACAGTCAAACGTTAGCCGGCCAATAGGGCCGGTTTTTTCATGCGGTGATTGTCTCTGTCGATTCCCGGGAAATCGTTCTACAGAAAGGAGGAGTCGTGTTGCCTAAGCAAGGGATGCTGCAATGCATGAGTATGAGGCTGCGCCGGATGAGAACACGAAAGTGGAAAAAAGCATGGCTAGGCAGCCACAACATGCGAGTGCAGGTTGCGCAAAGGCGGCATGCTGCAGGATGAGACAAGCCTTTAAGCAAAAGCTCATTGAAATTGTTCCAGCACTGCAAGGGCGTGTATACGATGTTCAGCCACCGTCGCAGACGGCAGAAGAGCCGTATGCTGTTATGGCGCTGGGCGAGGAAATCTGGAAGTCTTCCTGGGCTGGCTATCGGCAGGTTATCCGCATCAAGCTGTACGCAGGACAAGCCGGGCTGGCGCAGGCCGATGTATGGGCGAATTCCCTGATTGCCGGGCTGCACCGGGAACCGGTGACAGGCCAAGGTGAGGACACGTCGGCTTTTACCGCACATTATTTGGGCGTGCGAGATGCAGAAAAGCTGGACACCGTCACGGGCAAGGCGTATAGAACGCTGCGCTTTGGCGTGTATGTGCCTGAAACGGAAGGAAGTTCAGCTATTCCGGCAAGTGGCGCCGCCCAGCCGGATGAATGGCTGGCAGCCCTGACTCGCTGGACACAAAATCAACTGGGCGAGACGTGGTCGGTATACGCCGATGCATGGCCCGCACAGCCGGGACGACACGCGGTCCTATGGCGGCTGAGCGGCTGCGAGACCAGGATGGCGGGAGCTTCCATGTATGAGCTTCGCAAACGGTTCATCGGGCATATTATTGCTCCAGACAGCGCTGAGGAGAACCGCGCAGCTTCCGCGCTGGTCGAGGGATTTGCCGCTCAAATTCAGCTTCCACTGGATCAGGACAAAGGCCGTTATATGTCTACGGACGAAGCTTCGGCCGATTTGCAGGCGGATGCGATTTTAGACGGTCAGCTCCGGCTAACGCTGGTACAGCGACGTATGCGCCCGGCTGAGGAAGCGGCGTTGATCCGCAGAGTGGAAATTCATCCTATTTTGAAATGAGGAGGTCCGATTGACCTTGGCAAACCATGAGAAGGCCCCGTTAAATTCTGGGCAGGAAGCAGGCGGCCCCCGCTACACGCTGGGGGAGCTTAAGGAACACGCGGAACAATTGTTTTCCGTGAAGGAAGAGGTGCTGGCAGGCGCCTTTTTTGGTGAACAGGACAAGCTGTTTACGGTAGCAGAAGCACACACTAAAATCGAACAATTTATGAAAGCGAAGGTGGACTAATTATGGCAGGCGGAACATGGGAAAACACGAATAAACCGGTATTACCGGGTTTGTATATGAACTTTCAGGCAGCTGCAGCTTCAGCGATTCAAGGTGGCTCACGTGGTACGGTGGTTGTACCTGTCAAGGCGAATTGGGGCCCTGTGCGTGAGTTTGTAGAGATTGGCAGCGAAACGGCAATTCATCAAATCTTTTCAGGCGACAGTGAAGACGGTGCGACAGCATATTCTACGCTGTATTTGGCTTTGCTGGGCGGCCCGAAAAAACTGCTGGCTTACCGTTTGACAGATGACACGGCTGCTGAAGCATCTGTAACGCTGAAAAGCGGCGGCGAGACACCAACGGATGTGCTGCGCTTGAAGGCATTGTACACAGGTAGTCGCGGTAATGGTTTTGCTGTAACTGTACAGCCGACTTTGGGTGACGAGCAGGCACGTGAAGTGCGACTTTATGAAGGAACCAAACTGCTGGGCACGTACAAAGGCAGTGATGGAACGGCTGCTTCGATTGCCGAGGCCCTGAACAAGAACAGTGAAAACGTATGGGTGAAGGCCGAGGTTGTCGGCGATGGCGGCATTCCGGCGGATGTCAGCGGCGTACACCTCACTGGCGGCAACAGCGGTAATAGCAAGCTGGTTAATGCCGATTACATCGCCATGCAGGAAGCACTTGAAGGACAGGAATTTAACGTGCTGGCGCTGGATTATGCAGCCGATATGGCATTGCTGCAAAGCTTTGCCGCCTGGATCAAGCGTGTCCGGGGCGAAGGCAAAGGCGTAATTGCTGTATTCGGCGGTTCTGCGGCAGATGATGTGTCCAAAACGGCTGTCAGCGTGGCCTCTGCGCGCTCCCTGGCCCTGAACCATGAAGGCGTCGTGAACGTCGGTACGGGCGTACGTCTGGCAGGAACGGATTACAGCTCCGCCCAAACGGCTGCTTATGTAGCCGGACTGATCGCAGGCCAACGTCTGAATCAATCCGCGACGTACGCGGTTACGCCTTTTGAGGACGTGACACGTCGCTGGACACGTTCCGAGCAGGAGCAGGCTGTCCGTAACGGGGTTTTCCTGTTGTTCTTTGACGGCCGTCAGGTCAAAGCGTTGCGCGGAATCAACAGCTTGGTGAACCCGGCTGCCGGTCAAAATAATGCATGGAAGAAAATCCGCTCCATCCGCGTGATGGACGCGATTAACGCTGACTTGCAGCGTGCAGCCGAAGAGACTTACATTGGCAAAATCAACAACACGGTGGTAGGTCGCCTGGCACTCATTGGTGCGATCAAAGAATATCTGGCACAGCTGTCGCTAAGCAATGTGATCGAGGCGGATGGCTACGATGTCATTCTCGACCCGGCATACTACGGTGATGCTCCAGTTATTAAACCAGAGCCAGACCAAGTGTTCCTGCAATGGAACGTGAAGCTGACCGACGTGATGGAGCAGCTATTCGGCACATTTTACGTGCAATAAGCATTTTTCAGCCAAACCGCAGGACTGAATTCGTTTTTTAACAGCAAGGATTTTGGTAAATCCCAAACTATATTATGGATTATTTTGAGGAGGAAAAAGAAATGTTGGATGCTTCAAGAGTCATTTTAGGTACGTATGGTCAGGCGCATGTGGACGGGGTGTGGCAGACGAATATCAATAAGCTGGAAGCCAGCGTGGAAATGGAAAAACGCGAGCTGAATCTCGTGGGCAATGAGTGGAAGGTGCACAAGCGTGGTATCAAAAAAGGGACGGGAACGATGAGTGGCTACAAGGTTACGTCCGATATGATTCGTCGTGGTTTTAACCGTTTTGAGATTATTACCAAACTGGATGATCCAGAAGCCTTCGGACATGAAAGTATTCGTCTCATCCGTTGCACTCCCGACAAAATCCAGCTTGCCAACTGGACAGCGGGCGAGGAAGTACAGGAAGAAACAACCTTCACCTTCGAAGGCTATGAGCTGCTTGATCCGATTGTAGCGAACTAAGTTGAAGAACGGGGGATGGAATGCTGTAGGCGTTTCGTTCCCCAATACAAATTAAAAATAAGGGAGAATGACTTATGAGCTTGAATGAAAATATGACAGAAGAACAAATCTTGGACAGCCTGTTTGAAGCCGCTGAAAAACTGCCGGAGGAAACAGTTCGCATCAAGCGTCTCGATATGAAAATTGTGCTGCACGGCCTTACTTCCAGCAAAGTAGACAGCATTCGTGAACGTTGTACGGTTCGACGGACTGTGAAGGGTGCGGTGGATGAAAAGGTAGATACCGAGACTTTTAACGCCCTGTTGATTTCCGAAGCTACCGGCAAGCTGGAAGTGAAGGGCCTGTCTCTTAACGGCTGGGGCGATCCCCGGATTACAAGCCGTTTGAAGCTGTCCGGTGGCGAGCAATCTGTCCGTCGTATGCTGCTGGCGGGTGAGCTGGATGCGGTAGGAGATAAGGTGCTCGAACTGTCCGGCTTTGGCGTTGAGATTGCTGATCTAAAAAACTAATCGGCTCCGGGGGAATGACGACGATGCTGTACCACTTGTGGGTCCGGCACCACCTCCGCCCCGGAGACTTTTGGCGGCTTCCCCGCGGTGAGCGCATGCTGCTGCTGGCGTTTGCCGAACAGGAAATGGATAGCATGGCAGCTTCAAAGGCATAAACAAGGAGGTGAACATGATAGATGGCAGAAGCATTAAATTACCGCATGAACCTTGTGATCGATCCTAAAAATGTCATCAAGGCGAACCGCGAATTACGCGCAATGGAACGCTATTTTGAGCGGATTCAAGGGCGTGTGTTGAAAATCGGCCGTACCCGCATGGCCCCGGAAATTGTGCTGAATGATATGGCCTCCAAAGGTTTGGATAATTTGTTGAACAAGATTAATCGGGTCAAATCCCAGATTATTCAGGCATCTGGGAATGTAAATGTGAAGGTAAACTCCCAATCTGGCTCAAGCTCGCCGAAGGCGGATAATAATCCAAGTATCGTTTTGCTAAGCACCGCGGTGCAATTGAATACTGTTGCAGTGAATGCGAATACAGCTGCTATTGGGGATTTAGGTACTAAGTTAAGCTCTCTGAAGCTCGGTGGTGAGAAGAAAGAAGAGGAGCCAAAGGGTTTTTTAACTAATGTAAAAGATTTTCTTGGTAATGTTAAAAAAGTTGGTGAAGGAGTAAAAAGCATATCTGAAGCTCCTGAAGCATTTAAAAAATTTAATACTGATTTAGGCACCCTAAAGGGACCGCTCCAAGGAACTACCCGAAGAGAAAAATTTAAAGATTTGGCTAAAAAGGCAATTAATGTTGGTAAATCTGGGGGTGAATTTTTAGAAAAAGTTGGAGGAGGTTCAGATTTAATTGAAGGTGGACAGGGATTGTTTGATCAGGCTAAAAGCTGGGGATTGATTAATCCAAGCGAAGCCGCTGGTGTAGTACCTAGCGCTGCAAGTTCAAGTGCTGCGGCAGATGCAGCTTCAAGTATTATCAGACCAAGTAGCGTTGCCGGAGCAGCTGAGGAAGCCGGATCAGGTTTGTTCAAAAACCTTTTAAAAGGCGGCGCGAAAAAGCTACTGGGTCCTTTAAGCTATGGGATGGATATTATGAACATCGCCCAGGCTACCTCTGGTAAAGAGCGTGCAGAAGCTATCGGTTCCACAGTAGGCGGGACCGCTGGTTCTGCGATAGGTGGAGCTATAGGCTCATTTTTGCTTCCGGGTATTGGTACTGTGGTTGGCTCAACACTTGGAGGTATGGCGGGAGACTTTGTTGGAGGGAAAATTGGCGGATTAGTCTCAGATTATGGTCCAGCCATTATAGATAAAGCAAAGTCCGCTGGTAAATTTCTTGGAGAAAAAGCCTCCCAGGTCACAGGCTGGATTTCAGATAAGGCTGGAGACTTTGGTAAAGGCTTTTCTGATTTCTTCTCTTTCGGTAAAAAAGATGAACCTAAGAAAGCCCCAGCTAAGCCACCTGAAGTTCCTAAACCTGTTATACCACCTCATTCGACAATAGGTGCGTCCCTTAAGCCATTAGCAACTATGCCGGCTTTTTCTAGAGCAGCCGAATACGTACCTCCGCAACCGGGCGCCAAAGGTGTCCCTAATCCTTACGGACCGATGGCTATTACCAATCAAGGCGTAAATCCAAGCCCGATGTTGAATACTGCGGCTCATGCGAACAATGGAGCCAAAGCTAAAGGTAAAGCCAATGGTAATCCGACTCCTCAAGTGGTACAGATCAGTCCTGAACAAATGGGGACAATATCAGGCTTTTTGAAGGATTTTAAAACGGAAACCACCAACCAATTCAATCTTCCTGCGGGGGCTGTACAGGTCACTGTGCATGAAAATAAACTGGATGTGGATGGGCTTATTACGCAAATTGGCTACCGTCTGAAAGCTGAAATCTTGCGGGCAACACAGAATACCAAGCCTGCGGGCGCTGGAGCTGTGTAATGCAGTGGATGGTAGTTATAGGGGAGGAGGAAAAATATGAATTTTAGTTTGACGGATGGAAAAGGATTTAAGTTTGTTTTTCCGGTGAATCCCGAGGAAGTGACGATCTCACGGCAAAAGGGGTTTGATACAACGACGATTTTATCCTATGGGGAGTTTGATTTTCCGCAAGGAGAGAAGGTGAAGGAAATCTCCTTCTCTTCTTTTTTTCCCAAGGAGTATGATGAATCATATTGTAAATATCAGGATATTCCCGATCCGCAGGAGGCTATGAATACACTAAATGGTTTCTTGTTGTCCCAAAAGCCGCTACGCTTCATTATTAGCGGGACATCCGTGAATGTACCTGTTATTGTAGCCTCTCATAATTCGACCTTTCGCGGCGGTGAATCCGGGGATGTGAATTTTGATCTTTCGTTGCGGACCTGGAGGGAAATGAAGGTATCCAAAAAAGCTGGCAGCGGGTCAAAGTCCGCGACAGTTAACAAAAAGCCTCGCACAGATATGAAAGAAAAGAAAAAAACATATACGGTTAAGTCCGGAGATTCCTTGTCCAAAATTGCCAAGCTGGAACTGGGGGATAGCTCGCAATGGAGTCGTATTTATCAGCTTAACAAAAAGGTCATTGGGCAAAATCCGAATGCGATTAAACCGGGGCAAAAGCTGGTGCTATCATGAGCTATAAAGTCATTTTACAGGACAAATATGATTTATCGCCGCTTGTGGAAAATATCAATTTGAGGGACTCGCTGGAGCAAATCGCTTATCAGGGCACAGTTAATCTGGTTGTTACGTCCGATATGCCTGCCATTTCTCCAGGGATGTCGATCCGGGTTAGCGGAATTCCGTATGGCAAAAAAGACTATGTTCCCTTGTTGTCTCCAGCGGTGATCTGGGAAGTGGAAACCTCCAACAACGGTCTCAAGCGTATGACGCTGACGTTATACGACCGTACGGTGTATTTGGACAAATCGGAGGATGAATATTTACTCCCTGCCAAGCAGACGGCTACTCAGCGTTTTCAGAAATATGCAAGGGATTGGAAGCTGAAAATTGCTTCTTTGCCAGACACGAAAAAGCCACTGGGACGCGCAGTTTACCGGACACAGTCCATTTATTCCATGATGCTGGGTGATTTGCGGGAAACGGCTAAGGCGGGGGGCAAGCTATATCATCCACGCATGATCTCTTCCGGCTTGGAGCTGTACGAGCTGGGAACGAACAAAGATGTGTATGCTCTGGAGAGAGTAACCGATACAACACAATCCCGTACGCTGGAAGGTGCAGCCACTAGAGTAAAGGTGCTGGCTACGGCAGCCAGTGAAACGGGCAATGAGGTTCCCTCCAAGGTGATGGCGATTCAGGAAAAGGATATTGCCAAATATGGTACTCTTCAGGTGATTGTGCAGGATGACGAAGTGAAGTCCGGTGCAGCGGCACGTGAATTGGCCAAAAGCAAGCTGAGAGGCATACAGCAAACGATATCCGTGAATGCGCCGGACATGAACACGATTCGAGCAGGAGACGCGGTGCTGATGGGTTCCATGAAGCTGCTGGTGATTTCCGTGAGCAGGGAATTGGGCAATCCCGGCAGCATGTCGCTGGAGCTGGGAACGTATGACGATGTAAAAAGGAGGTTTTACCTTGAATAAGGACCCTTATGGGCATTTGGTCACCGCTCTGCAATCCTCATTTCACAAGCATACCAAGCAGGCGCTGAGCGGAGTAGGCGCGGTACTCGGCACGATTACCTCCACCGGACTTAAGCTGGACGATTTTAAACATGAGCTTCAGGATTATCTGGTCGCTGAGCTGCCGGGATTGCTGTCTGTGCCCCGTCATATGTATAAAGGGACCTCGACTTCAGTGGAATCAGAGAATTGGGAAGGCAAAGAGCTGAAAACCTCCTTTTATATCGGGGAGGACGAGCTGGAGGATGTGAATCTAAGCCTGAACGAAGGACTTAAGCCGGGAGATCGTGTACTTGCGATTCGGGTGAATAGCGGTAACGATGTCGTTGTCGTATGCAAGGTGGTGAGTGGACGTGGCTAATTTATTTCCCGAAACGGATGATATGATATGGACAGATGTTACGGATCCAGATGTGTTGGAGGATAATCAGGCTGTATTCGGTCGAAGCTGGCGGTTTGATTTTGAAGCCGGGGAGTTTGTTATGAGCCCTAGCCATAAAATAGTGGCCACAGATGAAAAAGAAGCCTGGGTGCAATGGTGTGAAAAAGCAATTCGCACCTCTCGCTACCGTCATGTGATCTATTCTCCTGATTATGGCAGTGAGCTGGAGGAGCTGATTGGCAGCAGCTATGGTCACGGAGTGCAGGAAAGTGAAATTAAACGCATGGTCACGGAAGCGCTGCTGGCAGATGCCCGCACGGCTAGTGTGGATCAGTTCACATTTCGCTGGGAAGGTGAGGCATGCCATTTTAGCTGCCAGATTACGAACGTGCGGGATGAAACGGAAATTGTGGAAAGTATGGTGATCTAATGGCAGACTTGCCGGAATATTTGGTAGACCAGACGGAAGAGGAAATTTTAAATCGAATGCTGGAAAAAGTGCCTTCGGACATTGATAAGTCCGAGGGCTCTTTTATTTGGGATGCGCAGGCTCCGGTAGCATTTATGCTATCCGAAGCTGCGATCTGGGCGCAGGAGCTGCTGCGACGTGGCTTTGCCAGCACGGCAGCCAGCGACAACCCGGATTTTCGCTCGCCGGAGCTGGATTTGCGAACAGCAGAGCATGGGGTGACACGGCGAGCAGCGGTTGCCGCCTCAGGTATAGTCACGTTTACAGGCACAGCGGGAACGACCGTCCCGGCCGGAACGCTGGTAGCGACTCCGGCAGATGATGTATCCGGGGAAGCCTCCATTGAGTATGCGACCACGGCATCGGTTACGCTGGATGAACAGGGTACAGGAACTGCGGCGATTCGAGCCATCAATCCCGGACGTAGCGGCAACGTGCCTGCGGGTGTCATCCAAGTGATGGCGACCCCGATCAGCGGGATTTCCTCCGTGATCAATACAGAGGAGACGAAAAGCGGCACAGACATTGAGAGCGACCAGCTGTTGCTGGAACGTTTTTATGCCAAGGTGCGAAACCAGGGCACAAGCGGTAACAAAGCACAGTATACCCAGTGGGCGAATGAGATTGCCGGAGTCGGCGGTGTAGAGGTTGTTCCACTGTGGAAAGGGCCAGGAACGGTGGGTATATATGTGCTGGACACCGACAAACGGGCTGCCAGTCCGGATATCGTGGCTGCGGTGCAGAAGTATATTGATCCGACTCAGGATGGACAAGGCGAAGGGCTGGCACCAGCTGGCCCTGTGGTGACGATCATGCCAGCAGCAGAGGTGGAAATTAATATCTCGGTCAAGGTACAGCGTACCAAGGAGAAGCCATCCACACTGGATGAAATCAAAAAGTTGATCGAAAGCGGTGTGCGGGCTTATTTGAGGCAGCTTGCTTTTTACAAGGAAGACCCGTTGGTTCGGTATACCCGAATTTCCGCTGTTTTGCTGGACATTCCGATCATTATTGATTTCTCTGAGCTCAAAATCAATGGACAGAGCAATCAGAATATTGAGATTGGATCAGGTCAGGTGGCGGTGCTGGGGACGGTGAGTGTCAGTGAGTAATGATGAAATGAACCGTAGCGCCAGCGTGTCCTTTTCTGGTCGAGCTATGGGAGAGGATATCCAAATCAACAGCTTGCGGGGACGCGAGCTGTTTTCTTTTTTACCGTCTTATTATGAAACCTCACGAGTGATGCGTTCAGATATGGATGCGAAGGGTAGCGAATTGGACGCTTTGTATCTCGCAATGGACGCAACGGTAGGACAGTTTTTCGTGCGTACTGCTACTTGGGGATTGGAACGCTGGGAAATGGAGCTGGGTATCGAAACCGACCTTGCGAAGCCATTGGACCAACGGCGTGCGGTGGTGGAATCGAAGCTGCGAGGAGCAGGTACTTTTTCTGGACGGCTTGTCAAAAATGTAGCCGAGGCGTATGACGGGGGTACGGTAGATGTTACTTTTCACCCCGCCGAATGGGGATTCACGGTCAAATTTATAGATACCATTGGGATTCCACCCAACGTGGAGGATCTAAAGGCAGCCATTGAGGAGATCAAGCCCGCTCACATGGCGGTTGAGTACAAATTACGTTACCTGACCATTGCCGAAGTCGAGTCAATGACCCTCTATGAAAATGAACATACAACACAGGATAGATACCTAGGAGGTGGCGCATAACATGGCAAGTGAGAAAACACCAAATCTTGGCTTAAATCAAATTGACCGCACGTCGCCCAAAACAACGTATTTTGATCTGGATAAATATTTGGATCAAAACTGGCGCTCTGTAGATGATTTTGCAGGTGATGTGAATGATGGTGTGAATGAGATCAAGAAGCGTCTGGATACGACGGAGCGTAAGACGGTAACTCTGGAACCCGGGGTGCAGATTGTTCATGCGGAAAAGGCTGCGCCATTTTCGCTCACGGGGCTGAGCGGGCGTACGTTGGTGAATTTGCTTGGGCGTGCAGGCTCTTGCGACCAAATCAGCAGCCTTTTAGGTTGGGAAGCTGATCTTGCAGTTGATACATCTAATAAGGCGCAGGGGGCGGGGTCTGTCAAGGTCACTGCAAAGAATGCTTCCGGCGTGTATAACGTGTACAGCACCGGATTAAAGCTTACTGGCGGGGGGTACTATATCGCCCTAGCTGATGTTAAAAACATCAATGCTTCAAACAATATCTATGTTAATTTTTCGGCAGGCGGTAATAAGGCACTCAAGCAGTCCGTGGATCAGAGTCAATTTGTAACGATTTATACAAAATATGCACCAGCAAACGATACAGCGACAAACCTGGAAGTTTCATCGATTTCAACAGCAACCGGTCAAGCTTTTTATGCAGATGCTATTCGTCTCTATGAGGTTAGTGCTTCAGAATATGCTGCGCTGGATAGCATGACTGCTGAACAGGTAGCTGTCAAATATCCATATGTGGACAGCGTAATGCCTGTGCGTAATCCTTATGCGATTCGGTACGGGGAGAATTTACTCCCACCGTTTTATGAGTGGCAAACAACAGGTCATAAGATATCTATTAATTCGCCGTATTCTATTGAGGGAGAGCTTTTGAGCGGAGCAATAGGGACTGATGCATATGCAGTTATTTATCTTGATGTAATTCCGAACAAAGAGTACTCGATTACTAATCCGGCTGAAAGCACAGGTAAAGTACGGATATCCGCGTTTAACAACGCAGGAACACGTATTCAAGGCATATTTATTAATCCTGGTGAATCACGGGTTATAAAGGTGGATGCATCTGCTGTTCGAATTGGTGTGAATGTTAGTGGTGTTACACAATACACGAATGAATTTGAAGTTAATGCCTGGAGTTGGCCTGTAGGTACGAAACGTAAATTTTACAATCCAATTCTCAACGTTGGCAGCACAGCTAAGCCATTCAAGCCACGTGAGGATTCTATGCTGGCGTTGCAAACAGACCTGTACGCCGATCCAGTTACAGGCGCAAATGCAGATACAGTATTCGAGCGTGACGGGCAATACTTCAAGGCCAAGAAGTGGCAAGGGCTGACGCTTGATGGTTCAATGCCCTGGACGCTGAATACTATTGTATCAGGTACAGGATTTAAGGCTGTGCAGCTATTCCAGTACGTAGGAGTTGCTGGGGCTTCTGCGGCACGTAATGCCTTAGTATCAAAATATGACGGACGGATACTGGACAATAAGGGGAGTTCCGTAGGTGGGGCGGCAGACCAGCATAACGGTATCTATCCTACCGATAACGCGATAGTAATCACCGTTGGTGTTGCAGATAGTGGATGGGGAGATAGCTACAACCCAAGTGTGGACGAGATTAAAGCGTATTTTATGGGATGGAGGATGCGCGACCAAGTAACAACAGCCCCGTATACAAGTGGAGTAAAAGCATGGGGCAGTTTAAAATCTGGCGGTACAGATTACTATACCAACACCTTGCCGACAACAAAAGCTGCTGATTTTAGTACACCGTACCAGCTTGTATACCAACTCGCAACACCTACAGTAGAGCCTATTGTTAGCGAAGGGCAGCTAACGCTTACTGATGGAGACAATCAGGTAGAAGTCAGTTCGGGGATTGTGCTGCGGGAACGAGCGTCAGTCTTTGAATATAATAATACGGCCTTTATTGGGGCTAAAGCACATGTTACCAGCTATTTGAGTACCCCATCAAGAAAAATTCTAGGCGTCTATACAAATGGTCGGAAAGATTCGAAATGGAGGCTTACTACTGCATATGATTGGGCTTACGCTGAGACTCCATCCACCAATTACGATAAAATGATAACCTACACGATTTCATTTTTAACTCTAGCTCAGTCACCTGTAGTTCCAATCATAGGCTCATATGCAATTAACGAAAAAACGCTGCTGCTTGACTTGGTAGATAGAGTGCAACAAGCAACATCGCGAGTGTCAGTGCTGGAAAACAAGAAGGCCGAAAAGGATAATCAGTCGTGGATTACACCAACATTGCTTAATGGAGTTACAGCAGAAACATCGTCAGTGGACATGCAGCCTCAGTACATTAAAATGTCAGATAATCTAATTAAGATGCACGGGTCAATAAAGGTACCGACTTCTAATGCAACTGTCACATTCTTTAAATTGCCAGAAGGGTACCGACCTAAAATACTAACGGTATTAAACTGTCCTGCATCCGATGCGGTGTCTTCCGACAAAATAGCCGTAATTGCTATATCCCCTGACGGACGTGTGGAGGTAGTAGGAAGAGGGGGTTACGGCTGGGTACGTTTAGATGCCGTTCAATTTATAGCTGAATAATAAAGGGGGATAACACATGAAAGCAGTACCTAAAGTAAATACAGACGGCCTCTATCTGGAGGACGAGTTGGTGGACGATGCCTTTTCAGGCGTCGCCCCTTTTTATACTCCATCTTCGCTCACGCTCTCTGATACAGAACAGCAGCTAGACACCAATGAGCTTACTACCGATAGCTCAAGTGCCATGGGTGAAGCGAATTTGGGAACCATCCCTGCTGGCTATACCGTGGGTATTCCAGTGCCACAGGGCTTCTATCATCCTCGTTTTGACATTCAAGGCTGGCTGACCTATGAAACGGAATATGACGAAAAGCTGATAGAGGCCCAGAAGACGTATGAGCAGCTCAGCAAGGAATCTCAAGCTTCATTTCAGAAGCTGCATGATGAATGGCGAAGCAAGCTGGAAAACGAACGTGGGGAAGAACCCGTTTATTTTGCTCAGACGTTTACGGCTCCAAAACGAAGAGATCCGACAACATTTTGGGGTGAAGGATTAAGTGACGAAGCGATCAAGGAACTGACACGAAAAGCGGAGCAACAGCCAAGTGGGGAAGATCAATTGAAGCAGCGTATAGCCGATCTCGAAGTGACACTAACTCAGCTCATGCTCGGTAGTACAGGAAAATGACGTGTATTGACTGCTATATAAATAGCAAGAAATTATAAAAGAGGTGAAGTGATAACTATGTCAGCTCTAACAGAGGCTCAGTTGCGCATTTGTTCTCAAGCTTGTATTACCCGCTATGATCGGGGAGAGGGGGATTTAACAACTATCCTTGGAAGTTACATTTTAGATGAAGAACAGCGTGAACAAGTGATGAAAGTTATTTTGTCCAATCGTTCTGATCTGGTACCGGGTAACGAAAATGATTCGTCATATGCCGATCTTATGAATACACAGGCAGAAACGGTTAAATGGTATAACTCCATTTTCCGTAAGAAAACAATATAAAAACAAAAAACAAAATAATAAATTTCTTAGGAAATTAGAGCAATTAGCACACATTAAGTGTAAACACAGATAAAAAACACGCCCAAGACGGAGCGTGTTTTTTTTGTGCCCTTGGACAACCCAAGGGCATTCACTTTACACCTTGGTTCAAAAGGGGGAACAAATATGCATGAAAAAATCGATCAGATTTGGCTGGGGTTTTCCACGGGGACCCTGATCGGTTATTTTTTCGGAGGGTGGACGACGATGCTGACGTTGTTGTTATGGATGGTCATTATCGACTTTTTCACCGGCTGGGCTGCGGCCTGGATTAACGGAGAACTGAAAAGCCGAGACGGCTATTATGGTATTTTTCGCAAGGTTACGGTTTTTTTGATGATTACGGTGGCTCATCTGATCGACGGTATTCTGGGGGATGCACATTATTTCCGGGATGCCGTCGTTTTCTTTTATTTGGCGAACGAGCTGCTGTCCATTATTGAAAATGTGGGCAGAATGGGGGTGCCGATGCCAGATATTTTACGTAATGCGGTAGCCATTTTTGAATCCAAGTCGAGTGTGGAAAAGAAAAATCCAACAGACCCTTCCGACAAAGGGAATAAAGCATCATAAAGTGTCGCCAGTAACCAGTCAAGAGGTCAGTTATGAGGCCTTTTTTTGTCTGATTTTCGGCGCAAAGCTGGAAAAGCCCGGACCATTTCAATAGTCCAAGCATATGGATAACAAAGACATAGATGGGACACAAGATCATGATAGATAAGGAGGGAGCGCCTTATGCAAAACCGCAGCCCTAACGCTGCCGAAGGCATTGACGTGTCCCGTTACCAGGGAACGATTGATTGGAAACGTGTACGTGCTGATGGCAAATCGTTTGCCTTTATTAAAGCGAGTCAAGGACAGCGCTACGTCGATCCGACATTTGTCACGAATACAAAAGGGGCGAGAGCAGCCGGGATTCTGCTGGGAGCTTACCATTTTGTTGATGCGACCAGTGTAAACGCAGCACAAGCGGAAGCAAGGCATTTCGCTGAGGTGCTGGATCAGGTGGGTGGCGCACAAGCACTGGACTTTCCAGCGGTGATGGATTATGAAAACAATCCGGGCGGGCTTAGCTCAGCGGCGATTCATGAGGTTGCGCTGACATTTTTAACGGAGTTTGAACGGGCAAGTGGCCGCAAGCCGATGGTATATACCGGCAATGCCTTTGCTGCCCATTTCAAAGTTCCGTTGGGTAGCTATAAGCTATGGATCGCCAGGTATAGCACGCGGGTGCCCAGTGATACCACGGCGTGGAAGCGCTGGGATTTCTGGCAATACAGCGATAGTGGACGGGTTGACGGGATTGAAGGACCTGTTGACCTGAATGTATACGCCGGAACAGAGGCCGAGCTACGTCAGGCATTTGCAGGAGAAGAGGAGGATGAGCCGATGACAGCAGAGGAAAAAGCGGCATTTCAGGCCTTGCAACAGCAGGTCGCAGCGCTTGAAAATAGCAAAGATGTACTCAAACAGACATTAAATGAACAGAGTGCATATATTAAAAAGGTAGATCAGCGAGTAGCTGAACTGGAGGCCCGTCAGGCTATGCCTGTACCGACTTGGGCGAAGGAAGCAATGGCTGCCGCTATGGCCTTGAATCCAGCAAGCCCGATTGTGGATGCGAAGCTGCCAAGCAGCTACGATTTTTATCGTTTACTTGTAGTGCTGAACCGTCTGGGTGTATTCAAAACAACAAAATAATGTTTTGATAAACCCATATTCAGACAACCTCATTTTCTATTGAGCCAAGCCATGACGCCTAAAATATAAATAGACAGGCGGTTCAAGGCGACCGCCTGCCCTTATTGTAAAGAGGTATTCTTCCTGGCCTCTATATAGCTGAACCCAAAAAAGGTTATGGGTTAAAATGCAGCATGTTTACCAGCCAGATCAAGCGGTGAGAGCCCCTGTATGTTTGTTTATTTCAGAACATACCTGGAAATTGGGATCTAAAGGATGGGACTTATATTGTAAGGGAGACATGTTCACCCATAAAGTGCCTGGCGATCATTTCTCCATCGTCACAGGGGCTCAAGCTGCGGCTGTTGGTTCAGTGCTGGACACATTTTTAAAATAAAGTCATGCTCCTGCTTGGATTGAGAAAATCACAGGCAGGAGCATTTGTTTAAAATGCTTGTGTAAGCTTATTTGTAATATTAATTAACATGATGGCTAAAAACATATCGTAATGTATAAAAAACACCCTTGTCTGCTTCCAAATTTTATAGTAAAGTATCCATTAATCAACTTTGTTTCAACATAATATTCACTGCTTGTGAGTATATGTCACACTTTCACCACGATCTAACATACTCCTCTTCCTTTGAAGTACATCTACTCATTTACTCTAAAGCATCTCAGCCACTAGATTGTGAAAGCTTCTTTTGCTCGTATTTTTCAACGAAAGCCTGTCCGTATAAACTACATACTTGCCCTGCTATTACACCTATTTGATGAACTCGGAACTTGGGACTACAGCTTGAGGACAAGCTTGTCATGCCAGCCCATAGGTTTGGCTTCCATCCAGTATCAACGATTTAACAATATATGAGGTGTGAAAGGGGTTTGCTGCATGAGCAAAAAGTACGTAAAACACCAAATCTGGACTGTACTGCTGGTGCTTGCGCTGGGTGCTGTTCTGGCGCTTTCTGGTTGTGGAGGATCAGGTGAAGGAGCCAAGCCAGAGGCAGGACAACCGCCGGGCGGAGCGGGAAAAGGTGCGCAGGATACGCTAATTTATGGGCGCGGTGGAGATTCCGTGGCGCTGGACCCCGCCATTGTGACTGAAAGCGAGTCGTTAAAAATCGGAATGCAGGTGTTCGACACACTGCTGGAATATAAGGAAAACACAACAGAGATTCAGCCGGGGCTCGCAGAGAGCTGGGAAGTTTCACCGGATGGACTGATCTATACATTCAAGCTGCGTCAGGGCGTAAAATTCCATGACGGAACTGACTTTAATGCAGAAGCGGTTGTGTTTAACTTTGAGCGCTGGTCTGATCCCAAAAGTCCATACAAATTTGAAGGTGACTCGTTTGATTATTATGATTCAATGTTCGGACCTGAAGGAAGCAGGGTGATTAAGAAGGTCAAAGCGGTAGATACCAACACCGTCGAGTTTACATTGAACAAGCCGCAGGCGCCTTTTTTACAAAATATCGCTATGCCTTCCTTTAGTATTGCAAGTCCCAAGGCTATTCAGGAAAAAAAGGCTGATTTCAAGAGCAATCCAGTCGGGACAGGACCCTTTGTATTTAAGGAATGGAAACGGAATGATACCATCACGCTGGAGAAAAATCCAAACTATTGGAAAGAGGGGCAGCCGAAGCTGTCCAAGGTCGTTGTTCGTTCCATACCCGACAATACCGCGCGATTTAATGCTCTGCAAAATGGAGAAATTGATCTGATGGAGGATTTGAATCCGGATGATGCGAAGCAACTGGAAGGTAACAGTGAATTGGTGAAAATTGAACGCCCTTCCTTTAATGTGGCTTACATTGGCTTTAATTTAAAGAAAAAGATATTTGCTAATCCCAAGGTACGGCAGGCGCTGAACCATGCAGTGAACAAGCAGGCCATCATTGATGCATTGTTTGCCGGGCAAGCCAAGCCTGCGGTCAATCCGATGCCACCTACGTTATGGGGATATAATGATAGCATTCAGGACTATGCCTATGATCTGAAGAAGGCCAAAGCCTTGCTGACAGAAGCGGGTTTCCCTAACGGGCTTCCTGAGCCGTTAACCTTCTACGCCATGCCTGTATCTCGTCCGTATATGCCTGACGGCAAAAAGGTGGCAGAGGCTATTCAGGCCGATTTTGAAAAAATAGGTGTCAAAGTAAACATTCAATCGCCGGAATGGGCTACGTATCTGGATGATGTGAAGGCCGGGGAGAAGGACGATATATATATGCTGGGGTGGAACGGGGACAATGGCGACCCGGATAACTTCCTGTACACATTGCTGGACAAGGATACGATTCCAGGCAATAACCGCAGCTTTTATGTGAACGAAGAGCTTCATAAAATATTGGTGAAGGCGCAGGTTGAGGTCGATCAGGATAAACGTGCGGAACTGTATAAACAAGCGCAAGTGATTATTAAAGAGGATGCGCCGTGGGTTCCACTGGTACACAGCATACCGCTGATGGCGGGGAAAGCGAACCTAAAGGGTTTTGTACCTTCTCCAGCAGGTATTGAATCGTACGGAAATATTTATTTTGAATAGCCCAAACGCAAGCAGGCGGTGAATCTGATATGAATGCATATATTGTCAAAAGGATGGCCGTGTTGATTCCTGTGTTGCTGGGCATGACTCTCATCGTGTTTTCGATTATTCATGCTATTCCGGGTGATCCTGCGGAAACGATACTGGGAGACAAGGCCACAGAACAGTCCAAACAGGCGCTACGAGAGCAGCTGGGACTGAATAAGCCATGGCTCCAGCAATATGGAACCTATCTGAGCGAGCTGGCACACGGAGATTTGGGGGATTCCATTCGCACCAGGCAGCCGATTGCCCGGGAAATGGTTCCTTATCTGGCGGCTACGCTGGAGTTGACGGTGGCGAGTATGTTTTTTGCCGTTGTGGTCGGGATGAACGCGGGCATCGTGAGTGCCTGGAAGCGAAATTCCTGGTTCGACTATGTCAGCATGGTTGTAGCGCTTGTCGGGGTGTCGATGCCGATTTTTTGGTTGGGCTTGATGGAGCAGTGGATATTTGCGAATAAGCTGCATTGGCTTCCTTCCATTGGACGCATGAATTCCCGTGATCCGGTAGAGGCTGTGACGCATTTGGCAATTATTGATGCGATCATAGGGGGGCGTATGGATCAGGTGTGGACCGTCATCAAGCATTTGATTCTGCCGAGTATCGCACTGGGAACCATCCCGATGGCGGTCATTGCCCGTATTACCCGTTCCAGCATGCTGGAGGTTATGGATGCGGACTACATCCGCACGGCTCGGGCGAAGGGGCTGGCATCTTTTCAAGTGGTGTATAAGCATGCACTTAAAAATGCCGCCATTCCCGTACTTACTGTCATCGGTCTTCAAACCGGCTCGCTACTGGGCGGTGCAGTGCTGACGGAAACCATTTTTGCATGGCCTGGCATCGGACGGTACATTTTTGAAGCGATCAGCTCGCGTGACTATCCGGTGATTCAAAGCGGAATTTTGATCATTGCGTTTCTGTTCGTCATCATCAATCTGATTGTCGATTTGCTGTACGCGGTCCTTGACCGACGTATCCATTACCAGTAATCAAGTCGTCAATTGCTCAAGGGGGAGCTTGTCCGATGTCACAATTTTCGTTGGAACCCAACAACATATCGACGACACGCACGGTATTGACAACTTCGCCTGTCGTGTCCGGTCCTTGGAGAGACGCATGGAGGGCATTTCAGCATAATAAAATGGCGTTCGTCGGCCTCAGTATTATTGTCTTCTTTATTATCATTGCTTTGATCGCGCCTTGGATTGCTCCTTTTGATTATAAAGAGCAAAACTTGGTTAGCCGTTTGCAGTCTCCTTCGGCAGAGCATTGGTTTGGCACAGATGATCTCGGTCGAGATTTGCTGAGCCGTACGCTGTACGGGGCCAGAATTTCGTTGTGGGTCGGCTTTCTGTCCGTTATTGGATCAATGATCGTCGGGACAGCTTTAGGTCTAATCGCAGGATTTTATGGGAAATGGGCGGACATGATCATTTCGCGGCTATTCGACATTTTACTGGCGTTTCCGGGGATTTTGCTGGCCATTGCTATTGTGGCCATTTTAGGGCCTTCGCTGGAAAATGCGCTTTACGCCATTGCGATCGTAAATGTACCAACATATGGACGATTGGTTCGCTCCAAGGTGCTCAGTGTCAAAACGGAGGAATATATTACGTCGGCCAGAGCGCTTGGGGCGAACAATGCACGCATTATACTGCGGTATATTTTGCCTAATAGCCTGACGCCCATCATCGTGCAGGGAACATTGGGCATAGGGACAGCGATCATTGAAGCAGCAGCGCTTGGATTTCTCGGCTTGGGCGCACAACCTCCTGAACCGGAGTGGGGCAAAATGTTGTCAGATTCGCGCCAATATATCCAGAACGCACCGTGGACAGTTATTTTCCCGGGAATATCCATCATGCTGACCGTATTGGGCTTTAACCTGATGGGTGACGGGCTGCGGGATGTGCTCGATCCAAGGGCGAAGCGTTAGTCTCCGTTTTCCATGTGAATTTTTTAAGTTTAGCTTATATGCCTCTATTTTAGATAGAAGAATAAAGGTGTTCTTTGGCCTGAATCCTGGTCATACCCCTGTCAAGTAGACAAGTGAAAAAAGGCTAAGCAGCCAGCGCGTGCCGGTACTCAATCGGCGCGCGCTGTTTGAGTTTGGCCTGAAATCGTTG
>NZ_JAIVEM010000044.1 GCF_020404765.1 Paenibacillus sp. BJ-4
TCAGTTTTCAAAGATCAAACATTTCTTTTTCGCCGCGTTTTTCAGCAGCTATAAGATCATATCATGTTCGTTTCAAAAATGCAAGGGTTATTTTTTTCTTTTTTTATCAAGATCATTCCGACCCAAGCTTTTCACTTTTGAAATTGCTGTTTTGTTGTCAGCTCAAATAATATATCACAAACCCAAGCAAGTTAGCAAGCACTTTTTTCGTTTTTTTATTACAAGTCCAAATACCCCTTCTCCGCCTCATTAAAATCAGCCAAGGGGCTAGTTGCCCCTCGCTTCAGCTGGTGACTCCCTCCGGTTCAAATACCTCAGCAGGCCAATGTAACTCACCCCCCTGGCGAAGAAGGCTATTTTGAAACCGTCCCAGATGTTCTGATGATTCACTCACTTCATTGGGGTATATTCCGTTAGAGACGCAGTAAGCCGCCAGACTTCCTGCTGATTCCCCTATGTTCCACTCTGTAGGATGCAGACGATAGCAGCCATTTGCGATTTGGGTCATCCCTATATTTTTGCAGGCAGGAAGCAGATTACGTACTCTTATCGGTATAAGGGAGCCTAACGGGATTTCATAAGGATAGTTGGGGATATAAAATGTCCGCTGAGATACCGTAGTCGGATGAAGATCCAAATGATAACTGCCTACACCTACACTGTCTACATACCGCTTGGGTCCCTCCTCTCCACGCAGCTCACGACTTACATCAAACTCTGTTATCGTATACTTGGCCTGAATTCGGCGTGACTCGCGAATATAAGCTGTTTTAGCCAAACCATCCGATGTGCCAAGGAAATCTCCCCGTGGCCGAATTCCGGGATAGCCGAATCCTCCATCTAACCGGGGAGCCTCAGTCTGAAGCCAATAGATTAATGAACGAGTCAACTCACGCGCTCCTTCTCGGTGTCTTTCCTGCTCCTGAACGGTGACACCGATCAACGGACCAAGGTAATAATCATTTTGCGCCCAGTTTAAAAGAGTAACCTCACCATCATTTAACGGTTCTCTCCATATAGAGGGATCTACAATACGGCGATAATCCCATAAAGATACTATGCCCTGATCGTTAGGGAATAAAGTGAACTGTTTTAGTTTACTGGTATCATCCGCGTCTGTAGCGAACCAGCTTAAAATTGGGAACCGTGAAAAGGAAGGGATATAATTTCTCCAGAAATCATATTGTTGCGGCCGCTCTATAATGAAGCTTCCTTGAGGAATATAATCCACGGCAGCCACATGTGTGATAGATTGCATATCCAAAGGATCAGCACACTTCAGTGCATGAGGCTCACCCGTCGCTTCCCGCGACTCTGCTCCACTCGTATACTCCACTCCCGCCAGCGGAAGAAGATCGCCACACTCCGTCGCATCCAGATAGAACGTTCCCCGCAGCACGCTAACTCCGCACTTATGATCAGGGCTATCGGAGGTACGAACGGTTACAGAAGCAATACAGTCCCCATCCGTCTGAGCGGCAACGGGCACGGTGTGATAATATACACGAACTCGCCCTGTGTTCAGATAGGGGGCAAGCATATCTTCAAGCACCCGCAAAGCTACTCGTGGTTCATGAGCCAGACGACTGACCCAGCCGTTGCCAGGATTAAGAATGGGATCATTATGAGCTTCTTCCGTTAACGGATAGTTCTGACGATAATAATCCCGTACACGATTGCGGAACTCACGGTACGTGGCTGTACAGCCGAACTGTTCGATCCATCGGTGCTCATCCGGGGGAACAGCCTGTGAAGTTAGCTGTCCTCCCAACCAATCCGTCTCCTCCGTCATGATGACTCTCATACCAGCCTTCGCTGCCGCAAGTGCTGCCGATGTCCCTCCCAGACCCCCGCCAATCACAACGATGTCGGTATCAAACCGATTTTGCGTCATGGTTCGTTCCCCTTTCATACTTTCGCTAAGTCTCCGTTATTTCAAAAGCAAGCCGTGCGGCCCCCATAATTCCAGCACGATTACCCAGCAACGCTCGACTCACTTCGGTTTGAACTCCCAGCAGGTGCAAATGCTTTTCCAGTAAAGGCCACCATACCTCTCCCGCGTCTGCTACTCCCCCGCCTACAATAATCGCCTCAGGATCGAGCGTCATCGAAATATTAGCCAAAAGCACAGCTAAATCTGCGGTGTATTCGTCCAGCACCCGGCTGGCCCCCAGGTTGCCGTGAGCGGCCTCCTGCATGATCTCGTTCCCCGAGCGATAGAGCTTGCCCGTATATTCCATACCTCGGCGTAGCAGGGCGGTGCCCGATACATACTGCTCGGCGCAGCCTTTTTTTCCGCAATTGCAGAGAAGACCTCCCGGGAATAAAATACTGTGTCCCCAATCACCGCCGCTCCAATGAGCCCCTCTGCACAGCAGCCCATGTTCCATAAATGCACCACCGACACCTGTTCCCAAGGTGAGCATAGCCAAGCGCTGCTTGCCCTTCCCCGCCCCCTGCCACGCCTCTCCAAGCAAAGCGGCGTTCGCATCATTATCAGCAATAGCGCGTACTGCCAGCTTTTCTCTAGCCCACGTTACCAAGGATGTGCCTTGCCAGCCAGGCAGGTTATCTGTGGCATACACGACTTCACCGCTCTCCACATTGACTCTGCCAGCGGTGGCAATCCCTAGAGCGTCAATACTAATATTCGTGCTGCTGTCTCCAATAGAACGCATCAGACCGGATACCGACTCGGACACCCGTGACAGTACCCACTCACGCCCACGGGAAGCGTCCGTATCAAGCCGGATTTCATCAAGCACAGACCCATCCCGCGCTACTACGGCGGCTTTCACCGATGTACCTCCAATGTCAATTCCAATGACTCTGTTCACAGCGTCTGCCAACACAGCGTCCTCCTCATTGCCCTACAATATAAGCACATGGACTTTTTGCGTAAATCCTCTTGCATAAACTTTCTTAATAGTAGCTGCCTTGTATTTCATTCACACGTTGGTGTTGAACCGAAATACAAAGCGAATCGTATTTACGACGCAAATACATAGTAGCAACTCATATAACAGCACAAAGCCAAGCCATGAGCCTGAGAGCGCGTACGGTACTCGACGTCAAAATCTCAATAGCTCCGCTCAATAACCGCCCTCGCTGTTTTTTCCTTCATCTGTTTGGTGTGATTGATGTGTTTGCGTGCAAGTCCTTCACAGAGGAGGTCAATTACGAAAAGCTGTGAGATTTTAGCCCCGATTGAGCCACCCTCCATCGGGGCTTCCTTGCCTGCAGTCAATAAAACGATATCTGCAATCGAGGTGATTGGCGATTTTGCATAATTCGTAATTGCAATAACTGTCGCACCGTTTTGTTTGGCCTTGTGCAGCATGTCGTTCGTATCCAGCGTACTTCCCGATACACTGATGCCGATAGCCACATCACCGGGGTTCATGGACACTGCCATCATTGACTGGATATGACCGTCTGCCACAGCCTCGGCGCGCCTCCCGATTCGTAAGAAGCGGTTTTTGGCATCCTGCGCGGAAATCCCCGAAGCGCCTACACCAAAAAATTGGACATAGCCGGCCTGATCGAGACACGCTATCGCGCGTCCAAGCTCTGAATGATCCAGGAGTCCCATGCTGGAGTGCAGAATATTGAGCATGTTGTGATACACTGTGCGGGTAATATCATGATCGTTAGCCGGATCAAAGCTTTCCCCGCCTATGTCGGTTTTACGATAAGTTTGGTTTTGCGCCAGGGACAATCGGAAATCCTGATAGCCTTTGAAACCAATCTTTCGGCAAAAACGCATGACGGTCGTCTCGCCTGTACCTGCAAAGTCAGCCAGCTCCGTTACAGAGAAATATATAATATCTGCGGGACGCTCCAGTACGCACAAGGCAACCTTTTGCTCCGATTTTGTTAATGAAGGATAATACGTGTTAATTCGGTCGTTCATCTCCATAGATGCATTTCACTGCCTTCCTTGCGGCATCGGCAAACCGCTGCGTAATCAATTGAGGTCTGGTAATCGCCGAGCCTACAACCACTGCATGTGCACCCAGCCGAAATGCTTCCTCTACCTGTGCCGGGTCATGGATTCTCCCCTCTGCAATTAAAGGAACGGGAACCAGCTCCGATGCTCTCCGAACCAGTTCCAGATCTGGACCGTCTATCTGAGTAGAGTATGGCGTATAACCAGATAATGTTGTGGATACGCAGCCTACACCAAGGGAAGCCGCATGAAGCGCCTCCTCCAGTGTCGATATATCCGCCATGGAGGTTACTCTATGCTCATGAGCATAATCTATGAGCCGCTTGAGCTTGCACCCTCCCGGGCGTGGACGCAGTGTGGCATCCAGCGCGATGATATCCGCGCCCGCCTCAACCAACTCCTCCATCTCACGAAGAGTCGGCGTAATGTAAATATCGGAATCTTCATAATCGCGCTTAATCAAACCAATGACCGGCAAAGAAAGCGCCTGTTTAATCGCACGCACATCCGCTGCACCGTTGGCGCGAATCGCTACGGCCCCGCCCTGCTGTGCGGCACGCGCCATTTTGACCATCGAATCCGCTCCATGCAGTGGTTCGTCTGGTAACGCTTGACACGATACGATCAGGCCGTGCCGTACTCTCGATAATACAGCTTCCATTTCCATGGGATCACTCTCTCTCCTCGGCATAATGCCGTACGGTCAATCCGACTTCAAAGGTGCGGTTCCACGGCATGTAGCAATCTGTAATTTTTACGCGGCCCTCCGGCCCGTTCACATACTCCTCAAGCGCCTGCTCCAGCCGCCCACGAATAACCGCAGCAACCGAACCCCTCTGTCCATCGAGCATAAACTTGGTAAAGCCCATTTGCTCCACAACTCCGCTATTCATAGCGGTGCGCACCACAGCGCAATAACAGGCGTCTTCGGCATAACGCAACGCCAGAAAATCGAGATGCTCCTCCGTAGGTCCATAGTGCGTATACAGCATCGACTGGGCAATGACGGTTCCGAGGGTATTGGAGCTTGTATTCCAGCCTGCATAACCTGACAGCTTAAAAAGCAGTCCCTTTTGCTTCAATAGTCTAAGCAGCTTGAGATCGGCGCCGTTGGCATAGCCTACATCAGCGACGGCAATGTGTTTGCCTGCATATTGCAGCATGTGAGCACCGTATTCGACCAGCTCAACTACATTCCGATGTACATCATATCCGGCCATTGCACGTTGCTGGGATGAAGCTTCTGCCATCGTGTCTCCGGGCGTGTTAGCCAACAAAATCAAATCAGCCTCCGCCGCTGAGGAAGCAATCAGCCCACCGGCCGCTAAAATCTGATATTTTAAAGTTTCATAAAAATAGCGATCCTCAAAAAGTGGAACAACGAATGCCCCTTGCAAGGCGGACAAGCGGGGATAGACTAGCGGCACAGCTTGATTCATTCGGTTAACCCAACGCGCCAGCAACGTACATCCCACTTCATCGGCCCCTGGATACATGTACACGTTTAAATCCAGTGCGAGTTCGGAAATACGACTTCTTAGTCGCTGCTGATCCTTGGCGGTATAGCCATAGGGGGCCGAATCATCCTGTGGAATAATCATAAAATCAATAACGCCCTCTGCTACCAGTTCCAGTGCCGCTTCATTCGCCTCCAAATTCACAAGACGACGACCTAAATAATCTCCCAGTATTTCTACAGGCAACCGTTGGTTGATGTCGGCTAATTCAAGCAGTTCCTCTGAGGTAGCAATCCCCAGCTCCTGACGATGCGCAATGAAGCCCTTTCTGAATATCTCACGCCCCCAATCGGCATAGTAATCCGGTTCTTCATCAGCCAAAGAGTATTGTGGACAACGCATAATCAGTTGAAAAGCATATAAAGTCAGCTGCGGATATAGCTGTTTGAGCCTACGAAGGCGATTCACCCTGTCACTGACCTGCTCACTCGTCATTTCATGCAGGCGAGAAGGTACAATTCCACCGTACAGCAACGTATCCATCGCGATAATGGCCCCATCAACAGCAGCCGCACGTTCTTCGAGCCATGCCCATAGGCTGGCCGTATCGCCAGGGGTTTTCTTTTGTCCCATCCATTCGAATGGAGGCCGTTCCATTTGCAAGTCTGTGCCCTGGGCCAGTAAATAAGGAAATTCATAATTACAGGGACGTTCATCCAGCGGCACAAAAAGCACACGGGTGTTTGGGTTCACCACACGCTCCACCTCTCCTGAAAATTACTGTTATGCTCACATCAATCATGATTTTCAGAGCAACAACGCTGTCTGGTTTCTTTCCAGCAGCCAAAGTCTATAGATTTAGTCGATACTCGCCCGATTCATCCTGATCGACGTAGCCCCACTGCTCGGCAGCACGGATGGCCGGATTGCTTCCCAGCCGAGCCTTTGCTTCCAGGCAAGCGGTAATGCGGCTTCGCAGCTCCGCTACGATTTCATTCTTCAACGGCGGTGGCTCTTGCGGATCAGCCACTTCGCTTTGCGTGCCGCTCTCCTGTGATCGGGCATCATCCCGCCGCCCGCTAACGAGCACGGCTTGTCGCAGCACTTGCCACAGACTTACGTCCAGTTCGGCACGCTCCAGCCACGGCGCAGCCTGGGACACGAACCCAGCGGCAGGATCATCGGCCGGTATGTTCCGCAGAACATTCACGGCCTGAAGCAGCCGCTCAAAGTACATATCCAGCGCAGGGATATCGTGCGCTTGCAAGGCAAAATCTACGTCCTCATACACGATACCGCCCAGGCGGCTGTTCCTGTTTTGACGGCAGAAAAACATAAATTCCTGCGCATGCACCCCAGCCAACTCACGCGCAGCCCATGCCCAAGAGAATTCTGGCATATACCGCTCACTGTTCCACATGTAATGGGACATCGTAATGAGTGTCACTTTGGAGCACTCCCACTGATTCATCGGATTGGCTACCATCCCGGTATGCCCACAGTCCGGAAGCCTGGAATACCGCCCCCGCAGTGGGTCGAGGAACAAGCGATCACGGTCACAATCATTCACCGGGATGTTATCCCACAGCCACAGCTCATGCCCAAAGAAAACATGATTCTTAGCGGCATGCTCACGACTAATCTGTGGAGCAAAAACGAAGTACCCTGTCCAAAACACCTTAATCTCCGGGTGCAGACGCTCACGGAAATCCTTTTTATATTCCGTATCCCAATAAGACCAGTACTCCGAAGGACAAACCGCTAGTGTAAACTCAGGCAATCGCTCGGTCAGCCATGCATGCACCTTGTTGGTCAAAAAGACATGAGCGTGACCCGAGCGGCCCAGCAAATGTCGGTTTTCTCCTTTTAGCACATAGTCAATATCATCCATTAAAACTGCAAAGTGCCGTACACCAATAGCCATCACAGCCGCCAGCTTTTCCGTCAGCCTATCAAAATCTTCATCACTGCCGAAGCTCAGATCATTCCCTGGACTGATACAGTAATGAAAATCAACCTCATTCCGGTCGCAGGCTTCCTTTAATTCGCGAATTTGCGCAAATGTATGCTCAGGGTACGGCTCCCGCCATAGCTCGCGATGATATGGATCATCTTTGGGAGCGTACATAAACGTATTCATGCGATGTGCAGCCATAAAAGAGACGGCATCCAGCCGATCTGCAAAGCTCCATGGCTTTCCGTAAAACCCCTCAATAATCCCTCTGACCGGAAAAGAAGGCTCATCCCGAAGAGATACGACCGGCAGAGTACAACGCTCCTGATCAACTTGGAGCAGGAGATGCAGGGCATCCATGCCGTATTTAAGTCCTCTTTTATTGGAAGCATGGATTTCAATCCGGCCCTCCTTCTGAATCTCCAGTCGATATCCGTCTGCCACGAGCGCCCCATCATACTCCAGTACCAGTTGCACGCTGCCTCGTGTTTCGGTCGGCACACCCGGTCCCGGAGGTAAAATCAGCTTGATCGGTCCCTCGGCGTCCAGCACACCTTCATACTCCTGATTCATCGCAAAGCGGGAGGACAGCTCACAGACCAGACGTGGTTCAGGTACAACCAGCTTTTCTCCGCTGTCATACGCATCACGAAAATAATATTGAATCTCCTGAGGTGTAAACCCCTCATGTGAATTAGGTCGCACTTGCTTTGACTGTTCCATTGCAATCGCCTCTCCTTCCATTCACGGGCTATCCATAGCCGAAATATCCAGCCTAGCCTTTCACCGCTCCTGCCAGACCTTCCATATAGTAGCGCTGTGTAAACAGGAACAAGATAATGATCGGCAGCACTGAAATCATCGTCCCTGCTGCTATCCAGCCGAAGTTATAGGCAAATTGACCATTGAGATAGGTGAGCGCAGCCGCTAGCGGGTATAGCTCCGTATCGTTCAAAATAACGATAGGCCACAGGAAGCTATTCCAGAACGACATGGCCTCCAGCAAAGAAATCACGGCGAGCGCCGGCTTCACCAGCGGAAGCACCAGCTGCCACCAAATTCGAAACTCCGAAGCGCCATCCATTTTGCCGGAATCACGCACATCGGTAGGAATATGAATAAACGTCTGGCGCATCAAAAAAATGTTGAACACAGAGACCGCTCCAGGCAGTACTACACCCAAATAGGTGTTGCCGAGATGAAGCTCTTGAATGGTCAGATAATGCACAATAAATGCGGTATACGAAGGAATAATCATTGTAGCAATCAGCAGCGTAAACACCAGGTTTTTACCCTTAAAACGAAATACAGCCAAGGGATATCCCGTCAAACTGGCGAGCAGCACATTGAGCACAACGCCCAGCACCGTAATAATCACGGTATTCAGCATATACTTCGGAAAATTCATAAACTGCCATACCTGAACATAATTATCAAAATCAATAAAGGTCGGGAAAATGGCGGGGGGCGATGAGAAAATGTTGCGACCCGGCATGAGCGATACGCTGAGCAGCCATAGGAACGGTCCCATTAAAAATAGAGCGAGCAGCACCAGCAGTGCATAGATCACCGTCATTCTTACAATTCGCCCCAAGCTGCGCTTGATCCGGCTGTTTTTGTTTTTCGGAAGGGGTGAGTGTAGCTTCTTGTCATTCTGTAGACTCATCAATAGGGATTGACACCACCTTTCCTATTGAATCGGAATACGATAATACTGAGCACCGCAATCACTGCGCCGACAATTAAGCCAAGCGCTGAGGCATAACCAAAGTTGAACTGCTCCATCCCTTTTTGGAAAATATACAAGCTGGAAGTCAACGTGGCCGTTCCCGGTCCACCCTTGGTTAGCACATACACCTCGTCGAATACACGAATAGCTGCCATGAGCGAAATGAGTGTGCAGAACAGGATGTAGGGTCTTAATAACGGGAGGGTTATATGAACGATCAGCCGCCAGCGGCTTGCTCCGTCTACTCTGGCGGCTTCGTACAGGTCTTGTGGAATGTTCTGTAAGCCTGCCAGATAGAGCATCATATAATACCCGAGACCCTTCCACATCGTGATGAACATAAGTACATACAAGGCTAAATTACTGTCCGATAACCAGTGTATCTCCCTGCTGATTAAGCCGACCTTCATGAGCAAATAGTTCACAACGCTGTTATTGCCCAGCAGCCAGCTCCAAATTAAGGCTACGGCTACCATGGAAGTTACGACAGGAATGTAATAGGTCGTTCGAAATATTTTAATGGCCGGTATACGGCTATTCACCAGCACGGCCATCAGGATGGAGAAAATCTGAAGAAAGGGAACAATGAGCACATACACTAATGAGTTCCAGATCGAAATGAGAAAGTTGCGGTCCTTAAATGCTGCCTCGAAATTAGCGAGACCTACATAATGGGTATCCGATATGACCGAGTAGTCCGTCAAGGCCAGCGGAATGCTGTAAATAATAGGCCAAAATACAAAGACGGCAAGCAACAACAGTCCCGGCGTCATAAAGGCCCAGGCCGTAAAGGATTCCGACCTCAACCATTTGATCATGCTGCATCACCACCCGATTTTGATAAATGAACAGGGGAGCATTCACTTCACTCCCCTGCTGAACCTATTGCTTTAATATGTCATTCACTTCCTTCTCCAAAGCAGCAAGCGTCTGCTTGGTATCCGTTCCGTTTAATAAAATATTTTGAAAAGCACGTGTAATCGCACTGTTCACGTCCTTGGCATTAGGCACACCGACCATGTAATCAGTCGCCTTATCCAGGCTTTGTGCGGATACCACTTTTGCTTGTGCCTCCAGTGATTGATCTGACTGTGTGAAGTACGGATCTTTAATGGAGTCCTTCGTGGAAGGCAGCGTATTAGCCTCTTTGGAAAACGCCGTCTGGCTCTCTGCATTCGTCAGGAAAACAGCAAACTTCACCGCTTCTTTTACATGCGCAGACTTGGTCGGTACAACCAAATCCATGGAATTGGACAACCGCACGTCAGCTTTACCTGTAGGTACAGGAACAGCGATCGTATTCTTATACACGTCCGGTGCTGCCGTTTTGATAAAATTGATAAACGTTGGGCCTGCCAGCTCGAAAGCAACCTGCTCTCCGGCATAATATTTTACTTGCTGCGAAAAATCAGCGTCTTCTTTAAGAACGACACCATCTTCCATCTGTTTTTTTAGGTTTTCAAGCATAGTGACTGCTTCCGGTGTATTGAACGCCGCTGCTGTCTTTTCTTTATTCAAAATCGGAATGCCATCTATGGCAAAAAGCTTGGATACAAGCTGCTGCGCATACCCGGCTTTACCGATTTTTCTATTGATTTGGCGGCCCCATTCCGACAGCTCTTCCCGCGTTTTGGGCGGATGGGCAGGGTTTAATCCGGCAGCCTTCACCAGCTTCGTATTCATGTAAAGCACTTCCGTGCCCGTATACCAAGGTAACGCGTAAGCCTTTCCGTTAATAACTGTGGAATTATAGATACCTTCGAAATAAGCTGCCTTCTCCTCCGGGGATAAATACTCATTCATATCAACAACAGCACCCTTGGAGCCCATTTGGCTGGCAAATTCCGTATTGAGATTGACCACATCCGGACTGCTGCCACTAGCAATACTCGTCAACAGCTTGTTGGTTACCGCATCGTAAGGGTAGTCCTTCCAGTCAATTTTGACATTGGGGTTCTTCTGCTCATAATCAGCAATCACTCGATTGAAATACGGAGTAAATGTAGGTTGTAGTGCAATCGTCCAAAATTGCAGTGTCACTTTCTCACCGTTAACGTCTCCCGGTTTTGAGCTTCCGCCACCGCAGCTGCTAAGCAGTACAACCAGTGCCAGCATAGATACAAGCAACCGCAACCTGCCTTTCGCTTTTTTTGTCACATGGTGACCCCCTTGTTCTTAGTTGATTAAGGTAAATTATAACAGAAATACCGGTAGAGAAGGAACGTTTTTTCAATAAAATAAATTTAGAAGGAATAATTTTTCTTTTATAGACATAAAAAGACGCCTCTTTGAGCAGAGACGTCTTTTTTCCTTCATTGAATTTACAGAGGGTTTACTCAGGGTGCAACTATTAATAGTACGGAGCCATGAATACGTACACGAGCACCCCGGTCAAACTTACATACAGCCAAATCGGCATGGTCCAGCGCGCGATTTTGCGGTGTTTTGCCACCTGCATGGTCCATCCCCAAACAACTGTGAATAGTGCCAGCGGTACGATAATCGCAGCCAGGATGCTATGGGAAATCAGCAGCGTAAAGTATATCGGACGAAGAATGCCTACCCCACCATATTTTGCAGTTTCCGGCGAAATGTAGTGGAAGGTCAGGTAGGAGAATAAAAATAAAACGGTACTGGCAAAGGCCAGCAGAATAAAGGCTTTATGCACCTTGATGTTCTTTTTGAAAATAGCAATCAGCGCAGCCACCAGAAAAATAAAGGTGAAGCTGTTAAAAATCGCATTTAGCCTTGGGAAAATAGTAATATCGAAGCTTACACCACCCTGGTATCCGATCGGCGAAAAGAATAGCAGTAAAATAATCACGTTGGCTATGATGGAAACGGTGATAATCAAGGCTGTGAAATTACGATTGCTTGTTGGAACGTACTGCTTGTCCTCACTCGCTTTATTCATAATAAGCGTCTCCTTCGTTTAAATTCAGGTTTTTCGTGTTTTATGTTTTCTGTCGTGGTCTTAACCATAATATATTATATAGAACACAAGGACAGCCTGTGAAGTGACAACAGTATGAACAATTTCACAGCGATCCGTCTGAAAATGTGCTTCATCATCTTAGGATAACCTTTTATCACCATACATGAACGCTAGAATGCATTCATTTTCAAGCTTTATACACACCAAAAAACACCGAAAGGTCTAATTACCTATCCGGTGTTGTGTTGACGATTGTACACCTGACTGAGCAACACCTATATCCCGCATTTACTGCTGCCAAACGTCACTGTATTCCTTATGGCGCTTGAACAAGGCCAGCGCATATGAGCAAGCTGGAACAACCTTTTTATGCTGATCCCTCGCCAAGTTCACAACCTTATCGATCAGCTCCTTGCCGATTTTTTGCCCTCGCAGTTGTTCCGATACAAATGTATGGTCAATGACCAAAGAGTGGTCATCTATGGATTTATAGCCTACTTCTGCAACCACCTGTCCATCATCCACCATGACTACCGCATGGTCCTCCTCGCGAATTTGTCTCATGAAACCGATCCCCTTTCTGCCTGAAAAAATCCTGTGCTGGATATCCTTATCATTCCCCGATTTGACGACCCGCGAAACATCTTATACATAAAAAACGACCTGGCGTCGACACTACATGTATTGTAAAAAGGCAAAAGGAGGTGTTGTATTTGCGTTCGGAATTGAAGCCCGTTATCCCATTTGAACCGGAGCAAAGCGAAAAAATTCCTGCGGATAAAAATCTTTGGCGTTACGAAATAAAATGGGACGGCACGAGAATTTTAACGTATCACGACCAAGACAGCACGCGTCTGTTCAACCGCAAACAGCATGAACGAACGCTTTTATATCCGGAGCTTGCTCCCTTCTCCTCCTATTGTCGGGCGGATTCGGTCATATTGGATGGGGAAATGATCGCACTCGGCGCCGATGGCAAGCCATCATTCCATGAAATTATGCGCCGAGATCTGATTCGCCGAACGGATCGGATTCAAGCAGCCTATGAAGCTGTGCCTGCCACCTATATGTTATTTGATATTGTTTATCTGAACGGGGAGTGGGTTCATCGCAGGCCGTTGCAAGAAAGGCTTGAGCTGCTGCATCAGATCATTATACCGAATGAACAGATTCAACTAGCCCCTGCTCATCCTGACGGACAAGCTCTATTTCAGGTCATGTGCAGCCAAGGTATGGAAGGCATCGTATGTAAAAGGCTGGACAGCCCCTACACATTGGGGGGGAAGGACGGACGTTGGATCAAGGTCAAAAATTATGGCGATATCATTGCCGTCATCGGAGGCTATACCCTGAACGGAGGCGTTATTAATGCCGTACTGCTGGGCCAGTATGACAAGCAAGGAAAGCTGCGATACATCGGACATGCAGGTACAGGTAAACTGACTCGGGAAGATTGGCGTCAGCTTACCGAGCGCCTCATGCCGCACACGATTTCGGAGCAACCTTTCGTCAATAAGCCGGACCGTCATCAAGATGCAATCTGGGTGCAGCCTATGTATACCGCCAAGGTTCAATATAGCGAGTGGCGATGGCAAGAAGGACGTACCCTTCGCCAGCCCTCCATACAAGCCTTTGTCAATCAGAACATTGAGCAGTGCATCGGCCCTTGGACGTAATGCTTAGCAGATACGCTTTCAAAAAAATGCAGAATAAAGTTTGTATAAATCATTGCAACCAGTGGTTAATTAAATTACAGTTAACTAATTAACTACATCGAGGTGAATGGCATGTTCTTTTTCTTGGACTCCGAAATTCGGCAACTGGCTTATAATTTGTTTCCGGGTGGCAATAAACCGATTGGTGTTTTAGTGGATTTGTTTTCCATAACATATGAAATACGTAAAAGTATGGAGAAACGTTCGCGTGAATTTGGTCTCTCCTACGGTCAATATATCGCGCTTTGTGTACTTTCTGCGCAAAGAGATGAAATGTCGTCTCCCTCTAGTTTGGCTGAAAAGATGGGTGTAAGCCGGGCGGCAATCAGCTCTATGGTCATTTCTCTTGAACAAGATGGATATATTAACAAGTACGATGATCCCAATGACAAACGAAGCGTATTTGTTTCCCTGAACGATAAAGGGAGAGGAAAAATCAAACAAATGGACCCCTTTTTCATAGGACTAGCTTCACGTCTGATGTCAGACTTCAGTGAATCGGAAATTAACCAGTTTCAAACCTATTTATCACATGTACGTTCGGCCTTTGAAGATGTTAAAGGTTACGGTCTAGCAGACCCCAAAATGACGGGAGACAAATGGTGTGAAGACTAAGAAAAAAATAAGCCTCTGCTTCCACCTGCTTTGATGCAGTTGGGTTCAAGAGGCTTATTTTCATAATGGCAGCTAACACGCATTGTAAGCTTGATAGTCGCGTGTAGCTTGCCATCCCGATCTATGAAATTTACAGACTGTTAAAAGCGTCTGTCAATACAGGGACGATTTGCGATTTACGGGATACGACGCCTTTCAGAACGGCTTTGTTGTCGTCCAACTGCACATTATAGGCTTTTTCAACCGCTTGTGCCTGGCTTCCCAGCGCAATACCAATGGAATCACTATTTACAATGTCCGTTACGACGAACAGGAACAAATCCAAGTTTTTGGCTTCAATCGTTTGGGACAAGGCAGCTTCCAGTTCAGCTTGACGAGATAACACGTCGTTCACGTCTACCGCATTCACTTGAGCAATTTCCACTTTGCGACCGTTCATCTGGAATTCCTTGGCATCCAGGCTTACCAGCTGCTCAATCGTGTGACCGCTCAAATCAGCACCCGCTTTAAGCAAGTCAAAACCGTAACGATCTGCATCTACACCAGCAATTTCAGCCAGTTCACGTGCAGCAGCAACGTCTTGATCCGTGCAGGTTGGGGATTTAAACAGCAGGGAATCCGAAATGATCGCAGACAACATTAAACCTGCGATTTCTTTTGGAACCGCAATACCATTTTCCTTGTAAAGCTTGTTCAAAATGGTAGCTGTGCAGCCCACAGGTTCAGCACGGAAGTATAACGGCTGGCTTGTTTCAAAGTTAGCGATCCGGTGATGGTCGATGACTTCAGTTACCGTTACTTTGTCAATATCAACAGCGCTTTGCTGGCGTTCATTATGATCGACCAGAATGACGCTGTCCGTTTCCACAGCAACCTGCTCAACCAGGCGTGGTGCGCTCACTTTAAAATAATCCAGCGCATACTGCGTTTCCCCGTTAACCTCACCCAGACGAACCGGTTCTACGTCCGCGCCCAGTTTGGTTTTCAAATCTGCATAAGCAATAGCTGAGCAAATAGTATCCGTGTCCGGATTTTTATGCCCGAAAATCAAAGTTTTTGCCAACATAATCGACTCCTTTGCATTAAGCATTCTACATCATTTTGAAATCTCAACAATTCCAATGCAGATTATATCATTAAATCTCGCATTCTCCCATTCCCCTTTCAAAGATTTCAAAAATAATCTAGTAAATTCATAACATTTCCATGGAATATATACGTGAAGTTACCCTTATTTTTTCTAAAAATATAAAAAACATATAGTAATATATCCCACCAATATGGTAAGATATGCCTCAAAACTGGCAAGTTAGTCACCAGTGGTCAATTCTATTAATTTAGCTATTAAGGGAGGCGTGAGAACAGCGGCAGTGGCTTCAAATCCTAGTATGTAGACATATCATATTTTGATTGAAAAGAGGGAAATCTTTGAAAAAGCCGAGCATTTTGAAAAAAATACCTGTCGTATCACTCGCTCTTACCTTGACGGTAAGCTTATCTCTGCCGTCCATCAGCTCTGCTGCTACCGCAGACCTGTCAATCAGTTCGTTTTTGAAAGCTCAGGAAGCATTGACGGTCGAGGCGGCTCCGGCCTTCATCTCGCCAGAGCTAAGCACGGATTCTTCCCGCCAGGTCAGAGTCATCGTACAGTTGGATGGTGAACCTCTAGCCGTGGACAAATATGAGGCACGGTCAGGTACCCAAGCTTTCACTGCTCAATCTGAGCAAAAAGCGGAATCCGCCATCGCCACGGAGCAATCAACGTTCGTGGATAAAGCCGCAGAACACGGTATTTCTCTTGAGGTGAATTACCAATACAACACAGTGCTTAACGGTTTGGAGGTCACACTGCCAGCCAATAAAATTCCAGAACTGGCTAAACTGCCAGGCGTAAAATCCATTCACGAAAACAAAACATATTATTCTATCCCCGTACAGGACCCACCAACACTTACAGCCAGTGAAGCAACCTATGACAATGCACCCTTGGATCAAATTGGTGTTCCCGAAGCCTGGGCAAAAGGTTTAACAGGTGAAGGAATCAAGGTTGGAGTTATCGATACCGGTATCGATTATGAGCATCCTGATTTGAAAGCGGCTTACAAGGGTGGATATGACTCTTTTGAACAGGATAACGATCCTTACGAGGAACCGTTACTCGATAAAGAAAATGATCCGTATGGCACGGGTTTTAGCGGAACAACACACGGTACTCACGTCTCCGGTACGATTGCCGGTCAAGCAGCGAATAAATCCTCGGAAATTGTGCAAAAAGGTATTGCTTATAAATCGGACTTATACGTTTATAAAGTGCTTGGACGCAATGCCAAGACGGGTCGTTCCTCCGGTTCCTCCGCGCAAGTGATTGACGGTATTGAGCGCGCTGTCAAAGACGGCATGAACGTTATTAACCTGTCGCTCGGCTCCGATTCCGAAAAGGACCCGAACTCACCGGACTCCATTGCCATCAATAATGCCGTGCTTTCCGGCGTAGTTGCGGTTATCGCAAATGGTAATGCTGCACAGGACGGCCCATATTTCTATTCGATGGGTTCCCCCGCAACATCCCAGCTGGCAATTTCCGTCGGTGCGGCAACTTCACCGAGTCATAGCTACTCTAATAGAGCATCGGTTAATTTTGCTACCTATGGAAATGATGGAAAGCCGGTGACAGTTACATCAGATACCTATTACAGTCTTAACACGATGAGTTGGCAAACGTTTCATGAGGATTTTGCTTCCATTTTAGGAACAGAACCATTGGAATTAGTATATGCTAATTTGGGATATCCGGACGATTTCAATTCTAAAGATGTAAAAGGTAAAGTTGTAATCGTTTCACGTGGCGTCTTGGGCTTCATAGACAAAATCGCGAACGCGCAACAAAATGGTGCGAAAGCTATTATTATTTTTAATGGTCAAGCAAAATCTGATGACAGCACCCAAGCTAATCTAAATGATACTATCCCAGGTTACGACGGTTATATTAATTCAAATCAAGGTGACGGTGTGGATTATATTCCTACCTTTGACATGTCAGGAAAGGAAGGCCGGGCACTGGCAAGACAAATCATTGAAAGCCAAAACAACAAACAAAAATTCTTTATTACTTTTGGAGCCGATTATCTTCGCACAGATAATGCAGGCAATACCATGGCCGGATTCAGCTCCCGCGGACCCAACGGAGATGAGCTGCTCAGCATCAAGCCGGATGTAAGCGCACCGGGAGTCGGCATTTTGTCAACCTATCCTGCTTTCGCCAAGTTCTATCCAGATGCATCCTATCAGTATGCTTACAAACGCAGTAACGGAACCAGTATGGCCTCTCCACATGTGGCTGGACTTGCTGTGCTGCTGAAGCAGCAGCATCCAAGCTGGACACCGTTCGATATTCGCGCTGCTCTCGCCAACACTTCGGTTACACTCTTTGATGAGGATAAAATCCAATATGATGTGTATTCTCAGGGTGCAGGTCTTGTAAACATCGCTAACGCGATTCAGACACCAGCCCTGCTGGAAACCGTTGAAAAGATAACGATTCTCGACAAAAACTTTAATCGTCAAGAGGTCGTAAATTACAATCCTTCTGCCAGCTTCGGAGTGATGCGGCCTGGTAGTGATGCGAAGCAAATTCAGCTTCAGCTCAAAAACTTATCCGGTAGCTCTGTGCAGTACGAAGCCAGCTATATTTTGCATGATAATGTAACCTCTGATCCTACAAAGCCGATTGCTACACCTGACGTAAGCAATATTGCCGTTCAACTGCAGGGTGTCGGTGCAAATGGGGCAATCTCGGCAGAGCCGGGTAAATCCCAGCCGTTCTTCCTGTCTGTACAACCCAATTCGAGTGCAGCCACAGGAGTATATGAAGGGGAAGTTATTCTGAAAAGTGCTGGATTACCAACTCTTCACCTGCCATTCGTCGTTCATGTCGGCAAAGAAAATCCAACAACAGGCTTTGGGGTGCAGGATCTGAGTGTCACCAACCCGATTATTTATCCGAGTCGTACAGGCGTTCAACGCTCAACAAATCTTACTTTCCGCCTGACTACGGATGCGACTAACCAAATTGCGCTCTATGTATACGGCGTAGATGATAAGTTAATCGGTCTGATCAATGGGATTACAACTTCCGAGGAACAAGGAACGAATGCACGCCTCAAACAAGGCTCCTACTCCTTCAATAATATCGATGGAAGTTACGTTGAATTAGATGACAATGGAAAGCCTGTTCTGGATGCCAACGGTCAACCCGTAATTCAACATTTGAAAGACGGCGTATACAAGCTGGAAGTTAGTGCTCCAGAGTTGAATGCAAAAGGCGAGGTCGAACGCGATACTGACGGCCCTAAATTCTTCACCGCCAATAAAGCTATTCGTGTGGATAATAGTGCCGCACCCGGCAGTAGTGGCGGCGGAGGTGGAGGCGGTGGCGGCAGAAGCAATACAACGCCTTCTGCAGCAACCAACATATCCACTCCTGTCTCTACCACTGCACCTTCACTTCAAACCGTAGTGAAGCAAGGACAGGCTGTGAAAGCTGTCACTACAGCCGTTGCGGTCAACAATAATGTACAGTCGCTGACAGTAGCCGATGCAGACTTACAAGCTGCTGTAACGGCAGCAGGCTCCAGCCCAACAGCTATTGTCCTGTCGGCAGCTAGCCAAGCAGGCCAAACAACCAAAGCAGCGCTCACTTCCGCTCAGCTGGCAACGCTGGGCAAGGCTCCAGCAGGAAGCAGCCTGATTGTGAGCAATACAGGTTCTTCCCTGGCTTTGCCAATATCCGCTCTGAAAAATGCTCCTGCAGGTGCAGGCATTGAAGTGGTCATCAGCAGCCAGTCGCAAGATAGCAGTACGTTTACAGGCAAACTCAAAGGCTCAGCTGTGATCGGTACACCAGTAGGGTTCGAAGCTAACGTTGTCACTGGCGGCAAGAGTCAACCACTCAAAGTTGCTCCAGGACAGTTTATCACCCGCTCTTTTACCGTCCCTGGACAAATTGATTCGAATACAGCTGGTGTACTCTATACGGCGAACGGAAATGTCTATCCGGTTCCATCCGTCTTTACCAAGCAGGCAGATGGATCTACCGTTGTCAAGGTAAGCCGTCCGGGCTTCTCGACGTATGCGGCAGCAACGCGTCCGGTTAGCTTCGAAGACATTTCAACGTCGTATGCCCAATCCGAAATTCAATCATTAGCGAATAAGCTGCTGATTAACGGCACAACCGACACAACCTTCTCACCGAAGAAGAACGTGACACGTGCAGAATTTGCGGCTCTGGTAACCCGGGCGCTTGGCCTGACACCAGGTACGGCTGCACCATTCAGTGATATTCCTGCAGGCAGCTGGTATACCGGTGATGTGGCAGCTGCTTATGAAGCCGGATTGATTACAGGCCGCAACAGCGACAAGTTTGATCCGAACGCTCATATCAGCCGTCAGGAAATTGCTGTTATACTGGGTAAAGCTGTAGACCTGCTTCAAATTAAGGCAGCTGTCGATGGCCCTACACGCACACCGTATCATGATGCTTCATCCTTTGCAGGCTATGCCAAGGACAGCATTGAAAAAGTGAGTGCAGCAGGTATTATCAATGGAGAAACGATTCAAAGCTCCTCCTACTTTAAGCCGAATGCACCTACAACACGCGAGGCATCCGCCAAAGTGCTGCATGTGCTTTTACAAAAAGCTGCACTGATTAACTAACAACTCAAAAGCCTCCCGAGCCGTGTAACAAGCAAAGCTGCGGTTCGGGGGGCTATTTTTATGTTCTCCATCATGTGCAATGCTATACCGTTCCTGATAAAGGCAGCGTTACTTTAAATACACTGCCAATTTCTAGTGTACTTTCGGCTGTGATGTTTCCGCCGTGCGCTTCCACGATAGACTCGGTAATAGCCAAGCCCAGACCCGCTCCGCCTGAGCTACGTGTACGTGATTCATCTCCACGATAAAATCGCTCAAATATCCGCTTCAGCTGTTCTTGACTCATGCCTGGTCCATTATCACGAATTTGGATATCTGCCAACTTCTTGCCGGCGGACAAATTCACATGGATCACACCTTGTTCCAGGTCCGTATGCTGAATAGCATTGTGAAACAGATTGAGCAGCACCTGCTTGATTTTATCCCCCTCTGCCAGCACCCGCACACCTGCCGTCATATCAAAAACCACCTTACGTGTGCCTGCCAGCATTAGAAGCTGCGGTTTCATTTCCAGCAGCAACTCATCCAGTGATATGTCTTCTAGCTTCAACTCTGGTGTTCGGTCCAGCTTAGCCAGCAACAATAAATCAGAAACAAGTTTATTCATCCGCTTGGATTCACCATACATACTCTCTAGTGCGGACTGAAGCTGCTTGGGATTGGATGCTGCTCCGCGAAGCAATACCTCCAAAAATCCGTGGATAGACGTGAGCGGGGTGCGCAGCTCATGAGAAGCATCCGCTATAAATCGTCTCATTTGCATTTGCAATTCCCGTTCAGCAGCAAAAGAATGCTCTAGCCGTTCCAGCATTCCGTTAAATGAAACCGCCAAGCGATCCACTTCATACTGCCCCTGATCAGCGTCGAAGCGCTCGGCCAGATTGCCGGCATCAATACGTTTGACCGCCTCGACCATCCTCGAAAGGGGTACCAACGTGCGGCGCAGCACAGGAAGCATGAGCGCCAGACCAATGGCAAGCGCAATCAGCGACAATAAAATAAAAGTACGAAGCTGATTAATCAGCTGCTCCTGCATGGAAGTCGTGGATACACCCATTTGAAGTAAACCTGACGAACGGTCAGGTGGACCAAGCGGGCGGAACACAACCAGTTGCTCATTCCCCTGATCATCCGTGATCAATTGATAGCCATGACGCATGCGCTTGCTTTGCTGCATCGCTTGATACTGCTGAGTCGTAAGACGCGGTGGGTTAAGTCCGTTTTCACTGGACAAGCTCCGAAAGGTTCCGTCTGTGTCTATAGATGCGAGCGACATATCCGGCCAAAACAAAAACGGCCCCGGTCGACTATCCCCCCAATTGATTCCTTCCTGGGGAGCAGTTCCTCCGTTCTGCTCTTCGGAGTCCCTGATCAATAAATCAGCAGGAATCGAGTTTAACTGCGTCCCCATAGCGTCTGCCCGACTGCGATACAGAAAATCCTTCATCAGAAAATATTGTAGAAAACCGATCAATACGAGCAGCAGAGCCAAAACGAGTAAGGTTCTGGCCAAAAGCTGGGACCGGAGAGAACGGAGAGCATATTTCCTCCGATTTTTGCCCTTGGTCTTCATAGCAAGTCCACCCGGTACCCAACACCGCGTAGCGTACGAATGACTCGGTGTTCTTTGTCTTTAAGTTTTTCACGCAACGAGCGGATATACACTTCAACAATATTATCCTCGCCTCCAAAATCGTAGCCCCACACCCGGTCCAAAATGCGACTTTTACTTAAAACAACGCCGTGGTTCAGCACCAGAAACTTCAATAGTTCATATTCGGTAGGCGACAGCTCCAGCACCTGACTCTGATAGCGAATCTCCTTACGTCGGTCATCCACTTGAAAGGGCCCATGAATCACTTCCCCCAGTAGGTCAGGGAACTGATTGCGCAAACGCGCTTCAATGCGGGCCAGTAGCTCATTAAAACTGAAGGGCTTTACGACATAATCATCCGCGCCGAGTTTTAAGCCTTTGACCCGATCATCTACATCATCCTTGGCCGTCAGCATAATGACCGCAATGTTATCCTCCGTCTCCTTGAGACTTTGGCATACCTCGAATCCGTTCATTTCAGGCATCATAACATCCAGCACCGCTACATGCGGACGAAACTCCCTTGCCAGATCAACCGCATCACTTCCATTCCCGGCGGTTTTGACTTCATATCCTTCATTAATAAGTCCAAGCTCTAAAAATTGCAAAATATGAGGCTCATCGTCAGCCAGCATAATTTTAACTCCGTGGATTGGATTCATGATTCATCTTCCCTTTCATAACATCGCATTTTTCCCTCTATAAAAAGTCGGTTTATGTTTGCCTGTATCTAATATACCTGAATCCCACCGCAAAAAAAGTACCTCTGATAAGCTTTCAGCTAACGTTCAGGGAGCGCTCATAACCAATTAAGGTACGTCTGGCATGATAATAGCAAGCCGGTAGTTCACCGGGCCAAGATCAGAAGCGACTGGTCATTCCGCAGTCCTGAAGATAGCGGCTAGAACAACAGAATAAATACAAAGAATTTTCACAGGGAGTGGAATGTACATGATTAAAAAATGGTTTAAAAGCAGGGCGGATATCCCCCTGATCATCATGTTGATATCTGCATTTTTGAATGGATACAACATCTGGCAAGACAAATACGTCAACACCTACTACACAACGGCCGTAGCGAGCATGCTAGAGAACTTTCACAACTTCTTCTTCGCCTCACTCGATTCTGCCGGATCGGTAACGGTAGACAAACCGCCTATCGTGTTCTGGATTCAGACCGCGAGCGCCTATATATTCGGGCTTCACGGCTGGAGCGTTATTCTGCCGCAAGCACTGGCTCAGGTCGGGTCGGTATTGCTCGTATACCTGCTCGTGAAACCGAGCTTCGGTACAATAGCCGCTCGTTTGGCCGCCTTCGCCATGGCAACTACACCGATAGCAGTAGCGGTTAGCCGCACGAATAACATCGACGCTATGCTGGTATTCACCTTGCTGCTTGCTACATGGCTTCTGTTCAGAGGCATTAAAAATAGCAAAACCGGGCTAATCCTCGCAGCTTTCGCAGTCGTAGGCATCGCCTTTAATGAAAAAATGCTACAAGCCTATATGATCGTTCCCGCTTTGGGACTGTTTTATCTGCTGGCCTCCAAGTTTAACTGGAAGCGAAAAGCGGTAACCCTGGCAGGATCGGCCATTGTTCTTCTGATCGTGTCGCTCTCTTGGGCAGTTGTGGTGGACTCCACTCCGGCAAGCCAACGCCCTTATATGGGGAGCAGCGGTACAAACTCTGTACTGAATTTGGCCTTTGGCTATAACGGTCTGTCCCGTTTGACAGGGGATCGGGGAACAGGCGGTGGACGTGGCGACCAAAGCTCGGAGTGGAAACAAAACGCCTCAACGAATAGTAGCAATACAACTTCGGATCAGACGCAGACAGCTACATCATCGGACGGTACTACAGCAACTGGCGACACTGGTACCAACAACATGGCAGCAGGCGGATTCGGTGCAGGTGGCCAAATGCCGCCGGGCGGATTTGGTGACAACGGTCAGGGCGGTCCTGGCGGCGGGCAAGATGGCCCTGGTGGTGGACCTGGCGGGAATTTCGGTGGTGGTATGTTCGGCACCGGTGAAAAGGGACCTTTACGGTTATTCCAATCTGCCTTGTCAGGTCAGGCTAGCTGGCTGCTCCCATTCGCATTGATTGCTTCGATTGGCCTATTTGCAAGCATTCGCCGTCGCAATATCACACAAAAGCACAAAGAGGTCATCTTCTGGCTCGCCTGGTTGCTTCCCGTTGCTGCATTTTTCAGCGTAGCAGGATTCTTTCATCATTATTACCTGATTATGCTTGCTCCACCGATCTCAGCGCTCTTCGGAGCCGGATTCGTAGAATTGTGGCAGCAGTATCGTGAGCGCTCCAATTGGCTCTCCTGGTTGTTACCCGCAGCAGTATTGGTAACCTCGGTATTTAGCTGGTTTGTTTTGCAAAATTACAACGATACCATTGGCAGCGGTTGGTCCATCGCGGTATTGATCCTGGGGATCATCGGCACGGCACTGCTGGTAGTAGCACGAATGAAATCGGAGAAGTTCACAAGATATGCCATCATTGCAAGTGTACTCGCTATGTTTATCGGCCCTGTGTACTGGGCCTTGACACCGATCACCTACGGGGGGAACAGCATGATTCCACAAGCCGGACCGACTCAATCTGGCGGCGGTGGTGGCGGAATGCCAGGAGGTAATTTTGACAACCGAGGCCAAAGCGCTAATGGACAACAAACTGAAGGTACTCAAACAAGCACAGACACGGAACAGAGATCTTCTACCCGCTCCAGAGGAATGGGTGGACCGAACGGAAGTCAAAGCTTGGACCAAAAGACGCTGAGCTATTTGCAAAAGCATAACACAGGTGAAACCTACCTTTTCGCAGCAAGCAATTATTCAACAGCCGCTCCTTATATGATTGAAGCCGGACAAAAAGTGATTATTATGAACGGCTTTGTATCCTCCGATCCGGTGTATACCGTCGATAAGATCAAGACGCTGGTCGAAAGCGGTCAAGTAAAATACTTCATGATCTCTGGTGGAGGCGGCGGTGGACCGGATAGCGGTAACTCCGAGGTCACTGCATGGATCAAAGAACACGGCAAAGTAATTCCTACAGATGAGTGGAAAACAACAACTGGCGAAGCAAGTACAGACGTTCAAGCATCCGACAGCGGAAACGACAAAACGAGCAGTAATTCGAATGCTCAGGATGGTCAAGGTGGACCTGGCGGAGACGAACGTGGCGGAAGCGGTACTTTATACGAAATTACATTATAAATAGGGAGGAATTACTCATGAGTGAACAAATTCGTTATTCCATTGTTATTCCGATGTACAACGAGGAAGCCGTCATTACAGAAACCTATCGGCGGCTAAAACAAGTCATGGGCTCGATGGGAGAGCCCTACGAGCTGATCTTCGTAAACGATGGGAGTTCGGACCGCAGCGTCCAGCTCATCAAGGAATTCAATCTCAGAGATGACACCATTGTATTGATTGATTTTTCCCGCAATTTCGGTCATCAGCTGGCCATTACCGCCGGGATGGATTATGCGGTGGGAGAGGCGGTCGTCGTCATTGACGCCGATCTCCAGGATCCGCCGGAGCTGATTGTTGAGATGGCTAACAAATGGAAGGAAGGCTATGAAGTCGTCTACGCCAAGCGGCTAAAACGCAATGGCGAGACTCGCTTCAAGAAATGGTCGGCCAGCCTCTTCTACCGTGTGCTCAAAGCATCCACGGATATCAATATCCCGGTGGACACCGGGGACTTCCGCCTGATGGACCGCAAGGTTATAGATGAATTAAAGCGACTGCCGGAAAATAACCGATTTGTCCGTGGACTGGTCAGCTGGATCGGCTTCAAACAAACGGCTGTTGAATATGAGCGCGACGAGCGGCTCGCAGGCGAAACCAAGTATCCGCTGAAACGTATGATCAAGCTCAGTCTGGACGGGATCACATCCTTTTCGATTAAACCGCTCAAGCTGGCGGGTTATATTGGAGCACTTCTGTCGATGTCCGGCTTCCTGTATCTGATGTACGTGTTATTCCTCAATGTATTCACCGATTCCTACGTGATGAAGGGCTGGTCGTCCATGATTAGCATCAGTCTGATCTTTGACGGTGTGATCCTGATTATTCTCGGTATTATGGGTGAATATGTAGGAAGAATATATGACGAAACCAAAGCCCGTCCGCTCTACATTGTCCGTGAGCACTTGGGCGGACAATACGAAAACGGACCAACCCATGCCAAAAAGGTTCCTGAACAACGTGACTCCTTGTACATGCAAGGAGCCCGGGACAGTCTGATCTCTGCCGGACGCACAGTACGCGGCAACAGTGCAGTATATACCGGACCCAACTCTGGTCATGGAGCATAATTCATGAAAAGTCGCATAGCCCCGCTGCTTCCTATAATCCGTTTTGGCATGGTAGGACTGGTCAATACGGGTGTAGATTATGTCATTTTTATGCTACTGGCCTGGGCTGGGGTTCCGGTCCTGGTGGCGCAGACCATTTCGTATAGCTGCGGCACAGCCAACAGTTATATTTTAAATAGCAGATGGACATTCAACAAACAACGATCAAACGACACACATAAAAGTCAATTACCCAAATTTATCGTCATCAACCTGATCATATTGGGTCTAACCACCTTATTATTGCAACTGCTTCACACTGGAACCGAGCTGCCCCTTGCCTTATGCAAGCTGATCGCTACCGCAGGCGGAATGATCATTAATTATATTGGGAGCCGATACTGGGTATTTGGTTCCCAATCCCGAAAGGAAAGTGAATCGCTATGAGAAAAATTACAAAAGCCGTTATTCCAGCCGCCGGACTAGGAACCCGTTTCCTGCCTGCTACCAAAGCATTACCTAAAGAGATGCTTCCAATAGTCGACAAACCGGCTATTCAATATATCGTAGAAGAAGCCATCAAATCCGGGATTGAAAGCATCATTATCGTCACGGGTCGCAATAAAAAAGCCATCGAGGATCATTTTGACAAGTCTGTGGAATTGGAGCAAGTGCTGGAGAGTAAAGGTAAGTACGACCTTCTGCGCGAGGTTCAAAGCATCGGGGGCAAAGCAGTCATTCACTATATCCGTCAAAAAGAACCCCTCGGCTTGGGACATGCGGTACGCTGTGCCCGTCAGTTTATTGGCGATGAGCCCTTCGCTGTATTGTTGGGCGATGATATTATGAATTCCTTCACCCCGGCAATTCGTCAAATGATGGATGTTTACGAAACGACTGGCAAGCAAGTGGTCGGTGTGCGCACGGTGGAAGAACAGGATGTGAGTAAATACGGCATTATTGATTCCACCCACCAGAACGGTCTTATTCACGAGGTCGGCGGACTTGTTGAAAAACCATCCCCTGCAGATGCTCCTTCGCAGCAGGCAGTCATTGGACGGTATGTATTGGAGCCTTCTATTTTCTCCATATTGGAAAACATGTCCACCGGGGCGGGTGGTGAATATCAACTGACAGACGCCCTCCATCAGGTAGCATTACAGAACCAGCTGCTCGCACTAGAACTGGAAGGCACACGCTATGATATTGGTGATAAGGCTGGATATCTGGAAGCCGTACTCCACATGGGCATGCAGCGCGAGGATTTGCGCCCAATGCTTGACTCCATGATGCGCGAGTGGGCGCTTGCTTCACGATGAAACAGGGGAAACCTCCTCTCAAGGCCATCATGACTATACATTTTTCGACCCCAGCTAAAAAAAGACTCTCCTTCGCCTCGTAATCACGAGTGCGAATAGGAGAGTCTTTCCACTTCAGTCCAGTCTGCTTTGTTTAGGAAGAGTGGACAGCTAAAATGTGCGCCAACCGATCAGGATAGTCCGTGATAATGCCGCTGACCCCAGCCTCCAGCAGACGCTTCATTTCCTCGGGCTCATTCACTGTCCATGGATGGTAGACTACGCCTACCGCCAAAGCCTCAGCTACGGCTTCTGGTGTAACAGCATTCTTGTGGGCATGAAGTGCTGTGACCCCGAATTGAGCTGCATACTCCGATGGACGAACCATAATCTCGACATAAAGCGCACCCGTCCTAATTTCAGGAGCGAGCTGCGCACAGAGCGCCAGCGATTCGTGATTGAAGCTGGACAGGACCACCCGCTCTTCCAACCCGAAGCGCTTCACGGCAGCAATGACCTCTTCCTCCATACCGGGATAGCGATAAATGCTATTTTTCAATTCAATATTAATCACTGTATCGGTGGACTGCGCCAGCTCCAGCAGCTCATCCAGCAACGGCACCCGCTCGCCCCGGAATTTGTCGCCAAACCAGCTGCCCGCATCCAGCGTATTCAGCTCTTGCAGCGTGATATCCCTTACATCCAGCGGTGAGCCTGTCGTACGCTCCAGCGATTCATCGTGAATCAGCACCAGATGTCCATCTTTGGTACGCTGCACATCCGTTTCGATACCTGTTGCTCCCAGCTCCAGCGCGTGACGGAACGCCGCCATCGTATTTTCAGGACATACCCCCGAAGCTCCGCGATGTGCAAAATTAATCACCTTTTCGGTCACAGTCACGACATCATCCCTCCTGTCAATGCAAACAAGGACATTATACTCATTCATTGTTTGGGCTGTATAAAATAGGGTTTACTAACAAGCCACTCTACTTCTTAAGCTGTTTGCAAAATTCGGCCAATCCAGTCGGAATAAAACGTGTTCCCGTTCCGCCGATCAAACGCTGCTGCCGCCGACTCCGCCAGAGGTCTGAAATACGCAATCATTTCTTCTAGTGTGCGCTCCTCTTTGCCCCATTCAAAAGCTGTGGGTATCCGGACCAAACGAAGTTTTTTCGAAGCATCCAGCTTTTGCAGCAGCCCCACCATCGCTGCGTAAAAATACATTTGCTCCAGTCCGCTCTCATAGTCCAACGCCATGTGCAAATGACGCTCCACCACTCCGATTCCCTCCACCGGGTTCGCGATCGTCAAATACTCAATATGCTCCGCTATCGTTTTCAGGAAGTCACGGTCATCGCGAACCAGGCGATATCCTTTACGATGCTGGTCCTTCGCCTGCTCGACCTCCCCCTGACGATATAGCGGCAATAGCACCTGCGAGAGCGTCACATGCGGCACTTCCGCACATCTCATCCGTCCCGACAAAATCGGTTTGGCCACGGCAAGCGCCTGCTCGTCTTCTCCGGTCAAGTAATAGAACCGCACCATCTGGCTTTGCTCACAGGCTTCACAATCGCTCATACTGTCTGACTCAATCTGGCGGAACGTATCCAGATACCGCCGTGCTTCATCCAGTTCACCCATGTCCATCGCGATACGGAACTTATAATAGTAATATGGACGCTCATTATACCCGTATTCGGCATATCGTTTGCGCATATCCTCCGCCAGATCTTCTATTTGAGTCCTCGGTATATTGGAAAAGCTGCACACTTTACCGAGTATCCATTTGTAATTCCACAATAGCGTATCTGCGTCGTATTCCTCTGGATTTTGATCAAATCGACCCAATTGCCATGAAAAAGCGACTAGTGCTTTTAATGGATACCCATTAAAAATGGCGCATTCCAAAATCTCTCCCCGAATTTCATAGGCGAGCTCCTGCAACCCGGAAGTATCCGCCAAGCGAGCAGCTTCTTCCAGGATCGCAAGCTTTGCCGCCCCTCCCGGCAGATCCTCCGCCTGTTCCATCAAATCATGTATCGTATCTTCCATGTGGATCCTCCTATAATTATGAAATTACGTATTTTGTCCGTTTCCTAATCCCCAATTAATAAAATGCAGAACACTCCGGTTCATCAATCCCAGCTCATTGCGACTCATCGGGTAATGGCCCATCATGAGCGCATTCACATACATCATTTCTGTAGCAGCCGTGACCATCTGCGTATCGACAGCTTCAAAAATACGCGCCACCACCGGGTTGTTCAGATTAAAATACAAGGTCGAGTAGCCCGCATTCTGCTGGACTCCCGCTTTCAGGCTATCAAGCACGTTGGACAATAGCGCCGTTGTCTCTTCGACCGTGTTTTCCATGGAGCGCAAGGTCAGTGCATCCTGCGAAATGGTATACAGCACAGGCAAGCTCGCAGGCTCAAAACGCTTCAATTCGCTGCGACAGCGCATCGGCTGCAAAGCAGCGTCCATCACACGCAGCACACTGTAATACTTATCGTGCTCTTCCTGCGTCAGCCCGGTAAATGAAAGAGATACATCCTCGGGACTAAGCCGCTCTGTTTGCAGCTCAGGGTCAATCCAGTGCAGCTTTTCCAGGATTTCCGAATCATAAATGTAGCCGCCATTGACCACCAGCATGGATTGCGCTGCCGCTACATGCGTAATTTGACGATACTCATCCACGGTCGCTGTGTAATGCAGCGGACGTCCGCCTGCCTCGCGGATCAGTTCACTCAGCTCACGCCGCCCAAATGTGCTTTCAAAGGAAAACCAGCGATGCATAATGCGCAGAAATTCATCATCCTCGACCGCGAGCGTCTTCATGGACAGCTCATGCAAACGAATCCAGTGTTGCAGGCGATCCGGCTCATATTCTGCCATTCGTAACAGTTCTTCACGAATGCAGGTTCCCAGTTCAGAGCGAACAGCATCAAGCTGCTCATTTTCATAAAAATATTCGCGAGATGCCGTTGGCTGCAATTCATCTGTCCAAATCAGGCTTTTAATGAAAAATGCCCATTCCGGCAGTACATTCTCCGCTTTGTCGGACACGAGCATATGCTTCAGATACACCCGATGCAGCCGCTTGCTATTCAGATTAACGCTGCGAGGCAAAATAAACGCAATCCCACCTGTTCTGCCCGATGCCGTCCGTAGCGGGATAAAATCACTGAAGCGCTCACCCATCAGACGATATCCCAGATCCAGCACCTCACTGCGCCGACTGCGTAATTGCTCAGGTTCCTGCATCCAACTCGTCGACGGAAGATTAACCCGCTCAGTCTTTCCAGCTACAGACAGCAGGACGGGATACGGCAGCAAAGCCCCATAATAAAATAAGGACTCCTTCACCTGCGCCGGCTCATAATAAAACTCGCTCCCCGGCTTGCAGCGCAAATAAATTTGCGTTCCTGTCGGCAGCTCTGTTTCCAAGCGGCGGATCGTATACGTCCCGTCCGGCTTCCCTCTCCATTCCATAGAGATGCCTTCCTTTACCGAGCGCGTTAGCACCACAATTTCATCGCTCACCATAAAGCAAGACAGCAAACCAATCCCAAAGCGTCCGATAAAAGAAGTCTCCGAGGTCAGCAAATCGGCTCCCTTTTTGGAGGATTGGCCGATAATGGACAGAAAACGGTGAATGTCTTCTTCCGATAGTCCAATGCCGTTATCCTGAATCATCAAAACCTGCTGCTCTCCGGAGCCAGATAACTCCACCGTCACTTTACCCTCAAAATCTTGATCTTCTAAAGCTGTATCTTTTAGAGCCTGTTCTTCCAATACATTGCTTGCAGCAGCAGTCTTCCGCAGCTCCTTGCGAGCCGTAATGGCATCTGTTGCATTTTGTAAGATCTCACGTATAAACACCCGTGGACTGCTATATAAATGATTGGCCAAAATATCAATCATACCGCCCAAATTCACCTGAAAACGATATTCGTCCGTCTGACTCATACACATCATTCCTTTCTCGAAATGCCACAACCATCATCTAATGTTGAATTAACATCTTTTAAAGTATAACGTGGATTCAGACCAGATTACACATGCTGCATTTCAGATATCAATACATTGACAACGATAGAATAGGGTCTTTTTTCACCTTGAAGACCCGACATTGGGACTAAGTAACTTCATAAAAATGTATGCAGCATGAGTTTTTAGTTAATAAGGATCAACTTCACCTAGTTGAATTTAGTAATTAAAATAATATTTATATAAAAGTTTGCTCTTTCTTCTAACACCATTTTTACTAAGGGACAAAGGACTCATTTTATACAAAAAGCCCGCACTTCTTCTCTTGTACGTCATTACAAGAGAGAATGCGAGCTTATTTAGCTACAAATGAGGCCTACCTATTGCAGAAGAGAATTAATGAGACTTAGCGAGACGAATGACGTTCCACGATGCCTTGCCCAAGTGGGCTTTTACAATTCCATCCTCGAGCTTGGCATTGCCGCCAGTATGAGGCGTAACCTCTTCCCCTGCCGGGCCGTTGGTCGCCTTGAGATCGTCATGCTCCAGTACCGTATGCTCCACAATGCGGTAGCCTGCGAAGCTGCGCACATCCACCGTCAGCTCCAGCGACTCGGACAAGTGACGGTTAACCGCAAAAATGGTCAGAGCGTCTTCCTCTTCATCATAGACCACAGCGCTATCCAGATAAGGAATGTCTGTGAAATCCTTGGAATCGTATTTTTCGGAGTCTACCACAGGCATCAACGATATTCCACGACCATAACGGGACGCATGCAGGTACGGATAGAAAATTGTTTGCTTCCACGCTTTTCCGTTATTTTCGGTCATGATTGGCGCAATAACGTTGACCAGTTGGGCCAGACAAGCCATCTTCACACGATCCGCGTGACGCAGGAATGTAATCAGCATGCTGCCCACCAATAGCGCATCCTCGAAGTTGTAGATATCTTCAAGTTGTGGCGGTGCCACAGACCACGGATCAATTTTTTTGTCCGCGTCGTTGGAGTGGTACCACACATTCCATTCGTCAAAGCTGAGCATCATCTTTTTCTTGCTGCGTTTCTTCGCTTTAATATAGTCGCAGGTCGAAATGACCGTTTGAATAAAATGGTCCATATCCATCGAACGCGCCAGATAATTAGCCGTATCATTGTCGTGGTTGCCATAGTATTGGTGCAGGGAAATATAGTCGGCCACCTCATAGGTATGATCCAGCGTCGTCGCTTCCCATTCCGGGAACGTCGGCATCGTGGAGCTGGAGCTGCCACAGGATACCAGCTCAATATCAGGATCAATCAGCTTCATGGCTTTGGCAGACTCTACAGCCAGACGACCATACTCTTCCGCTGTCTTATGTCCAATCTGCCAAGGACCATCCATTTCGTTGCCAAGACACCATGTTTTGATCTTGTGTGGTTGCTCTACCCCGTGACTGCGACGTAGATCACTCCAGTAGGAGCCGCCCGGATGGTTGCAATATTCAACCAGATTACGCGCCGCATCGATTCCGCGCGTACCCAGATTTACCGCCATCATAACTTCGGAACCAACATCCTTGGCCCATTTAAAAAATTCATTTGTACCCACTTCATTGGGCTCAACTGTTCTCCACGCCAGCTCCAGCTGTCTAGGTCTGGACGCAACCGGACCGACACCATCCTCCCAATTGTAGCCGGAAACAAAGTTACCGCCTGGATAACGTATAATAGGAACATCAAGCTGTTTTACCAACTCTTTCACATCATTTCGGAAACCGCTTTCATCACTAGTCGAATGAGTAGGCTCGTAAATACCGCCATATACCGCACGCCCGAGATGCTCTACAAAAGAACCATAAATGCGTTTATCGACTTCAGCAATACGAAAAGACTTGTCTACAATCATTTTTGCTTTTACAGCTGCTGCCACCTAAACCATCCTCTCTGAATGCGAAAATAAAATCCGTTGTACCTCTAAGAATAACAAGCCGTTTTATTTACGATTTCAATATAACACACCATAATTACCATGGTCAATATTATCATTAAATATTTAATATAATTATTAACAATAATAATAAACGATAAGCAATTGGTTACGCACTTAATAAATATCAGTTGACCAGCAGTTGTTCTAAACCTGTATAAAAACGATCTATATCCTCCGCGTTTAAATTTAGAAAGAACCATTCTTTCAAAAATTCCTGCTCTGTCCGTAAAGATATTTGAATGCATTCACCTTCCGCTATCTCCATCAAAGAAAGCTCAATATCAACGCCTGATAACATTTGTTCTTGGGTGCAATCCGTAATATCCAGAGCCTCTACACACAAAATGACAATATCCGCATACGCGCTATAAGCCATTGTACCAGCAACGGTTATCAGCTTCTGTAATCCATGGATCGCAGCGGAAGGGGACAAATACTCCATGTCATACAGCACTGCCGCAGACTGGTCCGCCGCGATCCAGCTTTGGTATCCATCCCGGGCAAAGGACTCTCTCAACACATGCAAAAAATAAAGAATGTCAACGTCCTTGTAATAATAAATACAAATAAGCGGAATGTGAGAATCCTCGATTGCAATAGTCTCCTCCTGGTTCATAAAGAAACGCTCCTCTTGCTGCCACCAACGCAAATGGCGAGATGAAAAATTCAGCATGGGGATGTGACATTGTTTTTTAGAGATATAGACGACATGTTTTCCATAACGTATAGCCAATTGCTCCACTTCCTGCAAATCTACCGGCTCCATTTCCCCTAGCAAGACCATCGTATCTGTCAGGTCATCTATCCTTTTTCCAGCTTTATTCGTTGCATTCTGTGGTTCTTGCTCCCGCAGGATTGCTTGTTCGATAACCGTAGCAACTTTAGCACAAGGTAGTTGAGCTTCATATGGAGTCTGAAAATAATAAGGCGCCGCCGATTCAACTACGGAGTCCTGTTTAAACACATATGCGCTTCGTATCCAATCCGGATGTATGTATCCCATTACAGGTAATACCGTATCCTGTATTGGGCGATAACTATTCTTATGCAAAATATGTTTTAGCTTTTCTATGGAAGGAACACGCTTGGACTGCTGCAAGACTTTGCACACCTGTGCTGTAACGAATGGAGCGGCATAGCTGTTGCTGTTGGGACATTGTACAACCTCTCCAGTTGCACCCACCAGCTCATGTCTTGCAAAAGCGGTAAATTCGATACCGCTTGAGAATGCTGTATCAGCATTATACGTATATTGGCCTGCTGCGAGTATGCCGCTACGATCACAGCGTACTCCAATCACATTAGCAAAAGAGGCCGGATAAGTAAGAAGTCCTCCGTTTTGTGCAGCACATACCATAATTAATCCCGCCATAGCTGCATCATTTACAGCTCCCCGCAGCATGCCTCGATCCCGATAATTTATACTTCCCAGGCTGATATTCGCTACCTGTACACCGTGCTTTACACACCAATCCAGCGCGGCACATAGCTGCACTGCATTTCCTTTTCTATGGTTCATTATTTTCACACTGCTGATGACCACATCTGGAAAATACGTTTGTACAATAGCCGCACATAGCGTGCCGTGATTTAAGATACGTCCATCTTCTACGCCTCCATGAGCTATCTCGACGTTATATAATAAATGGGTGTTTAAAAAGCCAGTATTAACCCCGTCGTCAATAATGGCTGCATGGATCTTGGCATTCATTTTTTCTCCCCCTGTCCCTTCGGATCGCGAATGAATCTCACGGCTCTATTCGTTCTATTAGAGTAAGCAAAGGGTGCTTCTGCGAACGATAGCGTTCGTCTGAAAGCACCCTCCTGATTTAGCAAACCATACACATAATAGCCGGATTAAACTGCAATATTTACCTTCGTACCTGCAGTCTTCGCCCCGTCTTTAGCTGAGTCCAGATAGGCATTGAGCTCTTGTTCAGTCCACACCCTGTCAGCCTCTGTATTTGTTTCCTTCTCATCCTTTGGTTTATCCCGATCTGTAATCGTGGGTTCGTTATTCACTGCTTCACCGATACGCTCATTGACATTTGCAGCGATCTCCATGATCTTTCCATCAAGTCCTTCTGCCTTTTCACGCAAAGCCGCTGATTTTGCAGGGTTCGTGCCTTCCCAACCCTTAGCCTCGCTTGTCAATGTGATTTGTGCCATTTTGGTTATTTTGGCATTCTTCAGCTCATTGTTTGCAGATACAACACTATGCATTGTATAGGTGATCAGATCTTGCTTCTGTTCCTCTACAGTCTTGGGCGTATATTGTTCCTGTTTACCTGCCTGAGCTTCCTTTTTACTTTCCTCATCCATGCCTAAAGCTTTCTTTTGTTCTTCCAGTGTCTGCTTTTGAATGTTCTCATCAATTTGCTGAATCTGCTTATCTATCTCCTCCATTTCAGCCTTTACAGCCTCAGGACCGAGACCACGCTTGAGAGCATTACTTACATAGTCCGAACGCCTCTCCATCAAATTTTGCTTTTGCTCTGTCAATTGTTGAATAATCTTGTTTTGTGGCTTGCCTATACTCTTCCTTTCAGCCTGAGCGGAAATGGGATGCCGTAGTTCAAGTCGGTTGTTATCTGTGGTGCGGAACGGCGATTGGTGAGATGATGTAAACGATACATTCATCCTAAAACCTCCAATTCTCTTCTAATAAGTGATTCTAGAGGTATATCGGATTTTTTTGTATGTTTTTGTATGTTTTATCATCATTTTCACAAATCCTTCATTCCTTTTCCACTGTTAAACAGTTCTTTATCGTCTCATACAAGCTGTTATATGTAAGCAACCCCCCTCCCAATATACGCTCTTCTGGAATTCGGATAGCGAAGCTTTGTTCAACCTCAAATAATAGATACACCAGATCTCTGGGAAACAACTTCATATCGGGACCCAGTAAAGCAGCCTCTTTATTGATCTCCCCCGCTTTTATGTTAAAAAGTTTCCAAAATATATTTTCCAGTTTTACTCCTGTTCCTGTTACATCCTGAGTAAAGTTCATGTTCTTCCCTCCATTACAACTGAACTACATGATGCTCAACCGAAAAATAATGTAAAATATCGTTCGCCAGCTTGCTCATATCTTCATCGTTAGACGGATTGAGTATTGGCACAGAATAATTAGAAAACTCTTGTTTTTTCTCTTCCACGAAACGATTATCAACAGAAGCATATTGCATGTTCACCGTGGAAGAAGAGTAACTGTCGAATACATTATTACACAAGGCGTATCCCAACAATGAAGAGGAAAAACGGTTTTCCATATACTGTTGCACATGCTCCAAATATTTTAAATTGTAGCTATCGTAATGGAGACAACAGATTAGACCGTCCGGTCTGACAGCACGAGATACCAAAAATGAAGTTACTCCAAAATAATTCGTGAACGTATTATTAAAGGGGACAATCCCACCAGGGATACCTACGAGTATCAGGTCAGGTTTTTCGCTCTGCTCTATTTTTTTCAAATATCGATTAAACATGATAATCTTCTGCGCTTCGGTCATACCGCCCTCAAACATAAACTGTGGAAATGAATGTGCGCCTATCAGCTCTCCGCATCCATTAGATGTGATTTGCGATACCCGATATCCTTGCGCCTCAAGCTTTTGCCGAATGTTAAGCTGCAAATTAAGCTTATGGGTTCGCTCGTTCAGACCTAGTACAAACAGAACTGGTGTAAAAAAATCATGGATAGCGGAGCTTGGATCTGGCGGCGAAATATGTTCCGTGCGTACATCAAATGTATTTTTTAAAATCAGCTTGTGATCATGATCCTCACAAGGCTGGATGAGCTCCATACACGGGTCTGGCAAAGTAAAATTGCACATGACTTTTTTGCCAAGTTGTCCAGCCTTCATGATCACCGGCAGATAAACCTCTGCGATATCCAGCTTGAAATTGGATTGTACCAGTAATATGGCATCACAGTGCTCTATTTCTTGCTCCAGACAAGACTCCGGCTTCACTATGAATCCTGTTACTTCACCCTTGTCCGCTACACAGGCATCTTTCCCGATCATACCCGATCCTTGAAAAGAAATAAGCACAACTTCCCCATAACTTCCTAATAAGTTCAAATTCCTAACCAGAGCTATCGTTTCATAATCAAACGGAAAAATGATTAATTTATTCGTCATGGAGACACCCCTCATGCTTTTTCAAAGTCAAGGATCGTATCCTCAGAGAAATCATATCCCAGCTCATTCATCATGCAAAAATCAAGCAAAGTATGTCTGATATCATTTTTAACTACGGAGCAGTGACTCATCTTCTTTTCTTTGGACAAGGTATGCAAATCATCTGCTACAGCAACACATAGCGTACAAAAACGGAAATTCCAGCAGCTTTTACACGCATCCTCCGTGATGGTCCCTACATTTAAAATTCGGCTGATTTTATCCACCTCAAAGCCAGTGTCCACCTTTCCAATCTGCACCACCTCCGACTGCTCACTCACCCGTTCACACGGAAACAGATTTCCATGTACATCTGCAAACAAACGCTGAACACCAGGCACACAGGGTCCGCCATGATGCGCTTCTATCGGCATCCCCGCAGAAGGCTTTCTATAATGAAACATTCGGAAATATAACTGAATATAATAGTCCTTAATCAGCTTGGAGACATGACTTTCATCCACTCTTCCAAACTTGGAGAGCATCATTTTAAAAACCTCATAGCCTCTCTGCTCAATAAATGCATTCCTGTATAAAATTTCATCCTTCACATAAGCATCGTTAATGTAGGATGACCTTACACTGTACAGACTTTCGAATGTTTCATAATTCGTATAAAAATCATTGATGCAACCAAAATCATTGCGGGTATCCAGCACCACATTAAAATTAATCCATTCAAAAAGGGCCGGGTAATTCCTTTTAATTTTGTCCACATTGGCAATGATCGTATCGAAGGAGCCCCGCCCGTTAACAGCAAACCGTCTGTTTCTGTCATGATTCTCCTGATCTCCGTCCAGACTGATGGTAAGCACAAAACGATGTTCATCCAGAAAGGCCAAAATATCGTCATTAAGCAACGTACCATTGGTCGTCAAATGAAAGCCTACATCTCTATACACTACCTGCTCCTTGATATATTCCACACATTGCTTGATCAACGGAAAATTAATGAGCGGCTCTCCCCCATAAAAACCAAAATCCAAACGGTCACTGTCTACTGACCGATCAATGACAAAATCAATACACTTGCGTGCTGTCTCAAAATCCATCATCAGACTGGTATGACCTCGATTTTCATATCCTCCTGAATACACGCAATAAGAACATCTAAGATTGCAATTTTGAGTTACCTGCAAGGTGAGGGTCTTAAGCTGATGCTGCAGCATATGCTCCAAATGCTTCGTCTTGGGATGAATCACAATCTGCGGACGCTGTGAAGATAAAAATCCGTTATCCAACAAATCACGGATATACTGCTGCAATTCCGGTGCAGCATCCATCTGATCCAGATCGAAGCTGGAATGCGAATTCAGAAAATGATAAGCCTCCTCTTTAATCCGCAGGATCAAGTTGGTATTGACATCATATACATAATGGTGGAGTCTCGTCTGAAATGTGTATATAAAGGGTTGGCAAATGTTCATAATTCACACCTACTCTGTTTTGATGTGGACAGAAGAGCCTGAAATTCCCAGGCCCCTCCATACAGATACAAGCTTAATAATTGCCAATTCCAGTTCCATTATCTCTGCGATAAGAGCCGTCACTTTCTCGCTGAGTATTGGAGCTTCGAGTCAGACTGCCTGCGCAATAACAGGAGCAAGGACAATAACAGGAACAACCACAGCCAAATGCCTCAATCGTGTCGCCTACAGTTGCACTTCTTTTCACAAGCTTACGCATGTTAAACTACTCCTCCCATTCATAATATGATGTAAAAGGGTGTTCACCTATACTAATTCCTTGCATGGTGTTAAATCACACTGTGAAAGCGTTTGTTTTTTTCATCATTTTATTGCAGCCTCTTCATGCTCGAATACCCATTCTCTGTAACCGGCATGACCGTTCATAAAATAGGAATGTGACCCTATTTGAGCTGGCTCGCCTTTCTCCAGCAAAATGACTTTATCGACATGTGCTAATACCTCGCTCCGATGTGTAACGATCATTACGGTCTTGTCACGTAAACGGGTCTTCAACAATTGCTGGACATTTAGCCTGGCTGCCGTATCCAAATTGGAGGTCACCTCATCAAAAATAAACAATGGCGCTTCCCTGACCAAGGCCCGAGCCATGGCAATTTTCTGTCTTTGACCACCCGACAACCTGGAGCCATTCGAGCCTATTGGGAAATCATCTGCCAAGCTCTGAACCAATTCTTCCAAACCAACCTCCGCGATAATAGCCTCTATTTCATCATTCTTGACTTCTGCGCCCAAGCGGATATTATCAAAAATAGTAGTATCAAATAAATACACCTGCTGACTGACCAAGGCTATTTGATTTCGATACTCATCTATTTCATAGCTTTGAACGTCAATACCGTCATAAGTGATCATTCCTTGGTCAGGCTGGGCGAATCTCATCATCAGATCCAGCAGCGTAGACTTCCCTGCTCCATTTGCCCCAATGATCGCTACCTTTTCCCCCCGGGCAATCCTAAAATTCAAGTGACACAGGACGGGTTCGTCCTTACTATAGGAAAAAGAGACATTATGAAATGCAATGTGATCTTCGAGTGACGGCTCAGATAGGACAGACGCTGGAGTGACCGAATTAGATGTCTCTTCCTCTGCCCAATCCAAAAACTGATAATATCGAATGGCGGAAGGAACCACTTCAGCCAGCATGTAACCAATATTTAAAATAGCGAAAACAGGTGTGGTAACATAGGCACTGTAAGAAACAAAGGCAAAAATACCGCCTACACTGAGCTGTAAACGAAAAATAAGATTAGCTCCAACAACATACAGAAGCATCATGAGGAGTTGAACTAAAATTGATTCCGAAGCCATATTCCACGCGTCCAGAAGTGATAACTTCCGTTCCGAATCTACAATTCGACGCTGCTTGGATGAGAACTGCTGGTGCCTATGTGGAATAAGACCAAACATTCGCTGCTCCTTCATGCCTCCGATAGATTCCCCAAACCACTGGGCAAAATCACTACTGCCTTCAATTAAATCTCCCACTAGTCTTTTTCTGCGCTTCACAAAGTACTTCACAACAACATATTTGATAGGTAAAAAAAAGAGCACAATTACAGTCATCTTCCAGTTAATAAGCAGCAATCCGCATAAACCACCAATCATGCTGAACGCCTGCATAATGATAAAAAATATTCCGCTATCCGTGATCCTCGATACATTGCCTACATCTGTACTAATTTGGTTTAGCAGTTCAGCTTCATTGGTTCGGTTAAAATAACTCATTCGGATTCTTGTCAGATGCAGATACGCCTTTTCAAATAAAGAGAAGGTAACCTGTGCGCTTAAGCCTGCCCGAAAGGTTTCTTTACACACGTTCAGCAGCTTGTCCAAGCAAACGATTAAAAACGCAGCAGAAGTGTACAGGATTACAGCCTGCATATTCCCTTTCAGGAGACCCTGGTCCACAATCATTTTGCTTGTCAAAGGCAATAATATATTCAAGCCCGCTGATACGATTAGACATGCCAAAATGATAGTGATCGTCTTCAGATAAGGTCTAAATGTTGCCGCCAAACGTTTGTATACTATGGATTCTTTCATCCTTTTCCCCCTTCCAACTAATGCATCATCCACTCTCCAATTAACTAATTCCATATCAGAATCAAAATCACCTTAAAATGTCTCTTAACTGTTCTAGTAATTCCACATTTTACGAGATTAAATATGATTTTTGTCATTCTTGAAAATTGGTATTAATGTATATGATTGGAACGAACAAAGATCATTTATTCTTTTTATCCGTCCAAAGGGGGCTTGAATAAATGCCGACCACGATGGTTATCGACTGTTGCAAAGAGGATCAGTGCAGAGGTAGTTCCAGATGCTTTTACAGAAAAATTTGCGAACTTTATCTGAGCGAGGTATATCGTTTCTGTATGCATTTAATCAAGAATCAGTCTTGCTTTAAATTTATGGCAGAAGAATGTACACAAGATACTTTTGTAGCGGCGAGACAGCAATTGGTCAAGCTCAAACATCACCCTAATGTAAAGGGTTGGCTGTACCTTACGGCTAAAAATCTCATATATAAATCACTTAGGTGCTACTATACACAAAAAAAGCATGAAACTACGCTTGAATGTGAGAAGATATGTAGTTTTTCAAATTCGGTAGAAGAAGAGTGGGAGAATCGAAGGCTGGGAGATGTAGATACAATTATCGTTAACATACTGATGCAGCTTTCCAAAAATGAATATACGCTCTATCAGGACTACTTTTGTCAACAACTGCCTGTGCCCTTCCTCGCTGTTAAGTATAATATTTCGGTTACGGCGACAACGACTCGTATCTACAGATTGAAAAGAAAAATTCGTACATTATCCCATCAATATTGTCTGACTCATATATAAATATGCTCATGTGAAGCAAAAAAAGAAGCAGAGCCTCTCTTTCAAAGAGAAGCTCTGCTGTTTGTATTGTGACTTTGATTAGTATTCACGAGATACTCTACATAGTCTACTTCTCGTAAGGTAAAAAACATTATTGTTCACATTCCAACTGTTTGGCGGAATCTCTATACACAGTTAACGTGCATCATTAGTAACTAGCGCTTCTTGGAATGTATTAATTTCATCAGAAAATAAGTCATAGTAAAGCCCTCGACTTTTAATTAGTTCTTGGTGGGTTCCTTCTTCTACAATCTGGCCCTTGTCCAGAACTAAAATTTTACCTGCATATAAAACAGAGGTATAGCGATGAGAAATGTAGAGGCATAGTCTATCATTTACAAATTTTTGAAATTGGCGAAATACTTGTTTTTCTGATTCTGGATCAAGAAATGAACTGGGCTCATCTAATACATAAACGTCAGCATCTTTGAAGAGCGCTCTGGATATCGCCATTTTTTGCCATTGACCTCCTGAAAGCTGTATACCTCCTTCAAAGTTTCTTCCTAGCTGTTGTTCTAATTGATTAGGCAAATCTCGTATTACCTTATCTACTCCAGTATGTTGTGCCGATTCCCATATCCTGGTATCAAGTTCAAGATGTCCTATACTGCCAAAGCCTATATTTTCTCTTACTGAAAAATCGAATTGAACAAAATCTTGAAATATAACGCCTATTCTGTCGTAAAGCGTTTCTTTGTTATAATTCCGAATCGAGATAGAATTGATTAAAATATCTCCTTTAAAATCTTCATATAATCCCGTTAAAAGCTTTATTACTGTTGTCTTTCCTGATCCGTTTCTGCCCACTAGAGCAAGGGATTCTCCACGCTTCATTTTAAAGCTTACATCTTTGAGAGCTAATTCTTTTTGATCTGGGTAGGCAAATGAAACTTTTTTAAATTCTATGCATTCTATTGTTGCATTAGCTCGTACACCTGATTCTCTTAGTAGCATACCAGAATTCTCTTGTTTATGATTTATGTTAAAAAAAGCGAATAATTCATCTAGATACAGATTATGATCACACAATGAAATCAACCCTTGAGATACCGTATTTATATTTTGATTAGTTAATAATACTGCTTGAACTAATGCATAAATACTGCCAACAAGTAATTTTTCTTGCCATGATATTTGTATGATCATTATCAAAGCAATGGCTATAAATAATGTACTTATTACTTGAAAAGACAAATATAAATAGATACGTTTTTTTGCTAAATACTTATCCTCTTTATAGAAAATATCAAAAATGCTCTTATATTTTGCTGTAAAGTAATCACTAAGTTGATACAATACGATTTCTTTAAAAGACTTTTCATTAGTTAACAAGTAATTTATATACCTGGATTTGCGTTGTAAAGGAGCCCGTTTCTTCTTGGCTATATATTGGATTTGTGTGAACCTCAGTAAAGAATAAAATGATGCTAGGGGGGGAACGATGAGAATGAGTAAAATCCACCATCTGAACGCTATTAAAATGGCAATGCTAGAGCATAACGTGACCATGGAACTTAAGAAATTAATGAGTTCTTTATAGATCTGGATAGGCCTATCTATCGAGTCGTTCTGTACTCTTTTGAGTTGATTATGTACTTGCGGATTTTCAAAATCCGCAAGATTAAATGTTGATGTTTGTAATACTATTAATGTTTGCAATTGATTTATCAGAGCGATCTGGAATAGTTTATCAGAATACTCAATTAAACTTGAAATGAGCAGACCACAAAACATCACGAGAATTAAGGGGAACACTGCGCTTATTTGAAGCGTATGCGATAATGATTTGGTCTCAATTTCAGAAACCAGATACTGTATGGAAAGAAGGTTGGCAATCGGGAGTATTCCTTTTAGAAGATAACCAATAATGATGATAATAAAATAGGTAGGTTCTGTACTCCATAATAATTTAGATAACTTCGGCCAATATTGGAATGAATGAAATATAGCTCTTGTATTCAAATGGTCTGCCTCACGTTCCATGCATTCCATCCCTTTCTTTTATATCTACTATATATCGGTTCTTCACGAATTCTCGCTATTTTAGCTCTCAGTCGCCCTGAAGTGTATAGACATGCGCGGGATTTCTTCTGCGAACTTCCAGAACAATGTCACTTTTGATGTGCCTAAAAGCTTCAACTTGCTCATTGGACAAGTGGGGTGATTGCGGCAAAATGTAATCAATCCACTTACTGGCCCAATCCATCCCGAAATTGAACTCTAAAAGCTTATTTGAATAAATATTAATTTGAAGTTTATTATGATTTTGCACTATTATTTCCGGTTCGAGCGATGACATGGAGTGCATTCGGGTGATTTCCAAGGTATAGCGAACCGGGTGTGTCTCCTTTTTCTTAGCCACTTGATACAGTGTTTCAAAGAGGGTGGCAAATTGCTTCGCCTGATACGAACTAATCCCCTTATACTCTACTTGTGTTTGTCCCACAGTTATTTTTTGAAACGATGATGTCTGTACATTCTCATTAAATAGCCCCTCATATCCCCACACGCCAATCAGCAGGCTACAGGCAAGGACAGTACTGATCCAAGGGATTATAGACTTTTTGCCGCCTCCGCGCCGACTGGATAACAATGTGCCTAATCCGTAAAATAATAAACTACAGCCTAAGAGTCCAAAGAGATTTCGCCAGTTGATCATATAGGGGTTGAATATATTCACTACAGGAGATATGTAACGAAACTTTTCATTAAAAGACCAGGAAACTAAACCTATAGGAAGGTAAAAAGCAAGGAGAAAGGTGAAGGCCAACCCATAATGCTTTACTACCTGCCCCAACAGGAGACCCAACATCGACGAAAAAACACTAGAAAAAAATACAATGATAACCAAATTCCATAATGATACATCAGCGAATGATTTCCATAAAAGTCCTACCATCATGAGCAAGAGAGGAAATGAAAGAATTAAAGAAACATAAAGCTGGTAAGTGATTAGACGGTAATTAGGAAAGACAGAAATATATATATACGGCTCTGTATGATTACGATTATGTATACTCGCAATCTGTAAAGAAAAAAAAGCTACAAATAACAAGTTAACACTATAAGTTATTGCAATACCTTCATTCATTATTAAATTGAATAAAATAACCACACTAAAGGAAACGAGCAAGGTTACTGCTTGTTCTCTTCGGAGTAAAAGCTGTAGCCAGAAACGAACTATAATTCCATTCATTCTTGTACCCTCGCCATCCATAGATGATTACTGACTTTCATCAATACCCACATAAGCAAAAATAGAAATATTCGCCCGAAAGCAAACGACCATGTGAAAAAGTTAGAAGTAATCCAATCCGGATTAAACCAGATGGATATGTAGGGCAAATTAATAGTAATACTGGTTAAAAGGTAGACGAGCATTACAATGTTCACATACAGTTGTTTACGTAAGAGCAAGTTCAATATGACGGTAACTTGAACAGAATATCCCATAGTTGCTACACCCGCTACTGTTAGAGGAAGCAGTGTCAAGAATGGAGCCTTACCATGAGTCGTCCATTGAACTACACAAATCATAGCTAAAGCGACAAACTGAAATAAGCAAACCACTCCCCATAATACACAACTCTTACAATAAAAATATTGAGCTCCTGTATGCAATTTAGGCATAATAACAGAAGAGATCATTTTTTGCTTTTCGTCATCATAAAGAACAGAATACATTAACGGCATTAGTAATATGGTAAAGAACATTTGTCCATGATGCAAAAATATCCATAACTCGTTATTCTTATTCCCTGCTCCTAGATATAGAAATAAAGGAATTAAAAAACAAGAGAACGTTAGTGCTATAAAAAACACTACACTTTTCTTCATAAGCAAAACTTCAAATTGAACTAGGGCTCTGATTACTTGTCCCATTCTGCTAACTCTCCTCCGGATCGGAAATGTACAGATACGCATCCTCAAGATTAGCCGTTTCGGGTGTGACTTCTGTACAACAATCTGGAGGGTGGTTACACAATAATCGAGCCTGAATTCTTCCTTCCTTCCGCACAATGGAGATGATTCGAGCTTGTTGGCTTAATTGTTCCAATTGACGCTTGCCAACATCAACCAACCATACTTTACCCTCGACAGTTCGAATCATATCGTCTATAGCCCCTTGATACAGACAACGGCCTTCTTTTAAAACGAGTAGTTTGTCACATGTGCTTGAAACGTCAGGAACAATATGAGTAGATAACAATATAATCCGGTCTTCTCCATAATTCTGAAGCAAATTTCGAAAAGCAATTCGTTCTTTGGGATCCAGTCCAACCGTAGGCTCATCAACAATTAACAACTTAGGCTGTCCTAACATAGCTTGGGCAATTCCTAAGCGCTGTTTCATTCCCCCAGACAGCTGTTTTATTTTTTTATGAACTTGATCGATAAGTCCCACCTCAATTAATCGCTGTGATGTCTCCTCTTGAATATGACGCTTACCTTGAATACCTTTTAAAGCCGCCAAATAGTTCATAGATTCCAAAATGGTTACATTTGAAAAAAAATCAAAATGCTGCGGCAAGTAACCCAGTAAAGAACGAATAGCATCCGGTTCTTTTTTCAAAGAATGTCCGAATATTTCAACTTCCCCTCGGTCGAATCTAAGTAAAGTGGCAAGAATTTTCATTAAAGTGGTCTTACCCGCCCCATTGTCTCCGAGCAGCCCGAATATACCATTATCAATGTGAAAATGAAGCTCGTTGAGTACTTGGTGAGAACCATATGACTTACTTAAAGCTCGAATATCAATTGTCAAATGACACATCCTCCAATAGTTGTTCTTGCTACCGCTTAGCAGAGAACAGGTTTTTCTTGTCTTCTTTAGTTAATCGTAAATACAATTTCATACAATCCATTATTGCACTGCGAGTAAAATTACAATATCTATCCACTGGCTCATTAATCGAACCACTAAGCACCATATTCTCTTGAGGACAACCTCCACCACATAGATTCTTAGCCCAACATTCTCCGCATACAGTTCTCTTTTCTAAACGCATCTCGCTAAGCATGCCACTCTTCTTTCTTACATTCACCCCTTCTCTTACATTCCCTAAAGAATAATTCTTTTCATTAACAAATCGTTGACAAGGATAAAGATTACCATGCACATCAACGGCAAGCATATGCGAGACCGCCCCACAAAAATAATCTCGCTTAGAAGAAGAATGAATCATCTTCAAGTATTTTAGAATGTTCGATATTTGACGTGCTTCCCCATATTTTTTAGCCTGAAGCAAAGATTCAAAATGAACAACCAATTTGGTGAATTCTTGTGCATACTTCTCAAAGTCTTCCTCACTAAGCATTTCGACTGCAGGATACATCGCAACATGGCGAATACCAATCCCCATTAAATGTGTAAGTGTATGTGTTATATCCAATTGTACTGGTGAAATCGTAGCTCTTGCTGTTATGACACCTTTTTTTCTTAAACTTTCTGTTCTGTTTAAAATGATTTCATAGGTTCCTTTTCTGTTCTGATAATATCGATTGAAATCGTGCGTCATTTGATCACCATCTAGACTTATCTGAATAGAAACATGATGATCTAATAAGAAATTTTCAATTTCTTTGGAAATCAAGGTACCGTTCGTTGTCATACTATATGTAACACGTTTATTTGATTCTTTTTGTTTTAGCTTAGTGTAGGCTACAACTTCTCTAATAACTTCAATGTTCAGAAGTGGCTCCCCTCCAAAAAAGCAAATATTCAGTTCTTCTTCTTCGCCAGAATGATCAAACAGATAATCAACTGCTTTTAATGCTGTCTCCGTGTCCATTCGTCCTCGATCATTATATTCTCCGTCTCCTCCATAACAGTAAGAGCATCTTAGATTACACTCTTGAACCAGCATAAGAATTATAGATGATAGACTTACTTGCTCATCATTGCAACTTTTACATTCCTTTTGAATAGACGAATCTTTATTATGATATATAACCGATGCTTCTTCTAGACTGGCTAATAACCTATCTACCTCTGCTCTACTGGAACGATGCTTAAGTAATTCAAATATTTCCTCAATTTCTTTACCTTCGCTATTACATATATCTACTACGACATCATCAATCTGAAAAAGCCCATTTGTTTTTATATTGTATAAGTATAAATTTTTATTTTCTTCTATGATTTTGACGGGATTTATTTCAAATGGAACACTAATCACCATTAATCATCCTCTCAAAGTTACAAAATAGGAGGAAGTCCAAGAAAATTAGTTCCCAGACCTCCTAATTGACTGACCCGTGTTTGAAAGCCCTATCGTTGCGAGTTTTACTTCAATTAATCGCTATCATTATTAGTACACCAATGACCACTTTCTTTGCTACAAAACCAATCGGTAGCATCACAACCTACACAACGATCACGTGTATCACAAAAAACACACGTCATAGGAGAAACACTTCCTTCAGCTGCTTGGTTAACAGGATCGAACAATTTTATTCACCTCATTTTTTATATATTTTTCATTTCTTTTCCAATATAATCAGTTTTCCATTGCACTTCTATACTTTTTTTGAAATATTTATGTAAAATTTGTTAACGCACTATTAGGCAAAATCCTGATGCAGCCGCCTGTGCCATTTCTTGCTGCCAAATATAATATTTCCATTACAGCTACAACGACTTGAATATACAGATTAAAAAGAAAAATTCGAACATTATGATGCTAGACTAAAAAGTGGACACCGAGATACGAGAATGCAAGAATAAAATCAAACTCATTTGAAGTGGCCAATGAGCAAAAAATATGATAAAGCGTTCAAATTCAAACCATTCAAATGATTCAAGAAGAAGCATTTTCTGGAACTGCTGAAGCTGGATGAGCAAGCCGTATCCTTCGAACAAGGAGGACTCGCCGACTGGCTATTGTTTCTCAAAGGCGCAGATCCATCCAAATGGGAGGTTTTGAAAATGAACGAGCCAGGACTGGAAAAAGCCATGGACACACTGCAATTCTTAGTCAGGATTCAGAAGCAAGGCGTTAAATCTATTCAAATATGAGGATTTCTACGTAGGGTGCCATTATAGTGGTACTCTTTTTATATGCTAGCACAAAAAAAACGGCGGAGCTCCCTTGGTTTAAAACCAGGAAACTCCGCCTTTACTATGTGCAACCTATAATCCACCACTACATTACTACTTAATACCCGAAATTGTATAATTCTCGATAATATACTTTTGAAAAACAATGAAGATAATCATAATCGGCAAGACCATAAAAGTTGAGCCTGCCATCTGGAGCGCGAATTGACTCTCGTTCTGTCCCTTGAGCAGTGACAGACCAACGGACAAGGTGTACAGCTTCTCATCGTTCGCAATAATGAGCGGCCACAAGAAGCTGTTCCATCCGCCGATGAAGGTCAGGATGGCCTGTACCGCGATAATTGGCGTCGAAATGGGCAGCACGATTTGTAAAAAGGTGCGGAACTCGCCTGCTCCGTCCAGACGCGTCGCCTCCAGCAATTCTTCGGGAATATCCGACATGAACTGCCGGAACAGGAAGATGGCGAATGCTCCTACCAAACCAGGAAGGACGATCCCCATCATGGTATTGGTCAACCCCATCTGGTTCAGAATCAAATACACCGGAATCATCGTTACCTGCCCTGGAATCATCATCGTGGCCAGCACCAGATAGAATAGAAAACCTCTGCCCTTAAATTTGAATTTGGCAAACCCGTAGCCTGCCATGGCGTTGAGGAATAATCCGAAAAAGGAAGCTAATACAATCACCAGCGTATTGGTCAAATAAGTGCCAAAAGCCATGCTATCAAATAGTATTTTGAAATTTTCCAATGTGAAATGCTCTGGCCAGATGGTCGGAGGAATTTTGGTTACCTCGCCCTCAGTTTTAAAGGAGGATAAAATCATCCACGCAAAAGGCAGCACCATCAACAGACCTCCCACGGTCAGGAGAATCGCCACGAACCATTGAAATGTTTTTTCACCACTGCGCGAATTGGCGCGGGCTTGCTGAACAGCTGTTTTCACGTTCATCACCTCTCTCTATCAGGACTCCGCTTTATTTTGCAAACGGAACTGAATCAGCGTTACCGCGATGATCGCGAAGAACAGAATGAATGATCCCGCCGCGGCATAACCGAATTTACTAAATTGGAAGCCGTTATTGTAAATGAACAGGGAGGCCGTCAGCGTGCCGTCAAGCGGTTTCCCTTTGGTCATGACAAAAGGTTCCTCGAAAAATTGCAGCCAGCCAATCATCGTCGTGATGGACACGAAGAAAATAGCGTAACGGAGCTGCGGAAGGGTAATATAACGAATTTGCTGCCATGTGCTGGCTCCGTCAAGCTGAGCCGCTTCATAGTAAGAGCCCGGAATCCCTTTAATGGCCGCAATAAAAATAATCATATTCAAGCCGATGCCCCGCCAAACTGCCAACACAATCAGCGAAATTTTCGCCACTGTCGGATCGGTCAGCCATGGAACGGGGCCTAAATTGATCAGACCAAGTACATAGTTGAATAATCCGAGCGTCGGATTATACAGATAGCTCCAAACGACCGCGACCGCAACCACATTCGTTACGGACGGCAGATAGAACACGACGCGGAATATTTTGAAAGCACGTGATTTTCCCATATTAATCAGGATCGCAATACTGAGGGAAAATATCAGCACCAACGGAACACCGATAATGACGAAGAACAGGGTATTACCCATAGACTTTAAAAAAGAAGGGTCTAGTAGTACATTCTTATAATTTTCCAGCCCTATAAAGCGAATACTATCATAATTAACGAGTCCTGACAGATCCATATCCGTGAAGCTGATCACGAGCGCCAGTAAAATCGGCAACAGCGAAAACAGCGCAAGTAGGATGATGGAGGGACCGATAAACAAGTATGGCGCAAGCTTCTGCGAGCTTCCTTTCATGCCTTCACTCCCTTTGACAATGACGGATACGGATCATTATTTTTTCATAATACTTGCAGCTTGCTGATTAAAGTCATCCATTTCCTTCTGGACGTCGGCTTGACCACGGTAAATGCGTTCGAAGCTCTTGATGAATTGCTGAGAAACCTCTTCCCATGCTGCCAGCTGCGGTAATGCCGCGGAATGATCAAGCTGTTTACGAATCGTTTGCAGCATCGGATCACTCTTCAGCTTGGCATCGTCCCATGACTTGGTAGCAGCAGGCAGGGTACTGGACAGCTCCATCCATTTCAGCTGCGTTTCCGGTTTACTCATGAAAGCCAGGAATTTGGCCGATTCCTCTGGGTGCTTGCTAAACTGCATAATCGAAAGGTTCGACCCGCCCAAAACAGACAGGTTGTTCACTTTGCCCGGCAGTTCGGCTACATTCCATTTGCCTTCCAGTTCCGGTGCTTTGCTCTTGATTTCTCTAATCATAAAAGGACCGCTGATAAACATCGGAACGATACCATCACCTTGCAATCCCTGAACGGAATCTATCCCAAGATCGAGGGCATTGGAGCCGTTTTGGAAAAAGGTGTTCAAATACTTCACAGCCTCTACAAACGGCGGCTGGTTGAACAGCGGATTGCCCTGCTCATCAATCAGCTTGGAGCCATTCTGAAGTGCGAACATAAAGCCCAGAGACTGCTCTTTCGCATTAATGGCAATACCGTATTTTCCCTTGCCACGCGCTGCCAGCTTTTGCGCAGCGTCAGAGAGCTCTTCCCACGTTTTAGGTGCTTCATTATATCCGACTTGTTTCAATAGATCTGAACGGTAGAACAAAATTTTCGTTTCCGTATACCAAGGAACACCTACAGGTTTTCCTTCAAATTTTGTCGTATCCACAGCACCCGGAAAGAAATTTTTCGATTCCAGCTCAGGATATTTGCTGATATAGGGGGTGATGTCCGTCAATGCACCCGCAGACGCAAGCTCAGGAACCCATGATGTGCCCAACTGGACCACATCCGGACCGGATTTGGAAGCAACTGCCGTCAGCAGCTTATCGTGAGCGTTATCCCAAGGCAGTGCCTGCACCTCTACATGAATATCGGGATTTTCTTTTTCAAAATCCTTTACAATCTCAGGCAGTAGCTTTCCTTCTGCCCCCATACCCCATAGGGTGATGGTTGTTTTTCCGTTCGCGTCCTTGCCAGATGACTCATCCTTGGAAGAACAGCCAGCCAGTGCGCCCCCCAGTAATAAGGTGCTTGCCAAAATGATCCCCAACGTTCTTTTCATCATACGAATTCCTCCCGTGATGACCGGTTTACCGATCACGCAATATGATAACGGATTAAATAGAAGTAAATACATGCAGTGGTTACATCATACCTTTATAGCAATAATATTCCAAAATCTAAGGACCATACTCATCAATAGAAACGTTTCGATAGTCATTATAGAACAAATTGAAACCGTATTCAATAGGAATATTATTCTTTATTCAGCCAAAATCGCACCTTTATTTCATTTGTTTCATCTTAAATACGTTACTCCCCTCGTAAAATAACCTCCAACATGGATTTGACTCTCGAATTGAAAGCGTATATAATCCAACTGAGTTCAATAATAGAAACGTTTCGATTAATAATACAACCGAATATTATGCATCTATACTAAGCTATTAGCCTATTCAGCACTTTTATGAAACCATTTTCGCCAAAAAATCTCATGAATCTGAAAAAGAAAGCTGTCTACCAATGCAGCTTACGGAGGATTATGATGGAACAACAGCTAAATTCCTATTTGCAAAGCATGACGCTTGAAGAAAAGGTCGACCAGCTGCTTCAGCTTGTGGGCGCCTTTTTTGAAGATGCTGGGACAGAAGGCCAAATTACCGGGCCTATGGCTTCTCTTGGTATCACCGAGGAAACCGTCCACAACGTCGGTTCCGTGCTTGGCCTCGCAGGAGCCAAGGAAGTGATTCGTGTTCAGCAGGCCCATTTGAGTAAGAACCGGCTGGGCATTCCGCTTCTAATTATGGCAGACATTGTACACGGCTTCAAAACGATTTTTCCGATACCGCTTGCTATGGGTTGCTCATGGGATATGCGACTTGCGGAAGAGAGCGCTACCATTGCTGCGAGAGAGGCAGCTGTGTCGGGGATACATGTTACTTTTGCACCGATGGTCGATTTGGTACGTGACCCGCGCTGGGGTCGTGTCATGGAATCTACAGGAGAAGATCCATACCTTAACAGCGAATTTGCCCGCGCGTTTGTGCGTGGCTTCCAAGGCAAAGATCTGACGAACGATACAGACCGAGTGGCCGCGTGTGTCAAGCATTTTGCCGCATATGGGGCAGGTGAAGGCGGACGGGATTACAATACCGTCGATCTATCCGCATGGCAGCTGCGAGAGTATTATCTCCCCTCCTACAAAGCCGCGCTGGATGAAGGCTGCGAAATGGTGATGACATCCTTCAATACTGTAGAGGGCGTAGCCGCAACGGGCAATAAACGCCTGATGCGCGATTTGCTCCGCGACGAATGGGGCTTTGATGGTGTACTCATCTCGGATTGGGCTGCCATCAAGGAGCTTATCCCCCACGGCATCGCCGAGGATGAGCGCGAGGCAGCACAGAAAGCATTGCTGGCAGGCGTGGATATCGAAATGATGACCTCCTGCTACAACGGGCATCTGCCTGAGCTGGTTCGCAGCGGACAGCTGGACGAAGCACTCGTCGATGAAGCGGTGATGCGCGTGTTGAAGCTCAAGCACAAGCTGGGCTTGTTCGACAATCCGCTGCGCGGCGCGGACCCTGAGCGGGAACGTGAGGTTGTGTTCTGCGATGCTCACCGAGCGGTTGCCAAGGAATTAGCGATCAAATCGTGTGTACTGCTCAAAAATAATTCCGTTCTTCCATTGAAGCGCAGTCAGCATATTGCGTTGATCGGACCGTTTGCACAGAGCGGTGATATCCTTGGCTCTTGGTCTTGGAGCGGCTCGCAGGACGAAGCGATTCGTGTCGTTGACGGATTCCAATCGAAAATAGCTTCCTCGCTGCTCACAGTAGCGACAGGCTGCTCTATAGAAGACATGACTGAGGAGCAATATGCAGAAGCTCTGCAAGCCGCCAGTCAAGCAGAGGTTATCGTGCTGGCGCTTGGTGAGCGCTCGGATATGAGTGGTGAAGCAGGCAGTCGTTCGAATATTCGCCTGCCACAAGCCCAGCTGGAGCTGGTAAAGCGTCTGAAAACGCTGAATAAGCCTATGGTAGCCGTCCTTTTCAATGGTCGCCCATTGGACCTGCACGGTGTTATTGAAGAAGCAGACGCCATACTGGAGGCCTGGTTCCCCGGTGGCGAAGGCGGCGCAGCTATTGCCGATTTGCTGTACGGCGATGCAGAGCCTACGGGCCGTCTGACGATGTCCTTCCCGCAATCGGTCGGACAAGTGCCTGTATATTACAATCACTTTAATACAGGACGTCCACAGTTAGATCCGAATACAAAGGAACGCTACGTGTCCCAATACCTGGACGTACCGAACGAACCTTTATTCCCGTTTGGCTATGGCCTGAGCTACACCGAAGTAGCCTATGACAGCGTACAGCTTTCCGGCGAGACCCTTGTACCCGGTCAGGAGCTGACGGTTAAGGTGCGGGTAACAAACACAGGGACTCGTCCAGTCGAAGAAACCGTTCAGTTCTATGTCCGTGACATCAGCGGAGATACGGTTCGCCCGATGAAGGAACTAAAAGATTTCCGCAAAGTCCTGCTTGCGCCAGGCGAAAGCCGGGAAGTGGAATTTGTATTGACCGAGTCTCAATTGCGCTATCATCATGCAGACCTGAGCTTTAGCAGTGATAGCGGTGAATTTGCCGTCTTTACAGGACCTAACAGCCGAGATACTACCGAAGGACGATTTCGGTTAGTCAAAGAAACAGGAAAGTGAGGTGCTTCCCTTTGATGAATACAAGTCTGGATCAAAATATTCTGCTGCGGGCAGGCGACCTGTCCTTTACCTTCTTAAGCAGTGGAGATGTGTACAAAATCGCTCACGGCTCAACCATGATCAATCAGCTGCTGACCAATTCGGTCGACGGTTCCCTGAACAATCTGTACTTGAGACTGTACCGTCCGTCCGGTGTGACTATCACTCCCCTACTTGGAGTTCGTTCACCCGGAGTAATCCGCCAGACGGATCGGCAAATTATTTGGGAAGGTTTCACCGCTGGTGTAGGCTATCAGGTGGCTTTCACACTAAGCAGTCTTGGAGTATGGTTCTGGGATGTAATCCTACAGGGCGATGATGTTGAAGCAGATATCGTGTACGGTCAGGATGTCGGGATTGCGGATACCGCTGCTGTACGCAGTAATGAAGCTTATTTATCTCAATATATTGACCATACCGTCTACCATGACGAACAAAGAGGCTACACGGTTTGCTCGCGTCAAAATCAGCCGCAAAGTCAGGCATTCCCTTACATCCAGCAAGGCTCGCTAACCCGCACCGTCGGCTACTCGACGGATGGATTTCAGTTCTTTGGACTTTCGTACAAGGAAACGAATGAGCCGGAAGCCCTTCGCCACGACTCGCTCGCCAATGAAGTGTACCAATACGAATTCGCCTATACAGCATTGCAATCCGAGCGGGTGAAGCTTGCCGGGGAAGCACGCTTTACCTTTTACGGTCTGTTCCAGCCGAATCATCCCACGGCGGTGACGAAGCCGGAGTATCAGGAGCTGGTGACAAAAGCACGCGAAGAAGTCGCTGCCATTCTGGCTACCGCTTCCGACGCCACCATTCCGGTACGTGCCGCGAGTGGTGTACAGGCTGGGCGTGTAGCTCCAGCCCAAGTCATCGGTGAGCCGCTCTACACACTGGACATGACCGATGCCGAAGTGGAACAGCTTTTCCCGAAACGGCAGGAAGAAGAACGAGATGGCGATGCACTACTTTCCTTTTTCACGGACAGCTATGAGCATGTCGTACTCAAATCCAAAGAGCTTCGTGTAGAACGTCCTCACGGGCATATTTTAATGGGTTGCCATTACACGGGAGGCAAGGAAGAAACCATTACCACCACCTCCTATATGTATGGAGTGTTCAATTCCCAGCTCGTTATCGGGAACACAAATTTCAACAAAATGATCACAAACGTGCGTAATGCGCTTAACATTCCCAAAACATCCGGACAGCGTATCTATGTCGGAATCGAAGGGAAATACCGTCTGCTCACGATGCCTTCCCTGTTCGAAATCGGCTTTAACTATGTACGTTGGTATTACAAGACCACTGACGATACGCTCATCATTACAAACCATACGAACGCCGATACGCCGGAAGTACGGCTGCACATGCGCTCTGCAAGCGGCAAAGCCTATCCGTTCCTCGTGACTCAGCAGCTATCCATGCATGTGAACGAATATGAGCTTCCATTTCATATGAAACGCGAAGGTGACGCCCTGCTCTTCCGGGCAGATTCCGCTTCACTGAGCGCCGAAGCCTATCCGGACCTGCTGTACCGTATGCAGGTAGAAGGTGCTCGGCTACAGCAAGTGAGCGACGCTCGCGCACTGCTGCAGGGTGCTGTCTGCCCCGATCCATCTCTGGTCGTACTGGAGCTGGGCGACAGCAGCGAATGGACCTGCACCGTGCAGGGCTGGCTGCATGGCCGCTCAGTCGGGAAAGACCAGGCGCGCAGGGAGCGCCACGAGTCCTTTGAGGACGAGCGCGAGCGCTATAGGCAATACTTTGCCGAGCTTATGAACGGCTTCCATCTGACACAGGGCGGTCAGGAAACCAGCGAGCTATTCCGTGTGAATGCGGTGGCCTGGTGGTATACCCACAATATGCTCGTCCACTATTCCGTGCCTCATGGTCTGGAGCAATATGGCGGTGCAGCATGGGGAACGCGAGACGTATGTCAGGGACCGGTGGAATATTTCTCTGCCGTACAAAAGTATGATGAGGTCCGTTCCATTCTGTTGACTGTATTTAGCCATCAGTACGAGGATAGCGGTAACTGGCCGCAATGGTTTATGTTCGACAACTATACTCGCGTACAGCAGGAAGAAAGCCACGGCGATATTATCGTCTGGCCGCTCAAGGTACTCGGTGATTATTTGACCGCGACCCGGGATTACAGTATTCTGGGAGAAAATGTACCCTACACCCATCGGCATTCTTTCGATTTTACCAAGCAGACCGCGACCCTCATGGAGCATGCGAAGAAGGAAATCGAGTATATTCGGGCGAATTTCCTTCATGACACGCATCTGTCGGCCTACGGCGACGGCGATTGGGATGACACGCTCCAGCCAGCCAACGCCCAGTTGAAGCAATACATGGCGAGCAGTTGGACGGTTGCCCTCACCTATCAGGTGATTAGCAACTTTGCTGCTGCTTTGGAAGAGGCGCCGGCAGGTGCCATCAACGAAGCAGATACAATTGCCCAGGATCTGCATCAAATGGCCGAAGGTATCCGGAAGGATTTTAACCGCTATATGCTGGAAAGCGGTATCATCCCAGGCTTCGTGTATATGGATGAGCCTGGCCAGCCCAAGCTGATGCTTCATCCGTCCGACACCGAGACGGGCATTCACTACCGCTTGCTGCCGATGACACGCAGCATGATCAGCCAACTGCTCACGCCCGAGCAAGCATTGGCTCACGAACAGCTCATCCGCGAGCAGTTCCTCTGCCCGGATGGCGTGCGCCTGATGAACCGCCCAGCGCAATACGATGGTGGTGTTAGCTCGCATTTCAAGCGCGCAGAGCAAGCGGCCAACTTCGGCCGTGAGGTCGGGCTGCAATATGTGCATGCCCATATCCGCTTCGTGGAGGCGATGGCCAAGCTGGGTCGCAAAGATGACGCCTGGCACAGCCTGAAGCTCATCAATCCGGTAGGCATCCGCACGTCCGTACCGAACGCTGAATGGCGTCAAAGCAATGCCTATTTCAGCAGCTCGGACGGCAAATTCAATACCCGCTATGAGGCACAGGAACGGTTTAGTGAACTGCGTGAAGGAGCTGTACCTGTCAAAGGCGGCTGGAGAATTTACTCCAGCGGTCCGGGAATCTACATGAATCAGCTCATTTCGAATGTTCTGGGTATTCGTCAGTCGGGTGAGGACCTGATTTTGGACCCTGTACTGCCGGACCATCTTGACGGATTGGAATTTAAATTTTCCTTTGCCGGGAAACCGATCACCTTTGTTTACCGCCTGCTGCAAGAGCATCATAACGGTGAGCAAGGCCGTGCAGTATTGAACGGAACGCCACTGGAGAGTGAGCCCGCCGACGATAATCGCTACCGCTCCGGTGCCATACGCATCAAGCGTGACACCTTCGAGCAAGCGCTAGCAGATCATGATGGTGTACACCGTCTGGAGATTATTTTATAAATCAGGCATAGGCAACAAAGCGATGGCGATCTTGCGGGATCGCCCTTTGCTGCTTACCTGCGGGGCTACGATATTTCAAATAGATTTGTGGTTAATAACGAAAAAATAGAGACGGACGAAAAGGAGGTGACGATGTGGTCAGCATTAAAGACATAGCCAAACAGGCGGGCGTTTCCATATCCACCGTTTCATATGCTTTGAATGGCAGCGATAAGGTAACGGAAGAGACTTGCGCACGTATTCTGGCGATTGCCAAAGAGCTTAACTATGTGCCAAATGCCGCCGCACGTAATCTCAAGAAAAGGCAAACCAAAATTATTGGCGTTTTCCTGACTGATTTTCGTGGAGACGTTTATGGAGATTTACTGTATGGCATCAAGGAAATTTTGAACCGTAAAGAATATGACCTCATCGTATGCAGCGGCAAGCAGTCACACCGCATGCTGCCGGAGCGCATGATCGACGGTGCCATCGTGCTGGATCAGACGTTTGATAGTGAGGAACTGCTGAGCTACGCAGAGCGGGGACATAAAATTGTCGTACTAGACCGTGAGCTGAGTCACCCTAACATTAATCAGGTGCTGCTGGATAACAAAGCAGGTGCCGCACTCGCTGTAGAGCATCTATTAGAATTGGGACACCGCAAGCTGTATGTTGTCACTGGACCAGACGGTTCTTACGATTCATGGCAACGGATGCAGGCGGTCAAGCAAACCATTGAACGGAGCGGCATCGCCGAAATGGTCGAAATTCGTGGCGATTTTGAGAAATCGGGCGGCGAGCAGGCGGCTGAGATGATTTTGCAGCAGCATGTCAGTCCGGATTCGGGACCTGTAGCCGTCTTTTGCCTCAATGATGAAATGGCCGTAGGTTTTTACAATCGAATGGCTCAGTCAGAGCTAACGATCGGCAAGGATATTCATATCGTCGGCTTTGATAATATCGAGCTGACACAATATATTCAGCCCCGCCTGACTACTATTGATTACTCCAAGCGCAAATGGGGCGCTGTGGCTGCCGAGCAGGTTCTCAAAATCATTGCAGGGGAAGACGTGGACCATGAACGTTTGTATGTTACGCTTGTCCAAAGAGAATCCGCAGGTGCAGTATGTATCCCCCAAGATCAGCAGAATATGTAATGAAAAGAACTTCCACAGCCCCAGAATGCGGGTGGGAAGTTCTTTGGGTTATGCTCTCATTTAACCTAACAATTCCTCAATCAAATTCTTCAACGACCGTAAAGGATTGTCTATCGTTTGCCCCGTCTCCAGCTCTACCCGCAATGCAGCATCAACCATAGATAACTGCGCCACAGCCAGCCTTCCGCCTGGATCGACCTCCTTCAGCTCACGCAGTGAACGAACCAGCAATTCCGTATACTCGTCTTTGCGTCCTTGCATGATCAGCTCAAAAGCGTGCTCCACTACTTTGATCTCTATCAATGAGGAAATATCCGGCTTGCCTAACAGATCAGCCTTATGATAAAGACGCTTCATCGTTCCCTTTACGGTAGCCGGATTCGTGAATACTAGGGTCCGTGGCAGCGGATCATCGCATATCTCGTGAAAAAAAGGATCATCCAGCGCGATGATCGGTGTAGGTAGGGTCAGTTGAGCCTGTTCCGCCAAAACGATATAATTCGTGCACGTAATCAAAATAACGTCTACACCGCTTTGAGCTATCCATTCCAGCTGCTCTTCTGCCTTGCGACTGGCATCGGCCGTAGAAAAATGTGGATCCGATGACACCCGGTTCATGAGTCCAGGGTCCACAAAATGCTCCAATTCTACTTCATAAGAAGCAAAAGCCTGTTCCACATAAGCTATGTTCGAGTAATGCGCGTGCAAGCAGCCTACACGTTGCTTAAAGCCTTCCATCGTCCAACCCCCTGTTATCATGTTTGCATCATTTTAACAGGGACAGGCTGGTTGGGAAAGCGTCTCAACCTTGCCATGCTACAAGCGTATGTTTAAAACTTTCCGTTCGTATTTTTCCACTCTGCTTTAGCTGGAACATCCTGAACTACATCCCAATGCTCTGCGACTTTGCCGTTCTCTACACGGAACAGATCATAGACACCAGCCGAGCTTCCGTTTGGCGATTTGATTTCACTCACAACCAGCACGAAGTTGCCTTCTCCAATGACCATATGGACCTGATCATATCCAAAGGAAGCTCCCTGACTTCCCGCTGCGGAGAATGCTTGCTTCAGATTGGATACACCGTCACCAAAAAGAGGATTATGTTGAATGTATTGATCACCATTATAATAGCTTTCCAATGCAGCACGATTCTTGCCAACCAGCACATCATCCACAAATTTGCGGATTAACGTTTTGTTTGTCTCGGTTTGATTGCGATCTGTAATTTGTGTTGTTCCGTCAATCATGGTATGTCCGCTTGGATTAGCTAGGGCGGAGTCCTGAATATTGTCCCAATGCTCAACGATTTTGCCATTGCTATCGAAACGGAAAATATCAAAGACAATGCTTGATTTACCTGCGATGGACTCTTTATAATGAACCGCTACATAGTTGCCATCCTGAAGGACTCTTTGGATTTCAACCTGTGCATTAGCTCCCTTAAGTTGGCTAATCAATTGCAGCAAGCCATCTCTCCCGTTGGGAACGCTCAGATTGTGTTGAATGTACTGATCCTTGCTGATCCAGGTCTCGGCCGCTTTCGTATCTCCGGTTTCAAAGCTTTTCAGGATTTCTACGACCTTATCCTTATTGCTGACCCCGATTTGCACCGTTTGGCTGGCCGGGTCCCAAGTCACTTGCTTGCCCCACGCTTCTTTGACGACATCCACCGGAACATAAGTTACCCCTTGTTTAGTCAAGATGGTCGAGGTGGATAGCGGTACCTTAATCCCGTTGATTTGCGCTTCCGGGCTGCCTGATACCAGCACAACCGTCGCCTGGTCATAACGAATGGTCGTACTTTGACGCGCCGTATTGAACGTAATATGCTTGGCATCCAGCGGAATGCCTAAACTGGAAGCCAATTGTCTCAAGGGAATTAAAACCTGCTTATTTCTCACGATAGGCGCAATTTTATAAACCTCTTTTTTGCCATCTACCCAAACCTGGATACCTGTAGCGGGTTTCACCTCGGCTGCCAAGGCAGGTACAGCAGAAGATAGCACGAGCAGCCCAGCGAGCGCGGCAGTAACCGTATGTTTTTTCATGAATGTAAGCCCCTCTCATCTTGTAAAATAAAATGTAGAAAAAGTAATTTTATGTAACTATTATAGTTACAGCTAGTCACAAAAAGTAACCCTTCCCCGCCTACCTTATCTTTAAACCCCGTTTAAATCTTTTGAAACCTTAATATCCCTCCTTTCAAACTTTTATACGTGCGGTCGTTAAACAGCAAGCCACAACCTTAGAATAAAGGATATGGGGAACAATAACAATGTATGATAACTTGCTGACAAATGAATTTATGATGAAGCTGCGCGAAGCGGGTCCGATCGCCAAGCAAATGTATGCTTGTAAACAGGAGACCCGCTTCTTTACATAGCTATATCGTTATATAGTTATTGCGTTATATCGATAACGTTCTCCGAAACTTGATGAAGCTCCCAATTCGCCAGATTGAGATATATACCAGCGCCATCGTAATCGCCAGCATGCTAATTTCGCTCGTACCCAAACTGCTGAGATACTGGGTCAAAACGACGCGAATCAAAATAATGGCGATAATAATGTATTTAAAATATTGATTCGGCTTGGGATAAATAAGACCGTCATCCCGTCTTTCATACGCCGTATGCAGCAAAATGACATAACCAAACAGAGCCCCTAACAGACCGGCGACCAGCAGCTCCCAAAAGGCGGGAAGCGTATGCGTCTGGCCGGGAATATGCATTAATTGATATACGGATATCATCATAACCGGAAATGCGATAAACAAGGGAAGCAGGATCCGGATTCCGTTTCCTTTTACCGGTCCCCCTCTTCTTTTGGTTCTGAGCCAGATCATCAGCCCCACCAAAACAGCCATCAATACATATATGAATATCGTCGTCATGGTGAAATTCCTTTCTAATTATATAGTAATTTGTCTATGCTAAATCGACAGTTTTTTCTCCAACAAATAAGCGTTCAGGCGGATTAATACATATGCAGCAATCCAGCTGATCAACGCCGCAACCGGGAAATGCCAGGTAAAAGGAAACCACTGTCCGTTCTGAACATGGTCAAACTGCTCATAAATCCGCTGATCGCCTGACCAATAAAAGACACTCCCTCCACCCATCAAAAGAATCCACAGTATCGGGTTAATCGGCCGCAAAGTACTGTATTTGGTACTGGCCGTCAGTAGACCCAGCGCAATGACAAACGGTGTGAAAGCGATAATCATCACAAACCAGTTCAATCCGGCTATGATAAAGGATGCTGCATCCGCAAACGTATAAGGCTGTATAGTTGATGAGATAAACAGCGCGTACAGAGAACCGGCCACAAACAGGAACAGTATCACGACAATGGTTTGTAAAATAGCAGCAATCCATTTGGCGCTAATCAGCCACATGCGCGGATAGGGAAGGGTCAGCCACCACCCGTAGGTGTCATTTTCCCATTCTCTTCTCAGACTTCCCACACCCATGAAAATGATCATGTATGGCAAGCCCAGGGTGACATACCACAGCCTTGTCAATTCGAGTTGGTTGTGAAGCGCGAAGTATAAGGAAATAGCGAAAGCCGCAAGTAAAAATAGTGAGAAATACACAAGTCTCCACGATCTGGGCAGGCGATTGCCGCTCTGCTTTCTCCAGCTTCCTTTATTTCGAAATTCATGGCATACCAAATCTTTGAACAGCCCGGATGAATTCACGCCTTCCACTCCTTTTTGTACAAATTGCGGAACACCTGATTCAGCGAGCCATGCTCTGCACGCAGATCATCCGAATCACCGGACCATATTACCCGTCCGCGGTCCATCATGACCGTGTAATCAAATAAGCCTTCCACTTCCTGAATATCATGCGTGCTAATGAGTATCGACTGCTGCCGATCCTCCAAATAATCAATAATTCCGGCTACAATCGCCTCTCTGGAAAGGACGTCAATACCCGCAAACGGTTCATCCAGGATCATGAGCGGAACCTCACGCGCCAGACACAAAATCAGCAGCACACGTGCCTCCTGTCCGCGACTCAGCCCAGTCATTTTTAGCTCCAGCTCGACATCCATATGAGCAGCAAGCTTATGCGCATCCTTTATATTGAAGCCAGGCAAAAAGGACACTCCCCACTCCAGCGTCTGCTGAACCGTATGATTGGGATACCAACGGGCCCGGTCAGGAAGATAGGAAATGCCACGGTTGGTTTCCCAGCCGGGCTTTTGCCCTAACACGTGAAGCTCGCCCCCGTCCGGTCGAATCAATCCAGTGATCGCACGAAACAAGCTTGATTTCCCGCAACCATTGGGTCCAAGCACTCCTACAATGCGTCCTGCCGGAATGACCACATCCAAGTGGTCCAGTGCTTTTTTATTTTCATATCGCTTTGTCAGATGACTCGCAACCACAATAGATTCCGTCATGCCCTTTCGCCTCCTTTCTCATCATTTCCGCTCTGCTTGCTACTTATATACTGCTGTACATCCTCCCAGGACAGTCCCAGACTGCTCATTTGTCCGAGAAATTGATCGATATATGTCCTAGCCAGCTGCTCTCGAAAGCTGTTAATCCGCTCACTGGACGACGTGACATAGGTGCCCAGTCCGCGTCGCTTCTCTGTCAGTCCGTCCCGCTCCAGCTCCTGATATGCCCGCATCACAGTATTCGGATTCATGCGCAATTCCTGTGCCAGGTCACGAACAGACGGCATTTTACTTCCCATTTCAATCTCCCCTTTGGCGATGGAGCTTCGTACCTGATTCAATACTTGTTCATATAATGGTTGGCTAAAGTCAATTAAAAAACGGAACGAGCCAACCCGTTGTTCTTCCATGGGTGTTTCCCCCTAATCGGCTGCATCTATCGTGCCTGTAGTGTATTATATCACTTAATACACGTAATACAAGTTTATTTTAGTTGAAATTTCAGTCATGCCGTCCAATTTTCATTCAGTAAATCCTCAGCTTGCGCTCAGACAGCATTCAAGTTGATACCTTATGATGATTCCGTACCAAACAAACCATAACCGAAAGGTGGAAAATGAAGATGAAGATCAGCAAGAAAGCGATTGTGGCAGGAACGATGGCATTGGCATTTTTAGGAGGCGGAGCAATGTACTCCACTGGTGCAGCCTATGCTGCTTCAACTACACCTGAGAAGGCTCCAATTGTAGACAAAACTCAAGCACCTAAAGGTAACCCTGGCGACGCTAACGGCCCTGCCATCGTAGGAGGAAATTTTGCTGAGAACAAAGCTCTTCTGAAAGTATTGAAATTGTCCTCCAGCGAGTTGAATACACAGTTGAAATCAGGCAAGACACTCGCTGCAATTGCTAAAGCACAAGGCGTGAGCGTGAATTCCGTTATTGATGTAGTGGTCTCTGATATGAAAGCAAAGCTGTCTACGGAAAAACAAAACGGCAAGATTTCAGCCACCGAATATAATCAGCGCGTCTCTAATCTGAAGCAGATGATTACAGATATGGTGAACGGCGTTAAACCGTCCAAGCCACCAGTGGAAGCAGGTAAACCAGATGCAGCCAAAGCTCCTGCTAAAGCTGATGTAGCTAAAACTCCTGTTAAAGCTGAAGCTAACAAAGCTCCAGTTTTCCAAAAAGGTTTAGCTCAATAATTCACATTTATAAGAACCATTTGTTACTCAAGCATTGCCACTCCATGTAAATAAATTTCCATCCGGCTTCCCTGTACGGATCGAAAAAATTATGAGCCTGTCCTTTGCCGCCATACAGCAGCAAGGGGCAGGCTTGTGGTTCGTGTACACCAGGCAATATGTGGTAGACTAAACAAAAAGGAGTCCGCTATGAAAATAAACCAGTATTTTTAGTCGCAGTAGTTCGTGATAAAATTGTTGGTTTTTCAAGATGTGAAGGCTATGTTCTCAGCAGATTCGCTCATAAAGTAGAATTTGGCGTGTGCGTACTAAAGGATTATTGGGGTTATGGAATGGGGACAAATCTTTTAAGAAGGTCTATCTCCTGGGCTGACTCCAATGACATCAAGAAAATGACTCTACAGGTTTTGGAAGCGAATGATAAAGCCATTGAACTTTATAAAAAGCATGGATTTGAAATCGAGGGTATATTAAAAAACGATAAATTTCTTTTGGATGGTAAGTATTACAACACCGTTATTATGGGGAGATTTCCCAAAGATAAAAGATCCTGCTCTTCAGGATCTTTTATCTTTGGATCACCATATTGAACCTAGTAGCGATAATTATCATAATAATTACGATGATGCTGATCACGCGGTGGCTGAGCTGCGGTAATCATCAAAAAGATGCCTGAAAGCAAATGCATCAGCCAGCCCACAATCGGAATCCATCCAACAACCGAGGTCACAATTCCCAAGATCGATCCATAAAAGGACTCCCTGTTAGTCACCGAAAGCACTAATGTAACGATATGGAAAATCAACATAAAGAACAATACGGTATAAGCAGAATTTACGACGATCAGCCCGCCTAAAACGGGAATGGCCAGAAACAGCTCCAACCCGCCTGTAATCCATTTTAAAGTTTTTGATGGTGTCATTGTTCCACTCTCCCGTTGCTGTCTCATCCCATCATTATATCTTATCCCTATGCAGGATGACATACATTTTTTAACAATTATATGTTCATCTAGCGACTGTCTTATCCCTTTTTCGAATGGGCTGAGCCCTAACTACATATATGTGAGAGAGAACGAAATTTCGTGATTTCTAAAGGGGTGAACAGATTTGGGATATTATATCGAGGTGGAGCGTGGCGTCAAGCTATACGTTGAGGATATAGGAGAGGGCGTCCCTGTGCTGATGGTACACGGCTGGCCGCTGGATCATCGAATGTACGAATATCAAGCTGCCCTTTTGCCTGCCTATGGATACCGCTGTATTCAGGTAGATCTTAGAGGGTTCGGCAAATCGGATCGACCATGGCACGGCTACGACTATGACCGGCTGGCTGATGATCTGCTGGCCGTAATGCAGGCACTTCAGCTGAGGCAGGTTCGGCTGATTGGTTTTTCCATGGGAGGAGCTGTCGTCACACGCTACATGAGTAGGCACCGGGGATGGGGTGTTGATCAGCTGATTTTGATCGGAGCAGCCACGCCACGGTTCACCCCAACCAGCGACTTTCCTTATGGCACTCCTGTCGCAGAGGTAGATAAACTCATCAAACAAGCTTATACAGACCGTCCGCAACTGGTAACCTCATTTGGCGAACTGTTGTTTGCCAACCCCGTAAGCCAAAGCTTTCGAGACTGGGTACGTGATCAGGGCTTTGCTGCCTCTGTTCATAGCATGGCCTGCACTTTATATTCACTGCGTGATTCCGATTTACGCCCCGATTTACCGTGTATACACGTACCTACATGGATTTTACATGGTAAGCTGGATCGGGTCTGCCCTTTCCCTCTGGCAATACAAACTCAAAAGGGGATTCCTGGATCAAAGCTAATCCCTTTCGAACGAAGCGGGCACGGCGTATTTTACGAAGGACGACCTGAATTTAATTCCGCCTTGCTGAACATACTATCTCCAACTTCTCCAGGTCATAATTAAAAAACCTGATCATTCATATGTAAAGGCAACACCAGACGGAGTATTCTCCATAAAGCAAAAAAGACGCCTCAGCGCCGTTAGTGGCTATGGGGCATCTTTTACTATAAACATACATCCGCTTAGGATTGTTTCGTATGATTAAAGCTCGTATTATTTAATACAGCCAGCTTTTTCTCGCCCTTCACCATGGCAGAACCGCAAATGGGGCATGTCGGCTCGACAGAAAAAGCGAAGTTATCCCGCATCCATCCGTTGCACGTATCGCTGGCGCAATTCCAGACAGCTGTAATTTCCTCAGGAATCTCATCCATTGGCTTTTTCCGTGAATTGTACATAAACATCCCTCTTTCTTCATGATTTATAAAGCGAAAAGATGTAATCAGTTCAAAAACGGCCTTGTAAACAGATAAAAACAAATGCCCCAAACGCTATGTTCGGGGCATCTGAAGTAGGCTGTAATTTTAAATTACAGTTTTACAACGTTCTCAGCTTGTGGTCCACGGTTTCCTTCAACTACGTTGAATTCTACGCGTTGGCCTTCGTCCAAAGATTTGAAACCTTCGCCTTGGATTGCGGAGAAGTGTACGAATACATCACTTCCACCTTCAACTTCGATGAAACCGAAACCTTTTTCTGCGTTAAACCATTTAACTGTACCTGTTTGCATGGTATTACCTCCAAAATATATTTATATGACCTTTATTTTTTACAAATAAAAATTCACATATTGTACAAGGTTATTTCAACCTAAAACAATAACCCTCTACAATATGTGAATCTCAGGTCACAATTTCAATATACTCATATTACCATAAGTGTATTGAAAACGCAAGCACTGGTGAAATTAAATTATGCAGAGTGCCCTTGTCCTTTATTAACTTTAAGCTATTTTTTCAGTTGACGAAATCAGTCATCAACGCCTACCTAAAACATTATATCCACTGTTGTCTTTAATTATACCAGTGAACGAAAAATAAATACACAAAACATTTCGCAGAAGACGAACTTTTTTTAAAAAATGCCCGTCTCCTGCCTTTATTCTGCTCATATTACTTCATTGGAATCACAGCTCCGCTAATGCTTTAATTTCCTCCGCTGTCAGCGCTTTGCTATATATTTGAACCTCATCCAGGCTGCCGGTAAAGTAAGCATCGGCGGCAAAGCGGCTTTTGCCGAGATAAGCCTCGCTTGTCAGCAGCTCTTTTGGATTAAAGGTAATACTGTCATTAATGGCCACTTCTTCACCGTTCACATACAGCTTCCCGGTATTTCCCTCCAGTGTAACGGCTACATGCGTCCACTGGTTTAAAGGCAATGCTGATCTGGCAAGCAAGCTTTGATCCGTCCCCTCATGAATCGTAAACTGGAGCACACCGCTTCCTTGGGAAGGAGTCAGAAACATATGGCGGGCCTGACCATTTCCAAAGTCAAAAATCCGTTGCCAGGCTCCACCGCCCTTCCAGTTCACCCAAGCGGAAAAGATAAAATCGTCTGCATCTGTGACCGTGGCCGGTAGCTGCACGTAGCCATCCTTCCCGTTCAGCACAAGGGCGCCGCCAAGTTTTCCATCCTTGTCCCATGCGGCACCACCATAGGTATTGCCGTCGAAATGGTTATATGTGCTGTCTATGACTGTTGTCCCTTGATCTTCAGTCCATGAATAGCGTGCCAGCTGTGGACCTTGAGCCTGCTCAGGTACAGTGGCTATAAAGCTTTTCTTGGCTATTGCTTTGTCTTTTTTGATGGTCGCCGTCAATGTGACCGTTGCAGGCTGAGAGCCCGCCGCTGGACGGTACACTTCACCTGTCACGGAAATGTTCTCTGGACTTGAGGATTCCCATGAAATAGTGGTAGCTTGCGCAGCTTGAGTAGGCAGCGTCAGATTATATAAAACATTGCTTAAATCGCCCAGACTCAGATCCTTTTGCACAGCAGCCACGATCTTGCTGGCCTTCAGTTCAGACTTTAGCGTACCCCACACTGCAACTCCCTTGGAGGAAAGTGCAGTGAAAGCAAGCGTCTTTTGGCCCGTGTCTGGATCAACATGTCGCAGGAACACACCCTTATACTTCGTACCATCCGCTGTAATCTCCAGTTGGTTACCTGTGCCAAGCTTCCATGTACCAGTCGCTCCTCCAGACAGCTTGCCACCACTGTCCAAGCTAACGGTCACAGCTTGCTTAATATTGGCCGAAATTTCTTTCCCGTGATTTACATACGAGTATTGACCGAGGACATCCTTTTCCAACAACTTTTTCAGTGAGTCTTCATCACCCGAATAACGGTAAGGAGCAACTACAGGCCAACCGTCAGCGTTCATAAACATTTCATGCACCCGCACCTCAAACTGCTCGCCCCTGCCCGGGAAACGGGAGTGGAAAATCAGAAAATGCTTTTTCGTCTTGGGATCATAATAAGCCGAGTTATGTCCGGGTGAAACATAGCCTGTACCCAGTCCAGTACCCGGATCACCAATTTCTCTTGGAATCAGATAGTTGCCTATCAGCTTGACACCGTACGGCTCAATGGAAGCGTCATCAAAAAGAGGTTTGTCAGGGTTCGCCTTCACCTTGATCATATCGTTCCCTTCAGCATCGTAAAAAGGACCGTCCGGTGTTTTGGATCGAGCGACACGAAGATTGTATCCGCCATCTGCCGATAAGCCGCCATAAGACAGGAACAAGTAATAATAATCCGTTTGTGGACTGTACTGTATGTACGGCCCTTCCATACGGGCATGGTTACCGCCTGTCAGCTTCTTACCGTATCCTTGTCCAGGCAGCGGCTTCCCTGTTTGCTCGTCCATTTCCAGAATGAAAATTCCTCCTGAGTACGAGCCGTAAACCATCCACAGCTTGCCGTTCTTATCGTAAAAAGTGTCCGGGTCCACAACATTTGGGTGCTTGGTTGCGTCATAGATCGTTCCATCCTCACCCGGTTGGCCCCACATGCCGGATTTCAGGAAAATGCCTTTATTTTTATAAGGCCCTTCAATTTTATCGGCAACGGCTATACCCATTGCTGAACGCGGGGAGTCGCCTTTGCAGGCGTTATAGTACATGTAAAACTTTCCATCGGCCAGTTGAATAACATCCGCTGCCCACAGTGTGTCAGTCTGCGCCCAATCCAGCGCTTCTTTTAATTCCTCTTTGACGTTAGGAATCAATGCATTACCATTCGCTACTCCTGTGGCGACCGTATTCCAATTCATGAGGTCCTTGGACTTGGCAGCCGCAAGATGGGAACCAAAGATATAAAATGTATCTTTCACTTTCAGAATGGATGGATCATGTACGGAGGTTTCCTTAAAAGAAACAGTCCTTTTGCTTTGAATTGTAATGTTCTCCTGGCTTTGATCTTGAAGAGTAATCTGCCCCGCAGCTTGAAGTCCATCTGCATCCGGATTGAGCGTTTGTTCGGCGCCTGCAAAAGAGGCAGGCAACAGCAGCGCACCCACCAGAGAAGCGGCTGTTACCTTGCGAAAAAATAATTTCTTCATTAACTAATCTCCTCTCGTTTTTGAACATACCTGATAAACTAAGGCGCTATGAAGTAAAACGGTCTTTTAATTCATTGTTGATAATCACCTCCAATATTAATAAAAGCGCTTTCAAATTAATCAAAAAAATAAATCTCTTCTGTTAAGAAGGCCCCTTCAAACCTGGTGGTTAACCGTACCTTTATATTATGCAATGGATATAGGAAATTCAATATGCAATTTTATATTTTTATAAATTATTTATTTAATTATTAATGTTAATAAATGTATTGCGATATGTAAACTTTAAAGTTATAATTTTACAAGTAAAATTCTATATCTTTCCTGTCGATATATCTAAAAGAACAATTTTGAAAATCTTTATAGAAAATCTTTAAATTTTTGAGGAGGTGAAAATATATGCAATGGTATTTAAAAGGATTACAAAACTATGTGGGATTCCAAGGTAGAGCAAGACGTACAGAATACTGGATGTTTGTTCTGTTCAACGTAATCGCAAGTTTTATAATCGGTTTAATCGACGGTCTCTTTGGCCTAACACCGATATTGACTTACATTTATTCTTTGGCTGTCCTGTTGCCATCTCTGGCCGTTACGGCCCGTAGACTGCACGACACAGGTAGAAGCGGATGGTGGATTTTAATTGCCTTAATTCCGGTTGTGGGTACGATTATCCTGATTGTATTCACTTGCCAAGACAGTCAGCCTAACGACAACCAACATGGGAAAAATCCTAAATTGTAATGGTTGTAGATGCGTAAACCTCTTTCACTCCTGTGAAGGAGGTTTTTTCATACTCCCTCCTTCCCTTCCTCCCCCTCAAAATTCCAGCAATAAGTTTATCAGGAGCCTCCTACGTCCATACTGAATTAAAAAGTATCCTCAAGGAGAGGGAGAACGTTCATGCGTTTTCGGAAAAGAAGCACCCATAAAAAGTTAAATAAATTGCCTGTTCAGAACGCAGAAAATCAGCCTGCACATTCAAGGGAACCAATCAGTGCAAATCTTGGACAAAACCTTCAGCAGATCAGACAAACCGTGGGTAACAGTACCGATATCATCATCAGAGAAGTCCGCATTGGCAAGGACGGAGACCAAATTATCGCGATGCTCTATACCGACGGTTTGGCGGATAAAAATATAGTCTCCGATTTCATCATGGAGTCGATAATGCTGGATAGCAGCCTGCCTGAGGACGTGAACGACAGAATTCAACTGTCCTCCAATGTGCTGCAGATTTTAAAGGATTACGCACTGACCATCGGAGATATCCATGATATCACCGATTTTGAAAACCTATATAACGCGCTATTATCCGGAGATGCAGTCATTTTAATTGATGGTCAGACACAGGGAATCGTAGCCAGCGCGCGGGGATGGAAGGATCGAGGGGTTACAGAGCCTGCTTCTGAAAACGTCGTTCGCGGGCCGCGGGAGGGATTTTCAGAGACACTCCGCACAAATACGGCCTTGGTCCGGCGAAAAATAAAAGACCCGAACTTGTGGCTGGAAACCAAACAAATCGGCCGCGTAACCAAGACCGATGTGGCAGTCATGTACATCAAGGGGATCGCGAACGATAAGCTGGTCACAGAGGTGCACGAGCGCCTGAATCGTATTGATGTTGACGGCATTCTCGAAAGTGGGTATATCGAGGAGTTGATTCAGGATGAAACCTTCACCCCTTTTCCGACCGTGTACAACTCCGAACGCCCGGACGTCATCGCCGCCGAGCTTTTGGAAGGGAAAATTGCCATTCTGGTGGATGGAACCCCCTATGTGCTTATCGTACCTGCACTGTTTGTTTCCTTCCTGCATGCCGCTGAGGACTATTATCAACGTGCGGACATCAGCACCTTCATAAGGTTTCTTCGCTACATTGGAGTCTTTATTTCCCTGCTGGGCCCATCCTTATATGTGGCTATCACTACGTTTCATCAGGAAATGCTGCCAACTCCATTGCTGATCGGGCTAGCTGCACAACGGGAAGCCGTTCCGTTCCCTGCCTTTATTGAAGCGCTCATGATGGAACTGACCTTTGAAATATTGCGGGAAGCCGGCGTCCGCATGCCCAAGTATATCGGAGCGGCTGTCTCTATCGTAGGCACACTTGTCATCGGACAAGCAGCTGTCCAGGCCGGGATTATATCAGCGGCGATGGTCATTGTCGTAGCCATTACGGCGATTTCCAGCTTCGTTCTCCCTGCCTATAATATGTCCATTGCCTTTCGTATGCTGCGATTTCCTCTGATGGGGCTTGCTGCCTCATTCGGATTGTTCGGAATTATCGTCGGATGCATTGCCCTTATTTTGCATATGTGCAGCCTTCGTTCGTTTGGCGTTCCATATATGACCCCTTTTGCGCCTCTAGTTCCGTCAGACACCAAGGATACCTTATTTCGGCTCCCTCACTGGATGATGCTTTCCCGTCCCAGGTTAATCAACCAGAAGAACGTGAAACGCCGAAACAGTACCCCGCCCCGAAAATCACGGGAATGAAATAGAGAGGAGTGGCACAAATGGAAAGGAGTCAAGAATCGTGAAACGGAGAGCCGCCTGTCTGCTCCTGATTTTTACAATGACCTCGCTTCTCACTGGTTGTTGGAATCGCACGGAATTGAATGAGCTTGCCATCGCCGTCGGTATGGGAATTGATAAGCAGGGCGATCAATTTCAGGTTTCCGTCCAAGTCGTAGATCCAGGTCAGGTGTCAGCTAAAAGTGGAGGGGATGGCCGGGCTCCTACCACGTTATATACAGCCAAAGCCGAGACCATATTTGAGGCTGTTCGAAAAATGACGAAAATAAGTCCTCGAAAAATCTATTTTTCCCACCTTCGCATATGTGTGATTGGGGAATCTATGGCCACGGGCGGAATGGCAAAAGCTCTTGATCTTCTGTCAAGAGATCATCATTTCCGCACCGACTTCTACTTAGTGTTGTCAAAGGACGCAAGTGCAGAGGATATACTGAAAATCTTGACGCCTTTGGACCCGATCCCGGCGAATGACTTGTTCTCCTCCTTGGAGATATCTGAAAAAAACTGGTCACCCAGTATGACCGTAACCTTGGATGAATTGATTGCGGCTCTTACCAGTGAAGGAACAGAGCCTGTCATGACAGGACTTCGGATCATTGGCAATAAAGAAGCGGGGGAGAGAAAAGACAATGTCGAAAAGATCGCCCCTCCCACCCGACTAGAATATTCAGGACTGGCTGTGTTCAAAAAAGACAAATTAATTGGCTGGTTAAACGAAGTTGAAAGTAAAGGCTACAACTTTATTACCGGTAAAGTAAAAAGCTCCGTTGGTTTTGTAGCCTGTCCCCAAGGCGGCAAGGTTATCTCAGAGATTATTCGGACCCAAACCACTGTAAAAGGAAGATTCTACAGGGGAGAGCCCCAAATCAATATTAAAATGCGGGTTGAAGCCAACGTGGGAGAAGTCGAGTGTCCCCATCTGGATCTGACCAATGTGAGCACGTTTTATGACATTGAGAAGAAAGAGGAAGAAAAGATAGAAGAGGTTATGAAATCGGCCGTCAGAAAAGCTCAAAAATCGTACAAAGCTGACATTTTCGGATTCGGTGAAGCCATTCACCGTGCTGACCCAAAGGCGTGGAATACACTGAAAAGAAATTGGAGCAGTGAGCATTTTGCAGATTTGCCCGTAAATATCAAGGTCGATTTCAAGCTTCGGCGCTTGGGTACAATTGGCAGCTCATTTCTGAATGATGTTAAGGAGTAGATTCCCGCGCGGGGATCTGCCCCTATACTACTATCACGGAAAAGAAGGTGCTGAGTAATGCTGTCTCATATGGTAAGCGTGCTGGGAATATTGCTGGTTGCTGCTGTGATCTGCTTGTTAGAGGTCCCCTACATGTGGAAAAAGGCGTTAAAAAAAGAGCTGTGGTTGTTTTCCATCCTCCTTCTACTTGGAGTCGGGATCAGCAGCGTCAAGATATTAGCCTGGACAGTCCCCACTCCTTTGGACTGGATCACAGTCATATATAAACCATTCAGCGATTTCTTAATCCATATTGGATTAATTAAATAAGATGAGGTGAAAGCGGTGCCTGGACAGATCAAAATCTCCGCACGTCAGCTGTTGGTCTTAACAATTCTATTTACAATAGGAAGTACAATTCTCATCATCCCTTCAGGCATGGCGCTTGTAGCCAAACAGGATGCATGGATTGCCACGCTTGTCGGGGTTGGGTCCGGGCTTTCCTTTTTGCGCTTATTATAATGATGGCTGTTCGTCTGGGATTGGAGGTGCTGGCCCGTTCTGCGGAGATAATGTTTCCGTTATTTATCCTGCTTTACATTTCTTTTACGGGTTTGGTAGTGTCCAATATTAAGCTGGAAAACATACAACCTGTGCTGGAGGCGGGATTCGGACCTATCTGGTCTGCTGTCCTGACCTTTATCAGCACTGCGTATCTGCCTCATATCGTTTTGCTAATGATTTTCCCGGCCTCTGTAAATCGTTCTGATCAAGCCCGCAAAGCTTTTCTCATTGGGAGCTTGGTTGGCGGATTGATATTGGTCGTGATCGTTGCATTAGCTATATTGGTGCTAGGCCCTGACATAACAGCAAGAAACATATATCCAAGCTACGCGTTAGCCAAAAAAATCAGTATTGGCCATTTTCTACAGCGTATTGAAGCGATCATGGCTACCATGTGGTTTATTTCGCTTTTTTTCAGAACCACGATATATATGTACTCCATTGTGACCGCCATAGCCCAAATCTTTCAATTAAAAAGCAGTCAGCAGCTGGTGCTTCCTCTCGGATTCATTTTAGTCGTGTTGTCCATCGTCGTATATCCCAATGTCCCTTATCAGCAAAATTATGATACAAAGACATGGATTCCTTATGCACTTTCTATAGGATTGCTTTTCCCCCTGCTGCTGCTTGGGGTACATGCTCTAAAAAAGCTGTGGGCCAAGAAGTCAGTGTCAGACCAATAAAAGTGAGGTAGGTAAAGATGATGCCCAATTCTGTCAAAATTTCTCCACGTCAATTGTTGATCTTAACGATTTTATTTACAATCGGCACTGCAATCCTGATCATTCCTTCCGTTATGGCTGCCTCAGCCAAACAGGATGCATGGATAGCGTCATTCGTCGGTGTGGGAATAGGGCTGCTTTTGATATGGCTGTACAATACGATTACCATCCTGTATCCACAAATGACCCTGATTGAAATCATGGAAACTCTGCTCGGCAAGTGGTTAGGGAAGTCCGTTGCTCTTCTGTTTGTCATTACATTTTTTCTGAGTGGGCCTGCTGCGGTGTTATATGATTCAGGGAGTTTTTTGACGACTCAAATGATACCGGAAACGCCGGTTCAAGCGGTCAATATCCTTTTTGCGCTCATTGTATTGATGGGGGTGCGTCTTGGGATTGAAACGCTAGCCCGTTCAGCCGAGCTGTTGTTTCCCTTATTTATCCTGCTTTATACGGCTTTTGTCGTTTTGGTTGTATCTAATGTCAAGCTGGAGAACGCACAACCCATGCTGGAGAGGGGATGGGGCCCTATCTGGCCTGCTGTCCTATCCTTTATAAGCATTGCATTTCTGTCCCATGTAGTTTTATTAATGATTTTTCCTTTTGTAGATCACCCCGATCAAGCACGCAAGGCCTTTCTAATAGGAAGCCTGATTGGCGGATTGACTCTGGTTCTGCTCGTTACATTGGCAATTCTGGTTTTTGGTCCTGGATTGACGGCAAGAAATATTTACCCGAGCTATTTATTAGCCAAAAAAATCAATATTGGGAACTTCCTTCAGCGTATTGAAGCAGTTATGACCGCCCTGTGGTTTATTTCCCTCTTTTTCAGGCTGGTTCTGTACATATACTCCATTATGATAGCCATTACCCAAATCTTTAATTTGAAAGACTATCGTCCGCTGATTTCCCCTTTCGGGATGATCCTGGTCGTCATGTCAGTGATCATATACCCAAATGTTCCTTACCAGCAATCCTGGGATGCGAAAATATGGACACCTTATGTCTTATCTATAGGCCTTCTTTTGCCTGTGCTACTGCTCTGTATACATGGAATACGGAAAATGTGGTCAAAGGGAAAAACAGGATCCAAAGGGTAAAGTGCACCCGCATACATCATCTATGAATTTTTTTTGACGTTAGCTGTTTATAACGTCCTCTTTTAGTTTATTTTAAACGAGTATTAAGCTGGCGCTAAGATTGGGCGTGTATGATGTATTTAACGATCTGGTAACTACATAAGCCGGATGGTCTACAGGCATAAACATGATTCCCGTTGGATATCCATATACCATTCACACCCTGTCAGAATTTTAATGAACAAAAGGAGATTTACACTTATGAATCGAAAACGAATGATGGTCATCTGCACACTGTTGCTGGCGTTGTCGATTGGGCAGTCCTCTACATGGGGAAGTCGGGCTAATGCTGCTGCATTGGCTCCAGAGAGAGCCCTGCAGGTACAGGATAGTGAAGCATCCAAGGATGATGAACTGCTGGATACACTGGGTGTATCCTCAGATGAGCAATTGTATGATGCACTATATAACGGTCAAACCTTGGCGGATATTGCCTCGAGTCATCAACGGGACGCGCAGGCGGTCGTTGACTTGCAGGTAGCTCAGCTAACGGAGCAGCTCGATCAACGACTGGCCAATAAGAGCATTACGCTTGAGCAATACCAAGCTCATAAGGCAGAATTAACACAGGTCGTTGCTAAAAGTGTGTTCGGGCTGTAAGAAGTCTGGGACACGACAGGATATAAAAAGAGGCGCTGAACCCAAGGGAAATCAGCGCCTCTTTTTGATCTATTTATCCTATACTTGATGTACTCTGATCAGGTTCGTCGCACCGGCCTCTGCAACAGGAACGCCCGCTGACAGTACGATGGTATCCCCTTTTTGGATATACCCTGCATTCAGGGCATTGCGGATCGAGGATTCGAACATTTCATCCGTTGTCACTACTTTATCCCCTTTGACCGGGAATACCCCGGACAACAGACAAATTTTAGCGAATACCGTACTGTTCGGGGTAACCGCAATAATCGGAGCCTTCGGACGATATTTGGACACCATTCGCGCCGTGAATCCGCTGGCAGTCGAGGTAATAATCGCTTTGGCATCCAGCTCAAGAGAAGAGCTAACCGCACCTTGACTGATCACTTCGGTGATGTTCGTGCTTTGGCGTGCTCTACGCTTATCGAACTGCTCCTGGTAATCAAACTGTGATTCCGCTCTGGCAGCTACCGCAGCCATCGTACGAACGGACTCAACAGGGTATTTACCAGCGGCAGATTCGCCCGACAGCATCACTACATCGGCTCCTTGCATAACCGCATTAAATACGTCACTGACTTCAGCTCTCGTCGGGCGCGGGTTGACCTGCATGGATTCCAGCATGTGTGTAGCTACGATGACCGGCTTGCCGACCAGATTACACTTGTCGATCATTTCTTTTTGCATCACAGGCACGTCTTGAATCGGCACTTCAACACCCAAATCGCCACGAGCTACCATAATACCATCCGAAGCTTCGATAATATCATCCAGATTTTCCATGCCTTCGGCATTTTCAATCTTGGAATAAATTTGTACATGCTCAGCTTGATGTCCTTTCAAAATCTCACGGATTTCACGGATATCGTCGCCTTTACGCACAAAAGAAGCCGCAATCAGCTCGATACGCTGCTCCACCCCAAATTGGATGTGCTCCACATCGCGCTCCGTCACGCCTGGAAGAGTCGTATGAATCCCTGGCAGATTCACACCTTTTCTCGGTTTCAAAACACCGCCGCTTACAATATTACAAATCATTTCAGTACCCTCAACAGAGGTTACAGTCAGATCAACCAAACCGTCGTCAATCAAAATACGGTCGCCTGGTTTGATATCCTTTGGCATATCAGGGTAATTCACCGAAATACGGTGCTCATCCCCCAAAATCTCTTCCGTTGTCAGAATCAGCTGGCTGCCTGGTTTCAGCAGACAGGATGCTTCTTTCAGCTTGCCGATCCGTATTTCAGGTCCCTTGATATCCATCATGACAGGAATAAAAGTACCCAGTTCCTTGGCAGCCTGTCGCACATTTTCAATACGTTTAACGTGATCTTCGAGCTCCCCGTGAGCCATGTTCAAGCGGGCTACTGTCATACCGGCCTGAATCATTTCTTTTAATAATTGAATGGAGTCACAGGCAGGTCCCATGGTACAAATAATTTTCGTTTTAAGCATAGAAATGTCATCCTCCTGAATGTCTTTACTATTTGGTCGTAATTCCAGTATGGTTTCTATTCAACTCCACTTTGCTGCTCTATCTATTTAAACTTTTATGACTTTATTTTACCTATATCGGTGTGACAAGACTATGAACTATAGTATGATAACTGTATTATAGTACAGTACAGTGAATCTTTAAGACATGGAGAGTGACTTCATGATTACAATCACGAACGTGCGACAGGATCATGGCGTGGACTGGTACGAGAAGGCTGGTCCAGATAACGATAATGTGGACTACATGTTCATTTTGGTCACCTTTGGAAAATGTGTATATTGGGTGAACGATTGCAAGATTATTCTCGGCAAGGGTGAGGCTCTGATTCTGCCCGGACATCTGCCTTACTATGGCAAAAGTATTCCTACACTTTTTCATACCAAGTATGTGATACATTGCCGCAAAACATGTACGGATGACGTACTTCCCATACTGAACACGAACAAGCCGCTGTCGATCAAGCTCGGTTGCTATGATATGCTGCATGAACGGGTCAAGTCGGTGTATTACCAATGGACTGAGCGCCCAAGCTACTATGCGCTGATGGCTGACTGCCTGTTGACCGAGGCGATGATTTATATCAATCAGGAATGGGACAAAGGCGTCATTTCCAGCGATAAAGAACGGCTTGTGGAGTATATGAAGCAGTATATCCAAAATCATTATCGGGAAAAAGTGACGAAGGAGGAGCTTGGCGACGTCATCCGCAAAACGCCCAACTATGCTGCCACACTGCTTCGTGAGGTTACACGCCAAACCATCAGCGAGCATGTGCATACGCAACGTATTAAAACGGCCATCTACATGCTGACCGAGTCCAGGCTGACGATTCGTGAAATTTCAGAGTATGTCGGTTATAGTGATGTTTCCTATTTTCACCGAATCTTCAAACGGCTAACAGGCTGCTGCCCGTCCGAATTTTTGGATGAACGCTCTTCGATCATCTAGCCCAATAGCCACTGGAACAGAGCAAATATATCATAAAAAACGGTCACCCTACCTGAGAAGCCTTCTCTAGCAGCCCTTTTACAACAAGGACCGAAGAGTGCTCCAAAGTAGGGCGACCGTTACAGTTCATTCATACGCGTATGCGTTCTTATTTCTGCACCTAGTTGGTGTTAGCTGGAGGAACCTGCGGTTTTGACTTCCTCCAGCATTTTATCGTTATAGCCGAACATCCAGGTCAGGACAAACGCTACAGCCATAGCAGCCAGGTTCGCTAAAATGTAAAGCGGAAGCTGATGGTTCATATACAGCAGCGTGCCCGGAATAACCGTAATGGCCATACCTGTAGCCGCCAAATGGAAGATAGAGGCGATGAAACCGCCAACAGCCCCACCGACTAGTCCCATAATAAAAGGCTTCATATATCTCAGGTTAACACCGAAAATAGCCGGCTCAGTGATTCCCAGAAAAGCAGACAGCGAGGATGGAAGTGCCAATGCTTTCAGCTTGGCATTCTTCGTTTTCAGTCCAACCGCCAGACAAGCGGCACCTTGGGCAGCCATCGCGCAGGTAATGATCGCATTGAATGCGTTCACGCCAGTCTTTTCAAGCAGTTGAATTTCCAGAAAATTAAATATATGATGCACACCCGTAACAACGATAATTTGATGCAGGAAGCCGATGACAATCCCTGCGATACCGAAAGGCAAATCAAGTACAAATGTTGTTCCGTGCAGCACCCATTCTTCGAAGGAATGGAAAACCGGACCGATGGCAAACAGCCCGAGTGTAATCATGATCAACAGTGTTAAAAACGGTGTAAGAATCAGATCCAGCGCTTCAGGCACCCGTTTGCGCAGCGCCCGCTCCAGCTTGGCTCCGAGCAAGCCTACGAAGAAGGCTGGCAATACAGAACCCTGATAGCCCACTACAGGAATGAATCCGAACATCGTCAAGGCCTTAGCTGAGCCGTCTGCCACACTATAAGCGTTGGGCAGGGCCGGGTTCACCAGCATTAGACCGAGAACGATCCCCAGCACCGGGCTGCCGCCGAATACTCTAAAGGCTGACCAGGCGACCAGCGCAGGCAGAAAAGCAAAGGCCGTATCCGTTAATACCTGAGTATACAATAGAAAATTAGGTGAAATGTCCTGTGGTGTCATGCCCAGCAGAGCAAGAATTTGCGGCTGAGTGAGCAAGCCACGCAGTCCCATGAACAGCCCTGTAGCGACCAGCACAGGAATAATCGGTACAAACACGTCGCCAAAGGTACGAATGGAGCGTTGGAAGACGTTTCCTTCTTTTGTCGCCTGACTTTTCACCTCTTCTTTGGAAGATCCAGACATGCCAAGCTTTTCAACCTCTTCAAAAATCCGATTGACCGTACCCGTACCAAAAATAATCTGATATTGACCTGAATTAAAGTAAGCACCCTTGACCTTGTCGATCTCCTCAACCTTCTTCTGATCAATCTTATCCTTGTCATGCACCATAATCCGCAGACGTGTCGCACAGTGAGCAAAGGACGCAATATTTTCCTCCCCACCAATCGCTTGAATCACTTCTTTGGCAATTTCCCGGTTTTCCGCCATGATGTTCATCCCCTCGTTCGTTCCGTTATGTTATTGATGATTAACGATCCACTTGATGAATTAGCCTACTCAGTAAAACCCCATTTTACCGCTTGGAAGAGAGCCTCTCCCTTGTCAGCAAAAAAGTGTATTTCGTCACTCTCTGGGTGCGGAAAAATACGACTGGTGAACACCTCTTCCCCATCATTGACGAAAATCTCAACCGAAGACGTATCTACAAACAAATGAAGCTTGATATGGTCTTCATCCCATGCACACTGCCGTACCTCACCATACGAAGCTGCCACAGGCTCACCCGATTGTGAACGGTCCAGTACAAGCTTGCGGCTGACGGCATCATATTTAATGACCGTTCTCTCAGTCGCACTCGCGCGGAATTCAATACCAAACGCCTTGGCGCTCAATAGATCAACCTCACAAATCAGCTCATAGGCCGTACCCGTGAAGCCTTGATAGGTTTTTCTCTCTGACGATAATGTGTCAGCCACCCGATCCTCACGCTTTCTACGCAGCGCAGTCAGCTCGGGGATAGGCCGCTGCAAGAGTTTACCCTCATGAAGTGCAAGCTCCCTCGGCAGCGTCAGGCAATGAGCCCATCCATTCGGGTCTGTCGGATAGTCAATATCCGGCAATCCCATCCATGCTACCATAATACGCCGCCCCTGCGGATCAACCATCGTTTGCGGCGCATAAAAGTCAAAGCCTCGATCAAGCTCGCGGAACGCCCCATGCTCCAATGTCCTTGTCTCTGTATTCAGCGGCTTGCCGATGACGTACCCTGATTGATAAATATTGTGGTATTCATCCCCGGAAGGCTTTAAGCCCTGAGGAGACAAAACCAGTACCCCCGAGCCATTCAGTTCAAAATAATCCGGGCATTCCCACATGTAGCCAAACGATTTCAGCCCTGTACGCAATTCTCCCTCAAACTGCCACGAATGAAGGTCCGTGGATCGATATAAGACGACGCAGCCTGTTCTATCCGTTCTTTGGGCACCAATCACACAGTAAAAGCTATCGCCGTCCTTCCACAGCTTAGGATCACGAAAATGGTCTGTGTACCCTTCTGGTACATTTGAAATGACAGGATGCTCCCATTTGGTGATGAGACCGCTCTCATCCATCACAGCCATGCATTGATAAGGATGTCTGGTCCAGTTTTCATCCCGTGTATTTCCCGTATACAGCATATACAACTTGCCCTCATGCTCCAGCGCGCTGCCCGAGTAAGCCCCGTGTGAATCAAAGGTATCCCCCGGTGTAATACCGATGCCTGCACTGTCCCATGCAACCAAATCTTTGGACTTCAAGTGATACCAGTATTTCATCCCATGGTCGGTTCCCAAGGGGAACCACTGATAGAACAAATGGTATTCACCCTGATAATAGGAAAAGCCATTGGGGTCATTGAGCAAACCTGTCGGTGGCTGAATGTGAAACGTCTGCCGCCAATGGCATTGCTTGACTTTCTCCTCCAGGCTCGCTATTTCACCTGGCTCTGCCTGTTCAATAAGCCGATACTTCTGTTCGTTTGTCATTTTCATAGATGTACCTCATTCTTATTAAAAACTTGCGTAACAGGAACCGGTTCCAAATTGAATAAAAAAATATACTCATTCGTGGATTTGCAACCGATTCCATTTGTGCCCGAGTGTTATGGAACCGGTTTCGTAGAAATTATAATCCACTTATTCAGCGTTTGTCAACGCTTTCTCTTTCAATAAGAGTATAATTCATGACCGTCACTTGCTCTACCGGTTTATGCTCTACCAGCCGCATAATATTTTGTGCCGCTACACGTCCAGCCTCCATATACGGATATTGAACGGTTGTCAGCGCAGGATGAATGACCGCCGTAATATCGTACCCCCCAAAGCCGGTCACCGATAATTCCGACGGGATGGCAATACCTCTGGAGTAAGCCGCATTGATCACGCCAAGCGCAATATTATCCGTAGCACACACCATTAACGACGGCTTGAACTGATCTAAAATAGCAGAAGCAGCAATCCGTGCATCAGACATTTTAAATCCGGTTTCATAGTATCTGATATCATACCCGGCAGCCCACAACGCATCGTCCGTATGAGATCCCTCAGGCAATGCATCACGAACGGCCTGCTTAAAGCCCTCTTTGCGCTGTACGCCAACAGCAACATCCTTCTCCGTAACACCGACATAGGCAATTTCACGATGTCCTTGCGAAAGAACATAAGCGCCGATATCATATCCTGCATGGTAGTCATCATGGATCAGGCTATGAATCTGCTCGTGTTGCTGGCCCACCAGCAAAACCGGAATACGAATGTCACGAATAGCGGTCAGATGGTCGTCCGTAATTTGAGCAGCCAGCAAAATGATGCCGGAAATTTTTTGTCGTCCCAGGTCATAGAGGGCTTCTATTTCACGCTTTACATCCTGGCTTGTATTGGAGATCAGCATCTGATAATGCCGGGAACGCAGCTCCTCATCAATTCCCATCAGCGTATGTGATGTGGCAAAGGAGTCCAGACGTGGCACAACGGTTCCAATAATGTTGGCCCGCTTCGCCTTCAGGCTCTGGGCAAAGGTATTGGGCACATAACCCGTGGCCTTGACTACCTGTTCAATTTTACGCTTCGTATCCACACTGACAGACCCGCCATTCAAATAACGGGATACCGTACTTTTGGCCACACCGGCCATATGGGCTATATCTGCAATTGTCTTATTCATGAGGCCCTCCGGAGTGTTTTCATTTTCACAAGCTTCCAAACCGTCTCTTTTTCCATAACCCTATCATAGCATATGGCGAGGTTGGAATGCTGTGGCCCCAGACCCAATGCGGACAAAAACGCCGCTCCTTTCAACGAAGAAAGAAACGGCGTCTTATCAAAAACTGAATTTAAAAGTCAAAGTTATCTGGATCAGGACCTACCCGAAGATTGGCATTTAACGCCTGAATACGATCCATATCCTCATTTGTTAATTCAAAATCAAAGATGTCGGCATTTTCAATAATCCGATGTGCCTTGGTAGACTTGGGAATGGTAACAACTCCCTGCTGTACATCCCAGCGTAAAATCACTTGAGCCACCGATTTACCATACTTGCCTGCTATGTCTTGCAGCACCGGATGATCAAGCAGTTGTCCCTGCATGAGCGGGGACCAGGCTTCCATTTGAATGTTGTTCTTTTGACAGAATTGCAGCAGCTCGGCTTGTGTTAATTGCGGGTGAAATTCCACCTGGTTGACCATGGGTTTTATTTCGGCATCCTTCATAAGGTCCTCCAAATGATGAATCTGGAAGTTGCTGACTCCGATCGCCTTGATCCGTCCTTCTTTATACAAGGACTCCAAAGCTCTCCAGGCTTCCTTATACTTCCCTTGGACCGGCCAATGAATCAGATACAGATCCAGATAATCCAGACCCAACTTATCCAGGCTTGCCTCATAGGCCGCCCGTGTCTCCTCATAGCCCAGATCGGCATTCCACACTTTGGATGTGACAAACAGGTCTTCTCTCGACAGGCTATTCTCCTGAAGGGCTTCCTGAATGGCCTGCCCTACACTTCTTTCATTCGCATAGATTGCAGCTGTATCTATACTGCGGTAGCCATGCTTTACAGCAGCCTTTATAGCGTCGACTAGCTCCGAGCCTTCCTCTACTTTAAATACCCCGATGCCAAACCAAGGCATATGAACTCCGTTGTGCAAGGTTGTTGTGCTTTGCAAGTTTTGAGTCATTCTATATCTTCCTCTCTATTTTTAAAAAGTTTTAGCCTGTCAAGGCGGTTGTATCCCTTTTTTCAAGCATCCGACTCCAGCCTGTGAGCAGAACGGCCACGAAAACCATAATGGCGCCGATCCAGGTCGTATGAATGAGACCCAGCGAGTCAGTCACAAGTCCGCCTACATATGCTCCCATCGCAATCCCTGCGTTAAAGGCAGCAATATTGACGGCGGAAGCAACATCTACAGCTTTGGGGGCAAAACGTTCGGCCAACATGACTACATATACCTGTAGACCAGGCACATTCATAAATGCTAGCAAGCCCATAAAAAAGATTGTAATCAGCCCTGCTGCTTTAAAAGGTACGGTAAATAGCAGAAGGAACAAGACAACAGCTTGAATCAAAAACATATAAAATAAAGCTGAAAGCGGCTTGCGGTTTGCAGCTTTTCCACCCATAACATTCCCGATGGCAATCGCAATTCCATACAGCAAAAGAATGAACGTTACTGTATTTGGCTTAAAGCCGGTTATGTCGTGAAGTAATGGAGATAAATAAGTAAACACGACAAACGTGCCTCCATACCCCAAGGCTGTAATGATAAATGCGAGCAGCAGACGACCGTTGGTAACCAGCTTGACCTGCTCACGGAAAGGAGTTTTGTTCCCTTTGCGCAGAGTAGACGGCAGCAGAATCAGATTGGCGACAAGCGCCACTATACCCACGACTACAATCGCCATGAAGGCCGCCCTCCAGCCCCATTGCTGCCCAACGTAAGTGCCCAAAGGTACACCCGTGACCGTGGCTACGGTCAGCCCGGAAAACATGATAGAAATAGCACTGGCCCGCCGATCATTCGACACAAGGTCGGCTGCGATGGTGGAACCGATGGACATGAACACCCCGTGAGAAAATGCCGAGATGACGCGTGCAATCAGCAGCAAAGCAATTCCACTGGAGACGGCAGCAAGGCTGTTGCCTATTATAAATACAATCATGATCCACAGCAGCAGCGTTTTCCGGGGAACACTTGATGTTAGTGAGGTCAGGACAGGCGCGCCAATCGTCACCCCCAATGCGTACAACGTAACAGTGAGCGCAGACATGGTTACGGATATATGCAAGTCCTCAGCGATCAGGGGAAGCAGCCCCACGCTGATGAACTCAGTTGTTCCTATGGCAAAGGCGCTTATGGCTAAAGCCAGCAGCGGCCAAATACTTCGTTTTTGTTCTGACGACATGTTTTTCACCCCTATCTATAGAAATCTTCGACCAGCAGATGTTATTATGAATTACTCAAGCAAGTATGAACAGTACGTACTTTTTAGTAATATAGGTACCAAAAAGTACCCTAAATAAAGTTCTTTTAGATCAAAACAGGCTGTTAAGGTATGTATAACAGAAAGCGGCACACACGGAGGGATCATCATTGGAAAAGAAAAAATACAACATCTCGGTTGAGGCAACGTTAGAGGTGATCGGGGGAAAATGGAAGTGCGTGATTCTGTGTCATTTGACACATGGAAAAATGCGGACAAGTGAATTAAAGCGGTTAATGCCTTCCATTACACAAAAAATGCTGACTCAACAGCTTCGGGAGCTGGAGCAAGACGGCATTGTCAATCGAATCAGCTACAATCAGGTTCCTCCTAAAGTGGAGTACGAGCTTAGCGAATATGGATGTAGTCTGACAAGCATTTTGGATGCTCTTTGTGCCTGGGGAGAAAAGCATATTATTAAAGAATACGGGGATAAATCCGTTGTTTTGGAGGATAACATTCTAAATAAGCTGTAAAGCAAAAAGAGCGCCTGCAATAAATCAGCAGGCGCTTACACGCTTAGAAAGCTCCATTCCCATCTGTAATTATGGAGCCGTGATCGACATCATTTTATTTCGTGAAATCAATGACCATGCGTCCTTGGATTTTCCCCTGCTCCATCTCCTCAAAGATATGATTAATGTCTTCAATCGGACGTTTTTGTACAAGAGGGACGACTTTACCTTCTGCAGCGAACTGAAACGCTTCTTTAAGATCTTCACGAGTGCCGACCAAGGAGCCGATCACTTGAATGCCGTCGAGAACCAGACGTGGAATATCCAGATCCATTTTATCGGTTGGAAGACCTACAGCTACGACACGCGCGCCAGCCTTCACAACGTCGATTGCCTGGTTGAAAGGTGTTTTGGCAACAGCAGTAACCACGGTTGCATCCAGTCCAGCCCCGTTTGTTAACTCCTTGGCTCGAGCGACCGGATCTTCTTTCATGCTGTTAACGATATAGTCAGCACCGATTTTTTGGGCCAATTCGAGTTTCTCATCACTGATGTCAAAGGCTACAACTTTAGCATTGAATACATTTTTGGCGTATTGTACAGCCAGGTTACCCAAGCCGCCAATGCCGAAGATACCGATCCATTGTCCTGGTTTGATTTCACTTACTTTAACTGCTTTATAGGTTGTAACCCCTGCGCAAGTTACACTGCTTGCAGCGGCAGGGTCAAGACTATCTGGTACTTTGACCGCGTAGTCAGCTGTGACAATACATTGTTCTGCCATTGCACCGTCTACCGTGTATCCGGCATTTTTAACTTCACGGCACAGCGTTTCCCGCCCAGTTAAGCAATATTCGCAGTGACCGCAGCTTTCGAACATCCAAGCAATACTTACGCGATCACCAATCTTAAGACTGGTTACTCCTTCACCTAATTCAATGACTTTTCCAATGCCTTCATGCCCCAGAACTCTGCCTGTGACATCACCGAAATCTGCATTTTTTACATGTAAATCTGTGTGGCAAACCCCGCAATATTCGACTTGGACTAACGCTTCTCCATGTTTCAGGGAGCGCAAAGGTTTTTCTTCTATACTGACTTTCTTGTCTTTTGTAACAACTGCTGCTTTCATGTGATCTCTCCTTTAGCCTCTGTATGGAATTATTTTGAAATGCACACTCCATTATTATAGTAACTTTTACCCAAGGAGAGCAAATGTATATTTCAATCAAAGGTATGTAATCGAAAAACACTTCTTTCTAAGTCCTTGGACCCTTGTAGGAGCTTTGTACAATAATTTACAATGTAAAAAGTTTCACATAATCTATCTGGAAGAAGGATAAAGAGCCATGAAAAAAAACTGGAAAGGTTGCCTGTTCAGCATATTTGCCATTATCTTGGTTGTGTCGGTAACAGGATGTAATTCACAGCCCGCCATTTCTAGCACCACCAGCACTTCATCCTCCTCAGCTAACAACGCTCATGCAGTTGTTCAGAAAGGCCCACACTGGTCCTATGAGGGAGAGGAGGGACCCGAACATTGGGGAGAGCTGGAAAAAGATTTTGTTGCTTGTGGTAACGGCCACGAGCAATCTCCTGTCAATATAGAGCATACCCAGCTGGAAGCATCGCAAACGCAGCAGCCGATACAGGTTCACTACGACAATACGAAGGTATCCATTCTGAATAATGGGCACACTGTTCAAATCAATGCAGCCAGCCCCAGCAATTATATTGTACTGGACGGCACTAAATTCACCTTAAAGCAGTTTCACTTTCATCATCCCAGTGAACACCAAATAGATGGTAAAAATGCCGATATGGAGCTTCATTTTGTTCATCAGAGCGACAACGGCAGCACCGCCGTCTTAGGCGTACTCATTCAAGGCGGCAAGGAGAATAAGGCTTTCAGTCGTATTTGGTCCAAGCTGCCAAAAGATGTTTCCCAGGAAGCGGCTCTGGAGGGAGAACTGAATCTCGCTACTCTTCTGCCGAAGGATCTGCACTCGGTCCGCTACAACGGATCTCTGACCACCCCGCCATGCACAGAGCATGTGAACTGGACCGTGCTGGAGCAGCCTATTGAAATGTCGGCGGACCAAATCAATCAGTTCGCTGCCCTCTTTCCCGATAACCATCGCCCTGTACAACAACTGAATGCCCGTAAACTGACTACGGATAAATAATAAAAAAGAAGACCCCTCTGTTGATCTGCAAATACGGAGGGGTCTCCCTGGTTATTATAGTTGGTACCTCGCTACAAACGCACCAGTTCCTCCACCTTCACTGGCTGCCCTGTACGAATAGAACGGTTGGCGGCAATACCTGTTAAAATGGACCATGCGCCATCGATATGTGAAGCTGCACGATGGAAACGATCTTCTGCCGGCTTATCAAAAATATCGCGCAGCATGACCGGATCTCCTCCGCCATGACCACCCACACCTTCCTCTACTTCGACCTCATAGGGTGCTGCAAAGTGAGGATAAATCGTGATGGTCTTCTCTTTTAGCGCCCCCTCATCTGCCTTGCTGCCGCCGGAATTAACGTAGGATTGCTCGGATACCCGAACCTCCATCCGTCCCTTGGTGCCGTTAAATACGATGATAAAGCCCTCCCAAGGCATGTAAGCATTCAGCGAGTAGTTCATCACCGCCTTGTTCTTGTACTTCACCATGACACTGAGTGTATCCTCGATGCTGATATTGTCGCCAAATACGCTTTGATCACGCAGATAGCCATCCTCATGCTCAGCATCCAGATACATACTTTTCAGATGCTCGTTACGGTCCAGATGCAACGCAAAAGGATCATTTTCCGCCGCCTTGCTGCCGTAAGCCCGTTGGTAGAACTCCGTCACGCCACGCTGCTCGGCATTTTCCCGGCCGTAAAATTTCAGATCGCCCATCGCGTATACCGTCTCCGGCTTGGAGCCGAGCCAGAAGTTCATCAGGTCAAAATGATGCGTCGATTTGTGTACCAGCAGACCGCCGCTATTGCGCTTATCCCGGTGCCACCGACGGAAATAATCCGCACCATGCTGTGTGTTCAGCAGCCATTCAAAATTGACCGACAAGATGTCACCAAGCGTCCCGCCCATAATAATCTCGCGAATTTTCGTATTATGCGGCGCATAACGGTAGTTAAAGGTAACGCGCAGCTTCCGTCCCGTGCGGTCTATAGCGTCCATAATATCCTGGCATTTGTCCTCATCCACCGTCATCGGCTTCTCGGAAATGACATCACAGCCCAACTCCATCGCCCGGATAATATACCGATGATGCACCCGGTCAATGGTCGTAACAATGACAATATCCGGCTTTGTTTCCGCGATCATCCGGTCAAATTCATGGGCTTTATAGGTCGGAATCGGCTCATGGTCGTATTTCTCCTGCAACAGCCGATTGGCATAATCCATTCTCGTCTGATTGACGTCACAGAACGCGATCAGCTCCGAGGTACCTTTGAAAACGGTAACAACTTCACCGTAAAAAAATTCGGCTCTGCCCCCGGTGCCTACAAGTGCATATTTGATTTTAGCCAAATAGTTCACACCCTTTACATGAATTGCTTTTATTTTATAGTATAAAAAAGAGCAAAATCTTCACTTTTATTGTGAATTTATTCGAAAAGTATACATATATTATCCTCATGCATTCTTTTATGAAAGGAGACCGTTGATATGATTGCCACCCCACGTTTTTCCATCGAGCAAGCGCTGCGGACGGTACCGTTCAGCATGTCCGCCGACCATGTCCACCAAGCGCATGAAATCTACTATCTGCTGGCAGGAGAGCGCTACTACTACATTAATCAGCGTGTATACGCGCTACAGAAGGGCGATCTGATTTGGATCAGCAAACATGATTTTCACCGTACGAGTAACAAGGGTAGCGGTAGCCATGAGCGAATTTTGATCAATTTCGATGAAGCGTTTGTAGCCACGTCAATGCCTGTCGCTCCGTCCAGCGATCAGAACCCGCTTCTTCTGCCTGAGCAAAGCTTTCTGCTGCGACCTTCGGCGGAGGAACAATGCGAGCTGGAGCACCTGTTCCGGCAATTGCTGGATGAATACCATCAAGACCATGCCTGCCGCCATATGTATCTTCAAAGCTTGCTACTCCAACTGCTTATCCGAATCGGGCGCATCCAATCTGTCACTCCCGACACCATTGCGCCGGAACGCAGCGAGAAGCAGCAACGAGTGTATGCGGTCATCGAATACCTGCATGCCAACTATGCGGAGAGGCTAACTCTGGATCAACTGGCAAAGCATTTCTATATCAGCGGTACGTATTTGTGCCGTATTTTCAAGCAGACAACAGGCTTCACCCTGGTTGAATATCTTCAGGATGTTCGAGTCCAGCAGGCTCGGGCGTATTTGAGCGAAACGAGCTGGAAGGTGACCGCCATCGCTGAAAAAACGGGCTTTGACAGCATCGCCCACTTTGGCCGTGTGTTCAAGCAATTAACCGGACATACCCCGTTACAGTACCGAAAAAAATACAAAAAGGAGCAGGGAAACGCCCCTACCCCTTGATTCCAGTTAAGGTAATACCTTCAATAATTTGCTTTTGGGCGATGATATAGACGATCAGCACTGGAACGACGGAAATGGTAGTCCCCGCCATCATCAGTGACCAGTCTGCCGTATACAGCCCTTTGAAATTATTGAGCAAAAGCGGAACCGTGAATTTCTCCGGTGTATTGAGATAAATAAGCGGATCGAGGAAGCTGTTCCAGGCCCCCAAAAAGGTGAAAATCCCGATCGCCGCCAATGCTGGACGAATCAGTGGCAGAATGACGCTCCAATAAATACGGATATACCCCGCCCCGTCCATGACCGCTGCTTCCTCCAGATCGCGTGGAATGCCCATCACGAACTGGCGCAGCAGAAACACTGCAAATGCATTAAACAGGGCTCCAGGAACGATCAGCGACCAATGCGTATCCAGCCAGTCAATACGATCCATCACCAAGTACAGCGGAATCATCGTCACCTGCTTGGGCACCATCATCGTAGCGAGGAACAAAATAAACAGTATATTGGAACCCGGAAAACGGATTTTGGCAAAAGCATATGCCGCCATAGATGCACTAATCAGCGTTGCTGTCACGATAATGACCGTAATATAAAAGCTGTTCATGTACGCCTGCACGAAGGGCATGGCCTCCAGCGAAGCAGGATAGTTGCTCCAGACAAATGGATCGGGAATCCATTGGGGCGGGACGACAAAAATTTGAGAAATATCCTTTAAGGAACTGAGGACGGTCCACAGGAATGGAAAAAACATGATCATAGAGCCGGCAGCGAGCAACATATGGCGCAGGATCACCCTGCCTCTGTAACTAATCTCCATAATGCACCCACCTCTTCTGCATTTTAAATTGCAGTAGGGTAAATACAAGAATGATGATGAACAAAATCATCGCTGCAGCCGCACTTTCCCCCATCGTGAAATCAATGAAAGCCTGATCGTAAATGTGATACACAAGCGTATAGCTGGCCTTCGCTGGTCCTCCGTTCGTCATGACGAACGCCTGATCGAACACCTGAAAGGAGCTAATCACCATCATGATGGTGACAAAAAAGGTGGTCGGTGACAATAACGGCAGTGTAATATACCTTAACTGCTGAAGCTTGCTGGCTCCGTCAATCTCCGCTGCCTCGTAATAGTTTTTGGAGATGCCCTGGAGTCCTGCCAGAAAAATGACCATATTGTACCCCAGCCCCAGCCATATGCTCAGAAGAGCAATCGACGGGATCACCCAATGTGTATCGGTAAGCCACATGGGACCCATAATGCCAATGGCTCGCAGCAGATGATTGAAAATACCAAACTCGCCGTTCAGTATCCACATCCAAATGACTCCGACCGATACGGAGCTGGTCACCACAGGCATAAAAAAGAACAAACGATAGATCTCTTTGCCCTTCACTTTATTGAGCACAATGGCTACGAGCAGGGCCAGCGCTATCCCCGCCGGGATAACCAGCACCATATAGTACACTGTATTAATCAGTGCCTTCCAGAAATCAGGATCAGCTAATTGGCCTCTGAAATTATCCAAACCGACAAATACAGGCACGCCAAAGCCATCCCAATTCACAAAGCTTAAATAAAACGCATACAGCAAGGGCAGCAATGAAAAACATAGCAGGCCCAGAAACTGGGGGCCAATGAATAGATAGCCCCACAGCGCTTGATGCTTCCTCTGCATCCTGTCACCCTCCTCCCCGGTCACGGCTTGTATTCTGTGCCTACTTGACCGCCTTGGATATGATCTGATTCAGCTTCTCAATCGTTGCCGCAGCATCCTGCTTGCCCAGGAACATCAGGTCAATCGTCTCGGTGATATCCGAGTTTAATCCCGATACCTGAGCATCATAGGCCAGAGCAGAGCCATGCGCATGCCCTTTGTTGCGTCCTTCGGTCAAATAGTTGGAATGCTTAATCGTCGCCTTTTTCATGATGCTCTCATCTGCGGCGGCAAGCGTACCCATGGCATTCCCACCTTCAACGAGTCGAGCCTCCTGTCCCTTCACAGAGACGTAAAATGCTGCCAGCTTCATGGCCTCTTGCACATGCGGACTATTTTTGTTTACAGCTACATAGGCAACCGGAATGGCGACAGGCTCATTTTTGCCTGTGTTGGAAGGCCAGTAAATATAATCAAAGTCGAGGCTTTTATTTTGACTGAACAAGGGTTCCAGCCATCTTCCCGCCGCCAGCATACCGACCTGATTGGACATGAACATCGCATCTGCCCCTTGCCCCTTGGGAAGTGAACCGAGGTATACCGCATTTCCCTTGTGAACCATATCGTACATGAAGCGGAAGGCTTCCTGGCCCTTTTCATTGTGATCCAGTACGTACTTGCCTTGTTCATCAAAAATCCGGCCGCCATTCGACCACACCCATGAATACCAGTGAGCCCACCAGTTTTCCGCAATATAGCCTTGCTTTCCGGCAGCCTTCAGCTTCGATGTGACTTCCTCAAACGCATCCCAGTTCCACTTGCCTTCGTCATAATATTCCTGCGGTGTCTTCACACCTGCTTCTTTAAAGACTTTTTTGTTGTAATACATCACCATCGGATTCGAGTCAGGAGTGACCCCGTAGATTTCCCCATTACGCTTCGCCGGGCCCCATAATCCTTCCGGAAAATCCTCGGCTTTTACATCACTGGCATCACTTTTTAAAAATTCACCCAAAGGCTGTACCTGCTTCGCCCCAATCAAACGTGCAATCGTTGGTTCATACGAATAAAACACATCCGGTCCGCGACTTCCTTGAAGCTGTGTCAGCAGCTTTTGCTCATATTGGTCTCCCGGTACAGGCACCAGCTTAACCTCAATATTCGGATTCTCCTTTTCAAATGCGTCCAGTGCCCGCTGGTACACCTTCACCTCCGCCGGATTCCCCCAGACTTGCATCGTCAGCCGCACTTTTTCACCTTCCGTGTTCTCCAGCTTGGGAGAGCTACTGCATGCTGCTGCAAGTAAAAATAGAACGCTGAGAAAAAAACCAATTTTTATCCAGCTCATGTAATTGTCCATCTTAACCGCCTCCTGTAGCCTCGCATAGTTGTATGTCATCTTGATTTGAAGCGCTTACAAAAACGTTCCCTATCATCATATGTAGAAGGAAGAGACCCGATATCCCCATTTTCACGTATATCTAAAATTTTTTCTTCCCGACGAGATATGTGTGTAGAATATAATGCAAAACGAAGAAGGCAGCCTTGGGATCAAGGCCGCCTTCTTCGTTGTACACAATGTACTATTCAAATGTTCAGCTACAAAGCGAACAACGCTCCCTCAGGTTGCTCCGCTCTGACAAGCAAGGCTGCTTGGGCAGCAGCAATGCGGGCAAATGGCACCCGGTACGGTGAGCAACTAACATAGTCCAATCCGCTGCGGTGACAAAAGAGAATAGACTCACGATCCCCGCCATGCTCACCACAGATACCTGTCTCCAGAAAAGGTTTCTTGGCCCTGCCTTTGGCAACAGCCCATTCGATCAGCTTGCCTACGCCATCCTGATCCAACACCTGAAAAGGGTTCGCTTCCAAAATATTTTTTTCCATATAGGAGCCGAGGAATTTACCTTCGGCATCATCGCGACTGTAACCAAAGGTCATTTGTGTCAGATCGTTGGTTCCAAAGGAGAAAAAGTCGGCGTACTGGGCCACACTATCTGCCAGCAGGGCGGCTCTTGGCACCTCAATCATCGTGCCCACCCGATATCTGAACCCTTTGAATTCCTCACTAAGCACCTGAGCGGCTACCTTATCCACCAGCTCTCTCATTTGCTTGAGCTCATTGGAGTGGCCAACCAGCGGAATCATAATCCCCGGTCTTACATCCACACCCTTGCGCAGTGCTGCTTCCGCAGCCTTAAAGATTGCTTCAATCTGCATGTCGTATATCTCTGGAAATAGAATGCCCAGCCGAACACCGCGTAGACCGAGCATAGGGTTGATTTCTCGCAGTTCGTGTACCTTGGAGATGGTGTTTTTAAGACGTTTGAGCTCCTCGGTATGGTCGCCGGAAAGCTCAAGCTCCCGCTGTCGCTCTTGGAGCTGTTCCAGATTCGGCAGGAACTCATGTAACGGCGGGTCCAGCAGGCGAATCGTCATCGGTAAACCATCCATCGCACTAAACATAGCCTCAAAGTCAAATTGTTGCATTTTGAGCAGACGATTCAAATGAAGCATCCGCTCCTCCTGATCATCGGCCAAAATCATCGCCTGAACGATAGGCAGACGATTGCCCGAGAAAAACATATGCTCCGTCCGACAAAGCCCGATGCCTTCGGCTCCAAACTCTCGGGCTTTGACTGCATCGAGTGGCGTATCCGCGTTGGTGTAGACCTTCAATGTCCGAATTCCATCCGCAATCTCCAGCAGCTTCAGCAACTCCGGTGTAATGACCGGCTCGCTCAGCGACAGACTGCCTTGGTACACCTGCCCGGAGGTCGAATCAATCGAGATATTATCCCCTTCCTGAAAGGTCAGGTTACCGATGCTAACGCTCCGACGGTCCAGATCAATGCTCAGCGCTTCACAGCCGCAAATGCAGGGTTTCCCCATTCCTCTTGCAACCACAGCAGCGTGACTGGTCATCCCCCCACGACTTGTCAGCACACCTTCGGCGGCAATAATTCCATGAACATCGTCGGGTGAGGTTTCCACACTGACCAGGATGACCTTCTGCCCGTCTTTCGTCCAGTTCTCTGCCGTATCTGCATCAAATACAATACGCCCACTTGCTGCGCCGGGCGAGGCAGGCAGACCTTGGGCAATCGCAACCAGCGGTGTGGAAGTATCAATGGAGCGATGCAGCAGTTGATCCATGTGGGACGGCTCGATCCGTTGGATCGCCTCCTCTTGGCTGATAATCCCTTCCTCCACCAAATCTACAGCTATTTTTACAGCCGCTTGCGCCGTTCTTTTGCCGCTGCGCGTCTGTAGCAGATACAAATTACCTTTTTCAATCGTGAATTCGATATCCTGCATATCCCGGTAATGACGCTCCAGCAAGGAGGCCAGCTCCTCTAGACGATCATAAACTAGCGGCTGCTCCTCCAGAAGCTGGGCAATCGGATTGGGTGTTCGCACGCCGGCAACAACATCCTCGCCCTGGGCGTTCACCATATACTCGCCGTACAATTCCTTAGCGCCTGTGGAGGGATTGCGTGTGAATAGCACCCCGGTTCCACTGTCGTTGCCGAGATTGCCAAACACCATGGCCTGAATATTCACGGCTGTCCCTTGTTCATCTGGAATGCCGTAAGCCTTGCGGTACACCTTGGCACGCATATTGTTCCAACTGCGAAATACAGCCTCCACCGCCAGTTGCAATTGCTGATACACATCCTGTGGAAACGGCTGGCCGCTGTGCTCTGCGACAAGGTCTTTGTAATTTGCGATCAATTCCTTCCATTCTCCTGCGCTAACCTCCTGGTCACTGGCACGCCTGTTGGTTTGCTTATTTTGCTCCTGCAGCTGTTCAAAATGAATGGCGTCTATACCTAGCACGACCTCGCCAAACATTTGAATAAACCTGCGGTAACAGTCATAGGCGAAGGTTTCATTTCCCGTCTGTTTTGCGAGTCCACGCACGGTTTCATCATTCAGACCCAGATTCAGAATCGTATCCATCATACCGGGCATCGAGGTTACCGAGCCTGAACGGACAGATACCAGCAAAGGCCGCTCCGTATCTCCGAATATAGCCGACTGGGCTTCCTCAACGTCGTGCAGGGCAATTACGATTTCGCCCAATAAGCCCTCCGGGAGCTTGCCGCCGGAAGTAAAGTAGGCTCGACACGCCTCGGTAGTCACCGTAAAGCCGGGAGGGATCGGAAGACCCAGTGTCGTCATTTCCGCGAGATTGGCGCCTTTTCCCCCTAGTAGCGCTTTCATCCCCAACTTGCCTTCGTTAAATGAGTACACTCTTTTCAGCATTGAATTCATTCCCTCCACTTATCGAGATACATACCTGAATGGATCAATATGTCTATCTAAAGTTGTAACACAAATCAGGAGGTTATTTCAATATATATGACGTAATATATATTCATTAAATTCATTTATGATGTTTTAATTAATGAATAAACTTATTTATAAACACTTTAATTCGTAGTTAGACGTATATTCGAATAAAACCAATCTAAGATATTAAAGCAAAAGAGGCCGCCCCACCGTCATCTTTAGATGACTTCTGGGACAGCCCCTTTGCTCAGTTCTGGCTTAATTTTTCCTATACCTCTGTTAGCATCTTTTCAAAAATATTATAGCCGTCCGTTTCACCCTTATACGTATAGCCGCATTGTTGGTAAAACTGACTTAGCTTGTCATTCCCTGCAATACAATCTAACCGAATTCGATCCTTGCCTGTGAAACGGATGCCTTGCTCAATCCAATGCATCAGCTCACGGCCCAGTCCCTTCCCGGCTCTTTCCCGATCTACAACCAGACGATGCAAATATACTGAGGTTCCTTCCACGGAATCACCATCGTCTAACCCCCACAACCTACGGTCCCAGGCACTGGGCCGCTGTTGCAGGATCACTGCGCCTACCAATGCATCATCCTCTGATGTTCGGAAAATAATGACTTCTCCGCGTACAATAGCCCCTCCCAGGTTGTGGTCATCTTTTCCTTTGAGCAGGTTCCCCCATTGCGTAGAGCCTTTACTATGCAGCCATCTGGCCGTCTTTAAAATTAACTCCTGAACCTCTTCCTGATCTTTAGTGATTGCCTGAAAAGCCGCTAATCCTGGTTTGACGGATGATTCGACAATAGTCAATGATGTCATGCTGCACCTCAACTCTCCTTCATGATCTATGAAAACTATATCATAAAAACTCGTTTTGCCCATGTCTAGTTCACGTAGTTCCCACTGCATTAATCTCCCCTGGATTTCCACTATGCGAGCACCTATGTAATTAGAGATGGGCGTGTACCCAGCCGACAAGCGACTGTAAAACAGGGCTGTTCACAGATCATCTCCGATGAATTATGAAACAGCCCTTTTTCATTTATGACTACTTGCCATGAAGACGGTCCAGCAGTCGAGTAACCAATACGCACACTTCAGCACGGGTTATTTGACGATCTAGTCTCAACGTATTGTCTTCATATCCCTCTATCAGATGATTTTCAATAGAAAGTGCAATTTCATCGGAAGACCAATCTTTCAATGAAGCCGCATCTTTAAACTTCTTCAATTGATTTTCCGGGTTTTCGCTTTTTGGAATGGATTCACGATACTGTAAAGCCCTAACCAATATCGCAAAGGCTTCCTTTCTTGTTATTTCTTTATTTGGATAAAAATGATTATATACATCTCCTTTTGCAAGCCCCATCTTTCTGGCCAGTTTAATATAGCTGTAATACCAATCAGGATTGGTTACATCCTTAAAATCCGGTGTTTTATCCTGTGCAACCTCAGCAGATTCCCCCAAGGCGAGTACGAGCACTTTGACATATTCCGCTCGTGTAATGCTCTTTTTCGGTTTGAATTCCTTAGCCGAGTAACCGTTAATGATTTTCAAATTGTATAACTTTATGATAGCCTCGGTTGCCCATCGCGGATCATAAATGTCTTCAAACGTAAGTTGAATGATGCTGCCGCTTTGAGCGCCGCTTTTGCTTTCATTGTTGCCTTGGCCAAGCCTGCTTTCGTTACCACTGCTTGGATCGCTTCCTTTACTTTTGTTTTCACTGCCTTGACCAAGCCTATTTTCGTTATCCCTGCTTGGATCGCTGCCCTTGCTTCCATTATTGGCTTGCCCAGTGCTTTCGTTTTTACTGCCGCTCTGACTGTTGTCATTATCACCGCTCCTGGAAAGAGTGGACAAGATAATTTCCGTTGGCGTGCTCTCTCCATAATTATTGGAAGCCGTAACCGTAAAAGTATAGGGCGTATTACTGTTTAATTGCTCTACTAAATAATTGAGAGAAGTTACCTGAGCGATTTCTACTCCGTTTTGTTTAATTTTGTACTTGGTCGCCCCGGCAGCAGCATTCCACGTCAGAAGCACACTATTTTCATGCGGTTGGCCTGTGAGATTTTGCGGTGGCAAAGGCACTTCATACGTGTCCGTCGTCACCGTCAGCGTGCTTGCGTTGCCAACTCCATATGCGTTTTGCGCGGCGACCCAATATTCGTAACGTTCGCCGCCCGCAACTGTATCCGTGAACGTCGTATCGCTTCCCGTATAAATCACGGCGTTATCCCGCTTCAGTATGTAGCTTGTCGCCGTTGGAACAGCATCCCAGTATACGGACATCGTGACGCTGCTGATTTGAACCGCCGTGAGATGCCTTGGGCTGTCCGGGTACCTGCTGTTCATCACGAACGAAACGCTCTTTTCTTCGCCTTTACCGCTTGAATTCACGGGAACGACCGAATACGTATACGTTGTTCCATGCACAGGACTTGAATCTGTGTATTCGGTATCGGTTCCCGTGTAGATCGTCGTTCCGTCCTTTTTTAGTTCGTAGGAGGTCGCATAAGGGCTCTTTGTCCAACGAATTGTCGCCGTACTCCCCCCATATGTTGCGTTAATGTCTGAGACGGCGGGCGGCAGCGGGTCGAGATAAGAAATGGAAAATGAGCTTGCCGTAATATCCTCTAGAGGAGCATTTACCAGTCCACTTTTTTGAATGGTTACATAAGCATTAGTCACACTATCCGCTGCTGTATGCTGCGCTGCTTGTCCCGCAAATTGTAAAGTAAGCTCAGAAGCACTGTCTTTTGTAACCGTATATGTAATTCCGGCAGGTAAGTTACCCACATAAACATCACTCGTTACGCTGTCATTGAATTCATCTCCGGTTAAAGTAACGGTTAAAGTTCCAGCAACGGTCCCGTCATTGGTTGCCGTTTCTTTGACTGTGTTTGTGCCATACGAAATAGAAGGCTTGTCATATTGGGCGAATACGGGCACATTGCTGCTGACGGCGACGCCGTTGCCAAATTGTCCATATCCATTCCACCCCGCAAACAATGCATCACCAGATGCATTAATCAATCCCGTCTGGTTCAATCCGAAAGCAATGGCCTTCACATTGGGCACGTTGGCGTTTAATGGAGTGTTCAACGAAATGAAGCTGTTATTTCCAAGTTGTCCATATACGTTTCTTCCCCACAGCATCGTGTTCCCGCTTTTGTCTATAGCGCCACTGTTGAGATAACTCGCAAAAATATCTTGTGCACTTCCGATTCCGGAAACCGTTGCCGGAACATTCTTATTGTCATTCGTACCATCGCCTAATTGTCCGTAATTATTTAAACCAAAAGCAACAACCTTACCATTCGCTTTCAAAACCAAATTGTGCTCGTAACCAGCTGCAATCTTGACAGCATCAGCTATACCGTTCACCTGAACAGGAGTATTGGAATTTGCATTAGTCCCATTTCCTAACTGCCCTTCTGCTCCATTTCCAACAGTATAAACCGTTCCATCACTTTTAAGGGCAATGAGAGTGGCTCCATTGGCAGAGATAGCTTGTATCCCGCTCAGGCCCGGCATTTGGGTAAATGTCGATCTAGGAGTAAAATCACCCAGTCCCAACTGTCCTTTCGCATTGTCTCCGGAGGACCAGACATTTCCGCTCTGGTCAAGGACGTATGAGGCGTTATCGCCCGCGGCAATGTCTTTTATGTTAAACAAACCGTCACCGATTCGGCCAAAAGAATAAATATTATTTGTCGTTCCATCGGACAATTGCCCGAATGTGTTATTACCGGTTCCATATAATTCGATGACACCGTTATTGTCTGTCATTACCAGGGTGTGGGAGTTCCCTGAGACGACTTTCTTTACAGTCCCGGGAACGCTTGAAATTGGTTGCGGGGATTGTACATAAACCCCGCCGTTACCCAACTGTCCGATAAGATTGCTCCCCCAATTGAGCAACTCGCCCCTTTCGTTAATTTCGTTTACATGATTTAATCCCATGCTAATGGAATGAACGAACCCTTTTATTGTTGCAGAAAAAGAGCTGGTGTTTAAATTCGTTCCTATAGCAAGTTGCCCGTATCCATTCCAGCCGTTGCCAATCACTTTACCGTCAGAAGTTAGAATGGCGCTGTAAGATTCGCCGCTTATAACTTCTTTAGCGTTATGGATGTTGTTAAATAATTTCCAGTCTGTACTTCCCCAAGGACTTGATTGATTGGTTTGGCCGTAAAAGTTGGCCCCTGTGCCAACAACGGCGCCATCTCGTTTTACCGCAATGGAGTGAACGGACCCGGAGGCGGCGTCCATAAAATCGCCAACAGGAACGGGCGTCCTTGCATACGAAGTGCTACCATCCCCGAGTTGCCCGTTAGCATTATACCCTGCTGCATAGGTTGTTCCCGAACCAATGAAAAACGTAGAGTAGTACCCAAACGCGATCTTTGTGACGTTATGGATTGGGGATGCTGTCGGTGAATTTCTCGTAACATTATCTCCAAGACCTAATTGGCCGGCCCAGTTTGAACCCCAAATCATAACGGTATGGTCGGCCAAAATAGCTGCCGATGTTTTATTTCCCGCAAAAATTGAAGCAACCCCGTTCAATGACGATATTTTTGTAAAGTTAAGCCGCGATGAAAAATTCCCCAGACCTAATTGGCCGGCATCATTACTCCCGGATGCCCATACGTTTCCATCCATATCCAGGGCGAGTATATGATCCCTGCCAACGGCCACATTTGTGATAGGCGGCAAGCCAGTTATTTTCATAAATGATGATTTGTTAATGGTATCTCCTAGTCCAAGTTGGCCTTCGCTGTTTGCGCCTGTAACGTAAAGATCATTCGCTGCATCGACAAAGGCAGACTGATTGCCGCCCGCGCTAATTTCCCTGATTTCTTTCGGATGATCAACCCGAATAGCAATTTCCCGCATTCGAGTATCGCCAAGCCCCAATTGTCCGAATTCATTGTTGCCCGCTGCATAAACCTTTCCGGATTCCGTAAGGTACAATGTATGATTGTCACCCCCGGCAATGCTCTTTATTGTGACCAAGTCCGATGGAACAGCAAAAGTAGTAGAAGAGAATGCAATCAAAACAAACATGCATACCCAAAAAGCTATGGCAAATTTTCCTTTCAGCAAGCTAACCCCCCCAAATCTAACTTTCTCCAGCTTTAGAAGACTTTCATCTCGCAACATAAGCATTCACGTCCCACAGATAACATCCATATTTCGTATGTATTATTTAACATTCGCCAGGCGCGCGCTCAAATACATATATATCATCGGATTTTTACATTCAACCCCTTAGTGATTAAGGCAAAAAGAACATAAAGTTTTTGGCCCGACGGTGATTGCATTGCTTTTGGAAGATACCCTTTTCGATTGCGATTTCAACCGCTTTGTTGATCAACATATCGATAATAAATTATGGAAATACATGGTGCAATCGCAAGGGAACTAAAACAGCAAATTAGCTCCGGCATAAAATAAAATCCAAAAAAAGGAGGCTCATAAAAGGGCCCCCTGTTTTTTTGCTGGTAAGGATTGTGTATCGGGTCATAGAAAGATCATAAGTAAAAATAGACTTTGGCAGTGAAGAGGCTATTTCGTAGGAATCTTGGATTCAATGGTAACATTTAAAATACGACCTTCCACTTCTCCTGATTTTTCAGAACGCTCTCTACTAATATCACATACTATTCTGTACGGCAGACACGAATCCGGTACACTCCCACCGTACTGTCAGTCGCGGGCCGCAATTCCTGGATGCCCCAACCAAACGACAGCACACGCTCCAGCCGATCATGCTCGGCTTGCGTCAGTTCGATCGTAACGGCTTCGCTTCCTCCAGAGATAGCTCTGGCTCCCGCCCGAACGCAGCGGCAATCCACGAGTTGATCCCCCGTATCGTGTTGTACTTGATCTGATATCCGTCCGTTACCGCGCTGACAAACACCTTCGGCTCTTTGGACGCCAGCCCAGTGGCAAGCTCTGCATAATCAAAAACGGATGGTCCATCCGTTGGCAGCTCATTTTGCTGCACACGGCGGATTAACTCCTCATTGGACCAGCCTAATGAGCGTAATGATTCCAGCAAGAGCGCATCCCATTGGGAAATACGTACTCTTTTCGTCGAATTAGTCATCGTTTTTGCCTCCTTTTATGGTCACGTATACCGCACTCTGACCTTAACCTAACGGTTAACCGGGTACGCTACATAATGACCGGGACTGATCTCGCGTAGCTCGGTTGCACCGTTGCTATCCTTGTCCCATGACAATGAGTTGGCTGGTTGAGCGAAGCCTCTCCCCAGGCTTGCCTGCTCTCTGACCGTTTTCGGGTCAGGCACAGGGATAGATGACAGCAGCGCCTACGTATAGGGGTGAGCCGGCTGCTAAGCTGCGTAATCGTACTGGAGCGAATATATCTCACGTCTACGGATAAGTTACCGCCCGGAATGATAATGCGCAGCTTCAGCCCTTCGGCTCCAGCCAATTTAGCAGCTCCTTCGCCTTGTCATTAGCAGTTTATATATTATGTAATCGATTTTAGCAAAAAAGACACCCGTTAAGGGTGTCTTTTAGAAGACCAGTAAACTGATTAATGCCAGAATGGCGGGCAATCCTTGTTTCAATAAAATAGACTTATTGGACGTCAATGCACCATATACCGCGGCCACCACCACGCAAATGACAAAGAACAACTGAATTTGCCAGCCTATCGCAGCATTCGGGTAGCACAAGCCCCATACTAATCCAGCTGCCAAAAACCCATTGTACAGCCCTTGATTTGCCGCCAGAGATTTGGTTGCTTCCGCCAGCTCCTTCGAGGTACCGAACGTACGAATCGCCCGCGGAGTCGTCCACAGAAACATTTCCAGTATTAAAATGTATACGTGCTCCAGCGCAACAATTCCAACTAATATTGAACTGATCAAGTTCAAATATATTCCTCTTTTCCACACAAAGTTATTTACGAGGTAACATTTCAAATCCATCCTCAAAAAGTATAATTGATCTTCCAAAAACAGTAAAGAGACCGAGCCTAAAGCCCGGCCTTACTCCTGCACAAACCCTTACATCGTTCTCGCAAAATCAAGCAATGCTTTGGACATGCTGTTAATCTCGTCCGTAGCTGCATTCACTTGCTGCGTTAGCGCGGCCTGTGTCTGCGTCAACGTAGACATGTTGCCAATGTTATGCAAAATCCGCTCGATAAGCATCTTCATTTCGTCCAGACTGGTCTCGATATTTCCGGTCGCATCAGCACTGTGGATGGCAAGCTTTCTCACTTCATCTGCAACCACGGCAAAGCCGCGTCCCTGATCACCCGCACGCGAGGCCTCAATGGCAGCGTTCAGACCGAGCAGATTTGTTTGATTGGCAATCTCTTTAATGAAATTGGATATGTTCTGTGTCTCTTCTGCACTAACCTTGGCCTGATTCGCCGCCTCAGTCGATTGCTCTTGAGCCGTAGCCAGCTCCTGCGCCTGGTTGCTAACCGAGTTGACACCGTTCACCATTTCCGCAATGGAATCGGAGAGATGCTGAATTTTGAGCGTGAGTTCATCCGCAACAGCCCGCTTTTGTTTCTCCAACGTTACATCACGGATGGTACCTGCCATGCGAATTGGCACTCCCTTACTGTCACGTATGCTTCCCCCACTATTATAATACCAGCGGTATTCGCCATTTTTATTCTGCAAGCGGCAAGTTACTTCATAGGGAGTACGATCTGAAAAATCATTCAAATGGTCGTTCAACGCTTTAAACGCTATTTCAACGTCATCTGGATGCAAGCGTGAACTCCAACTGCTAAGCGCACTCGGAAAGTCTTTCTCATCACTAAAGCCCAGCGTTTTGCGAAATTGTGGTGACCACCAAAATTCACTATTTGGATTCTCTACATCTCCGTCAACCAGGATGATGTCGTATGGAGCTTCAATTAATACACGGTTAACAAGGTCATACCTTGTAACCATTGCTTCCAATTCCTCAGACTTGATCTTCTGGTCATGCACATCCAGCAAAGCTCCGGCAATACGTAGTGGAACTCCCTGCTGATCGCGAATCGTCGTTCCGGTAGCCCGGAACCAGCGGTATTCTCCATGTTTCAGCTTCAAGCGATACTGCACGTCATAAGGAGTCTTTCCCGTATAGTCCAGTAAATGATTTGACAAAGCTGCCAATGCCGAGTCATGATCTTCGGGGTGCAGACGGGATGCCCAGCTGTCCAATACATTCGGGAACTCCTTTTCGTTCTGGTACCCCAGCATGAAACGGAATTCATCTGTCCATATGAATGTATTATTCGGATTAACGGGATCACCTGCAATGACTTCCATATCCCATAAGCCGACTTCTATAGCCTTGGTAACAAGCTTCAAACGGATGTCAACATGTTTAGCATCATTTTTCATGGACTCAAGCGCTTGATTGACATTGTTTGCGATCTCTTGAAGCTCGGAGGATGCAGAGGACAGTTGTAGTGCGGTAGAATAATCCTTCTGCTGTATTCTTTGCAATAGTTTGCGGCTTTCTTCTACTAAGGGAGCAAGTGATTGGGTCTCATTTTTTTTGAAAATCATTTATGATCTTCCCTTCTAAGCCAATATATAAATCGGTATATTTTAATATCGGAATTTCATTAAGAATCATTATAAATAATATCAAAATCAACTAGGTAAAAAGAACCATTTTTGAACCCTATACCCCTATATATACATACATAAATTATCGGAATATGTCGAAAAACGAAGAGGATTAACATATTTGGTAACGAAAAGAACACCCTTGCATTCCTCGCATGGGTGTTCTTTTCGTTCATTGACTGTTATTTAAGGAAGCAGCGTACTCCTCGCCTTTTTCCTTATCATATTCGCCTTCCCATTTGGACATGACCACGGCGGCAAGCGAGTTGCCTAATACATTGACTACTGTACGCGCCATATCGAGAATACGATCAATACCAGCGATAAAGGCCAAGCCTTCCAGCGGAATGTGCACTGATCCCAGCGTAGCGAGCAAAACGACAAAGGAAGCGCCCGGTACGCCTGCCATACCTTTGGAAGAAATAATCAGCACCAACATCAGCGTGATCTGTGTAGTGATCGGCAGGTTAATACCATACATCTGGGCGATGAAGATCGCAGCCAGCGCCTGATACAAGGTGGAACCGTCCTGATTAAAGGAATATCCTATCGGAATGACAAAGGAAGTAATTCCTTTCGGGCATCCGAACTTCTCCATTTTCTCCATGATCTTGGGCAGGACACTTTCCGAGCTGGCCGTTGAGTAGGCAAGCAGCAGCTCGCTTTTCAAAATTTTGACCATAGTCCAAAGACGAGTACCGCAAAGCTTGGTGATAATTCCAAAAACAATCACAATGAATAGCAGCATGGCGCCGTACACCGACAAAACAAGCTTCAATAACGGCCACAATGAGGCCAGCCCAAACTTGGCTACTGTCGTTCCAATCAGTGCAAATACACCGAACGGAGCCAAGCGCATAACCTGATTGGTTACCCAGAACATAGCGTCGGCTACGCCTTCGAAGAAATTCAGCACAGGCTTGCCCTTGTTGCCAATCGCCGCTACCCCTAGTCCGAACAAGACGGAGAAAAAGATAATAGCCAGCATATCCCCTTCGCCCAGCGCTTGGAAAATATTAGTAGGAACAATATGGACAATCGTATCCATAAAGTTGTGGCCTGTACTTTCCGCCGTCTCCACATATTTATGGATATCACTCTTAGCCAGGTGGGACATATCCACGCCTTCCCCGGGACGAACCAGATTCGCAACGAGCAATCCGAAAAGGATGGCAATGGTCGTCACAATTTCAAAGTACACAATAGACTTTCCGCCGAGCTTGCCCAGCTTTTTAATATCTCCGACGCCGGCTACGCCAATAACGAGCGTTGAAATTACAATCGGCACGACAATCATTTTGATCAGACGGATGAAAATATCACCGATCGGCTTTAAGTAGACTTCCACCCCTGAATTGCCGTAAAATAAAGCGCCAATAATAATACCTAAAGCCAGTCCGATAAAAATTTGCATTGTCAAATTTATCTTTTTCACTTTGTGCCCCCCTGACTGAGTTGTATATTTTTGCAGTATGCTGTTCTTAATATTCAAATGATGTTATTTATACTACAATCTGAACTATGAAAACCGACAGTTATCTACACATGTATTTGTTTTTTTCTATAAATTCACAAACTTTAATGATGAGCCTGTGAATTTATCTTACATTGCCTTTCTGAAACAAATACCCGGAGGTGAATATGGATGAAACTAACTACACTTCTTTTCCTGCTGATGCTTATCTTTGTACCACTGGCAGGTGAGTTGAATATTCACCCGTTCGATAATACATTTCGTCTCAGCTTCGGTACGCCCGTATTTTTTTTCTTTCTGTTATCCATTCGTCATATTCCGCCTGCATTATCGGGAGTGCTTGCAGGAATAGCTGTAGTCGTCTTTCGCATTTCACTCAATCATTTCCTCCAGCCCGGGTCTTCCTTTGAAGAGTTGCTGACTTTGCATGGACCTACCTTTTTTTATTACATGGTCTACGGTCTGCTCTTCCAGGTTCTTAACATTAATGCTGAGCCTTACCGCGCACTCCGCGTAGGCATCCTTTCTGTGGGGATTGAGGTTGCCGCAAGTGTAGCGGAACTTAGCGTCCGGCGGAGCATTGACGGTGACATCTGGGATATCGTCAAGATCAGCAAGGTCGCTCTCATGGCCATGATCCGCAGCTTCTTCGTGCTGGGATTCTATAATATAATTCGCCTGAACCAGTCCGTCCAGCATGAAGAGGCACAAAGACAGCAGACTGAGCGAATTTTACTCATGGTATCGGACTTGTATGAGGAGTCCGTCCAGCTAGGCAAAACCCTGTCGCACGCGGAGCAAATCACTCGTGAAAGCTACGGGCTGTACCGTGAGCTGCAGCAGGATGAGTCTTTAAAGGACAGAGATCATTACGCCAGCCAGGCACTTCGTATTTCCGGACAGGTCCATGAGATTAAAAAAGACAGCCAGCGGATTTTTGCAGGTTTGTCCAAGCTCATTGATTCCGAAAGTGAAGTGCATTATATGACTTCGCAAGAGCTTGGCGAGCTGATCGTCCGCACGAACAGCAAATATGCCCACTCGCTGGACAAGTCCATTCGTTTCACGCTGAATTTCGATCCTTTATTGCCTAAGCTGCATGTTTATACAGTCCTGACCCTGATTAATAACCTGACATCCAATTCAGTGGAAGCGATGAAAGACAGCGGAAGGATTGACGTGTCCATTCACTTTTTTCCAGAAAAAGAGGATGTAGTATCCTTTAGTGTCACCGACAACGGCCCAGGTATTCCTCCGCGCAAACGGGAAATGGTCTTCACACCAGGGTACACGACCAAGTATGATGAGGAAGGACAGCCTTCGACCGGCATGGGATTGTTTTATGTGCGCGAGGTCGCGGAGAGCCTTGAAGGAACGATTGAACTTCAACAGAATGAAGAAGAGAATACTGGTAGGGTACAGACTACTTTTAGAATCATATTGCCTTTACGGAAACTGACGGAGAAAGGAAGATAGTCCGATGCGTTTTTATATTGTAGATGACGATCAAGGGATTCGTTCTATGTTGGCAGACATCATTGAAGACGAAGGTCTGGGGGAGGTCGTCGGGGAAGCAGAGGACGGTTCCTATGTGAATAGTGGCCTGCTGGAGCTGAACCGGATTGATGTATTATTGATTGACCTGCTGATGCCGCTTCGTGACGGCATTCAGACGGTGCGCGCGCTCGGTGATCAATTCAGTGGAAAAATCATTATGATTTCACGAATTGAATCCAAAAACATGATCGGCGAGGCCTACTCGCTCGGTATTGAATACTATGTTGCCAAGCCCTTGAACCGATTGGAAATTATTGCGGTCATTCATAAGGTGGCCGAACGTCTGCGAATGCAGCAGTCGATTACAGATATCCAGCGCACACTGCAAGGGTTGTCGATGTTCACATCAAACAGCCCATCAGCAACGCTAGAACCGACTCGAAACATTGTGACTTCCGGACAGTTTCTGCTCTCCGAAATGGGAATGATCGGCGAAGCGGGAAGTATGGATTTGTTGGACATGCTCGAATATCTGGACCAGTATGAGGAGGAAACAGGTAATCTATCGCCTCATCTGCTCCCACCGCTGAAGGATATATTCGCTAATGTAGCGTTGAAACGGTTGGGACCCTCGGCCTCTGCGGCAGAGCTAAGCAAGGAAATCAAGGCATCGGAGCAGCGTGTCCGCCGCGCTATTTTCCAGACACTAAGCCATATCGTATCACTCGGATTGACCGATTATACTCATCCAAAATTCGAAAATTATGCATCCAAATTTTTTGATTTTACGGAAATTCGCAAAAAAATGCTGGAGCTGCAAAACAATGTGGAGCCTTCTCTGTCCCAAGCCCGAATTAATACAAAAAAGTTTGTACAAGTGCTCTATACGGAAGCCAAACGGCTATTACACTAAAAGCAAAAGCACCTGTATCCCCCATATGTGTCTATCACAGAGGATTAAACAGGTGCAAATCGCTCTTATTTCATGTCCCTTGGCTCCAGACTCTTGTCTTGCCACTCTATAGCTTCCAGGAAGCCAATGCCATCGGACAGCATACGCTTCAAGACATCCAGTTCCTCCGAACTGTAGCGACTTAAAAATTCAAATAACTGATGCTGTACCTTAACATGCAGCCGTTCATGCACGAGAAAGAGCTTTTTCCCCAACGGGGTTAGCCGAAAATAAATTTCTTTTTTATTGTCGTTAAGCTGGGCTCTGCGAATCCAGCCTTCCTTGATCAGCTTGGTGCTGACTTTCGAAACCGTACCTTTGCTCAGCTCAATCCGATCCGCTAATGTCGTCACATTAATCGGCTCATGTCTCCCGATACAGTCAATGACATGGACATCGGTGAGGTTGAGTGAAGCTATCCCATCAAAATGCTCGTGGATTTCTTCGAGAAAAGACAAGCCCTCTCTCTGCTGATGCTGCTCCAGCTGGTGATTCATCTTAATAAGCAAATCATAGACATACTGAACTGCTGCGGTTTTTTCCATACAAACAAATGGTCACTCCTTTGGCATACTCCTCCCTTCATTATAGCCCATGTTTGTTTCACCGGAAACAATATAGTTATAGCAATACCGGCTCTCCACCACACCAGCGTGCGATGCCCTTCCCAATGACACTTGGTATACCTGCTTGTTCCACGGAAATGGCCCATGCAATATAACCATCCGGGCGTATGAGCACTGTATGGACATCGCTCCAGCCTACGGGCAATTCCTCGGCTACAGCCTCCACATATGACAGGTGCGCAAGCGGGATATTGCATAGCTCGCCCGCTACTTTAGCATCCTGCGCCAGATGGAGCAGTACAAAACGGCCCTCATGGAGGAGATCATAGGCATACGATTTCGTTCCATCATTCATCAGCAGTGGAAAATCGGCAAACCGTTGCCCGTTCAGTGGATGCTGTGGCACATCCTCAACTGCCGGATAAAATACATCCAATGCACTCACTTGCTCTGCCATGGAACTATTGATTTCCGGATAACGGAACCATTCCTCCTGTAGCTGACGGTGCGCCAATACAGCAGACGTAAAGCCCAATAAGTGAGTTTGAATCTCCGTATTCCGCAGAAACTGCGTGTTAACAGGGTAACGTTCGTCATGATAGCTATCGAGCAGCGTGTCTGGAGCCCAACCACGGATTACTCCCGCCAGTTTCCATCCAAGATTCGCAGCTTCTTGTAAACCTACATTCATACCCTGTCCTCCTGCCGGGAAATGAATATGCGCAGCATCCCCCGCTAACAGGATTCTCCCCTTGCGATATGTTTCAGCCTGCCGCGTAGCATTCCCGAACCGGGATAGCCAGCGAGGATTGGATATTCCAAGGTCTGTACCCAATACATAGCGCAGTTCTGTCTTAATTTCTTCCAGCGTTACAGGCACGTCTTTCGGGACACGCATCAAATGGGGTGTAGTCAAAACAACCCGATAAACATCCGGTGATACGGGGACAATCATCACTCCCCCCCGCTCTGTGTATTCGGAACGCATCCCATTCTCAGGAGGAACAGTCAGCTCTACATCCCCCAATACGGCGGTCAGAGTGGTATCTGTGCCCGGAAAAGCAATGCCCGTCTGCTTCCGTACGATACTGCCTGCCCCATCGGCTCCTACGACATAAGCCGCAGTCATGACCGATACATTCGCCTGCGGGCCGGACACGTGTACACTGACCACTTCCACACCCTGATCCTGCTCCCGTACAGATACCACCTCCTCACCACGACGAATGACAACTCCCAACGCTTTTGCATGCTCTTCGATCACCTGCTCTGTCATGACCTGCGGGATAAACAAAGTATAATTAGATGAACTATCAAGCATCGAAAAATCTAAACGAGTATCCAGCATTGCAAAATGTCCTGTACTTATAGGTCTGCCATGCTGCATAAACCGTTCCTTCAATCCACGCATATCAAACATCTCAAGTGTGCGTGGGTGTAGCGTAAGCGCGCGTGATTGAGAAACAGGCTCCTCTAAACGTTCTATTACACAAACGCTTACCTTAGCCAAGGCCAGCTCAGCAGCTAGCCACATCCCAACAGGACCGCCGCCTACGATAATCACTTCATAATCCATGCTTCACACTCCTTTGTATACGTTCATGTCCACCACCTAATCGTTTCATTCGAAACAATATATACATACGAAAATCTCCCCTATAACATTTTCGTATCCATATAAAATCATATCTGTCTATGACATTTTGTTTCTCTTGAAACAATTTTATTTTAGTTCAATTGATAATAATTATCAACTGTTTTTTTAAAGTTTATTCCTCTCTCCCACACCATTAATAACATTTTTATTTTTGAAAATTAAATTGTATAATCGTTAAATGAACAAGAGCAAGCCAGGTATAGGCTCTCTATAGAAGGGATGATGACGCATGTCAGATGCAAACCAATTATTCGGTCAAGCACTGGTTAAATCGCTGGTTGGTGAACGCGGACATATTCGAGTGGCCCGGGCATTACCGGACATCGATGTCGAGCTGGCAGGGAAGAAAAATGCAGAAATGCCTTACAGCATTTATCAGCTATTGAAGCACATGATCTACTGGCAGCAATTTATGCTGGAGCATTTGGAAGGCCGGAAGCCCCAGCTTCCCGGCAATGTCATGGAAAGCTGGCCTGAAGAATCCGGACCGCAAAGCGAAGAGGCATGGCAGGCTGTCATTCAAGAATTTTTACAGGGTGTAGATCGAGCGGTACAGATTGCCGAAACCGCGCAGCTGGATGATTCACTGGCTCATTTCCCCGGTGAAACGAAAGCGGGCCTACTGCGAAATATCGCTTCTCACAACTCCTACCACTTGGGCGAAATCGTCCTGCTGCGCCGTATTTATGGAGCTTGGCCACCACCAGGAGGCGGCTTTCCCGCATAACGGAGATACCAAGCTCTGGTCACACAAACAGAGCATAATTTAAGCAGGAGGATTTCTCCAACCAGAAGCTTCGCCCCCGTAATTGCATTGGGGATTTAGGCACAGCGGGGAATGCATCCGCGTATCCTATGAGGAACCCGTTCCCCTTGTGCCCTGCTTACTTCATATTCATCCTAGCTTGATTTGCAGCCAATCTTGCGTCATCAGGACTATTCGACCAACGGTTCCCATCATGCAAGGTTAAGAGAGGTTCCGATGATATGAAAAAGCACTTATATTTAAATCGCAATCTCATCTGTATGATTGTTATTAGCCTTATTGCCAACATGAGTGGGAGTATGATTCTTCCGCTCTTTGCTATTTATGTAGAGCAATTCGGGATATCTGCATTCCGTATGAGTATTTTATTTTCTCTATTTTATGTGGGGAGATTTGTAGGTGGAGGCCTGGCAGGACGGATTTACGAGAAGGTTGGCGCCAAACGCCTAGGGTTGAGCTTACTCATCGCTGAAATCGTTTGTATGCTTCTGTTCCCGGTTGCAGAAAGCTTTATCATGTTATCCATCCTTAGATTTCTTCAAGGCTTGGTGGCTGTAGGATTAACAGTCTTTGTAAGAGTCACTATCAACCACATCAGTACCATGGAAAATAGAGGAACGCTCAATGGATATATCAGCAGCAGTGAAGGTGCGGGTATGATTTTAGGCCCCCTTATGAGTGGAATGATCGTTTCTTATTTTTCTTTAGCGGTTCCGTTTTATTTCGTTGCTCTTTTATCCTGTATATCCTTCGTAGCTGTTTCAAGAATGACTTTCTTCCATTCCCCCTCACAACCTCAACAACAGCATTCGCTCCCTCAGAAATCCAAAAGAAAAACCATGTTAACGAAACAGCTACTTCTCTATTCCACCGTTCATTTCCTTGAAATGAGTGCATTCGCTATATTTTTAACGTACTTCTCCATATATGCAACCTACAAACTACATTGGAGTCCAGCAGAAATCAGCTTAGCTTTTACAATCATCGGCATATCGACCTTTGTATCAGCACCCTGGATTGGCAAAATATCCGATATCCTCAAAGACCGCTTAATCCTCTGTATGATGGGGCTGTTATTCATCATGGTAGAAATCGTTTTATTTCTTTGGTTCACGGAGCAGTGGATTGTTTACTTGGGGATGTTCATAGGAGGCATTGGCGGAGCCAGTTATCTGGATTCATTTTACTCGCAGCTGGGAGACGTTATTCCTGAGGAACATAGGAGCTTATTTATCGGCAACGTCGTGTCTTTCTCTGAATTGGGGGCCATTGTTTCTCCGATCGTCGTAGGTGCGCTCCTTGAACGCTTTAGCATAAACGCCCCCTTTTATTACAATATTATTTTGGTGTTTATTGCGATTGTTATCCAATATTTCATGCGATTAAGGTCGCGAGCCTCAAAAAACAGGCCACTTGCATAAACAAGCGACCTGTTCCTTTACCTGTGATTACTTTACCTATTGTTTACAGCACCAATTCCACAGCAACTCCAAAATGATCAGATACAACCGATCCCGTCTTCCCGTTCAACACAACGGCTGAAGATCGAACCTGCACGGCCTGATTGGAGAAAACATAGTCAATCCGCAGCGGCTCCGCGTTACCTTCCCAGCCTGCAATGGCTTTGATGACGGTATGGCCCTCATCATGCACTGCTGCGTTCGAATAAGTATCCAACCAACCGGATTGCAGTACATAGTCATATCCTTCTCCGCGCACTTCGGCAGCATTATTGAAATCTCCCATCATGAAAACAGGAGTGGGCGACAAAGGGTTCAATATTTCCGTAGTACGATCCCAGAGTCCACGGAAGGATTCCTCATCATTCCACCAGTTATAGTGTCCACTGACAAACCATGCCGGTACCCCGTCCACCACAGTCTGAATACCCACAATTTTACGCGAGCGATAATTGTCATAATCGCGAAGCGAGGAAACATATTCGTTCACCGTATCTGTAATCGGTGTCCTGGACAAAACCGCCAGACCCTCGTCGTATTTGGCAAAACCAATATGTGCGGGCGCCCACGTCCAATGATAGGCATCGGACAATAACCCATTCAGCACATAAGCATAGTTATCACGCTTAATGACGATTTCAGGATCAGCGCTATAGTAAGAGCCCAAATCGTCCGATGACAAAGGCGCTTCTTCCATGGACTGATTCACTTCCTGCAAAGCAATGACATCAAACTGCTGTTCTTCAATAAAAGCAGCCAGTTGCTTTAGCTTTTCGAGCTGGTTTTCTTCCATCCAAGCATGTGCATTTAAGGTTAACAATTTCAAACTAATCACCTGTTGAGTATGTCTTGTATATCTGATTTAAGTACATCGGCCTTCGGTCCGTAGACCGCTTGAACTCCATTGTCTACTTTAATCAAGCCCAGAGCACCCAGCGCCTTCCACGTCTTTTCGTCTCCGACGGCATTCGTGTCTTTCACCGTTACACGCAGACGGGTCATGCAGGCATCCACCTCGACAATGTTCTGTTCTCCCCCAAGCGTCTTGATGATATCGACAGCCAGTTGATTCTGCGTGTAAGCAGCAGCCAGTTGATTCTGCGTTAATGCAGCCGCCACACCCTCTGTCTCCGTAGTTCCTGCTTCGGAAGCCTGCTGAGGCTCTTCATCTGTATAGTTCCCCAAGCGTCCCGGTGTAGCCATTTGGAATTTACCAATCATAAAATAAGCGATAAAGTAGGTTGCCACCGCAAACACGACACAAGTCAGCACGAAGTTGATAATGTCCTGTACCAAACCTGCTTTTATAGACAACGGCAATCGGGTCAGCAACTCAATCATACCAAACGAATGTAAACGCAAATGTATAATGTCTGCCATTCCGAACGCAATCCCGGTAAGAATAGCATAAACGACATACAGCAAAGGCGCCACAAACATAAACATAAATTCCAGCGGCTCTGTTACCCCGGTCAAAAAGACAGCTGCGGCGGCTGAAAAAATCATCGACTTGTATTTTCCACGCTTATCTTTGTCTACACGACGATACATAGCCACCGCCAGTCCCATGAGAATTCCCGCTCCGCCGATCATCTGCCCCACCTTAAAGCGAGCAGGTGTCACGCCTTCCAGCAATTTATTATAAGCTGCCGGATCGGTGCCATGAAGCACACTCAGGTCACTGGCCCAAGCCAGCCATAGAGGGTCTTGCCCGGCAACAACGCTTCCCGCTCCGGAACCCGTGAGTGTCGTGTAAACGCCACCAAGTTGAGTATAGTTAATAGGAACAGTCAGCATATGATGAAGTCCAAAGGGAATTAACAGTCTTTCCAGTGTACCATAGACAAATGGAGCTACAAAAGGAGCCGACTCTCCCGAAGTCGCCAGCCAAACGCCGAACTGGTTAATTCCCCCCTGAACAAATGGCCAAATGGCAGACATGATCAAGCTAACGATGACAGACCATAAAATCACGACAAAAGGAACAAAACGCTTGCCGTTAAAAAAGGCTAAAGCGTCCGGCAGCTTGCGGTAATTGTAGTACTTGTTAAATACCACTGCCCCGATGAATCCGGAAATGATACCAACAAACACGCCCATATTCAGTGCAGGTGCGCCCAAAATAGACGTGAAATAACCACTGACCGGAATGGTTGCACCAAAGAGAGTCTGGGTGGTTGCCCCCTCCTGTGTCAGCATCTTCGAGGACACGCCCAAAATCGTCCCTGTTGAAATATTGATGAGGATAAAAGCAATCAAGGCAGCAAAAGCCCCACCTGCCCGTTCCTTAGCCCAAGAGCCACCAATCGCCACAGCAAACAGAATGTGCAAATTATTAATAATACCCCAACCCAGATTCTCCATGACTCCGCCGACAGTTAACCAGAAATGGATATCGCCAGCCAACATCGCCACTACTTTACCCAGCGAAATCATAATCCCCGCTGCTGGCATGACGGCGACAACCACAAGCAGTGCTTTCCCAAGCTTTTGCCAAAAATCAAATGATAGAAGTTTTTTCATGCTCCTTCAATCTCCATCCCTTATAGTATGTACAGCGTTGTTCGTACCCTATATACATTATGCAATCGGTTGCACGATTATTATAATGATATCGCTTTCTATTGGCAATACCCTAATTTGTAAATATCTTCGCTAATGGCGACATGTTACTCGGAAAAAGTCGCGAATTTGTTGATTTTCGAGCAATATCGTATGATAGAACATAATATTTCCTGCTTGAGATAGCAAAAGGAGACGAAGACGATGGCAGTAACCATCAAAGATGTCGCAAAGCGTGCCAATGTTGCTACTTCCACCGTATCCCGTGTCATTCAAGACAGCCCAAAAATTAGCGAGGCCACCAAGGCACGTGTCCGCAGGGAAATGAAGGCGCTTGGCTATGAGCCCAATTATTCAGCCCAAAGCCTGGCAAATCGTGTCACACAGTCGATTGGCATTATTATGCCTGAATCGGATGTGGCGATCTTTCAAAATCCGTTCTTTCCGGAGAGCCTTCGCGGTATTAGCGAATGGGTAAATGAGCACAACTATACACTGTCGATTGTCACTGGGAAAACAAGCGATGAATTGCTATCCCGCGTAAAGCTGATGACGCGGACAGGACGTGTTGACGGCTACATTGTCCTGTACTCCAAGCAAGAAGATAGCATCGTGGAGTATTTTCATAAAGAAAAAATACCTTATACCGTCATCGGCAAGCCTCAGCAATTTGTCAGTGAAACCACCCATGTAGACAATGATAATTACCAGGCTGCCAAGGATGTGGTCACTTATTTGACGGGACTGAATCATCGGCACATCGCCTATGTTGGCGGAGATCATGAGCGTATCGTAAATATCGAAAGACTCCGAGGCTATCAGGATGCGCTGCGAGAGGCAAGCTTGCCTCTACCGGACGAATATGTGGTTAGGGAGCCCTTTAGTCTGGAGGATATGCGGGCATTATTGCAGGTTTCGCCGCCGCCCACCGCCATGATCGTGAACGACGACCTGGTAGCCATGGCAGTACAGAAAATGCTTTCTCAGCTCGGCGTGTCCATGCCGGAGCAGCTATCCATGGTGAGCTTTAATAATTTGATGCTGGCTGAGCTGATGAGCCCCTCACTTACTTCAGTGGATATTGACATCTTCACTTTGGGTTATCAGGCTGCCAAAAACCTGATCGAGAAAATCGAGGACCCCAAGGAATTGACCAAACACATTATTGTTCCCCACCGAATCGTAGAACGCGAATCGTGCCGCGTACTGCTATCCTCCGAGGAATAAACCAAAGCTGATTTTATGGACATCCATAAAATCAGTTTTTTTGCGTTGACAGGGCAAACGGTTGCACTATATACTGAACTCGCTCATATATTGGTTTCGTTAAAACAACGATCTCATTTCCGAGAGGGGTACGCAATCATGGTTTATAACCGATTATTTGACGTAGATAACTGGAAGCTGACAACTCACACTCTACATACCACACACATGCGATTACAGGAAAGCATAATGTCCATAGGCAACGGATACATGGGCATGCGCGGCAATTTTGAAGAGGCTTATTCAGGTGATCATCATCAGGGGACTTACATCTCCGGTGTCTGGTTCCCCGACAAGACCAAGGTCGGATGGTGGAAAAATGGCTACCCTGAATATTTTGGCAAGGTCATCAATGCGATGAATTTTATCGGCATCGGTCTGATCGTGGGCCAGCAGGAGGTAGATTTATTTACCGCGCACGTCAGTGATTTTGTGCAGGAGCTGGACATGAAGCAGGGTATCCTGCGGCGGGCCTGTACCGTGAACGGTCAGGTTCGTATCACTACAGAGCGTTTTCTAAGCATTACCACTCGCGAGCTATGCCTGATTGATTACCAAGCAGCGAATATAAGTGAACAACCTCTAACGATTGAGCTTGTCCCCTATCTGGACGGCAATACGAAAAATGAGGACACCAACTATGGTGAGGTTTTCTGGCTGGAGGAGGCGCGCGAGGTTCAAGAGGAATTCATCAGCCTCTCCACAACAACGATAGACAATCCCTTTGGTGTTCCGCGCTTTACCGTAAACGCTACCATGGGCATTGTGACCGAGGGACAGGAGATGCAAACGACAGAGGAGGGCTTTTTGTATGCGGCACGGCACTATCAATATATCGTCGCTCCCGGTGACAGCATCCAGCTGCAAAAGATTGTGGCCGTTACCACCTCACGTGACATGGAGAAGGACGCACTGATCCCACAAGCTGAACGCATTGCCGTGGAAGCTGTGAACAAGGGCTACGCAGCACTCAAGCAAGAGCATATCGCAGCTTGGGATAGACGTTGGGATAAAGCAGATGTTGAAATCGAGGGAGACGCGGAGGCTCAGCAAGGAATACGCTTCAACATTTTCCAGCTATTCTCTACGTACTACGGTGAAGATTCACGTCTGAATATCGGGCCGAAGGGCTTTACGGGTGAAAAATATGGCGGTGCCACCTATTGGGACACGGAAGCATACGCCGTACCTATGTACCTGGCGCTTGCCGATCCCGGCGTGACCCGAAATCTGCTGCTGTACCGCTATCATCAACTGGAGGGCGCGAAGCATAACGCGGCCCAGCAAGGGCTTCGGGGGGCATTGTATCCCATGGTCACCTTTACGGGTGTGGAATGCCATAACGAATGGGAAATTACCTTTGAGGAAATTCACCGTAACGGGGCCATTGCCTATGCCATTTACAATTACACCAACTATACGGGCGACTCGTCCTATCTTCACCAGTACGGCATAGATGTACTGGTCGAAATTAGCCGCTTCTGGGCTGACCGGGTTCATTTTTCCAAAAGCCGTCAGCAGTATATGATCCACGGGGTTACCGGGCCGAACGAATATGAAAATAACGTCAATAACAACTGGTATACCAATACGTTGGCTGCATGGGTTCTAAAATATACGTTATCCGTCTTGCCTCAGATTTCGACAGAGAAGCTGAAGCATCTGGCGGTTACAACGGATGAGCTTGGGCATTGGCAGGATATCATCGACCGCATGTATTATCCCTATGATGAGGAACGAGGGGTCTTCGTACAGCACGATACCTTTTTGGATAAGGATTTGCAGCCTGTATCCTCCCTTGATCCCAGCAACCTGCCACTCAATCAGAAATGGTCATGGGATAAAATCCTGCGTTCCTGCTTCATTAAGCAGGCAGATGTGCTGCAAGGGCTGTACTTCTTCGGCGACCAGTTCACACTGGAGGAAAAAGCACGCAATTTTGCATTTTATGAGCCGATGACCGTCCATGAATCCAGTCTGTCTCCATCCATTCATGCCGTGCTGGCCGCTGAGCTCAAAATGGAGGAAAAAGCGGTCGAGATGTACAAACGGACGGCACGTCTGGACCTCGATAACTATAACAACGATACCGAAGACGGACTTCATATCACTTCGATGACAGGAAGCTGGCTGGCGATTGTGCAGGGCTTTGCCGGAATGAGAACGTATCGTGAAACGCTGAGCTTTTCCCCTTTCCTGCCGCAGGGCTGGAGCAAATATACGTTTAAAATCAATTATCGCGGTCGCTTGCTAAGTATTCTCGTACAGGAAAATGAAGTAATCATTACATTGCTGGACGGAGAACCCTTGACGCTGGAGCTGTATGGACAGCCGACACACATAACCAATGGACAGCCGTTAATGACGAACAGTGTTTCATAATCTGGGCAGATAGGGGGAAAAGCAAATGAAGGCAGTGATTTTTGACTTGGACGGCGTGATTACAGATACCGCCGAATATCATTTTCAGGCATGGGAAAGCTTGGCGGCGGCGTTAGGCATTCCTTTTGATCGGGAATTTAATGAGCAGCTAAAAGGAATTAGCCGTACAGAATCGCTCGACAAAATACTGGCGCGCGGCAATCTGTCCGATGCGTATTCAGACGAAGATAAGCGAGAGCTGGCCACACGAAAAAATACGGAGTACCAGCGGCTCATCTCGGCTTTAACTCCCTCGGACGTTCTTCCAGGCATTAAAGCACTTCTGGCAGAGCTCCAGGACGCGCGGATCGGCATAGCGCTGGCCTCTGCAAGCAAAAATGCAGCGTTTATACTGGAGCGGCTGGAGCTGACGCGCTATTTTGACAGCGTTGTGGATGTCACCGCCATCCGGCATGGCAAACCAGACCCGGAAATTTTCCTCACCGGAGCCGCCAATCTGGGCGTTCAGCCTGCCAACTGTATCGGCATAGAGGACGCACAGGCGGGCATTCAGGCAATCAAGGGTGCCGGAATGTTCGCGGTTGGTGTAGGGACACCCTCGCAAATGCAGGGTGCGGATGTTGTGGTGGCCACTACAGCCGAGCTGTCCTTAAACATGCTGGAGGATCATTTTTACGAGTTCAAAAAATGACTCCACTCCTCACCTTCCTATGTATTACCAGCGACGAACACCATTTGGTGTTCGTTTTTGCTTGTCTATACTCAAATGAGGAAATAAGTCCATAGACTTTTACATTATCCCATGGATATTTATCATGTTTTTACACATATTACATGTATGCATATTTAAGCTTTTGAAGGAGGTCAATCATGGAAAGATCATTCGAGGCGAAATTAGATCATCTAAAAAAGACCCTGGATCATCTTCCTGATGTCGTCTTCAAAAAAATGAATGTGGGACAAACGGGAATTCATGTAGCTATGGTCTATCTCTCCGGCATTGCGGATACACGTATGCTTAACGAACAAATCGTTAAGCCGCTCATTTCAACTGGAATCCGTGAAGGCCGCCCCCAGGTTAATCTGGAAACACTGAGAGAAGAATTGGTACAGCAGACGGCTTTTACAATAAATGCGAAAGAAGGAACAGATCTTGAGGCGTGCGTGATTGAAGTGTTATCAGGAAATACTTGTCTGCTGATCGAAGGAAACGATGAGATTTTTGTTACTTACACAGGCAGATTCCCTTCGCGAAGTGTTGAGGAACCAAGCACCGAGACTTTGGTGAGAGGGCCGAGAGAAGGCTTTATCGAGGATTTGGAAAGCAACCTGGCAATGATAAGACGGCACATCAAAGATCCCACTTTCAAAATTGATAAATTAAGGATAGGAAGAAGATCCTCTCGAAAATTAGCGATCTTGTACATATCGGATATCGCAAATCCGGAGCTGGTTCAGGAAGTTAAAGGAAGAATCGAAACGATTGATGTGGACGATGCTTCCGACACCGGAATTATTGAGCAATGGATCGAGGAAAATCCATGGACTTCGGCATAAGGGGGAATCCAGATGGGAAGCAGTAAGTTTCCTGTTCAAGCAAGGGCAAGCTCCCTCCTCAATAAAGCATAAGATAATAAGATGTACTCAAGCCTTCTTACGTTATAGCGTAAGGGGCTTTTTACTTTAAATCCCCTGCTTCCTCCATCTCAATTTACATTCGTGAACTGTTATAATGGAAGAGTTAAGCTAAACTACCATCGAAACGACTATTTCTCTCTTAGGAGACTAATGCATATGAAACCAACCTATCTTATGGATGATATACAATGGCAACAGCTTATCCAAAACGTAGCTGACCATTTTAATGATGTAACGATCAAACGAGGCTTTCAATATTTTAAGCAAGGAAGGGTAAAAGAATTCGTGATGCCTGATGCTGATCATATCGCAGCTGTCGTGGATGGAAGCGAGCTCTACGAAGTGGATCTCCACTTGAGCGCTTTTGCTGCCAGCGGATGCACGTGCCCAGTTCACACCAACTGCAAGCATATGATCGCCGCACTGCTGAATTACGCGAATGAACAGGAACGTTCCGTACATGCGTTGGTGAACGCCCGTTCAGCGGGCTTTACCCGGTTGGCTGCAAAAGCTGACACACGCACCACAGCTCCTTCCCGGTCAAGCCTGTCACCCGATCGCAAGGAAGCAACCAGGAACGTACTCAGTAAAACAGCCAGCCGGATACCGGATATGCCCATTTCAGAGTGGCATGATCTGTTCGATCAGTGCATCGCACTCAATCCTGTGAATACACAGAATTCTCAATATGTCCAAAGCGCCCTAGCCTCAATCTATGCCGTGAAGCCACCGCTTTCACCCGACATGCAGCAGTTATATGGACTGCACGCTCATCTGCGTGTGCTGGAAAAGCTGGTGCCTCAATCCCCGATGGCGGGCTACCCCACCCATTCCTATATGGGGTATTACACGCAAATCGCCGCAGATGAGCTAAAAGAAGCGATCGAGCGTGATTTTGAGAGCCCGCTTGCACTAACCGGCGAACCGAAGCAAGAAGCCCGTATGTCAGAGACCTTGGCCTATTTGCGTCAAAAAATGCTGACAGAATCGCGTAACGGTACTTACTTTTCTGACGCGTATTATTGGTTTTGGCTACGCTGGATGCGCCCCGAACGGCCAAACTCCAGCATATATGCAGAGGAATTACAGCATTTACAGGCGGCTGAAGAGGAACTAGGTACAACTTTGGCACGGCTTCCCTGGATGCTGGCCCAAAGCTGGATGCACGTGTACCAGTCACAGGATACTGCGGCTTGGACGATGCTCCAAGCGGCTGAACAGGCTTTTCCATTGAAAATCGCTTCGAACCAGCTGCTTTTATTCTTACACGCGCTCCGTGAAGCTGAAGATTGGTCTCGGCTCAAGGATGGACTGCGGCATATCGGTCCCTTGCTTCATAGTCATCGGGACGATCATTTGCAAGATTATATGCATGATTGGAATCAGGTATTGCAGCACCTTCCAGAAGCCGAACCGGAAATGTGGGACACGCTAGTCGGCATGCTTCCTTTTGCCGGTGGGATATATGAGGAAACCCTGCTTGCCCATGAAAAATGGCGGCAATGGATCGATTATCAGCTGAGCATACGCAGCGAGCCGTTGAGTTTTCGCGTCAGCGTTTTGCAGCCCATTGAAAAGAACGCGCCGGAGCTGCTGCTCCCCTTCTACCATCAAGCGGTAGAGCGATATGTACTGGAAAAAAACAGAGCCAGCTATAAAGCGGCGGTCAAGCTATTGAAGCGGCTGTCCAAGCTATACAAGAAAATAAAGCAAGAGCCACGCTGGGAGCTATTTTTCACCAACTTCACCGGCCGCCATAGCCGCCTTCGGGCGCTGCAGGAGGAATTGCGGAAAGGGAAATTGTTATCATGAGCCAATATACCGAAACGATCACGATACACATCCGATTAACTACTTATGGAGACGCCCTGATCTATGGCGATTCTTCCATGAACTATAGCATTTCCGGCCAAATCCTAAAGCAGCGTTTGTTCGCTTGGCATGAGGCTTCCTTTTATGGTACCGAGTTGGAGGTTCAACACGTTCAGGACACCGATATTATCCTCCTCCCCTCGGAGCAAGTGATTCCCTTTTTGGCGGAGCGCGAGCTGCTGGAGCATATCGAATGGATCTGGGATGAGGTCCATGCCCCTTGGCTTCGGTCCATCCCTCTGCTTGCCCATTGCATTGAGGCGAAAGCCTACGTGCCCAGCTTCACGGCATTTCAGGCAGGGAAGCTGCAATGGATTTGGGATGCGGAATCGCTGGAATCGGTGGGAGCATTGGGCGTACCAGAGGCTTCGGCAGTCGAATTAACGCCGGAGAGCGCCCAACTAGCAGAGCTTGCCCAGCTTCTCAGCAGCTTGGAAATAGACGAGCGCGAAGGAGTGGCAGCGGCGTTCTCAGCCGCCGTGTTCCAGCGCTGGTACGGCACCGAAGCGGAAGCCGCCGACTTGCGAAGAGAGTATCCAATCCTCTTCGCTCCCAGCCGCTCGGTGGCTGCGGGTCTGGATGCACGGGCATGGCTGATTGCCATCGGCTGGAAAGCCGATAGCGCGCCATTTCGGCCGCTTCTGCAACTGCTGGAGCCGGCACCCGAGAACGACGAATCGTCCTGGCAGCTCAAGCTTGTGTTGCAGGACAAGCAGGACACGACGCTGCTGGTGCCTGTACAGCTTGCCCACGATGGGTACGCATCCGGCTCATGGCCCGATGCGTGGACGCCGCATGTGCGTGAGCGCTCAGCCGGATGGCTGGAACGCCTAACCGCCATTTTGCCTGCCGGGCAACGTGCCGGCAGCCGCCATGATGTGCTGGATCACCCGCTCACCGATGAAGCGGCGTGGCAATTCCTGACGACCGACAGCCAGCGTCTGCTGGAGGGCGGCTGGCAGGTGCTGTTGCCGGCTTGGTGGGAGGCAGCCACCCGCAAGAAGCCGAAGCTGCGGGCCAAGGTTCGCCCAGGCGAAGGCGCGGGACCGGGCGCCAAGGGTAGTTCGCTGTTCGGACTGGACTCGATTGTCCAGTTCGACTGGCGTGTTGCCATTGGCGATGCCGATCTAAGCGAGTCCGAGTTCGCCGAGCTCGTGGCCCGCAACGAGCGCTTGGTGCGCTTCCGGGGGCAGTGGATCGCGCTCGACCCCGCGCTGCTTGCGCAGATTCGCCGGGCGATGGCCGGGATCGACAGCACTCAGGGATTGTCCTTTCAGGACATCCTGCAGCTGCACCTGCTCGGCAATGCCGAAGAGCCTGAAGGCGACGCCTCAGGCGAGCAGCCAGAAGACGCAGCACGCTTCCGGCTGGAGGTCGAGCTGAACGCGCATCTGCTGAAGCTGATCAGCCAGCTTGGACGGCAGTCGGAGTGGCCTGCACTCGACGCGCCGGACGGGCTGCAAGCCGAGCTGCGAACCTATCAGCGGGACGGCTACGCGTGGCTTGCCTTTTTGCGGCGCTTTGGACTGGGCGCCTGCTTGGCGGATGACATGGGACTAGGCAAAACAGTGCAGTTTATCGCCTATTTGCTGCATTTGCAGGAGATTGCCATAGAGACGGGCGTCCGCTCTAGTTCCCTTCTGATTTGCCCGACTTCGGTACTAGGCAACTGGCAGAAGGAGCTCAGCCGATTCGCCCCTTCCTTGAAGGTCCTGCTGCACTATGGAAGCAAGCGGGATCAGGGAGAGTTGTTCCGCGAAGAAGCCCGGCAAGCCGATGTTGTCTTGACTTCCTTTGCGACCGCAACCCTCGATCAGGAGCTGCTCCAAGGCATGACCTGGGATTCGATTTGCCTGGATGAAGCGCAAAACATTAAAAATGCACAAACCAAGCAATCCACAGCCGTTCGCAGCTTCCCTGCACGTCATCGTATAGCACTGACCGGGACACCTATTGAGAATCGGCTGTCTGAGCTGTGGTCCATTTATGATTTTATCAATCCCGGCTATCTGGGTAGCTCACGCGCCTTTAGCAATCGGTTCATGAATGCTATTGAGAAAGAACATAACGAGCAGCGAACGATGGATTTGCAAAAGCTGGTTCAGCCTTTCATGCTGCGGCGCAAGAAAAAGGACCCGGCTATACAGCTTGATTTGCCTGACAAAAATGAGATGAAAACCTACATTCACCTCACCTCCGAGCAGGGAGCGCTCTATGACCAGATTGTCAAAGAGCTGATGGAACGGATGCAGAAGCTGGAGGGCATTGAGCGAAAAGGAGCCATTTTATCCGCTCTTACCCAGCTAAAGCAGCTTTGTGATCACCCTGTCCTTTTGACCAAGGAAGCGGCTCTGAATGTCGCTACCTCCGGGTATAGCCCGTCCGAGCTTGAAGTGCTTATCAGTCGTTCATCCAAGCTTGAGCGTATTCTGTCCATGGTTAAAGAGCTGCGGGCAGAAGGGGAGCGCTGCCTGATTTTCACGCAATATATTGGCATGGGACGGATGCTCCAGCAGGTACTCGCTCAAGAATTGCAAGAGCCGGTGCTCTACCTGAACGGCAGCACGTCCAAAACCGCGCGCGACCGGATGATTGAGCAATTCCAATCTCATACGCTGCCGCCTGAAGAGCAGCCATCTGTATTTATTTTGTCACTCAAGGCTGGCGGTGTGGGGCTGAATCTGACAGCGGCCAACCACGTCTTTCACTTCGACCGCTGGTGGAATCCGGCAGTCGAAAATCAGGCCACAGACCGCGCCTACCGGATGGGACAAACGAAGGACGTACAGGTGCACAAATTCATCTCGCTGGGTACGCTGGAGGAACGTATTGACGAAATGCTGGAGAGCAAGCAGCAGCTTAGCGACCAGATCATTTCCAGCACCGAGGGCTGGATTACCGAGCTGTCGACAGACGCATTAAAAGAACTCTTCACGCTGCGGCGCGATTGGGCATGATGAGGTCCCCAGTCGAACTATAATCTACATGGAGTGCCACTGCGCAGGCGTATGGTGCTTCCCATCGCTTGTCCAGCACCATTCCACCTGCTCCGTTTTCATGCATTTTGAGTTCGATATACACCTATTTTTTAATAAGTAGTTTATAGCACATTCCAAAACTCCTTTGTATGCATCTACTATCTCATCACAACAAAGGAGTTGATTTGAAGTGGCCATTCGTCCTCCACAAACGCTGAAATCTACGGGCAGAAAGGTTCCTGCTTCGAGATATCGCAATGTGAGTCCTACGCAAACCTTCCGTCGATTTACGGTTATCTGGGCTAACAATAATGGTGTCCCTTTTAACACGAGCGGATTTTTTGCTACACTCCGGCGTCTAGATGGAAGCTTTGTGCAAGCTGCAGGTTTCGACAGTTTTGGTACTGCCCGATTCAGCAGAGTCCGCACACCTACGAACCAGCCTTATATTCTGCGCACCTTTAGAGACGATGGAACGTTATTCCGGGTTAGATCGGTACCTGCTGGCGTATCCTCGTTTGTTGTTATCGGTTAAGAATGTACCGAACGCAGCCTAAATGGAGCTAACCCAAAAACAGCCAGGAACAGAGTATATCTGTCCTGGCTGCTTCTTCGTGAATCAGGATTTTGCAAAATCCTCAAATACTTATTCGGAATCATCTACCACTTGGGCATCTTTCGAAACGGCTGTTTTGTAAACTGTTTTGAGCCAATTATCATTCGACCAGTTCAGCTTGCCTGCACCCGCTCCATCCTTGGCCTGCAATTGGGCAACCAGGTTTTCAGGATCATCGGCTGTGTAGCTGTATGGCAATGTTGTGAATCCATTCCAAGAGAAGGCCTTGGCCTTCGCAGGATACGGAGCTAACGGGCTATTCGCATCGTCACTGCCTCCTCTGAACACGGTGCCGTTATCCGAGAGGATGACGTCCTCTGCTTTAATTTTGCCTGTGTAATCGGCTTTGTCTGCATCCTTTTGGTTATTACGAACAGGAGAAAATACATCAATTAAATACGATTTTTCAAGCAGTACCGCGCCATTTTCCGTTGAAATTGCACCGTTACCTACTACGTCAAAATGGTATCCTTTTGCAGCAATTGCTTTGGCCATGTCAGGTGTAATTCTTTTTTTGGCTCTGGCCAATCCGGCATCATCCATAACGATGTTATATACATGAGCATTACCACCACGCAGACGAGGCATACGATCCTGAATATCCAGGTAGTAATTATGATGCAGCGTTACTTCCAAATCTGCATTGTCGCCAGCCATTTCCGTAGCACCAATCAAATGCGCTTTCTTTTGTCCTGCTGCAATATCAATGATATCTTCTTTACTCATGCCTACTGCACTGCTTCTCAGATAAGCGTACATAGGATAGGAAGATTTGTCTGCTTCCATGGCGTTGACCTGTTGGGTCACCCAGCTGTTGGAGCTGCGGTCGTCTCCTTTGAACAAAGACCAGGAAATCGTAACTCCGTTACTGCCTTTTTTCACATCTACCAAACCATCATAGGCTTTGTTAAATGTACAATGGTCGATCCACACCTTGGAGCTTGCACCTTCGACGGTAATATAATCCCAGTCGTTCTTGTCATAGTTGCCTTTGGTTGCTTCATCCCACTCCCAAAGCTCGTCAAATTCGAGGTTGCGGAAAATCAAATTGGAGCTTCTTTTGATAACAAAGCCAGCATGTTTGATTTTAGCGCCGTTTGCCGAGAAAATCGTGATTCCATTCAAGTTTTCAAGATAGACTTTGCTCACACCTGTCTTCTTTAGGACAGGGTGTGTCTGTACAGGGTTGTTGGCACTAAAAGGCATTACCTTGGCAGCACTAGGAATTTCATTCCAGCCGAGGTCGAGATCGTTCATAATCTCAATAACCTTGACTTTGGTTCCTTTCTTCAGTGCTTCGTTGAGATCTACAGCGTTGTAGACCTTTTTGTAATTAGCATCGGTTTCCGCAATGTTTCCACCGCCTGTATTACCATACGAGAAGCCGGCCAAATTATAGTTGTTTTTGGAGGTTGCGTTGTTATCCACACCAGGAGTTGGCTGATCTTTGCCTGGTACCGGGTTCACAGGTGATGTACCTGTATCCCCTTCCGAGGAGGCACCGGAAACGATCACATTATCGAATTGAGCAGTTGTCTTGGAGGTTACCAAACCAATAGCTCCCGCAGTAAGGCTGGAATCTGTTGCGGACAACTCCGGTTTATCATTGACGTACATCTTTATTTCCGAACCGGACAGTTCCAGCTTTACTCTGTACCAGGTATGGGTGTCCAGTTTGTAATTCTTGTTAGTAGCCAGTGTCTTCATGGAACCGTTTACCTTTTTACGAATTTCGAGAGCTCCGCCCTTCTTGTTGTACAACGAAGCCGCATAGAAGTTATCGGCATCTGTGTATCTGCCTGCGATATATACCCGGTTGGAGCCATTAAAATCATCTACATACACATCTGCTTGCACACTATAATTCGTCCATGAGGCATTACCTTTAACGGAGTGGCTTTCACTTCGACTAGATTGTTGGTATGTAAAGCCATTTCCATCCTTGACAACAGACCAATTCCCCGAGCCTACTGTCCAGCCTTGAGCCTCACCTTGTTCAAAATTATCACTCACCTGTAAATTACCATCTGCATACGCATGACCTAGTAACGGCAACGATAAAGACAGCGCCAACGAACCGCTCAACATTACACTTGCACATTTTTTCAACAAACCTGGCTTCATGTAACAGCCTCCTTTTTTAAATAAATTAATGAATACCTAAACAACTGTAGCACCATCCATGCCACATCATGACATGTCCAAGCACTACCTCCAATAATTATAGACATATAATAAAATATTAAAATATGCCTAATTAATTATCTTTTGTCTTAAATTCTCTATTAATTTTCGTTCTTTTTCGCGAACACACCAAATGCTCTTTCATAAAATCACAAAAATCGCTATTTTTTTATTTTCGAATAAGACATAAGGTTGTCATATTGAGAGTGGTACATATAAAAAGGTGAGTATCATAAATACAATGTAAAGGAGCGATCAGATGTCCAGCTACCAGTACGTTTCCAAAACGGAGTTAAAAGAAGCCATCCATACCTCCTACTTGTTGTTAGACAGTGAATTCGAGGAGATAGACGAGGATCAAAAGGATATTCGGATTCCCGAGGTAGATAAAACCCCCGCAGAAATGATTGCCTACCAGCTCGGATGGCTTCAGCTTGTCATGTCATGGGACAGAGACGAAAAGGAAGGAAACACTGTCATCATGCCTGCACCAAATTATAAATGGAATAGACTAGGCGAGCTTTACCAATCCTTTTACAAAACCTACTCCCACCATTCTTTACGTGAATTGCGCCAGCTATTTAAGCTAACCGAACAAAGGTGGCTGGATTGGATTGACACACTCGGTCATGAAGAACTCTTCATACAGGGCGTTCACAAGTGGACTGGCAGTAATCCGAACTGGCCCGTGGCCAGATGGATTCATATCAACTCTGTGGCACCTTTTAAAACATTCAGGGCCAAGATACGAAAATGGAAGAAATACAAAGCTCAACATTGATGAAAAAAAGTGTGCATTGTGCTACAATACTTGAGTTGTATCGGGATACATTTAGGGAAGGGTAAGTGAAACGCCATGCTTATTATTGGTATTGCCGGCGGTACAGGTTCCGGTAAATCGACGGTAGCACGCGCTGTCGTTGAACGTCTGGGATCTAATAAAGTGACTTTTATATCTCAGGATAACTACTATAAAGACCATTCACATCTGAGCTATGACGAACGTGCTTTGGTCAATTATGATCATCCGTTTGCCTTTGACAACGACTTGCTTATCGAGCATCTGCAATGTCTAAAAAAAGGACAAGCGACGCAAGCGCCAGTGTATGACTTTTCGGTTCATGCCCGTTCCACTAACGAAACAGTAGAGCTTCTGCCGAATCATATCGTTATGCTGGAGGGTCTGCACGTGCTGTCTGACGAAAAGCTCCGTAGCCTGCTCGACATTAAGGTATTTGTGGATACTGACCCTGATGTGCGTATTCTTCGTCGGGTTCTTCGAGATATTGAGGAGCGCGGCCGCACCATCCATTCGATCCACGATCACTATTTGACTACGGTTAAGCCTATGCACGAGGCATTTATTGAGCCTTCCAAGAAATACGCGGACCTGATCCTTCCTGAGGGAGGACATAATGAGGTTGGTATTCAACTGCTATCTATTTTGACGGAAAAATATTTGGCAGGGGATCGGACATGGGGTACGGTTTAGGGTAATCCCGGTTTGTTCAGGCTGTCGAGATCTTCTCGATGGCCTTTTTGTCGTTTTATATGCCATTGGAACTAATTTTTTTTGGATTCCCGTGTGGTTTATGTTAGCATGTAAAGATTAAATGCTTTATATTTGAATTAAGTTGGAAGCGTTGCCAATCGTATGCCTCAAATGATATAACATCCGCGTTAATGCGGTCTTTTTTGAATAGGTATAATTACGGAGAGTGCTGCCATGAATGAGCTATGCAACATTTTGATTGTAGATGATGAGATTTTGGTCCGGCAAGGAATCAAGCACCATTTATCGTGGGAAAAATACGGATTTCGGATTGTAGGCGAAGCCTCCAACGGGAAAGAAGCGCTGGAGCTGATTGAATCCTTGCGTCCTCATATTGTCGTCACGGATATCGTGATGCCGATCATGGACGGTGAGGAGCTGACCCGAATAGTCAAACAGAACTATCCGGATATCGAGGTTATTGTGCTCAGCAGCTACGGCGAGTTTAATTACGTACGATCCACCTTTCAGCAAGGGGTTGCTGATTATATTTTAAAGCCCAAGCTGGACACGGATGAGCTGCTGCAAGTGCTCCAGCGGACAGCTCACAAAATCCCAACCATTCAATATCAGGCAGATGCTGGAGATAATCAAATTACGATGGATCATGTGATCGAAAAGCTCATTTCCGGCTATAGCATAGAATATGACGCTGAATTGCTAAAGCAGGCATTTCCATATGCCCGTTTTGCGCTTATAGGTATAGAGCAACCAGCTCAACAGGGTACAGGCCGCTCCTACTCTGCCTCAGACCTATTTTCCAGGCTTACGGATCGAGTGACATCTGCCTGTGAACAAATTGTACTCCGACCCTTACCGTCTGATGCTCATACGGCCGTTTTTTTAGCCAATCTTGATCCGCGGGAGGCAGACTCCTGGATGACTGCGGTCAGGGAAGTGGCCCAGGAGACGAAGCAAGTCGATCCACAGATAGGTTGGGCGGTCAGCCACCTGTTTGATGATTTTAATCGATTTAGCGAGGTTTATCAGGATGAGCTGCCGAAGCTGCTCAGCTGTCGCTTTTATTTCCCGGAAACAGCGCTGCTGATGGAAGACGAGCTCCCCCAGCCTGTACAAGTGGACAGCACATTTAACTTGAAGCAATTCACGGAGGAGATGAAGCGCGAGCATTTTGATACGGCTTTTCGGGATTTGAGATCCTATGTAGCAGCCATGTCCCGCAACTATAACTCTACCGCTTTTGAGTTTAAATCGCTGCTCGGGAACATCGTATTCAACATTACGATTTTACTTGGGAATCAGGGGTATGATATGAAAGAGCTAGATGCAGCAAAATATTCCTACTTCAAAATGATTAACGACGCGTCTCACGTACATGAAGCAGTACGATTGCTGGAGACCTTTTTAGAGGAAGCGAACAGGCAGATCATGGCCAAAACGCAGCAAGGCAGCAGCGCAAGCATGAAAAAACTGCTGGCATATATTGAGGAACACCATGCTGAAACGCTCAATTTGACGACACTTGGACAATATTTTCATTTTAATCCGTCCTATTTGTCCAGTTATTTTACAACCCATCATACAGAGGGTTTCAGTGAGTATCTGAACAAGATTCGAGTGGAGAAAGCCGCTGAGCTGCTGCGGTCGGGTACCATGCCCATTTCCGATATTAGCAGCACTGTCGGCTATTCGGACCCTAGCTATTTTACCAAAGTGTTCAAAAAAGTGACGGGGTACTCACCCAGTCAATACCGCCGGGAGTATCTCCATTAGAGAGCAAGCGCATATCTGCAGCAGAAAAGAGCTTAAATATGAAAAGGTATATTCATAAAATCAAATATCAGGGTCTGTTCTTCAAAATATTTGTCGTTATGGTGGTCAGCATCACTGCGGTGTCGTTGCTGACCTCTTTGGTGACGATACGAATGTCTGAACGACTCTTTGCCGAGACATTCAGTATTACGAATGCCAAGGTACTCAGTCAGATTCAGTCCAGCTTTGAGTCCTTCAATGACTCAATTGTGAATGCCGTAACCCATGCCTCGGAAAACGGAACGGTCAAAAGCTACCTGACTGGCGGCCAATCCGACTCCATTAACTCGGCACGCATCTACTTTGGTATGGCACAGCAGATGAAGCAGATTAAATCAAATGTCGACGCCTATGATGTCAGTGTAGCCGTAACCGGTATGAATGGCCGCAGCTTTTATTCTGACTCGTCCTACTGGCCGGTAACTGCGGAGGAGCTCAAAAACAGTTTCATTACAGCCCGAAGCGCGGCACAGCCGACACAGCTTATGTATCAATTGGATACGGATCTATTGCGTCAGCAAATGAATAATAATACCGGACAGAAACCGACACCTTATATTATCGCCTCGAAGGCATTTATGGAGCGAACCAGCGGCACTTTATATGGCATGATCTACATTGCCATTCGCGAGCCGGAATTTCGCCGCTTCTATAACAACTTCACAAGCAACGGCAATGATGTGCTTATTTTGGACAAGTCTGGGCTCATCGTGTCGAGCAACCGTCAGGACTTAATCGGACAACACTCCCGTGAGCTGCTGGGCTATGCGACAACAATCAATGAGCAAGGGCTAAATTACATGAATGCGAACGTGATGAACAAGGATAGTATCCTCCTTTCCAACTATATCCCTTCGTATGATTTTTATCTGGTTAACATGATCGACAGACAAACTGCGATTGGGCAGATTATTGACGTCAAATCCGTTGTATTCATCTGCATTGCTATCGTGTTGATCGCTTTGCTGATTGTTTTTCTGATTTCCCGTCGCCTGGTTCGTTCACTGACTCGGCTGGTCAAGCAAATGTCGACGGTCCGCGAGAAAAATTTTGATAACTATCTCCCGGTGACGGGCAGCTATGAGGTCAGACAGTTGAGTCATGCCTACAATTACATGCTGGATGAGCTGAATGACTATATTCGCAAGCTGCTGGAGACGCAAAAAGAACAACGAAACGCAGAGCTTGCTGCGCTACAACGGCAGATCAATCCGCATTTTCTGTACAACACACTGGCTTCGATCAAAATGCTGGTGCTCAAAGGAAACAAGGAAACCGCCGCCGAGACGATCAACGCACTCATTTCCCTACTGCAAAATACAATCAGTAACGTAAGCGAGACGATCACGATTGAGCAGGAAATGGCCAACATGCAAAACTATGTGTTCATTAATCATGTGCGATATGGGCAGCGGGTACAGGTGAATTATTTTGTATCACCGGATTGTCTGGAATACCATGTGCCCAAGCTGATTATTCAGCCTTTTATCGAAAATTCTTTTTTCCATGCGTTTAATGAGAAAAATGCAGGTCACATCTATATATTGGTGTCCAAAACAGAGGATACATTGATCTGCGAGGTGGTAGACGATGGAGACGGTATGGATTTGGACGGGCATACGGCAAAGGACGGACTGCCCAATCCTAAGAGCAAGCGCCAATTGTTCACTGGCATCGGCATCCAGAATGTACACAACCGCATTACCCTTCTGTATGGAGAAGAGTATGGCGTGACCATCTCCAGCAAAAAAGGCGAAGGCACCAAAGTGAAAATGACACTGCCATTGATCGTAAAACCCGCCCCTCCTATCTTATAAAAAATATAGGCTGAACTTAAGACAAAGAAGGTGGAACAAGAACGGAGTGGGCGGAATGGTGCTGTACAAGCGTAGCGGTCGCCTTTGTATCCAGATTTCAACCTTATATAATTTGAATAAAGAAATCTGGATACAACAGCGATGCGAAGCACCATCCGACCGCGTAGTGGCGCTTCGTGTATAACTTTAGTTCAACCTAAAAAAAGTACCTAAATCCAAGGAAAGTGCAAATGTAAGCGGTGCCTTTTTTGATAAATGATAATAATAAGACAAATCCGTATAAAGATATTCCTAACTGCGAGCAAAGCAAGGATGATACACTAGATTCACAAACAAGGTAACCGCTTTCAATAAGTTTTAAATGATTAGCACGTATAAAAAAAGAGTAGGGGTTGAACAAAATGAAAAAAGTGTCTTTCCTTTTGCTGATCGCAAGCTTGATCTTGCTGTCTGCGTGTTCCAGCAATTCTGAGAAAGCAGCTACGACCACAGATTCAGGCAAAAAAGAAATTACCGTCTGGGCTTGGGACCCGAACTTCAATATCGCGGCCCTGAAACTGGCAAAAGATCGCTATGTTGCCAAACATCCTGATGTAAACGTAAACATTGTTGAATATGCTCAAAATGATATCGTACAAAAAATGAATGCCGGTCTTAACTCCGGTTCTACCAAAGGATTGCCTAACGTGGTCCTGATCGAGGATTACCGGGCACAAAACTTCCTGCAAGCTTATCCGGATTCTTTCCATGATATGAGCAGCTCGATCAAGGCATCCGACTTTGCTGATTATAAAATCGGACCAACCAGCTACAATGGCAAGCAGTATGGTGTTCCATTCGACTCCGGTGTTATGGGTTTGTATGTAAGAACAGACTATCTGGAGCAAGCTGGCTACAAAGTAGCTGACCTGACCAATATTGATTGGGACAAATTCATTGAAATTGGTAAAGCCGTAAAACAAAAAACAGGTAAAGAAATGCTTACTCAAGATCCGAACGACCTCGGTCTAATCCGTGGTATGATCCAATCCGCAGGTTCATGGTACCTGAAAGAAGACGGTAAAACACCAAACCTGGCAGGTAATCCTGCTCTGAAAGAAGCGCTCTTGACGTACAAATCCTTGTTCGACGCAAATATTGTTAAAATGAATGCCGACTGGAGTCAATTCCTGGCAGCCTTCAATAGCGGTGCAGTTGCTTCCGTACCTACGGGTAACTGGATTACGCCTTCGATCAAAGCAGAAGCTTCACAATCAGGTAAATGGGCCGTTGTTCCTTTCCCTAAATTAAAAAATGTACCTGAATCCGTGAATGCTTCCAGCCTCGGCGGCAGCTCCTGGTATGTCCTCAACTCGGACGGTCAAGATACAGCTGCTGATTTCCTGAAAGAAACCTTCGGCTCAGACCAAGAGCTGTATCAAGATATGCTAAGCAAAATCGGAATTGTCGGTTCATTAAATGCAGCTTCCAGCGGTAAAGCTTATGACGTGGCAGATCCATACTTCGGTGGCGACAAAGTCTTCAAGAAATTCGCAGACTGGACCAAACAAGTTCCAAAAGTCAATTATGGCCTGCACACTTATGCCATTGAGGATATCATGACCGTTGAAATTCAAAACTATCTGAACGGCAAAGATGTAGACGCAGTTCTGAAAGATGCTCAAGGACAAGCAGAAGCACAGCTTAAATAAGACAGTCCATCTAGCCAAGGCTAAACAATAAAACGATAAGCACTTAAAACCTTGGGCTTGCGAGTTCAAGGTTTTAATGCTGCATAGGGAGTTGATATGGTTATGAAGACAGCCGCACCTAAAATGACTACAACACGTCTCAAAGCAGGTATGACAGGATGGTTGTTCATATCCATCGCAGTGATCATGATTGCAGCCTTTTATTTCTACCCGATGATTCAGGCACTTATCTTGTCCTTCAAGACAGGTACAGGTTCTAATCTCACCTTCAACGGCATTGATAACTACAAGCGTCTGTTCACCGATAAAATGTTTATAACTGCTGTGAAGAATACATTTATCTATTTAATTTTCCAGGTACCTTTGATGGTTATTCTGGCACTGTTCATTTCGGTATTGCTGAATGATAAAAATCTGAAATTCAAGGGCTTTTTCCGCACAGCCATCTTCTTGCCTTGTATTACATCACTGGTAGCCTATTCCGTTGTGTTCAAATATCTGTTCTCGGCTGACGGTCTGGTAAATTCCTTATTGCTGAATCTGCACGTGATTGGCACGCCGATCCAATGGATTACAGACCCCTTCTGGGCCAAAGTCACGATTATTATCGCGATCACATGGCGCTGGACTGGCTACAATATGATCTTTTACCTGTCCGGTCTCCAGAATATTGACAGCTCCATCTATGAAGCAGCCCGAATTGACGGTGCTTCTCCGATCCGGCAGTTTTTCAGCATTACCGTTCCACTGCTTAAACCGATTATCCTGTTCACCTCGATTACATCGACCATAGGCACACTCCAGCTCTTTGATGAAATTATGAATATTACCAAGGGTGGACCGGGTAACGCGACATCTTCTATTTCGCAATATATTTACAACCTGTCCTTCAAGTATTCATCCGACTTTGGTTATGCGGCGACCGTATCCTACTCCATCGTCATTATGATCATTACCTTGTCGATTATCCAGTTCAAAGTGGCAGGTGAGAAAAAATGATGAAAACGAAAAGATTGTTTACGTATGCGTTTCTGATCATTGTGTCATTCGTTTCCATTTTCCCGTTCCTGTGGATGCTATCCAGCTCCACCAACCTGTCGGTCGATGTGACGAAAGGCAAGCTTCTGCCCGGCTCTCATCTAATGGATAACATGCACAGCCTGCTAGAAAAGGTGGATATCGTGACGGCGCTAAGTAATTCGGCCAAAATCTCCATTTCTACTACACTGCTGGCTATGCTGATTGCATCCCTGGCCGGCTATGGTTTTGAAATTTACAGAAGTAAAGCGAAAGACGTTGTCTTCAATATCCTGCTGATGTCGATGATGATTCCGTTTGCGGCAATCATGATTCCGCTCTACCGGATGTTCGGCAGTGTTTCTAATGTCATTCCCTGGATCGGTATTGATACCCTTTCATCTGTCGTCATCCCAACCGTAACTACGGCGTTCCTGATCTTCTTTTTCCGTCAAAGCACCAAGATGTTTCCGAAGGATCTGCTGGAAGCAGGTCGTATGGATGGATTGTCCGAGCTGGGTCTGTTCTTCCGAGTATACATGCCTACGATGAAAACAACCTATGCCGCTGCCGCAATCATCACGTTCATGTCGAGCTGGAACAACTACCTTTGGCCTCTGATCGTGCTGCAAACGCCGGAGAACCAAACCATCCCGCTGTTGATCTCGAATCTGGGTTCCAGTTATTCACCTGATTACGGTGTAATCATGATCGCTATCGTCCTGTCCACATTGCCGACTGCACTGGTATTCTTCTTGATGCAGAAGCATTTTGTCGCAGGTATGGTGGGCTCGGTCAAATAACGGGTTGCTGGAAAATATCTTCATTTCATTTTAAAAATAAGGAGTGTTCGCCTTGACCATCCATACCCCTAGTCTGGACTGGCTCACCGATGTGACCAAGTTCGCGGTAAATCGGCTGCCAGCCTATTCCGATCATAAATATTACGCCACACTTCAGGAAGCGGAGCACCAGGCCGATATGGCCTGGCGCCATAGCCTGACTGGAAGCTGGAAGTTCAACTATGCAGCAAATCCAGCCAGTCGGCCGGTGGAATTCTATGCTCCCGAGTTTGAGTATGGCGGCTGGAGCGATATTCAGGTACCGGGTCACATTCAGACACAAGGCTTCGGCCAAATGCAGTACGTGAATACGATGTATCCGTGGGATGGACATTCGGACGTTCGCCCACCGCATATTCCTGAGGATCACAACCCGGTAGGGAGCTATATTAAAAGCTTTGTTTTGCCGGAAAATTTGGCTTTCGACGCGCAGCCTGTGTTTATTTCTTTTCAGGGTGTCGAGTCGGCTTTTTATGTATGGTTAAACGGTCATTTTGTCGGCTACAGCGAGGATAGCTTTACACCGTCTGATTTTGAACTGACCCCGTTCCTGCAAGCCGGCGAAAACAAGCTGGCGGTAGAGGTATATCAAAGAAGTACAGGAGCGTGGCTGGAGGATCAGGACTTCTGGCGTTTTTCTGGCATTTTCAGAGACGTATATCTGTACACGATCCCTCGTGTTCACGTACGTGACCTGCATGTGAAGGCCGATTTGGATGCCTCCTACACCCAGGGCCTGCTGGAGCTGGAGCTGACCTTGGAAAAAGCAGTAGCAGCCTATGCAGCCGTCGATGTCAAAGATGCTGCGGGCCAAATTGTAGCTTCTTTGAAGGCGGATTTTACAGATGGCAAGGCTTCTCTGTCGGCAACACTGGATCAAGTCCAGTGCTGGAGCGCGGAAAAACCTTATTTGTACACGGTGTTCATCCAAATTTATGAGGCTAATGGATCGCTCGTAGAGGTCATTCCGCAAAAGATCGGCTTCCGCAGATTCGAGATGATCAACAAGGTCATGCATCTGAACGGCAAACGGATCGTCTTCAAGGGTGTGAACCGACATGAATTTAACGCCCGCACCGGGCGTGCGATTTCTCGTGAAGATATGCTGTGGGATATCCGAACGCTCAAGCAGAACAATATGAACGCGGTCCGTACCTCTCATTATCCGAATCAGACCCTGTGGTATGAGCTGTGTGATGAGTACGGGGTATATGTGATTGACGAAATGAATCTGGAGACACATGGCTCCTGGCAGAAACTTGGCGCAGTTGAGCCTTCCTGGAATATCCCCGCCAATCTGCCCGAGTGGCAGGATATCGTCATGGATCGTGCCATTTCCATGCTGGAACGGGATAAAAACCATCCGTCCATTCTGATCTGGTCCTGCGGCAATGAATCGTATGCTGGTGAAGTGCTGCGCAATGTAGCCAACTATTTCCGAGCTGCCGACCCAAGCCGTCTGGTGCACTACGAAGGCGTGTTCCACAACCGCACGTACGATGATACCAGCGATATGGAGAGCCGAATGTACGCCAAGCCCGCAGATATCGAGCAGTATCTGAACAACAATCCGCAAAAGCCGTATATCAGCTGCGAGTATATGCACGCGATGGGTAATTCCGTAGGCGGTATGCACAAATATACCGAGCTGGAGCACAAATACGAGCTGTATCAGGGCGGTTTTATTTGGGATTACATTGATCAGGCGGTCATGAAAAAAGATCGCTACGGACGCGAGTACCTCGCGATCGGCGGCGACTTTGACGACCGGGCAACAGACTATGGCTTCTGTACGGACGGAATTGTCTATGCGGACCGGAAGGTTTCACCGAAGATGCAGGAGGTCAAATTCCTGTACCAGAATCTAAAGCTCACTCCTGATCGGGGCGGCGTGGCCATTCGCAACGAGAACCTGTTTGAGGGAACGAGCGACTACGAGCTTGTATACTGTCTGCTGCATGAAGGCCGGGAAATCGCACGAAATGCCATTCATGTGGATGTAGCGGCTCAGACAGAAGCCTATATTCCACTGACGTTCCCGAGTACGGACGGGAAGCCCGGGGAATATGTCATTCACACGGCGCTTGTTTTGAAGGAAGCTACGCTTTGGGCTGAGGCCGGGCATGAAGTAGCCTTCGGACAGCATATTTTCATCGTGGAAGATCCAAATCCACTGAAAGCCCCTATAGGCGGAACCCTGCGATTGGTGCATGGCGATGTGAACATCGGCGTTCACGGCACAGATTTCAGTATCATGTTCTCCAAAGGAGCAGGCAGCCTGACCTCGCTGCGTTACGCCGGGCGTGAGATGATCGCTATGCCTCCGGCTCCATTGTTCTGGCGTGCAACTACAGACAATGATCGGGGAACCGCACTGGGCTTTGAAGCTGGTGGCTGGTTTGCTGCCAGCCTGACGCGTAGATGTGTAGGCATCGAAGTCACGGAAGAACAAACAGACCGTGTGACCGTTACATTCCGCTACACGCTAAGCATTCATGCAGACGTACAGATAACGGTAGCCTATACCGTCTTTGGCGATGGCAGTCTGAACGTAAAATCCACCTATGAAGGCGTATCAGGACTACCTAATCTGCCGATCTTTGCCCTTTCGTTCAAGGTTCCGGCGGATTACCGCCATCTGGACTGGTACGCAATGGGACCGGATGAGAATTACATCGACCGTGCCTTCGGCGCAAGACTCGGCATATTCCGCAACGAAGCTGCGGATAACGTATCCGGGTATGTCGTGCCACAGGAATCCGGTAACCGTACAGGCGTACGCCGTGTCGATATTACCGACGATTCTCAGCGAGGCATTCGCATTACTGCACCGGCAACCGCGCCTGTGGAATGCAACATTTCACCGTATACGGCATTTGAACTGGAAAGTGCATACCATCAGTATGAGCTGCCAAACGTCTACTACACCGTCGTCACCGTAGCCGGCAAGCAAATGGGCGTAGGTGGCGACGACAGCTGGGGGGCCCCCGTACATGAGGAATACCAAATTTCAGCCGCTCAAAAGCTGGAGTTTGAATTTACTGTGCAACGGGTGTAAATAAGCTCACCGTATATATATTCAAGATAAGCCTGATGCAACAAGCTAAGCCCTCCCGATGCTTCTCATGAGAGAAGCATCGGGAGGGCTTTATACATTCGATTAGCTGGTAGCCAGATTGACATACGTTCGCGTGAAATCAAGGTTTTGCAAATCTTTTTTATCCATGAAAAATTCCAAATATCCTGCGTCCCACCAGCACATGCCGACCTCGTCCAAAGAAGAAACGGAGAGCAGAACGTGCCAATCTTCTGAAGCCTTGTCGTGCTTTTCCCGGTTCGTCTGGTATTCTTGCAGCTGAGGCAGCACTTCAGATCGTAAATGCTCCGCGTACTCTGTACTTCCCCTGTGCATGGCCTGCTCGACTTCCTTATGGATCTGGCTCTCACTCTTATGCCAGTTAAACAGAAGACCCTCCAGCCCGTTTCGGCACAGATAGGCATCCCGCCGGGTGTTCCCGGCAAAAGACTGATGCTGCCCCCACACCGTATCACTATGCTCGCATAAAAGCTCATAAAGCTCCTCATGCTCATCTAATAGAATATCTGCCGTCTCACTCTCCGACGGCACCGTCAAGATCGGCTGAAAAGAAATTGCACAAGATGTGAAATCCCTGTCCTCGGCACATACTTCAACCTTCCCAGTCGGTGGCAAGGTTTTCTTCAAAGCGCTGCTGTCACCGTTATAGTAAAAGATTTTATGGTCAATATCATAGGCGGGCTCATCCACTCCAAGGAAAAAATAAAGGATTCCCTGCTCGGGCAACCCCTTGAATGGAGAAAAAGGCATTTCGCCCAAATTGATTTGAGCAATAAACGTATAATATTCCCCGTCTGAATCACACGGCCACTCGATCGAGGGTGGCAAATCCGGGTAGCCAGCGATTCGGCTATTGCCAATACGCTCATAGTTCTCTTCATGTTCGATATGAAATTGTATTGCAGCCCCAGCCTCTCGATAGATCACTTCTTTTAATTGCTCATCCAGTGCATGGTCTTCCAATATTCGAGTCAGTTCATTCTTTAGTGGTGGTTGTAGCATCTCGCTTGCCCCTTTTTATCAGTGTATTATGTATTGATTGCTCTCATTTAATCTCTTAAATCAGATTATCAAATTACAGTCTGATAAGCCATGCCTCCCGTGAAGCGGAATAGACTAAACATTGTTCATAAATGTTTGATGATAGGCATTCCGGTACTGCGAAGGAGTCATATGGACTCTCTTTTTGAACAAGCGCATAAAATACTTCTCATCCGTGTATCCCGCTTCTTCCGCAACCTGCTTAATGCTCATATCTGTACGGGAAATCAACTCCTTGGCTTTGTTAATCCGAATACTGTGAATGAACTCCAAGGGACGCATGCCTGTGTTTTGCTTGAACAAACGAGATATATAATCCTTGTTGTAATTGAATTTCCTGGCTAAATCCGTCACTGTCAGCGGTTCTTCGGCATGAATCCGGGTCCACTCGATAATCTTGTTAAAACTCACATTCCCCCTGTGGGCTGACAGGACTATTGATCAGACGACCAAGAGCCAGCTCAGATATTTCAATCAACAACAAGGTCAACAAATAATTCGCACTGTGATACGTGAGATAATGTGAGTTGGCTACATGCAAAATTTGATTGACGATAATCTGAATCCGATCCCCGTTGTCTACCTGTACACATTGTGGTAAATAGATATCCCGCACCATGCCATGACGCTGCAAAAGCCCCTCCATAGCCTGGATTTCCTGCTTCATTTCCTCGTTAGATAATACATTCGAGGTTGCAGGAACGTCGAAATGAAACCAATAAAATTTAACCCCCGGCAACGATTCCCGGTATCCTCCATGGGTACGTCCAGGATAAAGCAGTACAATATCGCCTTCCCCGATCTCAAAATGCTCCTGATCCTCTCGTATATATACTTTCTCATGGACACCAAGGATCAGCTCAAAGTTCTCGATAGAACGGTTCATATGCTTCCAGGGCACCTCGGAAATAAACTCGCCTGCTGAGATAAACTGAAGGGGGGCGTCCACATTTACTTTCAGATAAGTCATGTTATCGCCTCTTTAGGTTCATGTTCGGATTTGTCCACCTATTGTATGGTTAAGCTACTGACATACCGCGATTGCAATGCTAATGTAGTGGAGAAATATACACCTTTATCTTAGCTAAGGAGCGATGACTTTGAAAGCAAAAGCTTTTGACTTGCATAAAGTAAGCATTGATTCCGGTCCACCTTACCATGCGATGGAACTGAATGCGGCCTATCTGCTCAGTTTGGAACCTGACCGCCTATTATCGCGGTTTCGTGAATATGCGGGACTAGAGCCCAAAGCGCCTCATTATGAGGGCTGGGAAGCACGCGGTATCAGCGGACATACGCTCGGTCACTACCTGTCCGGCTGCTCGCTGATGTTTGCCTCCACAGGCGACGAAAGACTGCTTGAACGAGTAAACTATGTCATCGACGAGTTGGAAATATGCCAAAATAGTCATGGAAACGGATACATTTCCGGTATTCCACGCGGGAAAGAGCTGTTCGAGGAAGTAAAGGCTGGAGATATACGCTCTCAAGGCTTTGATCTGAACGGAGGTTGGGTGCCGCTATATACCATGCATAAACTGTTTGCGGGCTTGCGCGATGCCCATCTGCTGGCGCATCACCCCAAGGCTCTACCCATGGAAATCAAACTCGGCGACTGGCTGGAGGACATATTCCGAGGGCTGGATGATGAGCAGATGCAGCGGGTTCTGCATTGCGAATTTGGCGGCATGAACGAGGTGCTGACCGACCTAGCGGAGCATTCCGGGGAAGAGCGCTTCTTGAAGCTGGCGGAACGCTTTTATCATGGAGAGGTGCTGAATGACCTCGCAGACAGCCGGGATACGCTGGCAGGACGGCATGCCAATACACAGATTCCCAAAATTATTGGCGCTGCACGGCAATATGAAATGACAGGCAAACCGCACTATGCAGACCTTTCCCGCTTTTTCTGGAATCGGGTTGTTCACAAGCATTCCTACGTGATCGGCGGCAACAGCTATAATGAGCATTTTGGTGAACCGGGTAAGCTGAATGACCGTTTGGGTGAAGGCACCTGCGAGACCTGCAACACCTACAACATGCTGAAATTAACGAGACATATGTTCGAATGGGACGCATACGCAGCCTATGCCGACTACTATGAACGAGCGATGTTCAATCATATTTTGGCTTCACAGCAGCCTGTCGATGGCCGTGTGTGCTATTTTGTATCACTGGAAATGGGTGGACACAAGTCCTTCAATTCTCAATATGAGGATTTCACATGCTGTGTCGGGTCCGGGATGGAAAGCCACTCCATGTACGGCACTGCCATCTATTTTCACACGCCACAAACAATCTATGTCAACCAGTATGTTGCTTCTACCGTAACGTGGGACGACATGGATGTACAGCTCAAGCAAGAAACTCTCTTTCCGCAAACTGGACGGGGAACGCTGCGCGTCATCAGCAAGCAGCCCAAGTCCTTCACATTGAAGCTGAGATGCCCGTATTGGGCGGAACAAGGCATGATGATTAAAATCAACGGGGAAGCGTTCACCGCCGAGGCTTGTCCCACCAGCTACGTGGTGATCGAACGGGAATGGAAGGACGGAGATACGATCGAGTATGACATCCCTATGACCGTGAGAGTCGAGGAAATGCCGGATAATCCGCGCCGGGTTGCTTTTATGTACGGCCCACTTGTGCTGGCTGGAGACCTTGGCCCTGTCGCGCAGGAGTCCAACGCGGAGCGCCTGCTGGCGTCTGTTCTGATCGGATCGGCAGGTTCGTTGACCTCGAAGCTGGTTCCTGACGAGAATGAACCTAATGTATTCCGTATGGACGACTTAGGCTACGTCGGTGACCTACAGCTTCGTCCGTTTTATCAAATATATGATCGTTCCTACACCGTCTATTGGGATCTCTTTTCCAAGGAAGAATGGGCGTCAACAGAAGCGGAATACCGTACCGCATTGGCGTACCAGCTGGAGCTGGAACGACGTACTGTGGATGCTGTGCAGCCTGCAGAAATGCAGCCTGAACGGGATCATTCCTTTACGGGGGAACATGTAAGTCTGGGGTCCATCTATAACCGCAAATATCGCGATACATGGCCTGGGGGCTGGTTCTCTTTTGTGTTGAAGGTCCTCCCGGATGAGACAGTCCAATTAGCGGTGACTTATCTGAAGGACTCGAGCCGCTCCAACAGCTCTCATCACGACTTTGACATCACCGCAGATGGTCAGATGTTAGGAGAAGGCAAGCTGGAGTCGGAGGAAATGAATAAATTTGAAACGTTCGTCTATGAGCTTCCTCAGTCCGTGACGAGCCAAAAGAATGAAGCTACGATTCGATTTACAGCTCACCCGCAAGGCAAGGTGGCGAAAGTCGCCGGATTGCGAGTGATCAGACGTTGAAATAAACGCTGAGATTATCGTTGCTGGACCTGACGCTTAAAACATTGAGGCTGCCAGCCAATCCAGGCAGCCTCCTAATCGTTCAGTAAATGGATCATTTTCTGCACCGTATCATTCTCTTCCAGAGGGCGATAAACGGTTAGCCTCAGTTCGGGGGCATCGTAAACTCGGAAAGTGATATGTTCCATAACCAAGGTTCCAACGCGCGGATGATTGATCTTTTTCTTGCCGGTTGGCGTACCCAAAATATCATAGCGCGGCCACCATTGTCTGAAATCAAGACTGATCTCCATTAACTCAGCGACCAGATCCTTAAACCAGCCTTCCCCTACAAAAGGAGTGCTGGTTAACCGGAATTGCGCCAAAAGCCGTTTTGCATGGCTTTCCCAATCCCCGATTAGGTTCCGGTAAGCGGGCGAAGCAAAACATCGCCAAATCGCGTTTCGCTCTTTTTTATCCATCTTTTCAAAATCCCCAAATACTCGCTCACCCGCTTTATTCCAAAGCAATATATCCCACCGCTGATCCGTCACATAAGCCGGACATCTCTCATATTCATTTATGAAGTTTTGCACGATCGGAATAAGGCTTGCCTCGATTGAAGCCGTTTGTTCTACCGGCAGCTGCCCGAGAGCCAGCTTGTACAAATGGTTCCTTTCTTCGGCATTAAGCTGCATGACCGTTACGAGACGTTCAAGCACCTGGGTAGAAGCTTGTATATTTTTCCCTTGCTCCAGCCATGTATACCAGGTAAGACCGATGCCTGCAATCTGCGCCAACTCTTCTCTGCGCAGGCCTTTGACTTTCCGTCTAGCCCCTATGGGCAATCCGAATAGTTCGGGAGTAAGTTTGGAACGCCTCGATTTTAAAAACTTCCCTAACTCCTTGCGTTTCTCTTCCTGATCGCTCATGTCAACTTCCTTTCGTTAAAACCATTACTTTTAATACTATGATAAGCACGATTCTATTCATAGTATGGTATCTGTATTAATCTTACAACTGTAGCCGATTTGAAGTAAAGGAGTGATTGTTTTGAAAAGTAACGTCAGACCCGGGCTTACCAGAGGTCTAATTGCGCTCATGGCGGCAGCCTGCGGATTTGCCGTAGCGAACGTCTATTTGAACCAGACGCTTCTGGTCGATATAACCGAAACATTCGGGGCGACTGAAGCCGCGGTGGCGATCGTGACGACACTCACCCAGGTTGGTTATGCCCTAGGGAACCTTATACTCGTGCCGCTGGGAGACATTTTTGAAAGACGTCGATTGATTCTTGCCTTGTTAGGTGTGACAAGCCTGTCACTGGTGTCAGCGGCTCTCTCCGGCTCAATTACATGGTTGATTGTCAGTAATTTCTGTCTTGGCTTTACCACGGTGATTCCACAAATTATCGTTCCTTTGGCCGCAGAAATGGCGGATGAACGTAATCGCGGAAAAGTGCTAGGGACGGTAGCCATCGGATTGGTCTGCGGCATACTAGGAGCCAGATTTGTCAGTGGCCTGGTAGATAGCTTCTGGGGATGGAGAAGCATGTACTGGATTTCGTTCGGATGCACTCTTCTGCTCGCCTTACTGATTCGACTTCGCTTTCCAGTAAGCAAAGGAACGACCTCGTTGCCTTATCGCGGACTTCTTCTTTCCCTGGGACCTCTATTTATTAAAGAAGGTGTGCTTCGGCGTGCTTGTTTAAGTCAGGGAATGATTTTTGGATCCTTTAGCGTTTTTTTTACGACAATAGGATTTATGCTGCAAGCGCCCCCTCACTCTTATAGCAGCGCTGTCGTCGGTCTGGTCGGTCTGGTAGGAGTCGGCGGTGCGATCGCTACACCCTTAATCGGAAGGGTCATCGATAAGAAGGGGGCCTCTTTCGCCAACAAAATGTGTATGCTTGTAGTTCTGATCTCCTTCCTGATCGCTGTGCCAGCGGGACACTGGCTACCAGCTTTGATCTTGGCCGCATTTTTGTTGACAGTCGGTACACAGGCAAACCAGGTGGCCTGTCAGGCCAACATCTTCAACCTCTCCGCTTCCGCGCGAAGCCGATTGAACGGGCTTTATATGGTTTGCACCTTCCTGGGGGGAGCATTAGGATCCTATTTGGGGGTATGGGCTTGGAGCCGTTGGCACTGGATGGGTGTGTGCATTTGCGGCATGGTTATGATTTCGGTCGGATTGAGCACTGCTCTGGGAAACAAAAAATGGCGGGAACAACCGCAAACGATAAGTTCATAAAGAAGGGGATGGAACTATCATGACATTTGTTGATGAAAACTACAAAAAAGGAATGGAGGTTTTGTCCAAAATCGATGGCGAAAATTACAAGGCCATCGTGGACAGCTTCCAGGATTCCGTAGCGCCGGATCTGGGGAGATTGGCCGTAGAATTTAACTATGGGCAAATTTTTTCCCGCCCTGGCCTGGATTTGAAATCACGCCTTCTTGCCACCGTGGCTGGCCTTACAGCCATGGGAAATACGCAGCAGCTGAAATTTTACATCAACGGCGCGTTAAATGTAGGGTGGAGCGAGGATGAGATCATCGAATGCATGATGCAAATGATCATCTACGCGGGTTTTCCAGCAGGTTTAAACACGATACTTACCGTCGCAGCAGAAGTATTTGAAGAAAGAAAACTCAAGTCGGAATAACCCGTTAAGCAGACGCTCCTTTTGAGCTGTCTGCTTTTTCCGCTTACCGCCTGTATAACTTCGAATCATCGTTGCTACTTCATGTTCACTTCACATCATGTTCATTTCACGGAAGCTGTCTCTAATCTTGCGCAGCTCTTGCTGTGCCCGGCCGTATCGGGAAGCGTACGTCCAAGCAAGCACTTGATGATAGTGTGAAGGTGTTTCAATCGTGGTCACGTTATACATAATTGGAGTGTCTTCCACTTCTCCTTTAAGGGTAAATTCGATGGCAGGATATCCATTCACCACGATGTCAGAAGCCCTCCCCGATTCCGGGTTGGTAAGCTCCGATTCTATATGATCTTGAATGATCTGTTTATACTCTTGAAGAGTCATACTGCTGTCAAAATCGTCTTTCGGTTCAGACAATACAATCAAATATCTTTCGGAAAATTCATTTTTAATGGAAATATCTGCGTCCTCATTAATCGTATCATCTCGTGACCAGCTCAACGGGGCTGTAACCGCAAACTGATTATCCTTACTGACAAATACCTCGGGCTTCACGATTTGTGTAATGAGCGAAGAAATAAAGAATGCAGCATAGATAACCGAAATGATCGTCATTAGGATGATTGCCCCTGTGAAAATACCTGTTTTCTGTCTGTTCACTGCTCTCAAATCCTGCACCTTAACCACATATGTATTCGCAGCCATATCGCCAAGCCGCTGTTTTTTGGGTGTTGCCAGCACACATACACCGGCAGGCAAGCCCAAGAAAAAAAGCGGATTCGTATCTACCAGCTGTATGAGGGTGCGGATCAACGATTTAACCAGACCCGGCGATCTTCCTTCTCCATTCACAACTTGAATACGAAGTACAAACTTGCCCAGCGTATAGCCTGTGAGTCCTTCCAGCAATAAATAATAGCAGAAGGAGCCAATCAGGAAGATACCCAATACCATGCCCATATTGGGGGTTTCCGCATCAGCTACCTTTTTTACCACAAAAAAAACCAGTCCTTCATATCCGAAAACGATAAGGATAAAGTCAATTATCCAGGCTGCCCATCTTCTAAAAAAGATAGAGGCCCCATATGTTCCCGATAATACTGCCATCTTATCCGGTTCTGGTCGACGATAGCTGCCATGAGTCGCATACTCTCCCGGAACGACTGTAGATTGATTTTTCGTTAAATCCTGTTCCTCCAAATGATACACCCCTGATGTCAATTTAAAATCCCAGTTAAATTTAACCATTGCCATCATTTTCTTGTCAAACTCATTTCAGAAAAAAATCCACTACTACAAAATGCTTCACCCAGAAGTCAATTTTATAGTAGTGGACCTATTCAGTCGATCAAACGATGCTGTACCCATTTGCTCCCTCGGAAGCGCCACAGGAACACGAGTCCCCGCACGCCCCATTCAATATCCATTGCCAGCCAAACACCGACAATCCCCAAATTGAAGACGATGCCCAACATATACCCAAGCACCACCCGGCACAACCACATGGACAGCATCGAGGTGATGGACGTAAACTTCGAATCACCTGCTGCTCTAAGCGCAGAGGGTGTAATAAAGGCAATAGACCACAGCGGGATTTGGGCCAACGTATTAATCAGCATGACGATGAAGATGTCATCTACGATTTCAGCAGGCGGATGGAATAGACCTACCATCGGTTTAAACAAAGGCATCAGAATGAGACCCATGACAATAAAAGAAAAAGACGACAGCCAAATAAACGATTTGGTAAACTTGCGAGCATCCTCAACATTCCGACGACCCATGCATTGCCCGACCACCGTCACAATGGTAAGCGCCAGCGCATTCGCAGGGATTTGGAACACGTTAGCCAATGATGAGCAGATGGCGTTCGTTGCCAGCGCATACGTCCCCAGGTTCACAATGAAAATCTGGGTTAAAATTTTACCCCCATTAAAAAACATCTGTTCCGCTGCGAACGGAAGTCCGATGAACAGAATTTTTTTGAGCATCGCTATATTAAAATAAAACATATCTCTGATTTGAACACGCAGATCATCATCTACCCTGACCAAATAGATCAACGCGCAGACGGCTGCCGCATATCTGGACACATTCACCGCAATGGTCATGCCCAGCACACCCATGTGCAAAAGATTGATAAATACTACATTTAAGACCACATACGAAAGGTTCATAATGAGAGAAAGTGCCAAAGATGCCCGCGTCTTCCCTATTCCCCTCAGTGCCCCACATACCGCCTCAACCACCGCAATTCCAACGAAAGATACACAGCTTCCCAGCAGATATACCTTGCCGTTGGCCAATACATCCGGCGAGGCAGAGCCGAACAGAACACCTAAAATCGGATTGTACAACGCAATCATAAACAAACTGATGCATAAGGCCAGCAAGGAAACGGAGGAAATGGTGCCGGATGCGGCCTTGGAGACCATCAGGTCGTTGCCGCTCCCCCTATACTGCGCAACGACAACCGTCCCCCCGGTTGACACCGCGACAAACACATTAATCAGAAAAATATTCAGGGAATCAATCATATTTACCGCACTGACCGCCGCCATCCCTGATGAGCTAATCATGGCGGTGTTCACCAAATTAAGCCCCACAATAAAGGCCTGATCAATCAGAAGCGGGATAAACAGAGCAATAATCTGTCGATAATCAATAGATTCTCCCGTAAAATGCTTGTTCAGAAAGCCATGCGTTCTCATTCTTACACTCAGTTGGCTCATATCATCACATTCTTTTTATCAAATTGAAAAAAACCCTTCACCAGAAGAGCTTTCATTGCGAAAAAATGTATAAAGTTGCAAGGCTAGGCATGCCTAGTTCTTGATTCCGTACACTTTTCTCTACATAGAAAGTATCACTCCAAAAGAAAATCCTGTCAATAGTTTTGCTCACATTTTAAATAGAAAAAAACAAAAACCTGCTCAACTTAGTGAACAGGCCTTCGGGCAGGAATACAATGTTTTATAATATCATTAACATCTTGTTATAGGAATTAATTAGATCCTCTTGCAATTAAATCTTGTTGAATGGAGGCTTCATTCTTTTCGAATTTTTTATAAAAGAACATAGGAATGATGCCGATCAGGAAGATGATAAACGGTAGCCAGATAAAGCTAAACTGAATTCCGGACAATGCAGTAGGCGTTTGGACCTTCCCGGCGATATAGCCTGTGCTGCCCATAACCCATGCTGGCAATAATCCACCGATCCCACTGCCTGCTTTAATACAAAATGCGCTGCCAATCGAGGTCAGGAACCCACTTGCCCGAATTCCATTTTTCCATTCCCCATAATCCACTGTATCTGACAGCATTGCAAATGGCATCGAACATGCGAAGCCTGAACCTAACGCACCAATAATCCAACCGGCAACAATGAGGGTTAAGTTGGCGCTTCCCAATAAAATCACAACCTGCCCCAATGCAGCCAGTATCAATCCGATAATCATGATTGAATTTTTACTTAATTTTCTGGCGAACATCGGAATTAGAACCATCGAGATTAATTGTATAGAGGTCAGTCCATTGATTAAAGGAACCAAGTCCTTGCTGTCCAGATTGTATTGCAGATAAAAGATGAGCGTGGATGAACGGATGTTCAAGCCAATCCAATAACACAAGTTAGCAGCTACAACAAGCATCCAGGGCCAGTTTCGTTTGATGGCTGCAAAGCTCTTGGCAATCGGAATCGACTTGGTTTTAACGGCTGTATTTTCTCGCAAATCGGCGAACGCGATTAAAAACATGATAACCGCCATGATTCCGAATAAAATGAGCGTTAAAGAAAAACCTTTTTGATCATTCCCCTGTCCAAAGAAAGTCACCAGCGGTAGCGTAAACGTCGTGGCGATGAAGAAGCCCACATTCCCCCCGACCATACGGAAGGAGTTTAGCACGACGCGCTCATTTGAGTTGGTACTCAGGTTAGGTAGAATGGAGGTTATTGGTGTACTAATCCCTGTATACAGGATGCCAGCTATGATATAAGTAATGGCAGCGTATGCAATTTTTCCAGACTCACTCCAGTTGGGTGTCGTAAACGTAAGCACCATGAACACGGCAAACGGAATAGATAGCCATAGAAAATAAGGGCGGCTCTGCCCATATTTGGATTTGGTCCGGTCAATCAGGATTCCCCAGATCGGGGCATCAATGGCGTCGATAAAGCGGGTGATAAAAAGCAGCGTCCCGGCAATCCCAATAGAAAGACCAAATACATCCGTATAAAAATATAATAGATAGCTGGAAATGACACAGTATAAAAGATTGCCAGCTGTATCCGTTAATGAATAGCTGATTTTACGATGAAAAGGAACGGTACTGGCTGCTTTCTCAGGTGGTTCCGTACTCACAATTCTCGTGCTCATGATCTCTTCTCTCCTCATGCGAATGAATTATGATTCATAAACCCATACACGCATTTCCCCTTTGGCCCGATTGCACCAAGCATAGTAAGGAATAGCGGTGATTTGTTGCGGAACAAGTTCAGGCGGCTCCGAGCTATATAATGCAGTCGAGCTTTTCACCCGATAACCTTCTGCGGTCAGCTTTACAATGCCACCCAGCAGGCTTTCGCTAAATTCTTCCGTAATGAGGCTGTTCTTCGGCAATCGTAACCCTGCCAGGTTGGACCCATTATCTACTTCTTCCAGACAAAATACGACGGGGCCACGTTGCAGAGCAATTTGCTGCTGGTTCATGGAAACAAGCGGATTGCTCCGAACGCGTTCAACCGGCATGGCCAAATGTAAGGAAACTACATCACCGTCATTCCAGAGGCGCTCAATCTCAACATACCCTTTTTCCAGATAGTCTAATGAAATGGCTTCTCCATTCACCTGTACCTCTGCTTGTTTGCACCAGCCCGGAATCCGCAGCGCCCATGTAAATGAGGCGGGCTCTGTTACATGAATCGAAAAGCTCAAATCCGCGTCCCATGGATAACGATGAGTTTGTGTGATTTCAACCTCTTGACCGGATAAAGTCAGGTTCACCTTGCCTGCAATATACAGATGTGTATACAACGTATCCTCGGTTTGGGTGTACATATTGTCCTCGACCGATGCGATCATGCGGGCCAAATTGGGCGGACAGCACGCACAGAAGAACCATTTTTGCCGTTCTGTTTTTACATGTCCCTGATCCTTTCTGGATTTTTGATACGGATTAACTTCCAGTGGATTCACGTAGAAAAACCGTTTACCATCCAGATCCATCCCACTGATCGTTCCATTGTATAACGCACGTTCCAGTACATCGGCATATTTCTGGTCTGGCGACAAGCGCAGCATACGATTGGCCCAGAAGGCCAGCCCTACCGAGGCACAGGTTTCGCAGTACATGCTGTCATTGGGCAGATCATGCTGGCAAGTGAATGCTTCCCCATTGACAGCAGATCCGATCCCGGCAGTGATGTACATTTTGTGGTTCGTTACATCCTCCCACAGCGTTTCACAGGTTTTTAACAGGGAAGCATCTCCCGTTTTTGCAGCCAAATCCGCCATTGCAATATACAGATACATCGCTCTTACTGCATGACCGACAGCTTCTTTTTGCTCACGCACAGGCTGGTGTGCCTGCTGGTATTCGAAGCCTAAGCCAAAATTAACGTTGTTATCATCGTTCCAGGTAGGCTCTGTTTGAATGTGTTTCCTGTTGCCTTGCTCCTCCACAAAATAAATCGGATGCTGCCCCCGCTGCTCGATAAAATATTGCGCTAATTTGAGATATTGATCCTTGGCAGTTACGTCGTATAATTTGATCAGGGCCAGTTCAATTTCTTCATGCCCCGGGTAACCTTTCTTTTTCCCTTCTTCCATACCAAAGATTTGCTGAATCAGGTCTACGTATTTCTCCATGATGTGAAGAAACTTCGTTTTGCCCGTCGTTTCATAATAAGCAACGGCCGCTTCTATAAAATGTCCCGCACAATATAGCTCATGATTATCTCTCAAGTTTGTCCAGCGATTATCGGGTTCCTTTAGCAAATAATACGTATTCAGATATCCATCTTCAGCTTGAGCTCTTCCCAACAGCGCAATCACTTCATCCGCTCGCTCTTCAAGCGCAGGATTCGGATGATCCCTTAAGCTAAAGGCAACCGTTTCTAGCCATTTGGCCAGATCACTGTCCTGGAAAACGGTTCCATAATATTCCCCACTGGATTCCCCAGCCGCAATTTTAAAGTTTTCAATCGCATGACTGGGTTCTGTATCTGGTAATTCATCATTTAATGCTTTCCACTGATAAGGAATGACCTCTTCCGCTACAACTTGCTTATACTTTTTCCAAAATAAATCATCCACGATGACATGCTTCACTGGCTTTGCCGTTTTCATTGGATAAACATCCCTTCCTGAAAATAGAACGCTTTCATTTTTGAAAAAATAAAGATAAAGTAATGATTATACCGACCAGGCTAACCTGAGCTTCCCTTGCTACAGTCCTTATTTTATCAACCTGAATTTATAAAAAAAATCGCGATCTTTAACTAAAAGTTATACGATTTCACACACAAAGGAGCTGACTTCCATGAGCAAAACAGACTTTCTATCTTTCCTTGTCCCTCCATTGCCTTATTTCATTGAGGGGAATTTTACTACATACCAAAAAGGGGACTGGCACCCGAATCGTTATAACTTGGGCTATTTTGACGTTATTATCATCAAAGAAGGGCTGCTGCACATTGGTGAAGAGGATGATGCGTGGAAGGCAACTGAAAATTACGCCCTCATTCTTGAACCGGATAAACACCATTTTCCCATTGAGGCATGTACAGAACAAACCTCCTTTTATTGGTTCCATTTCCAAACGAATAGTACGTGGCGCGCGCAATCCTCGCCCAACCTGATCACACCTAGCTCACCCATTCCCGAGTTGCATTTTCATTCCGAGCATACAACAATCCACTTACCCAAATTCCAAAAAATAATTAATCCCAATGAGCTGTTTTTCAAATTGGACTACTTGTTAGCCTCTACCTTAAAGCCTAGAAAGCTGGCGCTATGGGAGACCCAACAGACGTTTGTGAATATTTTTCAGAGCTTGGAATATGATGAGAATTACAAGAGCAGTTCCTCCAAGTTAGCAGAACAGATCGAAATATACTTAAAACAAAATTACAAAAATACAATCACCAACAAAGACTTGGAGGCTCATTTTCACGTCCATCAAAACTATCTCGCCAGATGCATGAAGGTCGCCTTCCAGCGCACGCCGCTTGAATATTTAATGGATTACCGACTGGATCAGGGGCGCAGTCTATTGCTGCAAACCGACTGGTCTGTGCAACAAATTACGGAGGAAACGGGATTCTCCCAAGCAAGCTATTTCTCCAAATGCTTTAAAGAAAAGTTCGGGATGTCCCCCAAAAATTATAGACAACAATACTGGAAGCCAGCTAATTGAACAGATTACATCTCCTTTACATTCTCACCGTACTCTTCTGATATTGTCCCTTTATACTAAATCAGTTATTTGATCCTGCTTCATGAAAAGGGGTATACATATGAAGGCAACTAGATTAGCGTTATTAACCATTTTGATAGGAACTCTCATTGCACCTGGAATGACCCATGCGGCAGAGGCGCAACCCTCCGGGTATGCACCACTACGAACACTGGCAGATACCATGGGTGCTACAATTACCTGGGATAGTGACGACAAGTCTGCTTTGGTAAAGCTGAAAAACGGTATCGTCGGAACCTTTACTGTCGGTGAGAAGCAATATCGCCTGGCCGGTCAAACCGGGGAAGCGGACCACGAAATTAAGATGGTCGGGGGGGATATATATCTTCCTGCCAAGCTTCTTACCACGCTTAAGGCAGAAAACAGCAAATATGCTGATCCTAAAGACGCTGTTCCTACCTATAAAGTGACTCCATCTGCCGAAACAGAAGCAGTGGAGGATGGAGACGACACAGCCGACGATCCTGCGATTTGGCTCAATCCGGTCAATCCGGAAAACAGCAGAATTCTGGCCACCAATAAAGGCGGCGGGATTCTGGTCTATGATCTGGAAGGCAAGCAGCTGCAGAACTTTAAAGTCGGAAAAATGAACAACGTGGATATCCGTTACGGGTTTACACTGGGCGGTAAAAAAATTGATATTGCAGGGGCGACCAATCGCACCAACAACACTGTAGATATTTTTGCTATTGACGGGGTATCCGGAACGCTAACAAACGTGGTTAACAAGCCTATTAAATCATCTATGAAAGAAGTGTACGGCTTCAGCTTGTACCATAGCCTTAAGACAGATAAGTTTTACGCACTCGTTTTGGGCAAAGAGGGTGAATTTGAACAATATGAGCTAACTGACAACGGAAGCGGCAAAATTGACGGCAAGCTTGTCCGCCAGTTCAAGCTCGCTACGCAATCCGAGGGCATGGTGGCTGATGATGAATATGGTACAGTCTATATCGCTGAAGAGGATCACGCCATTTGGAAATATGAGGCCGAGCCAGACAGTTCTTCTGAGCCGCTACGACGTGTTGATATTGCAGATGGGCGCAGACTTCAAGACGATATAGAGGGGCTTACATTGTATTACGGCAAAGACGGCAAGGGATACCTCATGGCCTCCAGTCAAGGAAACAGCAGCTATGCAATCTATGAACGGCAAGGCGACAATGCTTATATAAGCAACTTTACGATCAGCGCCAGCCCTACAGTCGACGGTACCTCTGTTACAGACGGTATTGATGTTCTTGGCTATGGACTGGGCAAGAATTTCCCGCACGGTATCTTCGTTGCACAAGATGATGAAAATCTACAAAACGACAAAAAGTTGAATCAGAACTTTAAACTGGTGCCTTGGGAGCGAATCGCTACGGGAGCGCCTACCCCGCTCACAATAGACGATGGCATCAACCCACGTGAATTGGTTAACAGAAGCACGCGATAATACCCGTCAAAAAGTTACGTTCAACATCAAAGCTCCATCCATAGAAAATATGGGGTGTCCCAAAAGCCATAAAACGGCTGCTTGGGACACCCCATATTGTTTTTAAGCAGGAAAAGGTTTTACCACCATTACCCTAACCATCTCGTACTCTACGCTTTAAGATCCAACACCAGCACATTCACCGAATTAGCGGGTAATTGCAGAAGAATCGCGTTATTACTGAGCGAAACCTGCTGCTCAGTAGGCACAACCTTCTCATCATTCTTTTTATTCACGTTCGGTACATGAACCAGAGAAGCACCGCCGGTTAATGTAATCAGCTTGGCGATGGAATCCACACTCACATCTTGAAGGTTCAACTGCGTGGCCTTATCCACGTTGTCAGCATTTACGAGCTTCACATATACATGCTCAGCATCTTTGGTCACCGAGTTGAACACATCACCGTTGTAAGCCTCCAGCTTGTAGTCCAGCTCTTTGCTGTTTGTCTCCCCATCGGTATAAGAGCAGATCAAGCTGCTGCCCGTTTCACCGCCGTAGTTCACCGTGATGGTGTAGTCCGTGTTGTCAGCAAGCTCTTCATAGCTGGCCGCTCTCAGGTTGCCTGCCGCCGTACTGGAAGAGTAGTCACCCATGGTATAGCCTTCTACACCTTGCTTGTAGACTTTCACGCCGGTTGCCTTGCCGCCGTAGCCGATCGCGTATTCAACAACCGTCTTTTTCTCGACGGAAATATCCGTGAGACCTGCCCCCACATAAAAACCATCGGTGCCGGAAATGCGTGAAGCGACCACTTCCACCTTGTAATTCGTCCAGTGGTCGTTCAAGATATACAAGCCGTTCAGACCGCTATCTTGGGCTTTGAGGACAAGCCCCTTGCCTTCCTCCACCGTAGATCCCACGGAGCCGGGAATGACTTGCCAAGCTGAATTCAATTCCTTGGTAAAATCTTGATCCAACAGCACGCTGCCATCCCTGTTGGAAGTAACGGTCACACGTTTAATCACAACCTCGGCGTTGCCTGTCGCAATCTCAATTCCACCCCGGGGAACAAGCTCTATCGGCTTGCCGTTTTTATAGGTAGAGAAAGAGGTAGCCAATACTTTATTGCCCAAATATTTAGCAAACATTTGTTGCACATAGTAGTTCGGCGTAAACCATACGGTTTCGTCATCGAACCAAATACAATCCGGGGTCCATCTGTAGGTTCCGTCCGTCAGTACTTTGTTAAACAGCGGTGCATAGGCAGCCAGCAAAACGACATCAGCATTATTTTCAAAGCCAGTCATCACCGCTGCCTCGGCTACTGCACCTGCCAATGTATTTTTATCCGTTGAGGCGTACTCACCAACGAAAACCTTTGACGTTTCCTTCCAGTTGATACTGCCGTCCGCGTTATAAGCTCTATAGTAGTAGTTATAGCGGTCCACATTATTCAGCAAATACTCGTTAGAACGGTAGTAGTGCTCATCCGCAATGGTGTCCATGTAATCCTTCTGCTTCTCATACCAGGTCACGACCTCCTCTGTCACTTGGTTACCATCTGCAAAGGCAACCTTGGCCGATCCCGTAATATTGCCACTCAGGAATTTCCAGCCCTGCTGATATGCATCGTCGTCTGCTTGAGCGCCAACCGTGGAGATGATATGCAGCTCATAGCCCGGATAGTTTTTCACCATATACTCGTCAATGGACGTCTTGAACACTTCAAAGTTGGCGAAAAATTCTGTACCCCAATTTTCGTTCCCTACTCCCAAGTAATGCAGATCGAACGGAGCTTCATGGCCCATTTTTTCACGCATGGCAGCCCATTCATTATGCTCAAAATCCACGCTAATCGCAAAGTCGATCAGATCCGTAAAATTCTTAATATAATACTCTCTTAATGCGCCTCCAGCCGGATGTGCGTAATCGGAACGGGCTTGGCAGAGCACGCCGCAGGCCATAACCGGAAGCGGGGCCGCATTCAGGTCTTCTGCCAATTGGAAATACTCCATATAACCAAGGCCCATGGTCATCATATAGCCCCATACATTAAAATTCTCCTTGCGCAGCTCGATATCGCCAATGGATTCCTTCCAGTCGTATACGTTCTCCCATATAAACGAACCCTCGGAGATACAACCGCCTGGAAAACGCAAAAACTTCGGATGCATGCCGACCAGCGCGTTCACCAGATCTTTTCTCAGCCTGTAATTAGGATTACCCTGAAAGTTAGCGTGTGCCGATGGAGATTGCTTTTCCTCTCCTGCGCCCCACACATCCTGTGGAAACAAGGATACCATATCGATTGAAATGTCCCCTGCAAACGTAAGCGCCAGTTGCCCCAGGACCGTAGCTGAGCCTGTCAGCACCAGCTTGGAATCAATGCCATACTTCTTCCACGTGTTGCCGCCCTCTACCTGTACGGTTACCGAATTACTAATGGCCTGTTCATCTGAATCTTGCAGTTGCAATGTAATGGTGCCCGCCGAATCGGCCTTCGCCCAGATGGTGAAATCATATTTGGCTCCCTCCTGGATGGACATGGCACAATACTGGTTAGAATCGGCAAAGCCTTTGTTCCGAATGGTTGCACCATCCACTACCGTCACATAATAAGCGTTCACTTCTTTATCCTTTACGCCCAAAAACTCATTTAAACCGCCGCTGTGCTGCGGAGTCATCTTATCCGTATCACCAGACCAGGCAAACAGCGGGTTACGGTTCCGTCCTGTAGAGCAGCCGCATTCGCCGGAAGCATGGGAATACGTATCGAACTCAAAGGATTCAAAGGAGCGGTTCTGAACAAGCTCCGCATAAATCCCGCCATCAGCCGCATTATTGATATCTTCGTAGAACAAGCCGTACATCACTTCGCTGATATCCAGTACTTCCTTGTCCCCATGAATGTTCAACGTGTACGGAGGCAGTTGTTCCGGAAGAACCGATACTTCAAAGCTTTCTTCAATCCGGCTTGAGCCTCTCGTTAATGTCGCTGTAACGGTCACACCCTGTGCGGAAGCAATAGCCTGAACCTGACCATCGTCAGAAAGTATATCCGGTCGGCTCGATTTCCAGGTCACTTTTACCCGTTCACCCATCAGAACCGTTGGCAAAGACAAGTCCTTGGTGACAATCGTCGTCGGAAAGGACAAATACTTATCGCGGGCAAGCTTCACAACCTCTTCATCTGTCAACGAATCGCACATCACCTCAATGACTTCGTCCGCGGACAAGCCTGCTTTATAAATCCGGAAGTCCGAAACGGAGCCTGCAAAGTCTACATCCGCTGCGTGCTGGGAACGACCGATAAAATTGTTATTATAGTTGGACGTATCCGCAAACGTTTCAAACCATTTACGCAGCTTGGCATAGTTGCCGCTGGAGGTTTGGCTGATAGAGCCGTCCGCTGCCACCTCACCATTAACATATACAATCGGGCCTGCGCTGCTTAATGTGCCACCCTCCGTGCCGATTACAGACATGGCGATGTGCATCCACTCATCCCTGACAAAACCTCTTCCCGGGTCCACGGACAAGTCTGCCTCGGCGAACAGCGTTCCGCGCAGGTTCCGTGTCATGAATATATAGGGTCCGGTATGAGCTTTGCCAAAGTCAAACACACGCTCCCACATATCCGTGAATCTGCCAAAGTTGACCCAAGCAGTCACCGTGACACCTGTGTTATCGCTTACATCTTTAAACAGATCAGAAGGCAGCTGGATATAAGATGTACCGTTGGGGCCTCCCGCGAGCGTCAAAGCTGCTCTTCCGCTAACATTGGCAATCGTAGGTGTATCCGTGCCGGAAGCTACCCCGTCATTGCCTTGTCCTGAGCTATCCTTGCCGACGTCCCCTGCATCATCAAACTTATACCGTGCAATGATTTGATCTTGGAATTTGGTCATCTTCGTACTCCTATACATATAGTTTATTAATGAAGTAACTAATTAATTAATATAAATACATACTATATAACTATAGTACCCTATCCTGCGCATATTTTTCAATCCTATAAATCAGCCTTAGGAAGAAAACTCTTGAAGGAACCACAATAAAAAAAGCAGTCATCACAGAGCATACTCTGCAACAACTGCTTTTTGACTTTTAGACATTATCAGCCGACACTTTCTCCAAAGAAAGGCATTTAACGGTAGCTATGGCTACACGCTCAATTTCTGCCCACAATTTGGACAGAAGTTAGCCCCTTCGTTCTTTGTACCGCAATTCGGACAAAAATTAGGCTTTTTATGGTCGCCAGAAGGATTGGGGGCATCAGATACAGGCCCAGTCTCAGCCGGAGGCTGCTGGATTGGGTTCAAATTTCTCATCATTTCGTTCGCTATATTCATCCCCATCATCATACTCGCCATATCCGAAGCAGCTCCGCCGCCTTTTACGTTGCCAGATGCAATCCCATCCGTCATCGTCACCTGTTGGTACTTTTGTAGATTACCGATCATTTCATGAGAAGCTGTCTTTGTAATCATATCCTGTATTTCTTGAGGATAATTGAAGCTCATCACATGGAAGCCGGTAATTGTCATGCCATTGTCCATCACTTGCATATCCAGGTCTTCTTGAATACCTTTCGAAATATCAGAAGCATTCGCCTGCAGGTTAAACATATCCTTCCCTTCTCTGCTGATCCACTTCATCAACAGCTGATCCAACACAGAAGTAATGCGGATTTTAACATCCTCAACCAGATAGCTATCCTTCATCCCGGCGATCTTATCGATAAGCGTAACATAATCGTTCACTTTAAAATTAAATGTGCCATTGGCACGAATAGGCATACCGCCCGGAAGCTGGGGAGTCGGGATCAACACTGGATTCTGCGTCCCCCATTTGACGGTAAACTCCTTCGTATTGACGAATAAAACCTCCACCCTCATGCCGCTGTTAAAGCCAAACTTGAACCCTTTTAACGTAGACAGGAACGGGATAATGTCAGAATCAATGCTATACGACCCTTCATTCTCAAAAATGCCTTCGATCTTGCCGTTATTTACAAAAATCGCATCTTGACCGGAGCGAATAACTAGCTTGCTGCCTTTTTTAATCTCGCGGTTGCTCCACTTCCAAAAAATCATGTCATCTCTGAATTCTTCCCACTCTACCACATTCGCAAATTGATTTCTAAAGAACCCCATGCTGCACCCATCCCTTCAGTTAAAATGATCCTCTGCTGCCGCTATGCGAATGGCCGCCGCTGGTGGTTCCGCCTCCGCCCGAGCTGCTGCTACTGCTGCTCTTTTCAATCTTCCGTTTCGTTGTCGTTGTGTGAAGGTACTCGTCCCGATGCTCCAGGACCCCTGAAGTGCTTGCATCCTCGTACGTCTGCCGATTTACCGTAACCCGACCGCCGGAGTTGGAAACCATCTTGCCGACGATAATGGCCGCTAGTCCCAGGGAAAACGCCAAGTGAAGCCAGCCTTTGAATAATATATTATCCGGATTCACCCCTGGACGGATTCCCAAATATCTGTGTGCGCTCAGAATATACTTTTGAAATGCAAGCCCGTAGTTGCCGTTCGTCAGATCCGGGCTAATCTCATGACGTATTTTATCCAGTCTGTCGTCATCCAGGTACCGCTCTGCCTTATAAAATCCGGCCAGATATACCTCTCTATTTCTCATGTCCAATGTCAAAATGACCGCATTCCCATGAGACCTGTCATACCCCGGGCCATGATCATCATAAAAATCCTGCGTCATTTTCATAACATCCCTATTGTCGGGATTCATGGTAGTAACAATAATAATATCTGTTTCTCTTTCGGCTCCGTATTGATTAGCCATAGTATTCAACACATCATATTCTTCCTGATTAAGCAGTCCTGCTTCATCATAAATCAGTGGCTTCATTTCTGTCGTAGCTGCTTCGCCCTTCATTTCCAGCGGAACAGCTAGAAAAACAGCGAAGAACAACAAAACGGCCATAATCGCTTTATGTCTTTTCACTGAAAGTCCCCTCCCATCAACAACCAAGTAATTAGCCTCAATGAAAAGAGAGAAATACCGAAAATACCTGCAAACCAGGCCGTTACCTTGAACTTGCTAATCGGCGGCTTACCGACTACTTTCCCCGTCTGACCGTTCATGGCAAACGTATGCTCCAATTGGTTGTAATCATAGTGTACGACCCATACCGGAAGCAGGACATAATCCGCTTGTTTTAATGTAGTATCAATTTGCTTTTCTGTGTAGTTCACGGCCGTGTACTCTGACACCGTAGAATGAATGTAAGAATCAATATATTCCTTCACTTTTTCTTTAACTCGCGGGAAAAGCTCTTCTTCGTTATAACTGTACTTCTCCGCAATATAGCCCGCCAGATATGGCGTTTTAAAAGGTTTTAGCTGATCGTAAGGAAACGGCTCCAATTTATCCATCAGCTCGTCATTCATTTTCTCCGCGGCATCAATCGGAACCTTCACATAATTCAGGCGGATTTTCCGATATACATCAAAATGCTGCGTTTCCGTATATTCGTAATCCCCACTCGTATAGGTTCGTACTTTGGTACCCTCACCATAAGCCTCAATTTTGTTATGTAAATCATATAACCAGAACGGCACATACATCCCGGTGATGCCCTTAATCCGATCCGCTGTCATGAATCGGTTCGGTGTTAGACGACCATTCTTGCACCATTTTTTGAATGCTTGTATGGCTTCTTCCTTGCTGATCGAAAAAGGAATGACTAGCGCCGGAGCCAGCTTCCCGGTCAGTCGATCACCGAGAACCACGGCTGAACCGCAAAAGCTGCACACCGTTGCACTCGTCTCCATTTCAGTCATAATGACTGCCCCACAGTTATTGCAATGATACTCCTGAACCTCATTTTCTGAAAAAATACGATTTGTCGTTAGAGGATCAGGAATAGATTCGATATTGTCCTCTCTTCCACAACTATGACAGGATAACATCCCTGTCCCACCATCAAAGACCATGCCACTACCGCAGTTGGGGCATTTGTATTCGATAACCGGCATCTGCTCACCTCTATCATGTAGAAACTGTTATGATTCCTTATTGTTTATTTGCTCTTTGATTGCAGCCAGTTCATCTTCTGCATTCGTACTCTTCTCATATTGTGCGAATAAATCATTCAGGTTGGCCTTTGTTCCTACCCGGAGCTCGGCTATCGCCATCGCTTCATCATATGCCCTGTTTACCTTCTCTTCCAAAGCTTCGAAAACGGAGTCCCTGTTGCCCATAGAATTCAAGGTTTGCTGCGCTTTGGCAACCGCCATCTTCCCTTTAAGTGCGGCTCGCCGCGCTTCCAGTTGCTCCATATCGGACACCAATTTATCCTGTATTTGTTTCATATTTACGGCGTTTGCCGAAGCTAAGTCATAGGAGGTTTGTAATTGTTCCAGCTTCTCAGCCTGCGAACCTTTTCTCTCCAGAAACTTTCGAGCTTCCTCTTCGTTTCCAGCTTCCACGGACTTACTGGCATAATGCTGGAGCTTTTTGATCTCGGCTCTGCATTCATCCAGTACTCTTTTTGCCCTTCTCTCATCAGCCAATACTGAAGCGGTTTCCGCTTTCACCTTACCCAGATCACTGTTCAAGCTCCGCATATAATCGTCAATGGTTTTCTCCGGATCTTCCACCTTATCCAATATGGCGTTAACATTCACCTTCATAATATCCGTAAACCTCAACAAAATCCCCATGATAACCCCCTTCGAAAAGACTATATCCTACCATATAATACATCATATCTGGTACAAAGTGATCATTATGGCTAGATTCCAATAGCTAATCCCATTTTTAATTATAGATCTTCATACGACTTGGGATCTTGCCTCCATATCCGTCCATCCTCCCTGCGTGGTGAATTAAAAAAGTGCCTGATCCCCGTCGAAATCGTACGTTCAGGCACGGGGTCAAGCACTTCGCATTGCAGTCACAAATCATGTATTCGTCTTCAGGTTTCGTGTTATCTCAAGCTTTTCCATACCCAATTCTCTACTTCTGGTAAGTCAATGCCTTCTTCACGAATGTATTGATTATGTTTCTTAACCATAGCATCCATTTCGTCCACAATGCTTGTGTACTTGTCAGCATCAGGTAAGTTGATAACAGCTTCCTTCACCAAATCAAAACGGTCCATTTGATTCAAAACACGCATATCAAATGGTGTCGTGATATCTCCATTTTCACGATAACCATGCACATGTAAGTTATGATTGTGACGTTCAAAGAACAAATCCTTGATCAGACCTTCGTAACCATGGAAAGCGAAAACAACTGGCTTGTCCTTTGTGAAAAAATGATCAAACTCGGCGTCAGTTAATCCACGTGGGTCTATTTTTTGACTTCTCAGTTTCAATAAATCTACCACGTTGATGAACCGAATCTTCAGCTCAGGCAATTTTTCATGCAGGATAGAGATCGCAGCCAAACTTTCAATGGTTGGTTCTGTACCGGCAGAAGCAATGACAACATCAGGCTCACCGCCTTGATCTGTACTTGCCCAGTCAATGATCTTCAACCCTTGATCCACTAATTCTTTTGCTTCCTCAGCAGTGAACCATTGTGGACGTGGGTGTTTAGACGAGACAACCAAATTGATCTTTTGACGGTCGTTTAAAATAGTGTCAAAAACAACCAACAAGGAATTGGCATCGGCTGGCAGATACTCACGAATGAATTCTGGTTTTTTATCAGCCAAATGCCCCAACAAACCTGGGTCCTGATGTGTATAACCATTATGATCCTGCTGGAACACCGTTGAAGTTGCTACAACGTTCAATGACGGGATATCTGCACGCCATCCTTGATCCGTTGCTTTACGCAGCCATTTGAAGTGTTGGGTGATCATCGAATCAACCACACGCAGGAAGGCTTCGTAACTTGCAAAGAAACCATGACGACCAGTCAATACGTAACCTTCCAGCAAGCCCTCTGCTTGGTGTTCGGATAATTGAGAATCAATAACACGACCATACGATGATAAAAATTCATCATTAGGCTCAATAATTTGGTCCATCCATTGCCGTTTGGTTACTTCAAAAACAGGAGCTAAGCGGTTAGACATCGTTTCATCAGGTCCGAAAATTCTGAAATTACGTTTCTCTTCATTGAGAAGAACGACATCTTTAACGTATTTACCTAAAACCGACATATCCTGCGCCACCACTTTACCAGGCACGGAGGTATCCAGCGTGTATTTACGGAAGTCTGGCAGCTTCAAGTCTTTAATAAGGTTACCCGCATTCGTGACAGGGTTCATTCCCATTCGTTTATCGCCTGTAGGTAGAATTTCAGCGATTTCAGAGTTTAAACGACCATTTTCGTCGAACAATTCTTCTGGTCTATAGCTATTTAGCCATTCCAACAAAGCAGGTGCATGCTGCATATTTTTTTGGTCGACTGGAATTGGAACCTGATGGGCACGGAATGAATTTTCATTCGGCACGCCGTCCCATTCTTTTGGACCTGTCCAGCCCTTAGGTGTACGGAAGACAAGCATCGGCCATGCCGGGCGAGTGAGGTCATTGTTTTCACGTGCATTCTTTTGGATCGCTTCAATTTTTTCGATGATGGTATCCAACACCTTCACCATTTCTGGATGCATATGATTAGGATCTTCACCTTCGACAAAAAATGGCTCCCAGCCCAAGCCTTTAAAGTATGAGGTTAACTCTTCTTTGGATTGACGAGACATAATCGTTGGGTTACTAATTTTGAAACCGTTTAAGTGCAAAATTGGCAGTACGGCACCGTCAGTGATTGGGTTAATAAATCGGTTAGAGAACCACGAAGCGGCTAATGGTCCGGTTTCAGCTTCTCCATCACCAATAACTACAGCCGAAATGAGATTCGGATTGTCTAAAATGGCTCCCACACCATGAGCAAGGGAATAGCCTAATTCGCCACCTTCATGGATAGATCCGGGTGTTTCAGGAGCAGCATGTGAAGCAACGCCGCCTGGGAACGAGAATTGTTTGAACAATTTTTTCATACCCGTGATATCCTGCGTGATTTGCGGATAGATCTCAGTGTAGCTGCCATCGAGATATGAATTAGAAACCATGACCTGACCGCCGTGACCAGGGCCTTCAATGTAGAGCATGCTCAGATCATATTTATTAATCACACGATTCAGATGTGCATAAATAAAGTTTTGACCAGGAATGGTGCCCCAATGTCCAATCGGTTTAATCTTTACGTCCGAATCTTTTAAGGGCTCTCTTAACAAAGGGTTGTCTTTCAAATAAAGCTGTCCTACTGAAATATAGTTGGTTGCACGCCAATAGGCATCGAGCTTATCTAAATAGGTTTTTGAAGAGTAATCTGCTAACACGGGTGATAATGACATGTTGTCCACTCCCTAGTCATGTTGTTTTAATCTTGTTTGTAATATATTTCCGGAAATTTATCTACAAGTACATCATACCGCTGCATCGGTAAAATTCAACCTTTTCGATAAATGATACGGTCCAATTTTGTGAAATTTTGAACATAGTATGAAATATAAATTAAAAAGACAGTAAAAAAGCTCTTACATTAAAACAAATAGAATAATTAGCCAGAATATTCGAGAGAATAAACCCACATTATGGTCAGATTTTTTTTAAAAGCACAAAAAAAAGACCGGAAATTTTTCCAGTCTCTTCGCATTAATGAACCGACACAAAGGTATTAAATTTCAAATATTTGTAATGAAATCGCATATGGGAAAATTCAAATGGTGTGCCGTTATCCAAAAAGAAGACACCTTCCATAATACCTACAGGCTCATTTTCATTTAAATGCAGCAGCTCTTGATCATTTTCTTGGGAGGGCTCTGCAAAGATCGATAAAAAGGATTTGGTCACAGCCAAGTTCCGCGAGTCCTCCAAATAATTAAAAATCGACCCCTCGATAATCGTCTGATTTAAATTTTGGACAATTTTAATCGGGATGTAGCCCGTCTCAATCATAAAAGGATCATCATCAAACAGCCGTAAGCGAACGATTTTATAAACAAAATCATGGGTTTCCAAAAACAAATCGCGCTGTAATTCTTCTGTTGGCGGTATAACCTCAAAACTCAGCACTTTGATTTTAGGCTTTTTACCATGCATTTGGAAGTTATCCGTAACCCCCAGATTAGAGCCCTCGTAATTAAAGATAGATTCATTTCTTATGTATAATGGATTAATAAACGTCCCTGAACCTCGTTTTTTGAAAATAATGCCGACATTCTCCATTTTAGTCAGAGCACGTTTAATGGAACTACGACTCACCTGGTACGTCTCGCTAAGACTACGTTCATCCGGCAATCTCATATCTGCAAACTTTCCAGCAAAAATTTTCATTTTAAGATCGTCAATAATTTGCTTATAGACAAATTGTGTCATATAGTACTCCTCTTTCAGGTCTTCTATAACTTCATCTAGTTTACCATAACTTGTTCATTCTATCTCATGTTTGTTTTCGCGTGCAGAGTGAGCTTTCATCTAATAGAGAACGCCCTCGCTTTTACTTTACATCTCTATGCGTAATACCATGCTTACACATCACACCACTGAACACACCTGCAACAAAACCAAGCCTGTTTCGTGCCTTGAGGGGTGTTTGACCAGACCACGCTAAAGTCCATGAATACATTGTTATTATTCATCATGTTCAAATGTTTATAAACTAAATGGTGGAGGGGGAGATCACATTGGCTATCCGCTACAGCGTCATCATCCCAACCTATAACCGAGCCCAGCAGTTGTTGCTCACACTCACTTCATTTGAAGCACAAACCTATCCGAAACACCTATTCGAAGTGATTGTAGCTGATGACGGCTCTACAGACGGAACGAAAGAAATGGTCGAAGGCTTCAAAGCATCCTATCCTCTTATCTATGTATCCCATCCGGAACAACGCGGTCGGTCTGCCGTACGAAATTTGGGGCTGCGCCATGCGAAAGGGCTATACATTATCTTCTGCGACGCTGACTTTCTGGTCTTACCTGATTTCATTAGAATCGTGAGCCGTTATCACCGCAAATATCCCAAGGCCGTGCTATCAGGCATTCCTCACTCGTGGGACGATGCTTTTACCCATTATTACCCTGACTTTTCTCCTGAAGAAAAAGAACATTGTCGAAGCATACTTACACAATCGGGCTTATGGAATCCAGATTTGGAAGCAGCGAATGAAATTGTCCCGATCATAACGCCAGAAGATATCCTTCATCAAACGGGTGTTTTGTCTAAAGTAGTTAGCCCCACAAGAGTTCCCCCCAATACCAAAAAGCAATTTGCCTCAACGGATGTAGCCCCCTGGATGTTACTGGTTACTCGTTGTGTAGCCATCAGACGCAGCCACTTGATTCGTATTGGAGGTTTTAATGAGCGGTTTGTACTCTATGGACTCGAGGACTGGGACATTGGCTATAGGCTACATCGGTTGAGGGTCCCTTTTTATTGTATTAAAGAGGTTGTCGGATATCATCAGGAGCACCCCACCTACCTCAGAGGGAACGTTTTAAATACGGAAAATCTGAGAATCATGTTCGAAACCTACGGATTCAATGACTCCTCCTTAAATTTATTCGCCCTCATACCTCCATCCGAGGATTTTGAGACCTACAAAAATACGCTGCGGGTATTGCATAGAGGAATCCGCTCCAAGTTAACACGCTCATCCGCCCTGTTGTTAAGACGAACGCTACGCATTGCAGCCAAACAGTTCTATTATCAAAACCATACTCATGCATACAAAAAATCGTTACACTCGATAAAAAAGAAAGCCGAGAACCGGAAAAGCCGAGTCGCTCACGTGTTACGAGAAATGCTGCTAAAGTCTGAAAAGCTGGTGGAAAAATAGTTACTCATTTACAGCGTACAAAGTATGTATTGCATGCATCCTCCTTACGGGGATAAAAAGACTCCTCCATAAAGGTGCGAGCCCAACTTGGCAAGCAGCTTTATGGAGGGGGAGTCGGGGCCCTGTCCGAAGATAACGACAAAAGTTGTCGCTACTAGTTTACTATTCCTCTTGATAGCCCAGCATACTTTATGATTATTCATTACATATGAGTTTTACCAGCCGCTAAGAACTCAATATTTTAATGCTATCATCGCACCAGCGAATTAAACTGCTGAACTGGCTTTTACCATAGTTTATGGTTATCATCCAATACTTATGATTATGATCTTTATGCTCTACGTTGCTAAGCCAACGTTCAAGCTCTTCGAAAATATGCAAGCTTTCTATTAGCTTTTCTTTATGCTCCTGTATGTGCTTCATAATCGTTTCAGGCGAAGAATTGCCACCGAAAAACACCCTTAACAGCAGCTCATTTTTTTTAAGCATCACCACATGCTCCATGGGCTGAGAAAGCCAGTCTGACAACGTCTGCCTTCCCTGATCGGTAATGCTATAGAGTTTCTTGTCAGGCTTTCCTTTCTGGCGAATGACCTCGACTGCAATGTCTTTTCGATCCAGTAGCTCTGCCAGGCTGGGATAGATTTGGCCATAGTTCTCATTCCAAAAGTAACTAGTGCTCTGCTCCATATGTTGTTTTATATCATAACCGGTATGAGGACCCAAACTCAGAATGCCTAATACCGCAAACATTGTATTGGTTTTCCCTGACTGTCTCGCCATTATTTATTGTGCCTCCTAGTACCTTTAGCAAATCTCCGCGGTATATCATGCTTTCATTAGACTAGACATAATTATAGCCCATTTGAACTAGCTCCACATCCAATCTATATATTATAAAAATATATATTATTATAATAATTATAATTGACAAGGGTTTTTAGCCATTTTATATTAACGATATCAACAAAATATCAATGAGCTTGCCGGGATGAAGCCTTGGATACACATATCATAAAGAATTCCAAGACATCGCTTGGTTAAACCTCAATAAGGAGATATCAGACCATGACCATGATCAATGTAAATTATCCAGCAGGCCGTATAACGCTTGAACAGCGTCGTCTTTTGGCAGAAGGTTTGACGGATGCAGTGCTCGTTCCAGAGGTAGGTCAATATTGTCCCCCAGCAAGAGAAGGGTTCCAGGTCCATTTCACCGAACGTCCAACAGATTACATGGCAATTGGTGGGCAATTGCTGTCCGATCAGCCAGAACGTGATGTAATTACTGTCAATGTTCTGGTGATGGATGGTGACTGGCCTAACGACGTCCGCAAAAAAGTGCTTGAGAATATTCTTGGCAGTTTGACTAAAATACTTGGTGTACCGGAACCCTCCCCGACTTGGTGGGTATCTTTCCAGGTCATTGAAGAAGGCAGTTGGGGTTCCCGCGGCGGTGTGCTCTCCATTCTGGACTTGCTGGACTCAGGAGTCTTTACTGAGGAGAAAATGAAGGCTATCAAGCAAAATATTATACGGTAATGCGTGGAACTTGGCATAATAAAGATAGGAGGAGCATTAATATCTTGTCGATAGCTAAGGCAATTTACAAAGCGGCAACTGACGACTCAAACCGTCTGCGGTATCCAGTAGGAGAACCTTCCAAAAGGTTATATCTTTAGCATTGACAAGCTTATAACTTACAGTGTAGTATGTCCAAGCGAAAAAACACCCATAAGGGTGTTCTTCATTTTACTGTTAGTGGATGCGAGGGGGATTCGAGCCCCCTCCGAAGATAATGATACATAAACTTCTACGGGTGTAGTGACAGATTCAGAAGATTTTCCAAAGAAACATCCTTCAGTTTACGTAATCTTAATGGCTAGCCAAATCATGCTCCAAAGCTTGAAGAGAAAGGCTATTCCTCGTACTGCCTCCCTCTCCCGGTCTCATATCAAAAATACGATCGACAAATCGATTGACATCCAGCAGCATTGCCTTTCGTTCTTCCAATCCCTCCCCGTGTTGAATACTCGCTAACAGCTCACGGGGCAAATTTCGTCCCCATATTGCGCAGTATGTATGATTGGGGGGAGATTCATCTGGAGCACCCGAAAATTAGATACGTGGAAAAATAGTGAATTATCAGAAGTTCTACAGTTAATCTGCAGTGAACAGAGAAGGACATTGGCAATGTTTAAATAAGCGATTGGCTCAGCATGTAGGAGCGAAGTAACGGATAACTTTTCTGTCAATAACATTGTAGTTTAGTCCATCTCAAGGACAGTTCAGGGTAATGAGCAACCATAGTTGGCATGCGCAATAGATGCAAGTATACATCCCTTCCTGCCCAGCGTGATCAGACTTTCATCTCTATGTTATAGTCCATACCAAGGTGCATAATGAAAACCCACAATGACCAATTTTGTCAAAGTGGATCATCTTGTCATCTTCATATTCTTCTACAAACTGTATGTTTTCATTCCCAATGCGAAGGCAGTCATGTACCGGTTTTCTAAACCTGGCAGCCCATCACCGTGACTTCAACTTTTCCTCAGAGGCAAAACAGCAGCCTTTTCGTTTACTTTTATTTTCCCGTTAATGTTCTTACTTCAATAGGAAGCAGGTTCGCCTCAATTTGAGCCCGCTGCGGTTCAAACCACTCTGGGAGCATTAATTTCTGCCCCAAAGATTCCGCAGGTTCATCGTTAGCAAATCCCGGTGGATCTGTAGCAATTTCAAATAGTATGCCGCCCGCTTCTCTGAAATATATAGCATTAAAATATTGGCGGTCTATGATTGGAGTCGGCTGATAGCCATAATTCTGGACAGTGCTTCTCCAGTCTTCATGTTGCTCGAAATCTTTTGCACGCCATGCAATGTGATGTACCGTGCCTGCTCCACCAAAGCCTAAACCCATTTTGGCGATTCGAACATCCACGATGTTGCCGATTTCTCCTTCGGACTGATAACGGACATATTCGGCGTCTTCATCGATTTTTGTAAATCCGAGTATGCTTTCCATTACATCCATCGTTTTCTGAGGATTGACACTAAATAGCACGGCACCTCCAAACCCCTTAATTGCTTTATCAGCCGAAATGCCACCGTAAGACCAAGTACTGTTCGCTCCCGCTTCACGTTCGACAAGCTCAAGACGTAGGCCCTCATTATCCTCGAATTGGAGATATTGTTCAGAAAAGCGGCTCGTTTTCGTAACTTGAATATCAAAGCTTTGCAAACGATGCTGCCAAAAATCAAGTGAACCTGGCGGTACTACATATGAGGTAATGCCCACCTGGCCACCTCCGATTCGCCCTTTGGGAGTTCCTGGAGCAGGAAAAAATGTAATGATGGTTCCAGGGCCTCCTGCCTCGTTGCCAAAGTACAAGTGGTAAACCTCAGGAGCATCGAAGTTGATTGTTTTCTTCAATAACCGAAGTCCAAGGATGCCGGCATAGAAGTCGACATTTTCCTGCGGATTACCGGCAAAAGCTGTAATATGATGTATACCTGTAGTTTGAAGTGACATATGAAACCCTCCTTTAATCGTAGGAACCTTTATTTTTTGTCGTTGATGATTTTTAATGGCTTAAATATCATGTTTTATTTAAGTATTGCATCGATGGAATATGAACCTGCCCCTGTCAACGCAATACCGATTACAACGGCAATAAGAACTAGAGGATATTCATAGCCGTCAGCTGTGGCCCAGATCCCATTTTGACCATGTACTTTGAAAATCGCTCCGAGCATAGTCACCGTAATCAACAATGCAGCCAATGGAGTGAGCAGTCCTAAAGTAAATAGAGTTCCTCCCAACAATTCCATCAACCCAGCGGACACTGCCATGAATACTCCCGGCTTAATTCCAACCGATTCCATCCAACCACCGGTACCTTTTAGACCATAGCCACCAAACCAGCCAAAAAGTTTCTGAGCTCCATGTCCCACCAATAACAATCCAACCACCAAACGTACCAGTAACAATCCACTCGCCAACATAAAATCACTCTCCATATTATATTTGTTTAAAGATTATTTAATTAAAGATATTAGATAAAATTAAATTCATTGTTTAACGATTTGGGCCTGTTCTTTTTTTAGTTTTTCAGGAGTAACATCATCTCCATTCGGATCATAGATAGTAGCATTCAAAAGGATGCTTTTTACAGAACCCCGAAAGATTTGAAGGTATTCTTTGCGAAGATCGATTTGTTCCGTTTTTTCAATTTCAGTTAATCCGACTTCTTTTGCTTTTTTGGCAAGCTGATTAATTCTTTTTAAAATTGTAAGCATGTGTATACCTCCATATTCAAAATTTGCTGATCGTTTTTATCTTTAATTTATTTATCTTGATATAAAGATATAATACTTTTCTATCCGTGTCAATACTTATTCAAAAAAAGAAGATGAACCCTTTAGTTGCTTTCAAAGGTAAAAGAAAAAGCAGCCATCACAGAGGATGCTCTGCGACAACTGCTTTCTGGCTTTCAGGACCACATCACCAGCCGGAACCTTCCTGAGGTCAAGAAGTTCATCGGCAGCTATGTAGAAAAGGTGATCGTCTACAAGGAAAACGTAGAAGTCATCTTTAAGCTACAAGTTGTGGATTTGATCGATGGAGGCGAGGGGAGTCGAACCCCTGTCCGAAGATAACGACACATAAGCTTCTACGGGTGTAGTCACAGTTTTGATGTCACCCGAGTATCGCCCCGTAACCGGCTATACGTTGGGTCAGCCTGATTGTCTTCTTCAGCTCACCGCAGGCGGAGATGAGACAGCGTATCCCACTATTTGTTAGCCCCTATCCCTGTCACATGGGCGATGCAGAGTAGAAGCACGCACACAGTTTCTTAGGCTGCGAAAGCGTAGTTGTTTTGTTGTTTGCCGTTTAATAGGCTTTAGCGTTGATGAAGCGGACGCGTCCCCACTACCCGCTACCCATGCTCGAACTATCCCCGTCGAATCCATAAACGCCCCCTTATTATAAAAGGGCTCCACGGATAATTCCGGAAATACCGGAGCATAAGCATGCATAATATCGGAAGCTGAATCCTAAGATTCAACATTCAAACCAAGTTAAAATACAAAATTCATTAAAACTTACTACTTCGTTAGTATACCATATTACATGTCATAACGAAACGGAATGAAACCATTTAAGCTCGATAAAATAGCACCATTACAGGAACAAGTAGCTTATCCACGTAATTTGTACCATACACAATATTACAGCAACCCTATCTCGCAATTTTTTGCTTCTCTCGCAGAGCGCGTTGGATATCACGCTGTGCATCACGTTTAGCAGCTGCATCACGTTTATCATACTGCTTTTTACCTCTACCCAGTCCAAGCAACAACTTGGCATAACCGTTGCGCACATAAATCTTCAACGGCACGATCGTGTAGCCTTCCTGCTTGGACAGACCGATAAGCTTGCGGATCTGCTCTTTATGCAACAGCAGCTTACGCGTACGCGTCGGATCAGTCGGATTATTACGATTACCTTGTTCAAAAGGGCTGATATGCATATTGTGAATATGAATTTCGCCATTACGGATCGTAGCAAAGGCATCACTGATATTGGAGCGGCCATTCCGCAGAGACTTAATTTCCGTTCCCGTTAACACCATGCCCGCCTCGTAGGTGTCCTCAATAAAATAGTCATGGGAAGCTTTTTTGTTCTGGGCGAGCACTTTCCCGTCTGCCTTCTTACCCATGAATACCACTCCTTATAAATAACTTAATTCAAAATATAAATCCAGGCACAAGAATCCGGCTACAAAGAGCTACCTAGAAATATATTGTAACAAATTTCAGATGATAAAAGCAAGAAAGGTCAAGCCTTCTACATTTCTAACTTACACGTATCACACTAAAAGCAAACGGTTTCTATCCATTACTACAGACAGAAACCGCCTTATACCTAAGCCCCCGTCAGCTCATTTACTGGTACGAAAACTCCAGCCTTCTAACGAGTATGTTATATCAACTTACTTTTTCTTTTTCCTCACAAATCCAGCGGTGCTATTGCCACCACCGCCGCTCTTATTTTTCCGCTTGCGGCGCGTGCCGCCGTCACCGCCTGGTCTGGCATCACTCCCAGGTGTAGCTGCGCCGCCGATAAAAATGCCGCTGGCAGACGTCTTCTTCCGCCGCTTGCTTGCACCCGTTGCTGGCGAAGTGTATCCGCCCTTGCCACTGCCAAAGCCAAAGCTGCCCGCCGAACTGGATCCGCCGCCATTTCCACCACCACGGCCTGTGCGACCTGCAGTGTTGATACCTCCGTTGTCAGCCTCTTTAGGCTTCCCAGCCGTCTCACGACCGCCCTTACGCTCTCTGCCAGCCTTTTCCTTGCCGCCCTTACGGTCACGTCCTTCGCGGCCTTTACCACGCCCCTCGCCACGTGCAAAACCACTGCCTTGGCCAGATCCGCCCGTCCGCTCACGGCGTTGACGCGGCTTCATATCGACAAGTTCAAAATCAATCGTGTAATCCTCCATGTTGACGCGGGCGACACGAACCTTAACCTCATCCCCGATACGAAATACCTTGGAGGTGCGTTCACCGATTAACGCCATATGCTGCTCATCAAAATGGTAATAGTCGTCCGTAAGCGCACTCAAGCGCGTTAGACCCTCCACCGTATTGTCCAACTCGATGAACATACCAAAGCTGGTTACGCTGCTGATGATGCCCTCGAACTCCTCGCCAACCTTGTCCAGCATGTATTCAGCCTTTTTCATTTGCTCTGTGTCGCGCTCTGCATCCACAGCCACACGTTCACGCTCAGAGGATTGCTGAGCAATATCAGGCATGCGTGCAGTCAGATATTCTTGACGCTCAGCTGTCAAAGCCCCGCCATTTTCCAATACCTCACGAATAACACGGTGAATCACTAAATCAGGATAGCGGCGAATTGGCGATGTAAAATGAGAATAATACTCCGCTGCCAGTCCAAAATGTCCTGTCGATTCCGCATCATACTTCGCCTGCTTCATCGAACGCAGCATCATGGTACTAAGCACCGTCTGCTCCTTGGTGCCCTCGATATCTTCCAGCAATGTTTGCAGCGCACGCGGATGAATGGAATTCCCGCGGCCTTTGATCTGATGTCCAAAATTAGCCGCAAACGCCATGAAATTTTGCAGTTTCTCCGGGTCCGGGTCCTCATGAATCCGGTATAAGAATGGCACCTTGAGCCAGTGGAAATGCTCGGCCACGGTTTCATTGGCTGCCAGCATAAATTCCTCGATAATTTGCTCGGCTATCGTGCGATCTCTTTTAACGATATCGACAGCTTTACCCTCATCGTTCACAATGACTTTCGCTTCATCAAAATCGAAATCAACCGCACCCCGGCGCATCCGGTTAGCACGCAGCTTCAATGCCAGCTCCTTCATCGTACGGAATACCTCTACCAGATCCTTGTACCGTTCCATCAGTTCGGCATCTTCCTCTTCGAGGATCTTGCGAACGTTGGTATATGTCATTCGTTCCTTGGTTTTAATCACACTGGTGAAAATATCATGCTTTACAACCTTCATATGCTCGTTGAATTCCATTTCACAGGACAAAGTCAAGCGATCCACCTGCGGATTCAAAGAACAAATCCCGTTTGAAAGCCGGTGTGGAAGCATAGGAATGACACGGTCAACCAAATACACGCTACAACCGCGATTATAGGCTTCCTGATCCAGCTTGGAGTTCTCACGCACATAATACCCTACGTCGGCAATATGAACGCCCAGACGGTAGTTCCCGTTCGGCAGACGCTCAACATTGACCGCATCATCCAGGTCCTTAGCATCTTCGCCATCAATCGTAACAATGATCTTATCACGCAGATCGCGACGCCCCTGACGTACAATTTCTTCTTCCGTAATCGCGTCGGGAGCCTGATCCGCTTCCGCTGTCACTTCATCGGGGAATGCCTCTGGAAGCTGATGCTTGCGAATCACTGACAAAATGTCGACGCCTGGATCATCCTTGTGACCCAGAACTTCCAGCACTTCACCTTCCGCCGCCGCCCGTCCTTCCGGGTAGCTCACAATACGCACAACGACCTTTTGCCCGTTTACAGCTCCATTAAAGCTGTCCTTTGGAATAAAAATATCCCGGTTAATGCGTTTATCATCCGGCAAAACAAAACCGTATGCTTCGTGGCTCTGAAACACGCCCACCACTTGAAGCACAGCGCGCTTCACGATCCGCACGACTTCGCCTTCCAATCGGCCACCCGCAGGTCCCTTCGATGTCACTCTTACCAGTACCGTGTCTCCATTCATCGCGCTCTTTAAGTCATTAGCGTGAATGTATACATCCGGGTGCTCCCGGTCCTCTGGAATAAGAAAAGCGAAGCCCTTGGCATGAGCCTGCAAACGCCCGCGCTGCAAATCCATCCGTTCCGGAACACCATAACGGTTTGTGCGGGTCAGCAGAATTTTCCCGTCTTCTTCCAATACGTTCAAGAGCTTAAGGAATTCGCGAAAATCGTCTGCATCCTTAATGTCAAAATGCTGCTCCAGCTCCTGGTATGTCATAGGCTTGTATGCGGTCTCGCGCATAAAATCAAGTAATTGTTGCTCTGTTATCATAATTTTGTCCACCTCGGGCGACCTTTAATTTTCAGTAATAATCCGCATGTTCCTTGTCCTGTTACAAGGCTCTTTTATACTCATACCCTAGTATACACGAATTTAATCGACGGCATCCCTGCTTGCCTAAAATCCAAAAAAGCCTCCGTTTCCCGTGAAACGAAGGCTTAAGGTATATATTTATCTTATTTTGCAAAAAACGCAACCAGCACGGCAATAATCATAAAACACGCACCCAAAACGGCAGTTACGCGTTGCAAAATCAAATCCATACCGCGAGCTTTTGTCTTGCCGAACAGATGCTCAGCACCGCCAGAGATGGCACCGGACAAACCTGCACTTTTCCCCTTTTGCAGTAAAACAACCGCAATAACAGCAATCGAGAACACAACGAGCAGCACTTTCAAAAAGATTTCCATGAAAAATCCCACCTCCTGAGCTTATACATCTGTTTTGCAAAACAACACAGCCTCTTTTATGAAAACATGTCCATATCATGTTATGAATAGCCGGAAATTAACGCAAAACACTATTTTCATTCTACCACAGCTTCCAGTAGATAACAACCAGCTTTGCCGATTGGCTCGCACCAAGCCTTTGCAAGGATACATCTATGTGCTTTTCTACTTATCTTCACTATGCATACAAACAAATAACAAAAATAGACCTGCTCACAGTAGCAGCAGGTCTATTTTAATCATTGCGTCTAGCTTCGAGCGTCCAAGCTTCGTAATCTTAAACCACGAAGCTTAGAACAACTTTAGCATGTTGTCGCAATATTATTTTTTCAGGTTGTAGAAAGATTTCAGGCCGTGGTATTGAGCCAGTTCACCCAATTGGTCCTCAATGCGGAGCAATTGGTTGTACTTCGCAATACGGTCAGTACGGGAAGGAGCACCTGTTTTGATTTGGCCTGCATTTGTTGCAACAGCGATATCAGCGATTGTGCTGTCTTCGGATTCACCGGAACGGTGAGAGATTACAGCTGTGTATCCTGCACGTTTAGCCAATTCGATAGCGTCGAATGTTTCAGTCAGCGTACCGATTTGGTTTACTTTGATCAGGATGGAGTTACCGATGTTTTCTTCGATACCTTTAGCCAGACGTTCTGTGTTCGTTACGAACAGGTCGTCACCAACCAATTGGATTTTGCTACCCAGTTTCTCAGTGAGCAATTTCCAACCTTCCCAGTCATCTTCGGAGCAACCATCTTCGATTGTGATGATTGGGTATTTATCAACCCAAGAAGCAAGCAGGTCAACGAACTCAGCAGAAGTGAAGGATTTGCCTTCGCCTTCCAGCGTGTATTTTCCATCTTTGTAGAACTCAGTGGAAGCAACGTCCATACCGAGGAATACGTCAACGCCTGGTTTGTAACCAGCTTTTTCGATGGCTTCGATAATAGTGGACAGAGCTTCTTCGTTGGATTTGAAGTTAGGAGCAAAACCGCCTTCATCGCCAACAGCTGTGTTCAAACCTTTAGAGTTCAGTACAGATTTCAGGTTGTGGAAGATTTCCGCACCAATACGCAGAGCTTCTTTGAAAGTAGGAGCGCCTACAGGCAGAACCATGAACTCTTGAACGTCAACGTTGTTGTCAGCATGAGCGCCACCGTTAACGATGTTCATCATTGGTACTGGCAATTGCTTAGCGTTGAATCCGCCCAGGTAAGTGTACAGTGGCAAGCCCAGAGCTTCAGCAGCAGCGCGAGCTACAGCCATGGATACAGCCAGAATGGCATTTGCACCCAGTTTACCTTTGTTTGGCGTACCATCCAATTTGATCATCAATGTGTCGATTTCTACTTGGTTTATAGCGTCCATACCGATTACTTCAGGAGCGATGATTTCGTTCACGTTTTTAACGGCTTGAAGAACACCTTTGCCCAGGTAACGGGATTTGTCGTTATCGCGAAGCTCTACAGCTTCGTGAGCACCAGTAGAGGCACCGGAAGGAACGATGGCACTACCGATAGCACCGGATTCCAGATATACTTCAACTTCAACCGTAGGGTTACCACGGGAGTCGAGGACTTCGCGAGCGTACACGTCAGAAATAATAGTCATTTGTACTTAATCTCCTTTGTGAATCATAATTTATTGGTCAAGCCTATACTTATTAAATCAAGCTTACTTGCGGGATGCAATCATAGATTTTCCTGTCATTTCCGCAGGTTGCGGAAGTTGCATTAAATCCAGAAGCGTTGGAGCTACGTCAGCCAGAATTCCATGCTCACGCAAAACGATATTTTCGTCAGTCAAAATGAACGGAACCGGATTCGTTGTATGAGCTGTGAACGGACGTCCCTGCTCATCAATTTCCATATCCGCGTTACCATGGTCGGCAATGATAACAACCACGCCGCCTTTGGCTTTAACTGCATCGACAACACGTCCAACACATTCATCCGTCGTTTCTACCGCCTTAATGGTCGGCTCCAGCATGCCGGAGTGTCCTACCATGTCCGGATTGGCAAAGTTCAGGATGATTGCGTCATGCTTGTCAGCTTCGATTTCCTTCACTGCAGCATCCGCAACCTCGTACGCACTCATTTCAGGCTTCAGGTCATACGTAGCCACTTTAGGCGAGTTGATCAAAACACGAGTTTCGCCAGGCAGCTCGACATCGCGTCCGCCACTGAAAAAGAAAGTAACGTGCGGATACTTTTCTGTCTCAGCAATACGCAATTGCTTTTTGTTGTTTTGTACCAGCACTTCGCCAAACGTATTATCCAGGTTCTTCGGTTCATAGGCTACAAAGCCTCCAACCGTTTCACTGAACAAGGTCAAGCAAACAAAGTGCAGATCCTTAGGCCATTTCGGCCCACGGTCAAAACCACGGAAATCCTCATTGGTAAATACTTGAGACAATTGGATCGCACGGTCAGGACGGAAATTCAGGAAAACAACAGAGTCATTGCTCTCAACCAGCCCTACAGGACTTCCGTCGGCCTTCACAATAACAGTTGGCTCCACAAATTCATCGAACACTGATTTTTCATACGATTCCTTTAATGCTTCCAGTGGGTCAGTATATTGAGGACCTTCTCCGTATACGATTGCACGGTAGGACTTCTCTACACGTTCCCAACGTTTGTCGCGGTCCATTGCATAATAGCGTCCTTGTACAGTCGCAATTTGGCCAATGCCCACTTCCTGAATTTTAGCGATCAGCTGTTGCATGAAGCCTACGCCGCTGTCAGGCATAACGTCGCGTCCATCCATGAAAGCATGAATGTACACTTCTGTTAATCCTTCTTTTTTTGCCAGGTCCAGCATAGCGAACAGATGGCTGATATGGCTATGCACGCCGCCGTCGGACAGAAGTCCGTACAGGTGAAGCTTGGTGTTGTTCTTCTTGGCGTGCTGAACTGCTTTAACCAATGTTTCGTTATCGTAGAATTCACCCTCGCGAATGGACTTCGAAATACGAGTCAAATCTTGATACACAATGCGGCCTGCGCCGATGTTCAAGTGACCTACTTCGGAGTTGCCCATTTGGCCTTCTGGCAGACCCACCGCTTCACCAGAAGCGGTCAACGTAGCATGAGGATACTGTTTTAAATACCGGTCGTAATTCGGCTTGTTGGCCTGTGCAACCGCGTTGCCTTCCACTTTGTCGCGCAGTCCGAATCCGTCCATAATAATTAAAGCTACCGGTTTTGGTGCTGTCATCTTACTTCGCCCCCTCAACAAGCGCGATGTACGACGCCGGTTGAAGACTGGCACCGCCAACAAGCGCGCCGTCGATATCGCTTTGACCCAGGTACTCAGTAACATTTTCAGGTTTTACACTGCCACCGTACTGAATACGTACAGCATTTGCTGTATTTTCATCATACAGTTCTTTAATCAGACTGCGGATGTAGGAGATCACTTCATTCGCATCCTGCGAAGTGGAGGATTTTCCTGTTCCGATTGCCCAGATTGGCTCATAGGCAACAACCACTTGTGCAGCCTGATCCTTAGCCAAGCCAGCGAAAGCTGCTACAGTTTGCACTTTTACAACCTCTTTGGTTTGACCTGCTTCACGGTCTTCCAGCTTTTCGCCTACACATACGATCGGAGTCAGGCCGTGACGGAATGCCGCATGAACCTTTTTGTTTACCGTTTCGTCTGTTTCGTTGAAATATTCACGACGCTCGGAGTGTCCGATCACAACGTAGTCTACGCCCAAATCTTTCAGCATGCCGCCGCTGATTTCACCTGTAAATGCGCCATCTTCTGCAAAGTGCAGGTTTTGTGCGCCGATTTTAATAGATGTGCCTTTTACTGCTTCAACCAGAGCAGGAAGATTAGTAAATGGAGCACAAATTACGCTTTCCACTCCTGCAACCTCTGCCTTACCTTTGATCTCTTCGATGAAAGTTTTAGCTTCTGGCACGGTTTTAAACATCTTCCAGTTACCCGCGATAATCGGTGTTCTCAATGGTTTCAACTCCTAACTATTAGGTGCCCTAAAGCTTTATTACGCACTAAGCGTTTGATTACTTATCGTTAAGTGCAACAACACCCGGAAGTGCTTTGCCTTCCATAAATTCCAAAGATGCGCCGCCACCAGTGGAAATGTGATCCATTTTGTCAGCCAGTTGGAATTTCTCAGCCGCAGCCGCAGAATCGCCGCCACCAATGATGGTGTATGCTTCTGTTGTTGCGCAAGCTTCCGCTACTTCACGAGTACCGCCAGCGAAAGGTTCGATTTCAAATACACCCATTGGTCCATTCCAAACAACCAATTTGGAGTTTTTGATAACATCTGCATAGATTTTACGAGTTTTCGGTCCGATATCCACGCCTTCCCAATCTGCAGGAATACCGTCGATGTCCACAATGTTAGTGTTCGCTGTAGCGCTGAAATCGTCAGAAATAACGATATCTACCGGAAGATAGAATTTTTTGCCGAGCTTCTTCGCTTTTTCGATAAATCCAAGAGCTACGTCCAGTTTGGATTCATCCAACAGAGATTGACCCACTTCATGACCTTGAGCTTTAAAAAATGTATAAGCCAAGCCGCCGCCAATAATTACGTTATCTGCAATGTTCAGCAGGTTGTCGATCACGTCGATTTTGTCTTTTACTTTGGATCCGCCGATAATGGCTGTAAAAGGACGGTCTGGGTTTGAAAGAGCTTTACCAATTACAGATAATTCTTTCTCCATCAGTAAGCCGGAAACAGCCGGAAGAAGATGCGCGATACCTTCTGTGGAAGCATGAGCACGGTGCGCTGCACCAAATGCGTCATTCACGAAAATGTCAGCCAGCTCAGCAAATTGCTTTGCCAGTTCAGGATCATTTTTCTCTTCTCCTGGATAGAAGCGTACATTTTCAAGCAACAGCACGTCACCGTTTTGCAGTTCAGCCACTTTTGCTTTAACAGCCTCACCAACTGCTTCGTCCACTTTAACAACAGGCTTTTTGAGCAGTTCAGACAAACGCACGCCAGCAGGAGTCAGACGCATGGATTCAACGACTTGACCTTTTGGACGTCCAAAGTGACTCGCCAAGATAACTTTTGCACCTTTTTCAATCAGGTAGTTAATTGTTGGCAAGGTTTCACGAATACGCTTGTCATCCGTAATTTTACCATCCTCAACCGGAACGTTAAAATCTACACGAACAAACACCCGTTTTCCATTCAGTTCTATATCACGTACGCTCTTTTTGTTCATCTCCATATTCCTCCGCACCCTTTTAATTTTACGAAACAGGAATTTAAGGCACATTTTGATATATAAAGAGCGGAAACAATAACTGCTGTTTCCGCTCTATGATGTTGCTCGATAAGGAATTCTTATTTAGCCAATTTAGCGAAGTATTCCAACGTACGGATCAATTGTGCAGTGTAGGACATTTCATTGTCATACCAAGCTACAGTTTTAACCAGTTGTTTGTCGCCAACAGTCAGGACTTTAGTTTGAGTTGCATCAAACAAAGAACCGAAAGTCAGACCTTTGATGTCAGAAGAAACGATTTGATCTTCAGTGTATCCGTAAGTTTCAGGATCGGAAGCTTCTTTCATCGCTGCGTTGATTTCTTCAGCAGTTACGGTTTTCTCCAGAACTGTTACCAGCTCAGTCAGGGAACCTGTTGGTACTGGAACACGTTGAGCCGCGCCATCCAGTTTACCTTTCAACTCAGGGATAACCAGACCGATTGCTTTAGCAGCACCAGTTGTGTTAGGGATGATGTTTTCAGCTGCTGCGCGAGCACGACGGAAGTCACCTTTAGCATGTGGAGCATCCAAAGTGTTTTGGTCGCCAGTGTAAGCGTGAATTGTAGTCATCAAGCCTTCAACGATACCAAATTTGTCTTGCAGCGTTTTAGCCATAGGAGCCAGGCAGTTTGTTGTGCAAGAAGCACCGGAAATTACAGTTTCAGTTCCGTCCAGAATTTCATGGTTAACGTTGTAAACGACAGTTTTCATGTCGCCAGTAGCTGGAGCGGAGATAACAACTTTTTTAGCGCCGCCTTTCAAATGTTTCTCAGCAGCTTCTTTAGTTGTGAAGAAACCTGTGCATTCCAGAACGATGTCTACACCCAGGTCTCCCCAAGGCAGTTCTTCAGGGTTGCGGTTAGCCAAAACTTTAACTTCTTTACCGTTTACTTTGAAGAAGCCGTCATGTACTTCTACTTGTCCTTGGAAAGTACCTTGTGTTGTATCATATTTCAACAGATGTGCCAGCATTTTGGAATCTGTCAAGTCGTTGATTGCTACTACTTCAATACCTTCCACGTCTTGAATACGGCGGAAAGCAAGGCGTCCAATACGTCCGAAACCGTTAATACCAACTTTAACTGTCATGAGTGAGTTCCTCCCAAAGTTCGTTTAGTTTAGTTTATATATTCAAGACAGACCCGAAAGCCCGTCAAGACAACACAATTAATCAAGCCATATTAACCTTTTAAATAACGGCTTACAATCTCGACAGCAGCGCCTTCGTCGGTGACAAGAATGTCTTCTTGCCCGAAGCGCAATACTGCATGAATAGCAGCCGCCTTGCTCTTGCCTCCAGCTACACCTAGCACCGTCTCCGTACGCCTAATGTCCTCCAAGCGGAGTCCAAGCGTCAGCATTCTGTGAACAACGACGCCGTCTTCGTTAAAATAATAACCAAACGATTCGGCAACCGCGCCTTCACTGCTGATCTGGGCAAAGGTTTCGGGGTCAAGCTTGCGTCTGTGGGCCATCGCTATGGCGTTGCCTATCCCGTGAATGATGATACGGCTCTCTCGAATCAGGCTTAATATATCCTGAATATTCGTATCCTCAAGCAAGGAGTTGTAAGCATGATTGCTGAGCAAATCCGGTACATGGAGCAGACGGTATTGAGCGCCGACCTTGCGAGCCATCGTGGAAGCAATAGTGTTAGCCTGCATTTCCATGCTCTCTCCCAAACCCCCGCGTGCCGGTACAAACCATCCGCCCTTAAGCGGGCCGTTAGCAGGTAATGTCAGTTGTTCCGCCACATCTGCAATTGTCGTGCCACCTGTTACAGCGACAACATCCTCGTCATCCATAACACTCAGCAGCGCCTTTGCACCAGCACGGCCCAGCTCCTGCTTCGCTAACGGTGAAGCATCCGAATCCCCTGGAACGACAACCACTTTCCTCAAACCATAGGCTTGACGAATCTGATCCTCCAATTGGGACAGGCCGAACAAGTCGTTCGCAATCGGCTCCAGCTGTTCCAGCAGATCCAGTCCTGCTTTGCTCACCTTCATGCCCACACTCTCAATCTCAATTAGCCCTTGGGCTTTAAGAAGATCGGTTTCGGCGCGCAGCACGCGCTCGGTCATATCCAGTGAAGCTGCCAGTGTTCTGCGTCCAATAACATCGGACAGCATGATCTGATGCAGGATCGTGTACCTTTTTTTCAAAACATCCATGAGGTCGGGCAGAAGCTGCTTCTGTATTTCTAATATCTTTCGCATGCTTTCCACTCCCGCACACTTCTAAGTTCTGTCTCTAAACTATATCTCTGATTGGTCTTAAAACGTCCCGGGATAACTTTTTAAGTCCCACGTATATCTTAACCAATATTTGCTCCACATGCAAGTCTATCTGATCCTATATTTCTCAACTTTTTATGTGAATATGCGCACATAATAAAAGCTTGCAATTCAATGCCGTATATCATATAATCATCTTTGTTTCCAATTAGCTGTGCGCCCGTGGTCCAACGGATATGACGTAGGCCTCCGGAGCCTGAGATCGAGGTTCGATTCCTCGCGGGCGCGTCATTTTAAATGAATGCTTTAATGCTTCTATATTATGTTTTAACCAATAAGAGCGCAGAGGGCTCTTTTTTTTGACCATTAGTTTGACTTTCTTTGACTTTTTGTTTGAAATTGTTTATCATGTGGTTAATACGGTAACAGTTTATAAAGTAGGGGCATGTAATTGGCATGTCCACCAAATCCATTAACGATATTAAAGGGAGGTTTTTTGACGTGAGCTATGTTCCTATGGTAGTAGAACAAAGTAACCGCGGCGAACGCGCCTATGACATTTATTCCAGACTGTTGAAGGATCGCATTATTTTGTTGGGCTCGGACGTCAATGACGTTGTAGCCAACTCTATTATTGCGCAAATGCTGTTTTTGGCTGCCGAAGATCCTGAAAAAGATATTCACTTGTATATTAACAGTCCTGGCGGTTCCATTACAGCCGGTATGGCCATTTTCGATACGATGCAATACATTAAACCTGACGTGTCTACGATTTGTGTGGGTATGGCTGCTTCCATGGGGGCGTTCTTGCTGAACGCAGGTGCCAAAGGCAAACGTTTTGCTTTGCCGAACAGTGAAATTATGATTCACCAACCATTGGGTGGTGCACAAGGTCAGGCAACGGATATCGAAATCCGCGCCCGCCGCATTCTGAAAATGCGTGACAAATTGAACCGCATTCTCGCAGATCGCACAGGCCAACCACTGGAACGCATTGAAAAAGACACAGACCGTGACTATTTCATGTCCGCTGATGATGCCAAGGAATACGGTATTATTGATAAAGTATTAACCAGCTCTTCTCCAGAAGGTGTATAAGAGAAGAAATGTACTTCTGAATAGCTGGTAAATGAAAAAGCTGCCCCGGATGTTCGTATCCGGTAGGCAGCTTTTTTGGTACTATTCATTTTGTCCTGCAAAAGGCTTTCCGCCCTGAGGCAGCAGTTGAGCAAACGAGTAGGTGAACTCCGGAATTCCATACGCGTATGGCGCATAATCATACAAATCAAACACGACTGTTACCCCACTGTTGGTCACATAAAAATTTTGATCCGCCGCCAGCTCTTTAAATTTGCCAAAACCTTCGCCAGCCTGAAGCGCATCATTTTTTTTCTTTAGGTCGTTATTGAGAAACTGTTTGTATTGGGGGTTCGCTTTCAGCACGTCGGATAATTGCAGCAGTTTGCCATCAGCGAGCGAGAACGTGCATCCTTTACGTGCCGTCATGCCATGTGCGCCGCCTGTATATGAGTAATCCTGCATAATTACACTCAGAATACCGTCCTTGTTGTAGGCAATCGCAAAATCATTCCCAAACTCATACGGTCTTTCTGTTGTAGCCTCTCCCTCAGCCATCATCTTTTTGCCTGCTGCCAATACTCCCTCTGCATGCTTTTTAAGCACACTGTTAATGGCCTGTTGAGCTTCAGGTCCCAGCTGGCTACCGCTGATTTGCGGGTACTTAATCTTATAGGACACCTTCGCATTACTCGAAGCCGGAAGAGACTGGGACGCAATTGTGATCGGATTAAGCTGGCTTTTACTCAACGTTACTGTTTTCTGAGCAGCATTCCACTGAGCATCGATACCCAGATAATCTTTCAGCAGACTCATAGGAATGTATAACTTCCCGGCGATCTGTTTGGCATCCATGCTCCGTGTGCTTATTCCATTGATATTGACATAGGGATCGTCAAAGGAAGAGGGCATGATGTAAAGCTTGTTATACCCGCTACCTACGGTATATGTTGCTGTTTTGCTATCAAAGCTCATCGGAATTCCCAAGCTGTCACGCAGTGCTGCTACTGGAATGAGTGTGCTTCCGTTTACCTGGACTCCTTTGGTTGCCAATGTTTTACCATTCCATTGGATGGAGATTCCCGGTTGCTGTGATGTAGCTTGCTGTTTGGTCGATGCTGCCTCAATATAGGAAACGGGAATAACTGCGACTCCTGCTAGAATTCCCACTGCCAGGAGAGCGGAGCTCCATTTTTTCGTATGCTTGTTCATCGTAAGTATTCCTCCTGTGGTGGATCTGTATGTGTTTTGATTACTTTTCTTATTATATCTGTACCCGATTACATGAGGTTTACAATCTGTACACCCTCCGATTTCAATCTCTACACCTAACACCCCTTAGCTATGACAGACTCATTACAAAATGGTTTCGATATACAAAAAAAGCCAGCAAGCCAACCTGCACATGATGCAAGCCGCTTGTGGCTTTGTTTAACGTTCTGTATTAGTTCATTTCGTATTGGGCCGATACCTGAACCTTTATCGTCACTTGACCGGACTGAATATCTGTTCCATTACCATCCATAAGCGCCTTACTCATAGCAGTCTCACGTTGTGTGAATACCTGGGCTTCTCCACCGTCTACCGTCACATTCACAAGAGTCCCTAGTCCGCGTTTGGCTGCCTTAGCAACGGCACTGGCTTTAGATTGAGCGTTACCGAGCGCCTTGGCAATCGCTTCTTCTTCGTAGGTGGAAGGGTCTTCTACTGAAAACCGTACATTATCCACGTTATTCGCCCCGGAATTTGTAGCCTCATCCAGCAGCTGACCGATTTTATCCAGATCACGGTATTTCACGGAAAGTGTATGGTTGGCAATGTAGCCTTTGAGCTTCTGCCCTTCTTTTTCGTTGTAGATATAGTTAGGTTGCACGTAGAACTGGCTAGTCTGAATGTCGTCTGCGCTAATGCTCCATTTCTCTTTCAGCAATTGTGTAACCTTATTTATTTTCGTGGCATTGGCTTTTTGCGCAGCGGCCGCTGTGTTTCCTTCCGATTGCACACCGATCGAGAGGTATGCAATATCGGGCTTAGCCAGTATTTCGCCGCTTCCGCTCACATTTATTACACTATTCACCGTCGCAGCTGTTGATGCGGCATAAGCACGATCTGCTCCTGTCCACAATCCTCCAGCTACTCCCCCTGCCAATAATGCTCCTGTGAGAACTGCTGTGCTTACCATTTTTGTCCAATGTCTCATCGTATCCAACCTCTTTCTTGAAAATGTTTGTACCTTCCAGACGGAAAAGACGAAAAAAGGTTGCAGACAAGCGTTCACATTTCCGAAATAAAGAATAAACACGGAATATAAATTAGATGTAGGTTGGACTAATTCCAGTTGGCATATTCAACAAAACGGTACTTATAGAGCTTTACGAAGCTTTACGAAGGAATATCTAGACTTTTTACGGAAATAAAAAAAGCCCCGAAGGGCTTTTCACGAAAGAGCGTACACCGTATCACAAAAAATAGACAGTCGCTTACTGATTTTCCAGTTCTACCTTACTAACCAGACTTACTAAAGCGTTTACAGCCTGTTCGGCGTCCGCACCTTCAGCACTAATATTAATTTCAGTACCTGTACTGATGGCAAGACTCATAATACCCATGATGCTCTTGGCATTAACCTTCTTGTCTTCTTTTTCCACAAAAATCTCAGATGAATATTTATTCGCTTCCTGTACGAATAACGCAGCAGGTCTGGCGTGCAGTCCTGTTTTCAAGCGTACGACTACCGGATGTTTTGACATGTCAGCTTACCCCCTCATCAAATAAATCTGGACACTACTTACTCCATTTTATTTATCACATTATAACATTAACCTGGGACAGACACTAGAAAAAAAACTAATTAAAGCGGCAAAAAGCCCCAAGGACATTCTTTTTTACGGAATCAGGCCATTTTCTCCCCTGATTTTGTCCGCCATCTCGTCAATCTTGCGAAGACGGTGATTTACACCGGATTTACTGACGACCCCTTTGAGCATTTCCCCAACTTCTTTCAAGTTCAAATCAGGATGGGCAAGTCGGATTTCCGCCACTTCACGCAGCTTATCCGGCAAGGTCTCCAAACCAACTTCCCTCTCCAGCAGCTTAATGTTTTCAATTTGCCGGACCGCAGCACCGATCGTCTTGTTCAAATTGGCTGTTTCGCAATTGACAATGCGATTTACGGAGTTGCGCATATCGCGCATAATACGTACATCCTCGAATTTGAACAAGGCTTGATGCGCCCCAATGATACTGAGCAGTTCAATGATCTTCTCGCCTTCCTTGATGTAGAGAATAAAGCCTTTTTTTCGCTCAATACAGCGGGCATTCAGATGAAAGTCATTCGCAAGATCTACCAGTGCCTGACAATGCTCCTCATACATCGAGGAAATTTCAAGATGGTAAGACGATCCCTCCGGGTTGTTTACAGAGCCGCCAGCCATAAAGGCGCCACGCAGATAAGCCCGCTTACAACAGTTTTTCCGAATGATCTCCCGATTAATCCCGTCCGTGAACAAGAAGCCTTCTGATACAATGTATAAATCCTTCAACAGCTCTTGTACACCGTTAGGAATACGGACAATGTACACATTATTTTTTTTCAAGCGCATTTTTTTCCGTACAAGCAGTTCAATGTGAAGCTGAAAATGCTTTTTGATCAAGGAGTAAATCCGCCTTGCAATCGCGGCATTTTCTGTAGACACGTCCAATATTACCCTTTTATTCGACAGTTGTACGGATCCGAGCATACGTATAAGCGCAGACAGCTCCGCTTTTTCACAGCAGGGCTGGCTTTCAATCATCGTAAGCTCTTTTTTCGTTTGTGCCGCAAAGGACAAGGGACTCACCTCCTTCTTAATATCCAGTTTTGTACCAATTGATAAATATGCTGGCTTAGTTTGTCTGCATCATGCCGTAAATACGTGCGGAACAAAACTAACGTATCTGCCACCACCTTATATCCCCGGTCGTTCAGTTCGCCCATGTCGACTTGAACTGGCTTGGCTCCCTGCTCGGCATACATTTCCTGCACTTGAGGCGGGATTTCTCCGTTATTGACAATGACATAGTCGAAGAGATGATGCCCTACATGCTCGTAAATAGCCTGCAGGTGATCTCCCACCGTATAACCATCGGTTTCACCCGGCTGGGTCATGACGTTGCAGACAAATATTTTGATAGCATCAGATTTCACTACAGCCTCAGCGAGCTTCGGTACGAGTAGATTGGGTAAAATACTGGTATACAAACTGCCGGGGCCGATCAGAATCGCATCAGCTTCATTTATGGCCTCTACAGCCTCAGGCAACGGCTCCACGTGAGTCGGTTCAAGAAAAACACGTTTGATTCTGCCGCCCGCTTCCGGGATTTTGGACTCTCCGGTAACAACCGTGCCATCCTCCATTTCGGCACTTAACACAACGCCTTCTTCGGCTGCCGGCAGTACACGCCCCCGGACAGCAAATACACGGCTAAGCTCACGCACCGCCGTTACAAAATCACCTGATATATCGGTCATCGCTGCCAAAATCAGATTGCCCAAACTATGGCCTGACAATCCTGATCCTGCACCGAAACGGTATTTTAGCATATCTGACATCACTGGTTCTACGTCAGCCAAGGCAGTCAGCACATTGCGGATGTCCCCTGGAGGGGGCATCTGCAGCTCACTGCGCAATATCCCGGAGCTTCCGCCATCGTCAGCGACTGTAACAATAGCCGTAATATCCAGTGGCTTTTGCTTCAAGCCCCGCAGCATGACAGACAAGCCGGTTCCCCCGCCCATAACAACAATACGCGGGCGCTCCCGTTGTGATCCGGTCTCTTTCATCATTTCACCTCATTAATGCCGGTCCCGATCAGCATCCCGATGCGAAACAGAAACGGATTCTGTCTCGCTGGCACCCAACATTTTTCCTAAATATTCCGATATCGCAACAGAACGATGCTTACCGCCGGTACAGCCAATACCGATGATCACCTGACTCTTGCCTTCTTTACGGTATTGTGGAATCAAAAAATGCAACATATCCAGCAGCTTGGTCAGAAATGCCTGAGTCTCAGGCCATTTCATAACATAATCATATACATCGCTGTCCTGGCCCGTGTGGGGGCGAAGCTGGTCCACGTAGTGAGGATTAGGCAGGAAGCGCACATCGAATACAAGATCAGCATCAATGGGAATACCATATTTAAAGCCAAAAGAAGTAATATTCACGGAAAGCATACTGCTTTCCAGATGTGAAAATCTCGAAATGATCCGAGCCTTTAAGGTTGCGGGCTTCATCGTGCTTGTATCTATAACCTCTGTAGCGGAGCTTTTCAGCTCCTTCAGCATTTTGCGCTCCAGTCGGATTCCATCCAAAGGCATACCGTCTGGAGCTAGCGGATGACGTCGACGGCTTTCCTTGTAACGTTGCACAAGAACGCCATCATTAGCATTCAAGAATAGAATTTCACAATGAATCGTAAAATGATCTTTAATATAATTCAATGATTCCGACAAGGCAGTGAAAAATTCTCGACCACGCAAATCAATTACGAGCGCCACTTTACCTATTTTTCCGTTAGACTGCTCGATTAACTCAGCGAATTTGGGAATCAGCACAGGGGGCAAATTATCAACGCAGAAGAAGCCCAAGTCTTCCAGGCTCTGCACCGCAATGGTCTTCCCTGCACCTGACATCCCCGTAATAATAATGAGCGTTGCCCACGGCGCAGCATTTTTTAGGTTGTCTGTCATATGGACTTCCCTCTCCTTTTGCTTCTTCGCTCTATGTCAGTACCCGTATATCAGTTGCCTATAAATCAGGAGCGCAGCAGCAAGCCTGCAGCCCCTACGATACCTGCGTCATTGCCCAGTACTGCCGGAACAATCGATACTCCTTGCTGAAGAGGCTCAGGTGCCAGCTTAGTGTATACGCGGCGCATCTCTTCAAACAAAAAATCGCCAGCTTTGGAAACACCGCCGCCTATAATAAACAGCTCCGGATTGAGCACTGCGGCCACGGCTGCCATAGATTTCCCCAAATAAAAGGCAGCCCGGTTCACGATACGTAACGCGACCTCATCACCGGCTTTAGCAGCATCAAATACTTCTTTAGCAGCAATTTGATCCTCCAGTGCCAGAGAGGTGCGATCGCCACGTTCCACAGCGTCTTTTGCCATACGGATAATACCTGTTGCAGAAGATACGGTTTCCAGACAACCCATTTTGCCGCATCCACACTGGATAGCCTCCAGATCAGGTACAACACTCATATGTCCAATTTCACCGGCCATACCCGAGAAGCCTTGATATATTTTACCATTAATAATAATGCCGCCGCCAACACCCGTACCCAGGGTATAGCATACGCAGTTATCTCTGCCTTTGCCCGCTCCGGCCCATGCTTCGCCAAGTGCGGCAACGTTAGCGTCATTGTCTATTTTTACAGGCTTGCCGATCCGTTCCTCCAAAAGCGCCCGAATCGGTACGTCACGAAAGCCAATATTAGGGGCGAGGACAATAATACCGTTGCGAACATTTGTAAAACCCGCAACGCCCGCACCGACACCCTTCAATTGATCCCATTCATAAGGAGATTGCTCAACAATGTGCCGCACATATTTTTCGATATTGCTGATTACAACATCTACGCCCTTATCGGTTTCGGTTGGTCCCTCATAAGTGTGCAAAAGCTGTCCGTTTTCATTACAAATGCCGACTTTAATCGCTGTACCGCCCAGATCGACACCCACATAGATACTTTCAGACATGTTTCAAGCCACCTTTATGTTTACTTAAAAACCTTGTATGAAACATATGATTAAAATCTTGACTTCATAATAGCAATCCTACGTTCCAACTATAATTGAAGCCCCCGTTACGGTCAAGGACACTTACCTATTGAAAAATGTACGATTAGCGGAACTTTTGGTCTCGCTCATCCATAAGAAAAACGTCTATTGATGTACTTTCACGGAAGCCACCACGCTTAACGGAAGTTTTCCTTGCGATTATAGAATTGTTCAGCTCCGCTGAAAATTTATAAATTCTATAATCTTAAAAAGGAAAAAGCCTGTGCAAACGCAGCAGGCCTCTCTTCCTCAACATCGAAATATCGCTTATAACAGGGCTACCTTACCCCACTCTAGTCATTGTGAGCTATAGGCTGTCTTTATTGATCCAGTGTTTCGCTCCAGTCATGAACAGCGCTGCCCTCGAGATATTTCTCGCAGTCCATAGCCGCCATGCAGCCCGTTCCCGCAGCCGTAATAGCTTGGCGGTAACGATTATCCTGCACGTCCCCACACGCAAAAACACCGGGGATGTTCGTTTCCGTCGTGCCTGGCTTCACTTTAATGTAGCCGTGATCGTCTGTATGGATTTGACCGTTCAGGAAGCTTGTGTTTGGTGTATGTCCAATCGCTACGAACACGCCATCCGCCTCAATCAATTCATCCTGATTATTTTCATTATTGTGTACCTTCAAGCCCTTCAATCCAGTTTCTCCCGTTACGACTTCCAGAGGAGTCCGGTTTAATGCCCAGTGTACTTTCTCATTCTCACGTGCGCGGTCTTGCATAATTTTAGATGCCCGCAGCTCATCACGACGATGAACCAGGGTTACACTGGAAGCAAACCGGGTCAAGAAGCCCGCTTCCTCCATCGCCGAATCGCCGCCGCCGACCACGACAATCTTTTTCCCGCGGAAAAAGAAGCCGTCGCAGGTTGCGCACGTGCTGACTCCGCGCCCTACATTGTCCTGTTCACCTGGAATACCGAGATATTTGGCAGACGCGCCTGTAGCAATAATAACCGACTCCGCCTCAATGATGCCTTTACCCTCTACCTTCACTTTAAAAGGGCGCTTGCTGAAATCCACTTCCTCTACCCAACCGGAAGTAAATTCAGCGCCAAAGCGTTCAGCCTGCTTGCGCATGTTATCCATCAATTCAGGACCAAGGATACCTTGCTCAAAACCCGGGAAATTTTCAATTTCGGTCGTCGTGGTAAGCTGCCCGCCGGGCTGCATTCCCTCAATGATCAGCGGATTCATGTTAGCGCGCGCCAAATAAATAGCGGCTGTATAGCCTGCGGGACCTGTACCAATAATTATGGATTTATACATACGTTTGTTGCCTCCTTTAAGTGATGTTTGGAGCAGGCCTCAGACCTGCTTTTTAAACGTGGAGAGCGGCTGCTTCAGCTTCTGTTTGATACCACACACACTGTCAATCTGGCGCGCATAGCGGCTTACGGTCGATACGGAAATACCGTAACGGTCGGCTACTTCTTGATAGGTGACTGCATGATGATGCATTTTGGCTGTCAAATATTCCAGCGCCGCTGCCCATCCCTCAGTATGCTGAATCATCGGCACTTCTGGAGCAAGTCGATCCAAATACTCCAGCCAAAGCGACCGCAAATCGTGCTGCATGGCCGGATCTGACGGCTTGCTCATGACGGTCAGCACCTTATCGAGCACTGCCTGCCATTGCGGATCGACCGGAGAAGCAGATACATCGCCTTCAGTTAACTGACGATCTCTTTCAGCTTCTGACCGCTCCATCTGATCTGCTTGCGAGGCCGTTTCCTGAGCGCCATGCTCCTGCTCCGTCAGCTCTTGCAGAACCTGCAAGGCACGCTGTTTCAGCTCACCCTCCTGATCCGGGTCATCTACAAACGACTCCAGTGCCTGGCGCACCTCATCATCACCGATCAAGCTCAGCGCCTGAATGACCTGAAGCTGAGTTGCCCGGTCTCCGTGGCGCAAAGCCCAGAAGAAGGATGACCGTATGAGCGGGTCCTTCTTCATACTGTCAGGCACTTGGTCAGCGCCGAACTTCTCCCACATGCGGAATTGCTCCTCAAAAGGGAGATGATAATGGTAGCTGAGCACTTGTAGTGGTGTGCCCTCCTGCTGGAGTTCCTCCAGTCGGGACAGGAAAAAGCGCGGAACTTCCGAGGAAGCATCCTGCTTTTGCAAATGACTCCACAACCGCCGGGCTTCCGCATATCTTCCTGTATTGCTGGCAGCTACTGCCGTGTAATGGTACAAAGAAGCGTCAGCACTGTTCTCTCCAGTGCCATGTAGCAATCTGCGGAAATGTCTGTAGGCCTCCTCATGGCGTCCGAGAATGCCCATGGTGGTTGCCAGCTTGAACACCTGTTCCTCCTGAAACGGTATGGTGACCGCCAAGGTTTGAACTAAGCGATCCAATTCCGGACCGCCTCCCTCATGCTGATAAAAGATCGCCAAGTTGCACAACGCGTGCAAATTCCCCGGCTCATCCTCCAGCACTCGAAGAATGACCGTTTTAGCATTTTGGAACAATCCCATGTAGTAATAGGCCAGCGCCAGATTATTTCGCGCAGCGAACATATCGGGCTGTTCCTCCGAAATTTGCTTGAGCAATTGGGCTGCCTGAGCGAATTTCCCTTCCTCCAGCAGGACGCGGGCCTGATCATGCTCGACTACTCCCTGCCGGGCCTTAATGCGGTTCAGCTTGGTTGGACGGTCCAGCTCATAATAGAGCAATTCCATCATTTCCTCGGCCTCATCAAGAAACTGTCCTTCTTCGTCCTCCTCCAGGTACGTGACTAAAGCTTTCTCCGCTTCTTCAAATTGCTCCATATTAGCGTAATTATTCGCCATATAGAAATAACACTCTGTCATCGACGGATCTACGTCGCTCAGAACAGAGGACAGGATCTCGTTCGAGCCTGCATAATCCCCCATCTCTGATAATATACCCGCCATATTGCAATGATTCACCGGATTATCCGGCTCATATTCAACGGCTTTACGAAAATATTTCAATGCCTTGTCATAATGATTACGGTCAAGCGAGCGCACAGCTTTCTCAAAAAAGAAAGATGCGTCGAAACGCAAAGCAATAATCTTAGGGCTAGGTTGTTCCGATACTCGCAGATGTTTCCCTTTCATAAATAACCAAGGCACCTCCTTTAAATGTAACTGGCATGTTCATACCCTCCAGTATACCACAACTTCAAAACGACTTGACAGTCGGTCATGCTGCATTCCAAAAAACAGATGCAGGATTGTTCTCCAATAAATACACACTGTTAGACACATATAAGAGGATACGCCAATAGCCGAGCGCGTTTTCCTCTTTAAAAGGTAGCGTTCGGCTAGTCTATGGATATATGAAATTAAAGCGTCAACGGCACTAGCGTACGCTCGCGATGCTGAAATACAGCAAGCTCGCGATAGCCGACCTCATATAGAAGAGCGCGCGCCTTCTCCAAATGCTCGGACAGCTTCGCTGGATCATGGGCATCCGAGCCGACGGTCAGCGGGATGCCTAGCGATAGTGCCTGCACCAGCATGCGGCGGCTCGGGAACATCTCTGCACAGGGCTTGGATAGCCCTGATGCATTCAGCTCCATTGCCCGACCGCTACGGGCCACGGCTGAGAGTGCTGAGCGCTCCAGCTCACGCAGATCCTCCTCTTCCTCCGGCTTCGGATGATGGCCGAAGCGTTTAATGACATCCAAATGACCCATGATGTCATATAAGCCGGTAGCTGCCGCCTTGGAAACCGCATCGTAATACGCGCGGTATACCTCCAGCACATTTTTGCCTTCCCAATGGTGTACCTGACGGAAGTCCGTAACATCCCATTCACCGAGAAAGTGAACGGAACCAATCACATAATCCCACGGATACGCGGTAATAATATCTTCGATTTCTCGTTCCCAGCCCTCAATGTAGTCGCCTTCCAGGCCGACACGTATATCAATCTGCCCTTTATAGCGGTCCTTCAATTCCAGACACTCTTCTACATATCGGGGCAGCTCCTCCATAGGCATTGCCATTTCCGGGTAATAGTCGGCTGGTTTTACATGCAATAAGGGCATGTGATCCGACAAGCCAAGCTGATCCAGCCCCAACCGAATCCCCTGCTGCACATACTCTTCCAGACTTCCTATCGCGTGACCGCAACGGGCATGATGCGTATGATAGTCAATTTTCATGCAGCCCTCGCCCCTTTCTGCACTAAAACACCCATTTTAATCACGACGAGGACGTTCATGACGACGATTCAGCTCAGCCAGCACATCATCCAGCGGTAGCTTCCGCTCCTGCAACAGCACCAGCAGATGATAAATCAAATCGCTGACCTCCAAACGCAGCTCCTCATTATCTTTATTTTTGGCGGCAATGATCGTTTCGGATGCTTCTTCGCCAACCTTTTTCAGGATTTTGTCTACGCCTTTATCAAAGAGATAGGTCGTGTAGGCTCCTTCGGGACGTGTCACCTCACGTTCCTTAATGATCGCCTCTAGCTGGGCAAGCACCTCAAAGCGACTTGTGGCAGCGTTGGCCGTTCCGTCCGTCTCAGCCGCCTGAGATTGCCCCGCCGCTATATTGCCAGTGGCAGATGCTACAGCCGTTCCCGGCGCAGAAATCTCGCGGGAAAAACAGCTCGTTGCTCCTGTATGACAAGCAGGACCGTTCGGAATGACACGTACAAGCAGAGCATCACCGTCACAATCCAGCTGGATGGAGGAGATTTTTTGCGTATTCCCGGAGGTTGCTCCCTTGTGCCACAGCTCCTGTCTGGAACGAGACCAAAACCAGGTCTCTCCCGATTCCAGAGACAGCTTCAGCGACTCGCGGTTCATGTAGGCCAAGGTTAGCACCTGGAGCGTAGCAGCATCCTGTACAATGGCTGAAACAAGCCCCGCTTCATTCCAGCGGATATTATCCAATATCTGCTCCAGAGATAGCTGCTGGTTCAATTCGTTGCTCATCGTATCTCCACTCCTCTGCGCTTTAAATCCCGTTTTAGCTCAGGGATTCCTATTTCTTTATAGTGAAAAATCGTTGCCGCCAGTCCAGCATCCGCCTTGCCCGTCGTAAACACGTCATAAAAATGCTCCTGCTTGCCAGCTCCACCGGACGCAATGACCGGAATTCTCACCGTATCCGACACCGCAACAGTCAGTGGCAGGTCAAATCCATCCTTGGTTCCGTCCGCATTCATGCTGGTCAGCAGAATCTCTCCAGCCCCCAGCTGTTCAGCCTCCTTGGCCCAGGCCAAGGCGCGGATACCGGATGGCGTCCGGCCTCCGTGCGTATATACTTCCCACTCGCCCCACGCCTCATTGTACTTGGCATCAATCGCAACAACGATGCATTGTGAACCAAAGCTGCGTGCACCCTCCGCAATCAGCTGAGGGTTACGCACAGCCGCCGTATTCACGCCAATTTTATCGGCCCCGGCACGCAAAATACGTTTCATATCATCGACATGGGAAATCCCGCCACCGACCGTGAAGGGAATAGCGATCTCCCCGGCTGTCTGGCGAACGACCGCTTCCATAGTGGCACGACCTTCAACCGATGCGGAAATATCCAGAAATACAATCTCATCCGCACCTTCCCGGTCATACAGCGCCGCCAGTTCCACCGGGTCGCCCGCATCACGCAGATTCACAAAATTGACGCCCTTGACCACCCTGCCATCCTTTACATCCAGACAGGGAATAATACGTTTAGCCAGCATGTTTACTCCCCCTATGCCTTCGCTACAGCTTGTACGGCCATCTGTAAGTCAATGCTTCCCGTATACAATGCCTTACCCACAATGGCACCGCCAACACCTTCTTGTGCATACGCGCTCAGTGTGATCAGGTCATCCATCTGACTGACACCCCCGGAAGCAATTACGGTACGTCCGCTGCTTTTTGCAAGCGCTACGATTGCCTCCACATTCGGTCCCTGCATCATTCCATCGCGTGAAATGTCTGTAAAGATGAACGTCTGCGCCCCCTTGGCGGCCAGCTCAGCGGCCAGTTCATCCGCGCGTACCTCCGAGGTTTCGAGCCACCCGCGCGTAGCTACATAGCCATTTCGCGCATCCAGACCGATAGCGATCCGATCACCGTGGGTAGCCAACACCGCTTCGGTAAAGGCGCGGTCCTCAATTGCCGCCGTGCCCAAAATCACGCGGCTCACGCCCAATGACAACAGTCGCTCCACATGCTCGCGTGTGCGTAAGCCGCCACCCACCTGTACAGGCACCTGCACTGCAGAAGCGATACGACCGATTAGCTCATCGTTTACCGGCTGGCCAGCTTTAGCACCGTCCAGATCAACCAGATGAATATAAGAGCCGCCCTTGCGCTCCCATTCCCGGGCTACCTCTACCGGATTTTCGTTGTATATCGTCTCCTGGTTGTAATCCCCCTGTACCAACCGTACACATTTGCCATCGCGAATATCAATCGCCGGATATATCGTGAACAAAGTATGACCCCCTTGTGAGCTATTCAACATCTATATGCCTTCACACCAATCAACGCCCAAAGCTGGCCGTACCGTATACCGTAGCACCCTCCCACAGACTGATGAGTAGTTACGCTCGCTTTACCGCCTCCGCCAGCTCCAAAAACTGACGCAGCAGCCGCATGCCCATTTCTCCACTCTTCTCAGGATGGAACTGCATGCCATATACATGGCCTCTGCCAACGATAGCTGTTACAGGCCCGCCGTAGTCAGTCACCGCCAGCAGGTCACTTTCAACCTCCGGCTTCGCATGATAGGAGTGCACAAAATACACATGCCCTTCCTCCAAGCCCTGCAGCAACGGGTGATCCGGCTGTGTCATACGCAGACGATTCCAGCCCATATGCGGCACCTTAACACCCAAATCGGGAGCAAAACGAACAACCTCGCCCGGTAAAATATTAAGCCCTTCATGACTGCCATATTCTTCACCACGAGTGAACAATAGCTGCATACCCAAGCAAACACCGAGCAACGGTTGTCCAGCGCTCGCCACCTCCTGAATAACACGATCCAATCCACTGGAACGCAAATGCTCCATAGCATCTCCGAATGCCCCCACACCCGGCAGAATCACACCGCTGGAGGAACGAATCACTTGGGCCTCTCCTGTGACTACAGCCTCATAGCCAAGACGTTCAACCGCCTTGCTCACACTATGCAGATTGCCTCTGCCGTAATCCACAATAGCAATGGACATGGACTATAGCACTCCCTTCGTTGAAGGCACTCCCGTTACCCGTGGATCAATGGAGGTCGCCTCGTCCAGCGCTCGTCCCAGTGCTTTGAACACCGCCTCGATCATATGATGGGTATTTTGCCCGTAGTGAACGATGACGTGCAGCGTCATACGGGCCTCTAATGCAAACTTCCACAGAAATTCATGCACCAACTCCGTCGAAAAGCTCCCTACCTGCTGTGACGGATACTCCGCACGATACTCAAAATGGGGTCGGTTACTGAGGTCAATGATGACTTGCGCGAGCGCCTCATCCATCGGCACAAAGACGCTGGCATAGCGCTTGATTCCTTTTTTATCACCCAGTGCTTCCAGCAAGGTTTGCCCCAGACAGATACCAATATCCTCCACAGTATGGTGATCGTCGATGTCAACATCCCCTCTGGCCTGCACATTCAGGTCAAAGTGTCCGTGCTTCGTGAACAAATCCAGCATGTGATTTAGAAAAGGAACATCCGTTTCGATCTCGGCCTGTCCTGTCCCATCTACCGCAAAAGTTAGCTGAATATCCGTTTCGTTCGTCCTCCGGCTGACGCTCCCTGTACGTCCTGTTCCGTTATTTTCGTTCCCCATCGCCATCCACCGCCTTCTTTTCATTGTCCAATCGAACCTGTATCGCCCGCGCGTGACCTTCCAGCCCTTCATGCCGGGCAAGCTGCATAATCGTCTCTCCATTGCGCAGCAGCGCTTCCTTGCTGTAATAGATCATACTCGACTTCTTGATAAAATCATCAATATCCACCGGCGAAGAAAACCGCGCGGTTCCATTCGTCGGAATAATGTGGTTTGGCCCGGCAAAATAATCGCCTACCGGCTCTGAGCTGTACGCTCCCAGGAAAATAGCTCCCGCATTTTCTATCAGACCCACATGCTCCATCGGCTGCTCTGTCATGATCTCCAGATGCTCCGGCGCAAGCCGATTGACAATACCGATGCCCTCTTCCAGAGTGTCAACGACAATGATGGCCCCGTAGGACTCTACCGATGCAGAGGCAATATCTCTGCGGGGCAGATCGGCCAATTGGCGCTGTACCTCAGCAGATACTTCTTCCGCCAAGCGCTGCGAGGGTGTAACCAGAATGGCCGAGGCCATTTCGTCATGCTCAGCCTGCGACAGCAGATCTGCTGCAACGTAAGCAGCATTCGCCGCATGATCAGCCAGCACGACAATTTCACTTGGTCCGGCAATACTGTCGATATCCACCGCACCGTACACCTCACGCTTTGCCAGTGCTACATAAATGTTGCCGGGACCGCAAATTTTATCGACTGGTTCAATGCGATGTGTTCCGTATGCGAGAGCGGCAATCGCCTGCGCTCCACCCACCCGGTATATTTCGGTCACACCAGCCTCTGCCGCAGCTACCAGTGTATATGGATCAATTCCCGCCTTGCCGCCTGTTGCCGGGGGTGTCACCATGACAATCTCCGGTACACCAGCCACCTGAGCGGGAATGACATTCATCAGCACCGAGGATGGATAGGCCGCTTTACCGCCCGGAACATACACGCCTACACGCTGCAACGGTCGGATAATCTGACCGAGCAGGCTACCGTCCGGCTGCCAATCCATCCACGAGTTCCGTTTTTGCTTCATGTGAAAAGCACGAATATTTTCTGCCGCCTCTCGAATCGCCTGTATAAAAGAAGGCTCCACCTTGTCATATGCTGACTTCAATTCTTCATCTGTCACACGAAGCTGCTCCGCCGTCAACGATACGCCATCAAACGATTCCGTATACCGCAGAACAGCTGCATCTCCCTCCTGCCGCACCGATTGAATAATGGCACGAACAGCCTCATTTTGTTCTGGTGTACCGTAATCCACCTCGCGCTGGAGACTGAAATCACGAATTGATACGATCTTCATTTGTCCATTCCCTCCTCACTTGCAGCTTGCTTTGCAGAATGCTACTTCAACCATTGACCTCATTCCATTAGATTAGTCCCGCGGTGTCACCGCAGTTGGAATCACCTGATGCAATCGGTCACATAACGCCTGAATCGGGCCGTTTTTCATCCGGTAGCTGACCCGGTTGGCAATCAGACGACTGGTAATATCCAGAATGCTGATCTGCTCAACCAATCCATTCTCCCGCAAGGTCTGCCCGGTCTCCACCATATCAACAATGCGGTCTGCCAGGCCGATTAACGGCGCCAACTCGATGGAACCGTTCAGCTTAATAACCTCCACCTGCTGACCTTGCTCCCGAAAATACTGGGAAGCCACGTTCGGATATTTGGTAGCGACACGCTGGCGAATACCTGGCTGCCAATCCGGCAGAGCAATCACCGACATTCGACAACGGGCAATTCCCAGATCCAGCAGTTCATACACATCCTTGTTTTCCTCCAGCAATACATCCTTGCCTACAATGCCAATGTCCGCAGCTCCATACTCTACATACGTAGGGACATCGACCGGCTTCGCCATGATGAACTCCATTCCCAGCTCAGGTAGCGGAATGACCAGCTTGCGCGTATCATCCACATCCAGGGGAATCGGGACCCCAGCTCGGCGAAACAGCTCAGAAGCCTGCTTATAAATCCGTCCCTTCGGCATGGCTACCTTCAATGTTTCCGTCATGGTAATTCCCTCCCTTGTACCGGTCGTCTTTCTGTGGCTGTATAGCTGTATACCTCCGCATATAAGTCCTGCTGCTGGCGCCGCCCATCCTCCGGTCCACCCGTTAAGCCTGTAACCACAATCCGGCCGACTGTACGAAGCTGCTCCGCAGCGGATAATGCCTCCCGGCGTCCCTGCTCGTCATAAAGGATAAGCGCAGGACGCTTCGTCTCAATCTCAATGCCGTCTACACCGTCGACGATCCGGTTCGTCTTCAGTGCAAATCCCGTCGCAGGTACAGACCGACCAAACTGCTGAAGCAGATTGTCATAGCGACCTCCGTTGCATACGGGAAATCCAATCTCCGCCGCATAGCCCTCAAAAGTCATTCCTGTATAATATGAAAAATCCCCGATCATGGTAAGGTCAATTAGCACATGTTCAGATACGCCGTAAGCCTCCAGTACTTCCCACACCTCACACAAATGTGCAATAGATTGAAGCGTCTGCTGCTCTACGCTAAGACGGGTAGCCTGTTCGCAGATTTCTTTTCCACCGCGTAGCCGAAGAATAGCCTCCAGCTTATCCCGATGTTCAGAAGCCAAGCCCAAAGCCTCAATCGCTGTTCGGTAGCCCACTACATCTCGGCCCAGCAACAGCTCCTTTAGCGCTTCCTGTTCAGCCTGGCGACCTGGAATGATTTCCTCGAACAGACCGTTCAGGAATCCCACATGTCCCATGGCAATTTTAAAAGAGGTAACTCCTGCGGCCTGTAACGATGCGATCGCCAATGCCACAACCTCTGCATCTGCCTCCGGCGAGTCATCGCCTACCAGTTCTACACCCGTCTGAAAGAACTCGGCTTCTCTTCCCGCCTCTTCCTCAATCGCCCGAAATACGTTGGCGTGATAGGAAAGCCGAAGCGGCACTTCCTCTTCCTTCAGTAGCGACGATACCACCCGCGCAATTGGCGCAGTCATATCAGACCGCAACACCAGCGTGGTTCCCCGGTTATTGAGCAGCTTAAACAGCTTCTGATCCGAGGTGGAGCTGGCTACACCCACCGTATCGTAGTATTCCATCGTAGGCGTCATAATCTGACGGTAGCCCCAACGCTCCATGCATTCGAGCACATTCAATTCTATCGCCCGCAGCTTCGACACTGCACGTGGGAGGTAATCCCGAACCCCTATAGGAATTTCAAACCCTTTTGGCTTAGACATCTCTATCACCTCATGATTTCACAATATCTTTATCATGGTAAAGTGCTAACAAACTAAAGTATATTCGATATATTATCATGCCCTACTTGTGAACGTCAACCGAACGGAGCTGCCCATTTTTAAAGTTTTCATCCATACGCTACCCCTCTCTATATTGTATCCACTGCCGAATTCATGAATCCTAAAAAAAAGACTGCCAGCCTCTCAGCCAACAGTCCATCTTAAAATATTTAGCCGCTCACCTGCTCACCTTTAGTCCGTGAAGGAGGTAATTTCGGAATCGTACCCAATCCGACCCAGGAAAACGGTAGATATCGAAAACATAACGTCACAATCAGCCATGAGCCAAACAGTGCCAACAACCATCCGCCGGCAACGTAGAAAATATATTCTATCGGCGTTCCATGCAGATCCAGCTTGCGATACACTCGCAATAATGCCGGGTGAAGTAAATAAATACCGAACGAACATGCACCCATCCAACTGATCCAGGCTCGCAGCCTCCCATTCGCATAACGATAGAGCAAAACAGAGCACTGAAACAGCACTAGCGCAGATACGAGGGAATGTGCATTGCGGAGCAGTTCATAGACCAGTGAGTCTGCATAGATGGCTTTGCGATACGCTATAAACCATATCTGCACATAAGCTATGCCCACTAGTAGCCAAGCCGCCCACAAGGCACACCAGCTGATCAACTGTCTGCGACCGATTGCCTTCCCTGGCAACGGAAAAAGCCACTTTTTGAACCCTTCATACCCAATCGCTACCGCTGCACCCAGAGCAAAGTAACTGATATACGTAATCGCAAGGCTTCCTCTTTCCATTTCCCAAACATATTTGTTCAGTAATACAAACCCCCATTGGATGACCAAACCTGCTGCCAAAATAACAAAAGCTGCTCTCTCTGGGCTTACTATCCATTGTCGTAAACGCTGTACTCCCCACAGCAGTAACGGAAAGACCAAATAAAATTGAATAATGATGATTACATAATACAAATGCGTATATGCCTTTCCTGTTAACAGCACCAGAGGAAGATCACTGAGCGGCATTAGCCCGCGTGTCACCAGGGTCAAATAGTAGAGAAGTGAAAACAAAATATAGGGCAATACAATAAACATCAGCCTTTTCCGAAAAAACACAAGCATATTCTTACCCCGAAGCGGTCGATCCACATAATTGTAAAATAAAACAAATCCGCTCACAAAGATAAACACTGGCACTGCAAAGCTACTAAACACATTTAAAAATAAAAAAGGATAAAATAATAGCGAATGACGTGCATCAATCAAAGCCATTGAAGTCGCATGAATAGTAACAACGGCTGCAATTAGCATTCCCCGATAAATATCAAGCTCCGGTATACGTTCCTTTTTGACCAAATCAACACGCTCCCATATCGCCTTGCAAATATATTTTTTTCTATATTTAAACATAACCAACAGCCATTCCTCTACTTATTATACAAAAAACAGTGAAAAAAGGCCCCTTAATCCATAAGGGGCCTTTCTTGTTAATGCTATTTACTATTGCTCCACATCGGATGGTCCTAAATCACGCAATGGATTACCGCCTACGAATGCTCCAGCAGGTACGTCTTTATGCACCACCGCTCCGGCAGCTACGATCGCTCCGTCACCGATGGTAACCCCTGGCAAAATGGTCGTGTTTGCACCGATCAATACATGATCCCCAATCACCACTTTACCGATACGATACTCCTGTATAAGGTATTCATGGGCCAGTATGGTCGTGTTATATCCGATGACCGAATTGTTTCCTATCGTAATATGCTCTGGAAAAAAAACATCTACCATGACCATCAGGCCGAAGGCCGAATGTTGCCCCACCTTCATACCCAGCATTTTACGGTAAATGGCGTTTTTCAGAGAAAGCATAGGGCAATACCGAGCAATCTGTATAAAAATGAAATTTTTAACGCCTTTCCAAGGGCTCACCGTCCGATAAATCTGCCACAACGCGTTAGGTCCTTCTACGGGATAGCGTTTCACCTTTCTCACGATACATTGACACCTTGAAGCTCCAGCTTCAGCAGGTCGCGCATATCATGCAACATGTAATCTGGTCCATACCCACGCAGAGTTTCCTCACCCTTGAGCGACCAGGCAACACCCGCAGATTTCACACCTGCCGCCTTAGCTGACAAAATATCAAACGAACTGTCTCCGACCATCAACGTATGCTCTGCTTCAGCGTTCAAGCCAGCCAATGCCTTGAGCACTGGCTCTGCATGCGGCTTCGGATGCTCCACATCGTCTACCGTCACAATATAGTCCATAGAGGAGGTCATATTGAAAAGATCAAGTATACGCATCGTGGATGGTCGTATTTTGGTTGTCACGACCCCCAGCTTAATTCCTCGCGCACGCAGCTCCTGAATAACCTCAATCACATACGGAAATGGCTTTACCATTTGATCATGATGAATATGATTATAAGCACGATAGGCTTTAACCAGCTCAGATACATCCGTTAATCCTGAAAAAGTACGGAGCTGATCATCCAGCGTTCCACCCATATGGGGTATAATATGCTCCCGAGTTAGCGGATCAGCATCCGGATGATTCATAATGTGCAAAAACGTGCTGATAATCAGTTCATTCGTATCCATGATGGTGCCATCCAAATCAAACAAAATCGTGTTTATCATAGATGCTCCTTCTTATCCTCGTCCCTTTCCTCCATAGGAAGCTTATCCGCTGTTGCAGTTGGAGGAGCCGTATCTTGTCCTGGACGGGATGCTTGCTCTGGCGTCACGTCAGGTACCTGATCAATCCCCGTCTTGCTGGAGACAATCGGGTCGCTATATCTTGCAACGGATGAGCCCTTCCGGCGACGAACCAGGATAAAAATCACGGCGGTTACAATAATGAAGATAGCAAGCAGCTGTGAAATCCGTACGTTACCGTAGTTCGGGTCCAAGTACCCTGGTTCAAACCCTAGCCATACCATAGGGGACCACAGAGCATTTAAAAAGGAAGCCATCCAGTCCGGCCCCTGAAAGGCCAAGCTGTCCGTCCGCACACGCTCGATGAAAAAGCGACCGATAGAGTACCAAATGAAGTAGAATGCAAACATTTCACCTGCACGCACAAATCTCATGCGGCGAATCACAAGCAACAAAATCACGCCTACGATACTCCACAGCGATTCATACAGGAACGTAGGGTGGTGGAATACCCCGTTAACGTTCATCTGATTCACAATGAAATCCGGCAAATGCAGTTGATTCCGCAAAAAGGTTTCTTCCGTCGGTCCACCATAGGCTTCCTGATTGACAAAGTTACCCCAGCGTCCAATCGCTTGGCCGATCAGTAACCCCGGCGCACAAATATCAGCGATACGCCAGAAGTTATACCCTTTATAGCGAAAATAAATGACAGCACATATAATCGCGCCGATCAACGCGCCGTAGATCGCAATACCGCCATTCCAAATTTTGAAAACATCCCATAGATTATCTTTATAGTCTTCCCACTTGAAGGCCACATAATAAATACGCGCTCCAATAATAGCCGATGGGACCCCTAGCAACAGCATATCCATAAAAAAATCCTGCGGAATACCGAATCTTTTTCCCTCACGGATGGCGAGATATAAACCCACAAGCGCCGCCAGCCCCAAAATTAGCCCATACCAGTGGACCTTAATTGCCCCGATTGAAAAAGCAATCGGATTCAGCAATAATGTTGCCGTTGACATATGTTTCTCTCACTCCTTCTTCTTCCTTGCAAACAACCGAACCTTAATCCATATCTTCCATATCTTCGGAAATTGTAGCCGTCAGCTTATTCGTAAATTGTAGAGCTGCATTAACGCCCATTTGTTTCAAACGATAATTCATCGCTGCCACCTCAATAATTACAGCCAAATTTCTGCCCGGACGAACTGGAATCGTAACGAGTGGAACATCTGTATCAATAATACGAGTCGTTTCTTCATCTAAGCCAAGACGGTCATACTGCTTGTCCTGCTGCCATGCCTCCAGACGAACAACCAATGTAATCCGCTTGTTATTACGAACAGCACCTGCACCAAACAGCGTCATCACATTAATGATACCCACGCCACGAATTTCCAGCAGGTGACGAATCAACTCGGGTGCAGTACCATGCAGCTGAAAATCAGACGTTTGCCGAATTTCCACCGCATCATCCGCTACCAAACGGTGTCCACGCTTAACCAGTTCCAACGCGGTTTCACTTTTACCAATTCCGCTACTGCCTGTGATGAGCATACCTACACCATAGACGTCACATAGTACACCATGAATAGTCGCCGTAGGAGCCAGCTTTCTTTCGAGAAAGCCCGTAATGCGGCTTGATAAAATCGTCGTCGCCATATTGGTCCGCAGTACAGGAACGTCTCGCTCGGCGCTCGCCTTCACTAATTCAGCGGGTACTTCCAAACCACGAGTGATAATAATACATGGAGTCAGCTCTGTACACAGGCGCTCCATCCGATCCCGTCTCTCCTCAGGAGGCAGCATACCCAGAAAAGCCAACTCAGACCTTCCCAACAGCTGCACCCGCTCCTGTGTATGGTATTCAAAATACCCCGCCATCTCCAAACCCGGACGATTCAAATCGTCAACTGTGATCAGTCTGCGCAGACCCTTTTCACCGGAAATAACCTCCATTTGAAACTGCTGTACAAGCTCGGATACCTTTACCTGTTTAGCCATCGTATTCTCCCCTTCATCTGCAAAACCGGATTCTATACCTTATTTGATTTATGTAGCTTTACCCTATCAACCATACAGCCCCACGCCAGTCTATCCTGCACCAGCCCAAGCCTCACTGTATTATTTCATCATATGATTTCAGGCTACCTCTGTTTCCGACAGTTGGATTGATCACACTTATGACCCACTACAAAGCTTGCCTGAACCCAGACCTACACCATTGTACCCATCGTATCGGAATTTTCCAATGAATGCAATGCCGAAGCTGGTAGCTGTAGGACATATACAAAAAAAGCCACCGTTCCCTGATTAGGAAAACGGCGACTCTTTCCACAGGCTGGTCTTATTCACCAACCAAAATGCTCAATTCCGATTCTTTATCGAAAATATGAACCTTGTTCATATCGACAGCCAACTTCGCTTTGACACCATCACGAGTATTGGAACGTCCGTCTACACGGGCAATAATCGTGTCATTTCCGGCACCACTCAGGTACAACAGCATTTCATGACCGAGATTTTCCGTTACATCCACAGTGGATGTAAAGATCGTATTTGGAGAAGCCTCCAGGAATACAGGCTCTTCATGAATATCCTCAGGACGGATGCCCAAGATTACTTCTTTCCCGATATAACCCTTGGCTTTTAAAATCTGTCCTTTACCTTCAGGCACGAACAGATCCAGACCTGGTGCAGTGAAATGCAATGCACCTTCTTTTTCAACCAGCTGACCTGTGATAAAGTTCATCGTAGGTGAGCCGATAAAACCAGCCACGAACAGATTCACTGGACGGTTGTACAGTTCATCTGGGGAGGCAGCTTGTTGGATAATACCATCCTTCATAACTACGATCCGATCACCCATCGTCATGGCTTCGACCTGGTCATGCGTTACGTAGATAACGGTTGTTTCCAGGCGCTTAGCCAGTTTCGTGATTTCAGCACGCATCTGACCACGCAACTTGGCATCCAAGTTGGACAGTGGCTCATCCATTAAGAAGACTTGCGGGTCACGTACAATCGCACGTCCCAAGGCAACACGCTGACGCTGACCACCGGACAGCGCTTTCGGCTTGCGATCCAGGAGATGCTCAATATCAAGGATTTTAGCCGCTTCACGTACACGTTTGTCAATTTCTTCTTTCTTCACCTTGCGAAGCTTCAGACCAAAAGCCATGTTTTGGTACACGTTCATATGCGGATACAAAGCATAGGATTGGAACACCATCGCGATATCGCGATCCTTTGGAGCCACGTCGTTCACAACACGATCTCCAATGTACAATTTACCGTCCGAGATTTCCTCCAGACCAGCAATCATACGGAGTGTAGTAGATTTACCACAGCCGGAAGGACCAACCAATACGAGAAATTCTTTATCTTGAATGTCCAAATTGACATCAACAACCGTAGCTTTCTCTGCACCGGGATATTTCTTGAAAATATGCTCTAAACGTACACCAGCCATAGCTTTTGCCTCCCCAAGATCAAGTTTTGAAATCGAATACATTTTCTACTTGTATCTTACCCTAGTACCCAAAGCATGGCTATTCGCAAACTGCACAAAAATGCTATTTCCTTTTTGTCACTTTGTACAATAGTAGATAAAGCTTGACCAAAACTGCATCATTAAACGTCCGTACATCCAAACCCGTCTCCTGTTTAATTTTGTCCAGACGGTAAATCAGCGTATTCCGGTGTACATACAAACGCTTAGCTGTCTCACTTACATTACAGTCCAGTTGAAAAAAGATATCTAATGTAGCCACCGTTTCTGAGTCTTTCAATATGACAGATGACTTCATTAACTGCTCTAAAAATAGTATCCGTTGTTCCTTGGGAATACGGTTTAACAGCCTTTCCAAATGAAGTTCCCATGAAAAGTGGATGTGCTCTGTTACGTGAAAAATTTTCCCAAGGTGGATCGTCTCCCATAGCATATTCAGCTCCTTGGAGAGATTTCGTGAAGGTATAAACGGCTTGGATACCGCCAAATGGAATACACCCACCCACTCATTCGCGATAAGCTCGTATAAGCCCAGACTAAAAGCCGTAAGGACCTCCTCCAGCGATTCCGTAAAATCTGCATCCTTGGTTTCAGTGTCTTTATCCCGTTCGTCGTCTGCTCCTAACAGGAGCTCTTTTTTAGCCATAATCAACCAAGATTGCTTATCTAGTGGAACAAGCAGCACCTCTCCACCAAAATAACTAGCTAACAGTCGATGCAGCTGCGGAAAGGCAATCCCCCCCTCCTGTGTACCCTCACCATGGAGTAAAATCGGAACCATGCACGCTGATAGCGAATCATGAAGCTGCAATTCATCAGGAGCCTCTTCTTCATTGTCCAGATTAGCAGCCTGCTGTATGAGCCATTGTCCAAAACGATTCATTCGCTCTTCCTCGCTATAAATCGGATTCATCGACAATTGTGCCCCATTCTGCCAAACCTGCTCCATGTTCCCCAACAGCGCTTCTACTAACTGTCGTTCCCGATCGGTCAAGTGTCTGGCCTCTACCATAAAGGCAGCCAGTTCACCCACCGCTGCACGAAACGGGAAATATAACTTGCTATCACGTATAAACGATCTATCCGGTATAACTGAATCTGCGGTCTGACCTTCCGCCATCATTTCCGAACACCAGGGCACTATGGTAAAAGGCGCTTGAATAATATTCTGAAGCTGTTGCTGAATCCATTCCGTATTCAGAGTCACGCGATCACCACTTCACTTTTTTTGATATGCACAAAGCGAACATAATGAAATCATTATAACCCGTCGATACCGTAAAATAAAAAAGTGATTAAAAACATAACCTAAACAACACAAAAATAGCCATCAACCTATAGTTGATGACTTTCGATGAGCCATGAAGGACTCGAACCTTCGACACCCTGATTAAAAGTCAGGTGCTCTACCAACTGAGCTAATGGCTCATAAAACTGGTGGAGGATGATGGATTCGAACCACCGAACCCGTAAGGGAGCAGATTTACAGTCTGATGCGTTTGGCCACTTCGCTAATCCTCCATATAAAGGTGGCTCGGGACGGAATCGAACCGCCGACACGAGGATTTTCAGTCCTCTGCTCTACCGACTGAGCTACCGAGCCATATCCATTAACAAAAAAATAAAGTGCGGAGGGATTCCCCTTCCCACTTTAGTACGGTTAAACTATAAAATTGAAAAATGGCGGAACTGACGGGATTCGAACCCGCGATCTCCTGCGTGACAGGCAGGCATGTTAGGCCTCTACACCACAGTTCCCTATATTTTTCATAAATGGTGCCGGCGAGAGGACTTGAACCCCCAACCTACTGATTACAAGTCAGTTGCTCTACCAGTTGAGCTACACCGGCACGGTGGTGGAGGCTGAGGGGATCGAACCCCCGACCCTCTGCTTGTAAGGCAGATGCTCTCCCAGCTGAGCTAAGCCTCCTGGGTATGTATGGTAGCGGCGGAGGGGATCGAACCCCCGACCTCACGGGTATGAACCGTACGCTCTAGCCAGCTGAGCTACACCGCCATAACATAATATTTCGCAAGCTTGTCTTAAATGGCGGAGAGAGAGGGATTCGAACCCTCGCACCACTTTCGCAGTCTAACCCCTTAGCAGAGGGTCCCCTTATAGCCACTTGGGTATCTCTCCAAATAAATAGACACACTTAGCGATAATCAAGCTAGTTATTCTACATATTACACTGAATATCAAGCCTAATTCAAGGTGTTACACCCTGAAAACTGGATCCGAAACTTCATTGCGTCTTATTTTTAGGATAAGCCCTCGACCGATTAGTATTGGTCAGCTCCATGCATTACTGCACTTCCACCC
>NZ_JAIVEM010000088.1 GCF_020404765.1 Paenibacillus sp. BJ-4
CCAACGATTTCAGGCCAAACTCAAACAGCGCGCGCCGATTGAGTACCGGCACGCGCTGGCTGCTTAGCCTTTTTTCACTTGTCTACTTGACAGGGGTATGACCAGTAGAGACTTGCCTTTTTTCCAAATTTAATAACGATTAATGCAGCGAAGAGTCTTATGCTTCCTTCCTGTTATAAATCCTCTGTTGATTCCACCGACTCTGCTTTTAATTCTTTCGCATCTATTTCCGCTCCATCGACTTTCGTTTCATCTATCTCCGATGCTTCTACCTCATCCGCTTCGTCGCTGTTCTCTTCCTCAACCAAGGCTCTTGGCGTATAGAGCTTGGGAATCGGCACGTTCGCCCAATCCATATCGGATGCAAAATAGAAGCTCGTATAGGACGGCTGGTTATAGGCCGAATTCTGGCGGGCCACGTCCGCCCGATACTGCGGATCATGCATCAATGTGTATAATTTATGCGTTGTGGGCTCGGTGCTCAAATAGATACGGATCGCTGAGCTATCCGCTGTACGGACAAGCATTTCCTCGCGCCAATCTCCGAAAACATCGGCAACCAGCGATGGCGTTCCTTTGGTATAGTTATTCGTTTTGGTGCCTGTTGCGGTCAGCAATGTGCCACGCTTCCAATCTTCAATGGTCGGGGTTACGTCGATCGCCCCGTTCACGATTTGTGTGGTCATATTGGCGGCCCATTTGATACTCATATTGGTGCCCGGCATCTTCGTATCAAGCTGCTTGCCTGCCGCAGTCCACAAGCCGATGGCCCAGGTTTCCAGTCCTCGCTGATCCGGGTCTATGTCACCGACCATTCCGCGGCCTGTATCCTTGCCGGAATATGCGCCGTAGAGGACTTGGCCCGTTTTGGCATCCCGCAGCGAATAACCATACGGAGCGTAGGTTCCACCCTCATGCACCATAAAAATTTCTTTGCCCGGCCGATCCGGGTCAATATCAGTCACATGCAGCGCATCACCGTGTCCCAGTCTGGCTGTTTGGCCCGGAATCGCGCTTTCCGGAGGCATGACATCAAACGAGCTGTACAGCAGGCTGCCGTCATCGTCGATGGTGGCAGACCCGTATACGATTTCGTCCTTGCCGTCACCATCCACATCCACCACACTCAGCGAATGCGCTCCCTGAGTGGTCAAGGTGCTGAATTTTGGGTCCGTTCCGTCCCGCCCGTGCGGGCTATCATTAAACGGGTTAGTCATCGGTGCCCAGCCACTGTCCACCATCCAATGCTTTTGGAGATGGCGGCCGTCCCAGGTATAGGTGGCCAGCGTAGAGCGGGTATAATAACCACGTGCAAATACGGCATAAGGCTTGCGACCATCCAGATAAGCCACCCCTGCCAGGAAACGATCCACACGGTTGGCGGGTTCAATCCGGGCCATAGCATAATCCCCCCACATGAGACCATCGTCATGGCGCTCTGGCTCATAGCGGACGGTGTCCAGCTCAGCTCCCGTTTTTCCTTTAAAAATGGTCAAATACTCCGGTCCATCTACAATGAAGCCTTCGAACTCTCTCAGCTTGTTTTTGTCGCTCCGCGCAGGTGCATATACATCCATAAAGTAATCCGTCAGGCTTTCCGCATCCTTTCGGGATAACGGATAGCTATACTTTGGAGCAATGCCAAAGCATTCCTCCAGTGTAGCAGGCCATTGCCCTTTGACCACTTCTTCATGCTTTGTCCAGTTCATAAACATGTTCACTACATGCTCATAATAATCCGTACGGCTCAAACGGTAATCATCCTGATGTGTAATTCCTGCTTTCCGATCCTCACGGGGCAAGGTAATATACTTTTCTTTTTTGGGCTTGCCCTTTTTGTCAAAAGTAATCGTTTTGGTGCCTGGGGCCGTCTTGAACATCAGCTCGGCTTTACCATCTCCGTCAAAATCGTATACCATCATCTGTGTATAATGCGCACCTGATCGAATATTCACACCCAGGTCAATCCGATATAACAGCTTGCCCTCGGCCGTATATGCATCGACATACGTATTTCCGGTATAGCCTTTCTGAGATACATCCTTGGAGTTTGACGGGTCCCATTTTACGAAAAATTCATATTGTCCGTCTCCGTCCACATCTCCCACACTCATATCGTTGGCTGAGTAGGTATAGGATTCACCTGCGGGTGTTACTCCATCGGCGGGCTTTTGAAGCGGAAGCTCATAGTAACCCTGCTGCCATGGCTTCACTTTGGCACTGCGATCCTTTTCCTTCCCATTAACGACTGAAGCCACCCTGTACACCGCATTTCCGGTTCCTTCCTTATCGACATAGTTGGTGCTGTCGGTCACCATTGCAATCTTCTTGCCGTCACGGTATACGTTAAAATCTGCTCCCGTCAGCCCTGTTGGGCCGTAGCCATTCACTTCCTGGGCTAATAGCCGCCAGCTTAAAAATACACCCTCCTGCGTCACCGCAGCTACCAGTCCCCGATCCAGCTTTTCCAGTTGAATGCTGCCGCTACGATTCTGTTCAGCAGCGATTGCTGATTCCGCCTGTAGCGTCGTCGGTTCGGACAAGTCTTCCGCGGCCACTCCTCCAGTCGTCCCCGTCATCGCCAGCATCGCTGCCAATGCGACGGTCAAGCTGCCCTTACGCCATGCGCCTTTCCTTTGAGCCATCCAAGTCGTCCTCCTCAATTGTGTTGTGAGACAAGCAAGACGTCAAAATGATTGCGCTTACAAAATTCAAATTCTTTACTATTATAGTTTTGCCCTTCTCCCAAAGGCGTTTAAATATCCGGCGATTTCTCTACACAAATCCGTGTTGTTGTGCATTTTTATTGAAATACATCCGCCAAGACTGCTATATAACCATTCATTTCGTGAGCCAACAAAATCAGTTTGAAGTGAGAATATACGAAAATCATAAGATGATAAAATGTATAAGCTGTGCTCAAAACCATACCTTTAAGGTTTCACAAAAATGATGTCACAAAACGACCCGTTGCGATTGTTATATAAACATAAATACAAGGAGGTGAGCTCTTGCAGGCAACCATCCCCGGGGATCAACAGGATAAACACACCCAGATTGAGCTGGCCGTAGAGCGCGTCAAGGCTGGTGAACAGCAGGCTTACGAAATCATTATTCGACAATTCGAGCGGCAGATGTACACCTACTGCTTCTATATTTTGAAGAATCATGAAGCAACAGAGGACGCTGTTCAGGACATTTTCATCAGAGCCTATGAGCATCTTCATCAATACAGCAGACAGACCAGCTTCTCGGCATGGCTATACAAGATGGCCTATCATCACTTAATGAACATCAAAAGGAAACACAGCCGCTGGCTCAAACTGGTTCAGCAGGTCAAGGAACAAGAGTCAATCGCTCAGGTATCCCCTCATAAAAGTGTTATTGAAGAACTGCTGACTTATCTTACACCAGAAGAGCGTCATATTCTGCTACTGAAGGCTGTTGAGCAATACAGCTTTGAGGAGATTAGCAGCATTATGGGTTTAAAGTCAGCAACTATCCGTAAAAAATACGAGCGGCTTCGGCGCAAGCTGCTGGACCAGAGAAGCAAAGGAGGACTTGTTAATGGACAAACATCCAATACCACCTTATGAGCGCGAAATGGACCAGTTGGAGAATTGGATCAATGAATCAGTCATGCCCAGAGGCAGTATGAGTGATCAAATTATGAAGGAGATTGAAAAAAGAGCCATGCAAAGAAAAACGACGAAATCGAAATTTGCAAAACGGGCTGTCCTGGCGGCATCCGTAGTTGGCATATTAGGGGCAGGAGTGGTAGGCGCCGGATTTATATCACCGACCATGGCGGCCACACTCAAGCAAATTCCCGGAATTGGCAGTATTTTTTATGGATTGAGCTCGGATGAAATTCAGACTGCTGTAGATAAGGGCATTCTCAGTCATCCTAATGAAAGTGTGACTCATGACGGAATTACGCTGACATTAAGCGATGTTCTGTATGACGGTACACGCCTGTCTTTCTCCATTGAGCGTAAGGGCGAGAATATGCCGGAAACCTCTATGAGTCCTTATCTACCTATGGATGCCATAACTGAAAATAGCGATGAGGAATGGGTAAAGAAGCATAAAGTGCCTGAGAAGGATCAGCTTAAGGGGTACTTTAAATTTCATCCGGAAGTACTAATTAATGGCAAGAAAGTAGACTCTGATCTATACTCGTATGGTGATGATCCGGAAAAAAAGAATTCAGTCGTAGGAGAGTTCATGCAGTTGGGCTCCCTGCCGGACGAGTTTGAATTGACGGTTAAAACTTCAATGACAGGTGTCAATGAGCCTTATGAATTCAAGGTTCCGGTGAAAATCGATAACACCATGATTGTTGTCCAGCCGAATGAGACGAAGACCAGCAGCAACTTCAGCTATACCGTTAAGGAACTGAAATCTACATCCACTACAACTCGTCTAGTGCTGGACAGTACAGGTGAAGTGCCTGCTTCCCAGGAGCAGACAGGAGAGTATGCGCCAACGATGATGTACTACGATATTGTGGATGATCAGGGCAACATTCTTGAGCAGCGCAAATTCGGTTATTTCAACAGCAAGCCTAAGACAGAATACCATGTGGATGAGCTGTATGATGCTCTCAAGCCGAATACGAAATACGTAACGATTAAGCCATTCACCTTGACCGTAAAACCGGCTGATTGGAGCATTGTTGGTGAAGGCAAGGGAGCTGACGGCAAGCTTAAAAGAGGAGATAAAACGTACATCAAGGAACTCGAAATGAAGATTCCCCTGAATAACTAATCACCAATTTTTTCAATACAGGAATTTCACATCACATGCTTCCATGAGAGGAGAACATGTCTAATGCAACAATCAAACTTAAAATTAACATTCCTAAAACGGGTATTACTTACAACATCTGCTCTTGCGATATTGGGATCAGGGGTAGCGATGCCAAAATTTATATCCCCCATTGCAGCAGCGGCTACTGATGCAAAATCTGCACAAGCCGCTTCTTCCAATCTGAGCCTGACGCAGGACGGGGTTACACTGAAGCTTGGCGATGTGTTCTATGATGGCACGCGGCTGTCCTTTTCGATCGAACGTGAAGGCAAAAATTTGCCTGAAGGAGTCGTGAGCCTGTATATTCCAATGGATGCCGAGGCAAATGAAAGCCTCAAGAAGTATATGGTTCCTGAAAAAGATCAAAAGAAGGGCTATATCAAGAGGCCTGAAATTCTGATTGATGGGAAGGCATTTAAAGGCTTTGGCTCGTTCGGAGATAAAGTGTCCAAAAAGAACACCGTAGAAGCCGAATATAGCCAGTTAGGTTCACTCCCAGACGAATTTGAAATGACCGTCCGGGTAGGGGTTACCAGAATCAGCAAGCCTTTTGAGTTTAAAGTACCTGTTAAAAAGGACGGTAATATGGTGAGTGTCAAGCCAAATAAAACCCAAAAGAGCGGGTCATTCAGTTACACGGTCAAACAGCTCGATATTGCCTCCCGTACAACCCGGCTGGTGCTGGATAGCGAAGGTCAAGTGCCTGCATCTGCCAAGCAGACAGGAAAATACGCTCCATCCATGATGTATTATGACATCGTAGATGATCAGGGGAAAACGCTTCAGCAACGGAAAGTCGGCTTCTATAATAGCAAGCCTAGAACGAAGTATCATATTGATGAGCTGTACAGTGCTGTAGGTAGCAGACCCCAATATGTGACGATCAAACCGTATACATTTACAGTCGATCCCTCAAATTGGAGTATTGTCGGTCAAGGCAAGGGGGCTGACGGGAAATTTAAAAACGGAGATAAAACATACATTAAGGAACTCGAAATGACCATTCCCGTGCCAGCCCAATAACATCCATGCAAGAAGCGAGCAAGCCTGAATGAGAATCCAGGCTTGCTCGTTTTGTTTATTTTACATTAAGCCATTCCTTCCCCTGCTTACTTCACTGGTTCTACTGGTTATACAAGTGCCGAAGTGGCTTCAATTATCCACTCACATTGCACCTGCACCAGTAAGGGAGCATCGGAAGAATAGCTGGAAACCGACGGAACGCTCTGACAGGAGCTTGTCAAGCTTGTGCAACATCGTCAAAGATAAGTTTAGGTTATCGTTAATTTGTGAACCCCAATTAGTGAGGGACAAATGAACTGAAATCGTCCCGACTGAACTGGTCTGCATGGTAAAACACGACATCCCCATCCTGTAAATGAAAGGCATGTCCGTACGGGTCTTTTATCTCTCTGCGATAACCCTCCAGCTGCCATTGGTTCAGCAGCGGACCATTAATATATTGCAAATGTGGATGCTCGGTGTCCCCCTGACGGAGCGATTCCAAATTGAAGCGGACGACGATAAAGCCCGTTTTCTTGAATAGATCCGTATGCTCGTTTAGCTCCTGTTGACGACTTACATTACGTAAATCCGTCCCTTTGGTGACCGCGTACACATCGGCAGGCAGACTATATTCGCCATACCAGCGCTGAATCGCCGCATTGGCACGGTCGACATCAACCCCATCCGGCAAGTCTGTCTTCGGACCGATCAAGGTACGGACCGCCGCGGGCAGCACTAGCCAATCGTAGCGGCCGATCCATGTCTTGCTGCATGTGATACGCTGGGCATATAGTGCTACATAACGTTCCAGCGTCGATTGACTCCGTTGTGTTTCGCTCAATTCATGCTTATATTGGTAGGCGGCTGTGTCCTGCATTTCCTCTGCTGGTACATTGCGCAGCCGCTCATTCAGAATAACATACCGTTTCTCTCGATCCTCTGTCGATCCCAATCGGATGAATTTACGGCTTCCCGCATGTGTATACAAATCCACTTCTTCACGCTGGCGGCCATCTTTACTCACCCAATAAAATGAGGGTGTGATGCGGATACCATCCTTAGCGCTGAACATATTCCCTTTGGTTTTGAGATCAAACTTGAAATGATAGCCCGTCTTGACCGCTACATTTTGGTAGCCCTCATGCGGATGACTGCCGGGACGTACAGGCAGGGTAAACGGCTCCGGATTTCCCCTTGGCAATCCGTCGATGCCGCCTAGCCCTGTCCAGTAGGATAGACCGCTATGCAGCGGGCTTCCCTTGTGCTGACGAAATACCCGCTCCCAATGGTAATCGGCAATATCGGTGATATGAAAATCATACATCCGTCCGATAACTTCAATGTTGACCACATCATTGGCAACATGATGGGCAAGATCCATATTGGCATGACGCTGTTCAGTGAACCCGCCTGGTGCATTTTCAGCAATGGTACGGAACTCGACGGTGTAGTTGCCTTCATCCACCCATACCGGTAAATAAAAGTCTGTGTCCAGTTGCACCACCGGAATATCAATCCAGGTACCTCGCGGATAAAATTTTGTCTTCCCTTTATCGTACACATCGAACGGGAATCGCACCTGCTTGGTTCGCACATATTTGGCATATTCCCGGTTCCCGTAACCGGGAATATTCAAATGCGGGCCTGCGGTCGAAATCGTTACCCGGAAAGGACGCTCCAAAATAAGCGCTGACCGCCCTTTCGTCGGCTTGGTTTTCTGGTTATGAATAGCATCATCTGACACACTGGAAAGATTCACGATGGGAGTGTGGACAGTCACCGTGTTGATCCCCTGTATCGGAAACGTCTTATCCGCACCGCCATTGATATTCCCTTTGAGAATAGCAAAGGTAATGTCACCGCTGCTAGCCGTATTGGGCTTATTTATCTTGTGCTGATCAATCACATGACCCGGACTGTATAACACATCCGGCTCAATCGCCCCGGAAGAAGGAATAACACCCGGCTTGGGTCCATTCACCTTCACGCGCTGCGGATTCATAATGATACTGTTCTCAAAGGTCAGGGTGTCATTCTCCACTTCGACTTCCTTAACAGCTCCTTCTGCCTTGGATTTTAGTGCACTACGTTCGTCAGGTACACTCGGCTTGCTGCTGCCTCCGCTTTTGCTGCGACTACCACCATCTACGGTTCCCGGTGCAGGGGACGGATAAAAGTTGCCCTTGGTCGCTGCGACATATGAAGGTGGGGTATAGGATTGCGGACGAATGGTGATTGTTTCATTAGGTAACGCATAATTTCGAAGCGTAGCTTCCCTGATACCGTACACCTCCAAGTTGTCTATCTTCCAAAAAGAGTACGGACGTACGATTTTGTAGGTATAGGTTTTTTTCACAGTTTCTCTCCGCGTAGATTTTTTCTTGGGCCGCCAGCTTAACCGATATTCCCGTTTTACATTCACCGTATATGTACACTGACCTGTCATGTTTACAAACTTATGCTGAAAAAGGTATCTCTTGGCTTGTACATGACCGTACAGGCTCTCAGATGTAGGAATACCTTTGGAGACGTCAAACTGTTCCCGGCCACGCTGGTCTGCTTTGATAACGGCAGATACTGTCGGGTCCAGCTCGGCAGTTTCCAGGCGCAAGCCAGGAACTGGGCGGGAGCAGACAACACCTTTCGTCGGCTGTTCCTCGTCTTGACAATCTGAGGGTGCTCCCTCTTGGCTTTCTCCAGGCTTAGGACAGCCCTGACCTTCTTTGTAATACAAATAAGCGGTAAACTGCTCAAAAGAACCATCATACGTAAACCCGGGTACAATGCCCGGCAAAATATCTCCGCTCGGCGGTTTCCCCGTCGTGCTTTTCTTGTAACCCACATATTCATATTTAGGATTGGTTGGTGGGGTGAAATCATACGGTTGATCAGGTTTCAGTTCATCTTCAATTGGTGTAAACACGTTGTTAAGCGCTTTTCCGTCAGTGGTAAAATGCTTGACAATTAGACTGCTCTCCAGTTCGATCTTGAACAGAATGGGCTGGTAGATGCGGTATGCTTCTACTTCTTTAGCGCAGGTGGGGCAGCTTTCATTCTTGATATCTTTGGCTATGACTTCCGCATTAAGCATCATGTTTACTGTAATTGGAATAATGGTGGAGTCCGTTCCAACCCCCTGTATTTGATAGGAGCGAATATCGTCCTTCACTGTGCCCTTACTGATGTAACGTACGTATTCTTCATAGCCATCCGAACGGGATTTCTCAAAATATTTGATATAATCAGGGTTCAGTTTGTTTTTCTCATCATTAGGTTTATAAAGTGATGCTTCAACACTTTTTATTTTTCTACCTGGGAAACTAAACTTGTAAGTAAAGGTTGCCTCACCATGCATCCCTTTTCCAGGCTGTTTACCACCGTCTGTGACCCACGTCCCTGCGATGTTCTTCCACATATCGAAATACATCATACCAACAAAGTAGCGATTATTCTTGTCTGCATAGTAGGACAGCGGAGTAATTTCTGTATCGGCTACCGCCTTATCGATGGGAAAAGAAAAAGGCGGGAGCTGCAACAAAAGCAGTACCCCCACCAGCAATACGGCCAGAATGCGTTCAGTTTTCTCCATGTCTTAATTACCTTTCCACGGGTTAACCATTATTGGGATGTAGTCCCGCGATGCGAGGTCAAAACCAATGTACTCAATGTCTTGCAGCTTAAAGGTTTTATAATCCTTGTTCCCATAAAGGTTAGCGTCAGCGTACGAATATATTTTGTAATAGAGCATCTTTGTACCGTCTCCATTGTCTTGCGTCATTTCTTCTAGTGCAGGACGAAGGCGTACATCCTTGTTTTTAGTCAAGTAAAAAAGGCTGCCTGCTGTAGACTTCGTTTTGGCCCGCACTTTCAGGTATGGAACACCCTTTGGAGACGTATACGGCTCGACAGAGTAAATATCGTGCAGTAACTTTATAGGTAAGTCAGACTGTTTAAAGAGCACTACCTTTTCATACGGCTTACCTGTAATATCGTTGATGAGATTGGGAATAGTGTTAATCGCCTTTTTATACGGCTCAATACTCACCGCCTGATGCCCCGTATCCTCGAGCGCAGCGATTTCCTTCTTCCCGATCCAGACCCAGCGGCTGATCTTATCCCACTCCACCGTCTGGCCCAAGCCCTCACTTACTAACCGGAGCGGCACAAAAGTGCGGTTCTGCTTCAAAATAATCTTCGTTTCGTATGTTTTGGTTTGTCCGTCCACCGTGGCGGTGTTTTGTCCGACCGTCATGCTAACGGCATGTGCATCATTTTTGATCGACACAGCCAATTGACCGCCTGTTTTTTCCCACCCAACCTTGGCCCCCAAGGCTTCGGATACAAAACGAATAGGAACCATCACGTAATCGTTACTATCCTGAAAGGGTTTAGCATCCGGGAACTGTATCTTTTTCGCATTTAACAAGACCTCAATCGGTTGGGAGCTGCTTGCCGCCTCCGTTCTTGGAATTGTACTTGTCGCGCCCCATAGCAACGTAACTGCGGTCAAACTCAACATCCATTTTTTTATACTCATCTCTTTATCCCCTTTGTCTGCTAGTACTCTAAAGTATGTATATCAACCTTACTCTCATAAACTTATTGCACCCCCACTTTCGGAAAATACTGGATACAACTTATATATTATATGGTTTCCTTATTACAAAATCTATAAGGAAAACTTCTAACATATAGACATTCTAAAAAAAGCCATCCCAATCTCTATCGCCGAACTCGAAAAAGTGAATACAAAACGGAGTAGGCGAAATGGTACTAAATCAACAAAAAAGGGCTGCCTCTCCCCAGTTAAGGAAGAAACAGCCCGTGTGCTTCACGCGCAAACGACTATGAATAAATCAGTTCATCACATCATTGTTCCAACATCATCCAATATTTCTTACATCATAAATCATAATCTATTAAAAATCAAACGTTACTTTTACTCACAAAGCATCTTAAAGGGCATCCATCCGCTATCACCCTAGTTACCCGCCTGATAGAGCTGCTCATACACCTCTTTATTAACCATTCTAAGCCCAAACAATCTGCGAACACGCTGTCCCGGCTTGGCCTTAAAGGTCACTGTCGCTATGTCCTTACCCTCCAAATATGCAGCCGGAATGGCGGCATTTACGTTGTAAAACTTATCGGCCTCATCAAAGCCTTCACTAAAATGCTCAAGGAGATGACCATTAATCAAAATGTCAAAACCGCAGTTTGGCATTTCCAATGTAGCCGTGTAGGTGATAACGAGCAGCATTGGAGCAGTCAGATCTGTTTGCAAATCCAAAGAGAACCAGCCGTCAATGCCCGCATTTCGGTAAGGTCGGTTGTTGACATATCCGGTGCGGGTGGAAGCATCCCCCTGAAAGTTATGATCCCGCTCCGGCTGCATTTCTCCAGGCTGGGCAAAGTCAATCGTACACTGCTCCAGAATCGCCAGCTTTTCGCGTGCCGCTGTGTATTCCTTTTCTGCCTCCTGCCACGTCTCCTTCGTAAAGATGTCCCAATATACCGAGTAAGTACAGTCATGCACTTTATATAGAGGAGACAATTCCACGTCCCGGGGATACCCGGCATTCAAGGTGTGGAACGTATTCGTTTTGCCCTCCACTGGCTGTATCCAGGCATCCAGCTCTCCCGACTCAGGTATGAATACCGGTGTGTACAGGAAATCCTTGGCTTTAGGATCTTCTAAGGGTCCGAGGTCGCCCGCCAGCACCAGTGGTCCATACATGACGGCCGCTCGGTCCGGGTTATCCGGCATCGGCTCCAGTCTCAGCGACATTGGAAGCTCCACCTCGACAATATCACCGTCTATCCACGTTCTAGCAATAGATACGAAGCTGCCCGGTTCTGACACGACTGCTTGTTCCTTGCCATTTACACGGATAGTCATCCCTTTTTCAGCCCAATAAGGATAGCGGATGAGCAGCATAAATGGTGCAGGTTGATCGCATTGAATTTCCAGCTTGGTATGATCCGTGTCCGGATAGGAGGTGGTTTGTTTTAACGTAACCCCTGCTTCTTGCCATTTCAATGTCGAAGCGATGAATTGATTGACATATAGCTTATTGTGATCGTGAAAATAAATGCCGCTGCCGTAGCTTGCATGGTTTTCCATTCCTGTGCCGACGCAGCACGTAAAATCATCAAATTTGCTTTCAAAATGCTTGTGTCCGCCCATAGCCAGCGACAGAAAATACGTTACACCCCCGTGAACCGGGTCCTGCGAGGCCAAAATATGATTAAACAGAGCCCGTTCATAAAAGTCCGCCTCCCTGGCGGATACATTCCATTGGAAGAGATGGTTGGTCAGCTTAAGCATATTATAGGTGTTGCACGTCTCCGTCGTATGCGGCCCGATACGATCATTCAAGCCATCCGGTGCTCCAAAATATTCTCCAAAGCTGTTGCCGCCAATGACATACGAATGATGATCCACCACCCGTTCCCAAAAAAACTCCACCGTCGCCCGGCGCTTCGTATCATTGGTCAGCTCATACTCCTTGGCAAGTCCGATCAGCTTGGGAATTTGCGTATTAGCATGAATGCCCTGCAGGCAATCTTCCTGTGAGCTAAGCGGGTCGAGCACCAGCTTGTGCCAGAAGCATTCAGCCAGCCGCAGGTAGCCTTCTTCCCCGGTATCCGCATACAAATCCGCCAATACCTCGTTCATACCCCCATATTCGCAAAACATCATCTGCTGCATCTGCTCATCACTCATCGGCTTCAAAATACTTTCAAGCCAGTCTGCCAGCTTACGTTCTACCACCAATGCCTTGTTACAGCCAGTCAAATGGTACGCATCACGCAAACCGGCGAACAGCTTGTGAAGTGTATACAGTGGAGCCCATGCACCGTTCAGATCAAAGCCCTTGGAACGAATATCTCCAGCAGACACCTCTTCAAAAAGCTCCTTCCCTCCCGGAATACCGGATACATATCCGTCCCCATGGGCCTCTTGGCAAACCTCCAGCTCATCCGTAATGTAATGTGCGATTTCTTTAAAGCGTTCATCGCCCGTCGAAGCATACATCATAGAGCAGGCGGACAAATAATGTCCCAGGGTATGACCGGAAATAGACATGGCTTCCCAGCCTTCATATTGAGGCGCTTTGGGCGTAAGCCCGGCATATTCCCGAAAACGCGCCAGCAGGCGGTCAGGTTGAAGCTCCAACAGATAGGATCGGTTCAGCTCCATCGCCTGTTTGAAGGGACCATCAGCCAATGCCACCTCGTTCAGTGCGAACGGTCTTGCTTTCATATGGGCTTTTGCTTTAAGCGTCATCTTCCGTGCCTCCTTTAAGGCGAGTTTGGGGTGTAAAAAAAGAAAGCGCATATCAGGCATAACAAGCGATTATACACCGCTGCCGCAGGTTTGCTCCCACTGCTGGTACAGCTGCGTTCTCGCCTCTGTAATGCCGGGGTGAAACTGAATCAGCGCGTGCTTCCGTGTAAAATGGACCTCACGGATCGCCTCCTGTACCCGCTGTTCCCCGCCTGCTCCGCCGAGTCCGACGGCATGGAGCATGGACGCGGCGGCTAATCGGCCTTGGGCCATGGCGACCAGTCCGCTTTCGATGCCGGTAATATTGCCGGCAACGTACAGCCCTTTGAGCGAGGTTTCCATTCGCTCACCATGCAGTGGAACATGCCCGCCCAGCTCCGGGCTGTACACGAATTTGCACCCGGCTACCGCCGCCAGCTCAGCAAGCGGATACAGTCCGCCGCTCAACGCCACGAAGTCGGCGGGTTCGACGCGCTCGCTGCCGGGAATCGGTGAGCCGTCCGGTTTCACGTGGACCAGGGTCACGGATTCGACCCGGTCCTGCCCGTTGACGGATAGCACGGCCGTCCGCAAACGGATCGGGATATCCCACAGGCGGAAGCCTCTGTGCGGATAGCAACGCGCGATGAGACCCTCCATCCGCAGCGCCGCTGCCAGCTTGCCGCCGGCGCGCATCCAGGCGGCCGGGGCCAGCCCCGACAGCTGAAGCAGCAGCTTCGCGGAGGCTGTCGGATCTGCTGCCGCGCCAGCCAGCGGATTGACGCAAGGCAGTGTAATCGCCGCCACGTTCACCCCGGCGACGGACAGCTCACGGGCAATCGCCATGGACAAGACGTTCATGCCTACAATGATGCCGCGTTCCCCCGGCTTCACATAATGGACGTTGGTCATCACCTGCGCGGCTCCGATGGACATCACGCCCGGCAGCGTCCACCCGTCCAGCGGAACGGGAATTTCGGCGGCTCCGGTCGCGAGCAATACGTAGTCGGCAATGAATAATCCACAGGAAGTGGAAATTTCCCACGTTTTCGTATACTCCATGCCATGCACCGACACGCCGCAGCGAATGTCTACCCCAAGCTGTCTGCAACGGGTGATGAGTTCATCCGAAACCTGTTTTCCAACCCACCAGCCTTCGCTACCTTCCTCATGATATTGTCCGGGCATTCGTCCGCCCGGCTCAGTAAACTCATCCAGGACCGTGACCGGTAAGCCTTGTTCAGCTGCTGAAGCCGCTGCTGACAACCCGGCGGGACCTGCACCAATGACGATAAGATGCGCCATTTTATTCATGTCACGATTCTCCCTGTAATTTTATTCGAAAGCTGGCGGCCTGTTTCTACGATCATGCCTTCCTCCAGCCGGGTCAGACAGGAGCGGACCGTGCCGAGCGGATGAACCGTCAGGCGGCATTCGTTACAGTGTCCAATGGCGCAGTATATGCCCCTGGCTGTGCCGGATTCCTCGTGCCTTCTCAGTAAACGAACGCCACTTGCCAATAGCGCTGCCGCCAACGGTTCTCCAACCAATCCCTGCATGGGACGACCGTCAAAGACGAAAGACACCTGCCGCCGCTCCGGCTTCGGTCCCAAAATAGGATGGTTCACAATACGCGCCCGGCTCATAAGGAACCTCCCTCTGCCAGCTGACCAAACGTCACGGGACGCACCGGAGGTCTTTGCGATAATAGCTCTGCCTCCCGGCGGGCAGCGGGATATTGATTATAAAACCACGTCTCCACCAGTTGTCGGCATACTCTGCCCTGACACGCCCCCATCGTGACTCGCGTAGCCATTTTAAGCTGGCGTACCGTCTCGGCTCCCATATGGCAAGCCTGCTCCAGCTGTCCCAGGCTCACCTCTTCGCAGCGACATACAAGCAAGCGACCTGACGCACCAGACGCTCCGGATTGCCCGCCCTGTACTTCCGTCTCAATCGTCTCACTTCGTCCCGGCGCCCGCTTACTCATAGCTGATTGCGCAGGTTTTAATCGCTGAATAAAAATCCAGCGCCGCCTGCCCCTGTTCCCGGGTATGTGAGCTGGACTGCTTCAGGCCACCGAATGGAGCCTGGTATTCGACACCCGCTGTCTCCTGATTAACCCGGACCATGCCGGCGTCCGCTTCATCCAAAAAACGATGAGCCAGCCGCAAATCACGGGTAAACAGTGAAGCACTCAGCCCGTAAATAGACGCATTACACAGGCGAATGGCATCCTCAAAGTCGTCCGCCTGTATTAGACCGATCACGGGGCCAAAAATCTCCTCCTGGATCAAGGGATGAGACGAATCCAGCCCGGCTGCCACCAACGGACGCACAAAATATCCGTGATCCGTCCCGGCGGCGGCCCCGCCCTCGGCTACGATGTCCGCTTCCCGACGGGCCAGCGAAACATAGGACATGACCTTTTCGTACTGGCCTGCGGATGCCACAGGTCCGAGATACGCTCCGGGGTCCAGTGCCGGGGCCATCTGGATTTTTTTCACCGTTTGGCGCAAAGCTTCCGTAAACGTTTCATAGACAGACCGCTCGACGATCACGCGGCTGGTCGCGGTACATTTTTGCCCGGCTGACCGAAAGGCGCCGCTGGCAATCATCGCTACCGCCTGCGCTATATCCGCGTCCTTCAGCACAACCGCGGCATTTTTACCGCCCATTTCGGTCTGGTATTTGATATTCCGACGTGCGCACCGCTCGGCAATGCCGAGACCCGTCTTCGTAGAACCCGTGAAGCTGACTGCATCCAGAGCCGGATGCTCCAGCAGAGCATCGCCAATACGGCTGCCCTGCCCGACGATGAGATTCAATACGCCGGACGGCAGCTGCACCGCTTCAAACAACTCCGCGACCCGTACTGCGGTTAACGAGGCATGCTCGGCAGGCTTCCAGATGACCGTGTTTCCACACAGGAGTGCAGGAGCGATTTTCCACAGCGGAATAGCTACCGGAAAATTCCACGGTGTAATAATAGCCGTTACACCCAGCGGAATACGCTTCGTGTATTGAAGCACACCCGGTTCATTCGAAGGAATGACCGTACCGATCGAACGCACACCCTCTGCCGCGTAGTAACGCAGCAGATAAACGCCTCGCATCACCTCTCCGCGCATCTCGGTAATCGGCTTCCCCATTTCTCGGCTGGCTAGCTCCGCCAAATCGGATAGATTCGCCTCCAGCAGCCCGGCTGCCTTGAACAGGTAAGCTCCCCGCGCCGCCGGACTTAATGCCGCCCAGCCCAGTTGTGCCAGCCGTGCCGCTTCCCCGGCCTGCGTGATATCGTCCTTATTGGAAAAATGGACGACTCCCACCTCCTCCTTCAGCATGGAAGGATTGCAAACCACCATTTCTTCGCCAGAAGGACTCAGCCACTCACCGCCAATCCAATTTCGGCTTTCCATCGTCTTCACCTCCATTCAGGATGAAACCCCGCTCGGACGAACCGCCATCTCAAAAGCTTCGCGAATACGGTCGTAATCTGCCTGCGGCAGCGCAAGTCTCGGCGGACGTGTCGGGCCGACCGGAAATCCAGCCAGCTCCATCATATATTTGATGGACTGCACCAGCTGCGGGCTGGCGTCGTAATGGAACAGCGGCAGCAGTCTGCGATACAACGCGGAAGCTTCCGCCATATTTCCCGCTTGCGCAAGCCGGAACAGCTCTACCCCTTCCTTGGGCAACGCATTAGGAACCCCCGAAATCCAGCCTGTCGCGCCAAACAATGCTCCCTCCATAGCCAGATTATCCACTCCGACCATGACTTCCAGCTCTGTCTGGTCCAAAATAGCGTGAATACGTCGTACATCGCCTGAAAATTCCTTGACTGCTACGATATTTTCAATACGTGACAGGCCTGCAAGTATATCAGGGGTCAGGTCAACCTTGTAATCATGGGGATTGTTATACGCAATGATCGGCAAGCCCACCTCCGCCAACGCTTCATAATGAGCCGTTACCTCATGGGGCAGCGGATTGTAATTAATGGGTGGCAGCGCCATGACACCCGCTGCTCCGGCATCCTTGGCATGCTGAACCCAATGCACCGCCTGCCTGGTGGATGGAGCCGCCGAGCCGACAACGACCGGGACACGCCCCGCCGCAGCATCAATCACCGTATGCACAACCTGTGACCGTTCTTCCGGGGATAAAGCTGCATACTCTCCCAGTGATCCCGTGGGAACCAATCCACTAATGCCGTTCGCAATCAGATGCTCGCACAGCTCAGTCAGACGCTTGTAGTCGACCTCCAGCTCTGCCGTGAACGGTGTAACCAGCGCCACATATACACCTTCAAAACGCGCCATATGCTCACCAATCCTTTCTTCTTCCACCCGTTTTTTACAAACTGAATATCGAATAGTTACACCGGCCTTTTACATCATTCAATTTCCCAACGCTATACTTCACCGCTATACTCACATCAGTAAAAATCCTTCTCTCAGCGGGTCCTCCGGATCAAGCACAAATTGATGATGTCCTGTTACCCAAGCAGAGCCTGTAATTTGCGGAATCACCGCCGGATAAGGTCCTACCTGCGTCTCGCCTACAATTTCGGCCCGAAACATGGAGCCTGTAATGCTTTCATGCACAAAAGGCTCATTCAAGCCCAGCCTTCCCTTGGCATGCAGCACTGCCACCTTGGCCGAGGTCCCTGTACCACAGGGCGAACGGTCGATACCTCCCGGCGGGATGACAACTACATTGCGGCAATCGGCCTGTGGAGCCACGGGTTCCCCGTAAAATTCAATATGTGTCAGTCCCCGGATGACCGAATTCTCAGGATGCACTACCTCAATAGCAGTATTTACCGCCTCCCGAATCCGCACTGCCGTCCGTACAATCTCTGCCCCATTGCTCTGCTCCAGCAACAGACCGATAGAAGCCGCCTCAATAATGCCGTAAAAATTGCCTCCATATGCAATATCCAGTATGACTTGACCGATACCCTCTACCTGTACCTCCACCTTACGGGCATACACGAAGGAAGGGATATTCGTGAATGTCACCTGTCGCACCTGGCCCGCATCTACTTCCAGCCACACTTGAACCGGACCTGCCGGAGTATCCAGCACTATAGCTTTTGTCTCCGCAGCTATCAATCCGCCTTCCATCAGCGCTGTGCATACTCCAATCGTATCGTGGCCGCACATCGGTAAATAGCCGCCTGTCTCTATGAAAACCACACCGATATCAGCATCTGGATGGCAAGGCTCTGTTAAAATACAGCCCGACATGACCTCATGTCCCCGCGGTTCGAACATCAGCAGACGGCGAAAAGCATCATGATGCTCTGCCATGTAAGTCATCTTTTCCAACATCGTATGACCTACCAGCTTTGGTGCGCCGTGAATGACCGTCCGCGTCGGATTTCCTCCGGTGTGGGTATCAATCGTTGTAATCTTGCTTGATATAGCAGTCTTGCCTGATATCGTAGTCTTGCCTGGTACACTCATCCGGTTCCCTCCCCGTGCAGCTCATGCTCGTTCTCATACCAGTTCAAAGCCTCCCCAAATCGGTCATATCGCAGTGGTTCTACCGAAATACAAGTGGGTTCGCCGCGTACCATTTCGGTCACCAGCTTCCCTGTAACAGCGGCGAGGCTAATGCCGTCCCCTTCATGGCCGGAAGCGATAAACAGTCCCGGCACTTCATCCACGGCTGATACAATGGGCAAATGATCAGGTGTCCATGGACGCAGGCCGGTATATGCCCTCATTAGCGGCACGTTTGCCAGGACTGGAAAAAAGCGAATCGCTCGGCGGGCAATGAATCGGATCACCTGCTGATCGACCCCCGTATCCATGCCGACAAACTGACGACTACTGCCAATCAGAATGTTTTGTGATGCGGTTGGCTCGAAAACCAGGGCCACACCGTATTTTTCATCATCCTCATCCACACTCCGCTGCCCGCCAAACTTGCTCATCAGGTACCCGAACTCCATCACCTTTCGGTTCCCGATCGAATGCGTTCGGGCAGACACCAGAATATGTCCTTTACGCGGTATGATCGGAAGGTTCAAACCGAGTGAATGACCGATGCTGCGTGTCCACACACCTGCCGCCAACACCACTGCTCCTGCACGGATCACACCGTTGGGTGTCTCCCCACCCCGCGGACGTTTCCCCCTTCGTCCTTGAGGACAGACTGTATCGGTGTGCGCGGCAATAGCTTCGCTCCCATCCGACGCGCGGCTCTGGCCAGTGCATACGTCATCAACACCGGATTTACGGTGGAATCTGTCGCACACTCTAGCCCGCCCGGCAAATCTTTAGCCAAATGCGGCCATTCCTTCCGCAGATCCTGCTCATCCAGCATGCGAAACGGAAGTCCCTCCTGCTGCTGACGGGCTACCCATTGCTCTGCCGCCTGCATCTCCTGATCATTTTCACAGACCAAAATGCTGCCCGGGGCACGGTATTCAAATTCATCCTCCAGCTCCCTGGCCAGCTCTGCCACCAGTTCCTGCGATACCAGCGACATCCGGCTGTCAAAGCCCGGTTCCTTGTCAATTGCCAATATATTTCCATCACAACGGGACGAAGTGCCTCCGGCAATCTCTCCCCGCTCAGCCAGTATGATCTTCAAACCGGACTTAGCCGCATAATAAGCGATGGCTGCGCCGATGATCCCGCCACCAACAATGAGCAGATCCGCCGCATCGTGTTTCACTCACTTTTCCTCCCTTCGACCGCTTCAACCCGAGTGTCACAACACTCAGATCGCTCTGCCCCAAATTTCAATCGTGATCAGTCCTGTTGGATATTAGTCGGTCAAATGTAAGCTCAGTCGGGAAATTCGGGGCAGCCACGCTGGAAAATTCACTTATAGCTTGAGCGTAAGGCTTTGGGTCACAGGCTTGCTCAACTCGTCATAATCCCGTAGCTGTACGGTAAACGTATACGTCTTGTTCGCTGCTCCGCTTTCTGCCGTTCCGCTGATCGTTCCTGTGAAGCGATCCAGCTTGAAGCCTGCGGGCAATTTTCCCCCTGTTACCGTCCAATCGTAAAAAGGAACGCCTCCCTTGGCCTCCAGTTTGGCAGTGTACGTCTTCCCTTGAACTGGCTTGGGCAGTTCCTTGGTCATTATTTCTGGCGCGAGAAAAGGAGTCAGTTCCTTGCGCAGCGGCCAGCCTGCTTTTTCGGCTACCAGCAGCGAGAGCTTCGTGTTCATCCAGCGCCGGGTCGGGAACATGTGGCGCCAGCCGCCGTTTTGTCCACTCAGTCTGTCGACCTCTGCAAGCTCCCCGGAGAGATGATAGCTGTTGTCCAGCGCAGCCGGTCTGTGTTGATAAGCCAGAATATCCGGGTCATTGCCTGCTGCCTCCTTCAGCGCCTTCACACCCGGGAACGTGTCGCTGAACACAATCGCATGACCAAATTCATGCATGATCAGACCATGCACATCCGTCACCTTGGACAGATCGGATTGATACCATTCTTCATCATCCACCGATGTGAACGGAGTGGCATCATCATAGAAATCCAGAATCAGACTATAGGAACGGTTTAAATTCCCCGGGACGGTCACACCGTTACGTGTATGATAATTGCCGTTAGCGGCTGGAAAGCCCGTAGAATAAGGCCCGTTCAGTCCTCTTAAAAACACCCACATGCCTTGATATGGCTTGTCGTTCGTCACCTGTATTTCATTTTGCCAGTCGTCTCCCGGCAGATGGTTTACCTCCGCATTCGCTGGAACCTCATCGAAAGGGGCCAGATCAAAGAAATAGAACCAGTCCTTCACCGCCAGTTCTGCGGCTTTTCTCGTAGCAGCATCATTGAAATAGGGCATAATCGTATCAAAGCGGTAGTCAAAATAGATGGGGATTTGGGGTTCTCCATTATCGTCCTGATCCAACACCCGAATCGGAATCGACTGGATGGTCGTGTGCCCGTTATTTCCCGCCACAGATAGAGACAACGTATAATGCTCAATTTCACCATTTCCCCCAATCCGGTCGGGATGGATGGCCAGACGGAAATCTTTTTCCTCCTGCGCATTGGCAAAGGTCAGGGTTTTGCTTGCCCCTTGCGCCGACAGCGTACTTGGCAAATCCATCATCAGCCGGGATGTGCCCTGCGCATTCAGCGTAACCGTTACCGGAAAGGCGGCATCCGCCGGCGGTTTGACCTTTAGCTTCACATACGGGTTCGCCAGATACCCTTGCCAATCGACCAGCTCTATACCGTAATCGTTCACCGTTCGACTAAAGATGTCGATGACTTTGGCATCCGACTCCGCCTCGGCATAAGCCTGATAACCCGGAATAGCCGGTGTTAAAGCAACGATGAGAGAAAACGCCAGCACGGTCAGCCATATTTTCGTGCGTCTTTTTTGCGTGTTCATTCAATCCCTCCATCTCGTTTTTGGATAAACTTTTTACAATAAAAGCAGCTCCTTCGGTGAGGAGGTCAGTACCTTGACACCGTCATCGGTGATCAGCACATCATCCTCGATCCGAACCCCGCCGAAGCCGGGGATATAAATACCCGGTTCTACGGTAATGACATGACCCGGTACGAGCACTGATTTACTTTCGCGGGACAGCCGTACCTGCTCATGAATCTCCAGTCCAAAGCCGTGACCCAGCCCGTGTCCAAACTGCTCCCCATAGCCGTACGAGGTAATCACATCCCGTCCCAGACTGTCCCCCTCTCGGCCGCTTAAGCCGGGGCGAAGTCCTGCAATCGTCTTCATATTCGCTTCCAGCACAATAGCATACAGTTTCTCATGTCGTTCTGAGGGCTGGCCGACGAATATGGTACGCGTGATATCGGATAGATAACCACGCACATTTGCGCCAAAATCCATTGTGACGAACTCATTCTGGCCAATTTCCTTGTCACTGGCCAGTCCGTGCGGCAGTGCGGAACGCTCACCCGAAGCGACAATGAACGCAAAGCCACCCGATTCCGCGCCCGCCAGCCGTAGCTGATATTCCAGCTCCGCCGCGATCCGCCGCTCTGTAACCCCCGGCTGAATGTAATTCAGCACCTCTGTAAACGCAGCATCGGTAATACGCGCCGCTTCGCTGATCGTGTGAATTTCCTCTTCGTCCTTCACATCGCGCAGCCGTTCAACCACATCCTCTGTGTGCATATACTCCAGCGGACCCAGCGCGGCTTGAAGCTGACCCGACTGCTGGAGTGAAACATGACGACTTTCCAAGCCCAGTCGGTGAACGCCTAGTTTGCCCGTCAGCGCGGCTACCGTCCGGAAAATTCCCGCCTCATGCTGAATGACCGAATATTCCGGTGCCTGCTCCTTTGCTTGCGTCATATAGCGGAAATCCGTCACCAAAAAAGTCTCTTCCTCCGTAATGAGCGCCACCCCCGCCGAGCCTGTAAATCCCGTCATATAGCGCCGATTAGGTCCGTGTGTAATGAGCAGTGCATCTATCCCCAATGCCGAAAATTCCGAGCGTAACCGAGCCAGTCTGCCCGGAACCCCCTGTAACGGCTTTGCCGAAGCTTGCGCATTTTGAATTATTTCCTCTTTCACTCGCACTGCCTCCCTGCTTATTTTTCCAATACTCCCGCTCACTCCATCTTTCAGCTAACCTTTTATGCCAGTCAGTGTGATGCCTTCAATAAAATACCGTTGTCCGATAAAGAAAATGAGCACGATGGGAGCCAAAATGGTACTGGAAGCCGCCATCAGGTAAGGCCAGTTCGTATTGTTCAACCCTCGAAAAGTCGCCAGCCCCAGCGCCAGCGTAAAATGCTTTTCGTCACTCAAATAAATAATCGGACCCAAAAAATCGTTCCACACATCAATAAAAGTAAATATCCCAATTACAATTAATGCGGGCGAAGATAAGGGAATAATGACACGCCATAGTACCGTCAGAGGCGTACCTCCGTCCATATAAGCCGCTTCGTCCAGATCACGTGGGATGGTCAACATGAATTGGCGCATCAAAAAGATGTTAAATGCTCCCCCGCCAAACCATGCAGGCACAATCAGCGGCAGAAAGGTATTCAGCCCTCCCAACTCGCGCCACATGACGAAGGTGGGGATTAGTGTCACCGCGTAAGGCAGCATCATCGACCCGATCAGCAGAGAAAAGATCAGATTGCGCCCAGGCCAGCGCAGACGGGCAAAGGTAAACGCCGATACAATCGAGGTCAGCATCACTCCTGCCAGTACACACACCTCAATCACGAACGTATTCATAAAATACCTGCCGAACGGTACCGAAGTCAGCGCTTCCGGGTAATTGCTCCATTGAAAAGGAGACGGTATCCACTCTGGCGGGAACACAAAAATTTGCGAGGTTCCCATCAGAGAACTGCGAATGAGCCATACAAATGGCAGCAGCATCAACATACTGCCCAAAATTAAAACGATATACAGCAGAACACGACTGATCTGAAAGGACTTGGCACGGGTGGAGGTAGCAGGACTACGGGAGCGTTCGGGCTGTGGAGGTGGATGCTGTGGTGTTTCGGAATCATGGACAGCAGAAGGAATCTGGTTCATGATCGTTCCCCTCCTTCATAGTGAACCCACTTTTTGGACGTGGAGAAAATCAGGACGGTTAGCACCATAATGACGAAAAATAAGATCCAGGCCAGCGCTGAGGCATAGCCGATTTTGGTCTCTGTAAAGGCCGTACGCCACAAATAGAACACGTAGAACAGGGTTGAATTGTTGGGTCCCCCGTTCGTCATGACATACGCCTGATTGAAGGCCTGAAAGGTGCTGATTAAAGACATGACCAGATTGAAGAAAATGGTCGGTGTCATCGAAGGTATGGTAATATGAAAAAATTTGTGCCACAGATTGCCGCCATCCACCTCAGCCGCTTCGTACAGATGAGTGGGAACTGACTGGAGCCCTGCCAAAAAAATAATGACCGTGTTCCCGATCCCCCAGGTGCTCATCATGATCAGTGAGGGGATGGCTGTACTTTCGTCGTAAATCCATTTGCTGCCCGGCAGTCCAGCATGCTCCAGCAATGAATTCAGCAGGCCGAAATCTGGGTTGAACATCCACAGCCACAGCATCGTATTCGCAATACTCGGCACAATGGTAGGTAAATAATAAATCGTACGGAATATCGATAAACCTTTCATCTTTTGATTTAATAACAGTGCAATGATAAACGCCGCCACCAGCCCGAGAGGTACGCTGCCCAGTGCATAATATGTAGTCACAAACATGGACTGGGAAAAGGTTGTATCCTCCGTCAGAATGGTCCGATAATTCTCCAGCCCGATAAAGCTCATCTGTCCGCCGATGGTCCAGTCGGTCAGGCTGAATACAAATGAGGCAGCAATTGGGCCAATCGTAAATACGAGTAGTCCCAGAATGGCAGGAAGCGCGAACAGCAGACCCCAGTTGCGTTCCATGCGCATCATTCCTGATTTTGGTCGCTTCATGGGCCGTCCTCCTTTCGCGGCTGTCCTGACGCACTATTCATCCGGATAGACTCCTTGGAGCAACGGTTGAATCACAGGCTCCAGCTCATCCAATGCCTGCTGCGGTGTCTTTTTATTCGTCCAGATCAGATCCAGCCCAGGGGTCAGCTTGGAACCGATATCTGGCCAGTTGCGCAGCGTAGAGGTTGACGGCTTGATGGCATAGTCTCTGGCATATTTAATGCCTGCCTGCTGAAATTCCGGTGGATGGGCCGCATTATTCGTCCATGACTGAATGGCCTGTTCATCGGAATAATATTTTTCCTCGATAGGCATCCACAGACCGGACTTGAACAGGTCCACCTTTTCCGGATTGTTGTGATACAAATAAAATTCGAGCGCTTCCTTCGGATGCTTGGTGCTCTGGAAAATGACGGTAGCCCCAGCAACGATCATTGTTTTAGGCTCTTTCAGCTTCGGCAATACGCCGATACTCCATTGCAGCTGCTTGTTGTTCGAAAAATCAAGCAGGGACCACGTCCCGTCCACCACCATGGCGACTTTTCGCGTCTGAAGCCGAATCGTATTGGATGGCATGTCCTGCTGCTGGATCAAATCGGGAGCCACATGCTCCTTGAAAACCAGATCCTGCAGCTTCTGAAATACCTCCACCGACTCGGGACGGTTCAAGGTATACTTCTTGCCCGTTTTGTCGGTCAATGCTCCGCCATTGCTCGCCAGAAGCGGTCCCCAGGAGCTGCGATCGTTACCGAAGGCAAAGCCGTATTGTACAATATTTTTCGGGTCAAAGCCGCTGTCACCGGGATGCTTGCCGTTCTGATCCTTGGTCAGCTTTTTGGCAATTTCCAGAAATTCATCCCATGTCCATGCTTGTTCAGGATCAGCCGGAGGGACGGGGACCCCTGCTTCTGTAAACAGCTCCTTGTTGTAAAATAACTGCATCACTTCCAGTGCAGTGTAATTGCCGATAGACTTGCCGGGTTCGCTGTAGAGATAGGAGGATTTGAGCTTGTTTTTTAATTCGGGATATTCGTCATAATAGGAGGATAAATCCAGGAGTCTGCCTTCACTTGCCCATTTCATCGTGAGCGAATCGCTAGGTAGGCGATATCAGGAAGCTGATTAGCGGCCATTAGCGTGTTAATTTTGGTCGTGTAGTCACCAGGGACATGCTCGCCCTTTACCCGGATGTTCGGGTGGGATGCATTAAAGCTTTGAATCATTTTTTCCATCGCCTGCTTCTCGTCATTGCTTCCCCAGTACATGAACTTGAGTTCGACCGCATTGGGATTAACCGGTTCGCCAGCGTTACCACTGCAAGCCGTCAGCCCTGTCAACATCGCCGTCATCACGAGAGCCATCCATGTCCGTAACCTTCGTTTCAGCAAATCAACCGGCCCCTTCCTGAACTGGTTTCTCCTTACAAGCCTATTATGCGCCGAGAGCCCGGAGCCGACCACCCAACGACTCCAGACTCTCTTTGTTTTGGTATGATTTTTTTAACAGCGCGTTTACAAAAATGTTTTGCGGAATTCCGTCGGCGTCAATCCGGTATGCTTTTTAAAGGCCATGCTAAAATAGTTCGTATCCGCAAATCCCACAATCTCCGCCACCTCCGCCACCTTGCGATTCGGGTCCAGCAGCAGTTCTCGGGCTCGCTCGAAGCGAACACGCGTCTGGTAGTCAGCGAAGCTTTCACCTGTAACCTGCTTGAAACGAACACTTAAATATTTGGGGCTCATATTCATGTAAGCCGCAAGACTGTTCAGGCCGCCGTCCTCCTGCAGATGCTCACGAATCCATGCCTTCGCTCGTTGAAATTTGCGCGGAATCCCCTTCTCGCGCGCTTCCCGGACATGGCGGCCCACCCGGACAAAATAGCGGGATACATAGTCGATCATCTCCGGTCCATGCCGCAAGCGGGACAGCTCCAACAGCGGGTCCTGCTCCTCCCTGGACATTTGGCATACGGACGCATCACTCTGGACGATGCGCATGACGAACAGAACGAGCTGGGTGACGATCATTTTCACCTGCTTGACAGGCAGACCTGCCAATTGTCCCGCCCATTCCTGTAAAATGGCATGGACCGCGGCATCATTTCCAGCCCGAATTTCCGTAATCATAAGCAGCTCCTTCTCCAGGAAATGGTTGCTGCTCGGCTCGACCGCCTGGATGCTCTCATAGGGGATGATCTGGCTATAGCCGACCCAACCCCGGTGCTCCGCCGCCTGCACCGCTTCCTCATACGCTTCGGGGAGCTGCTCCAGCCGTTGCACAGGGCGGCTAATTCCGATGGACACCGCCCGATTCAGCCGCTCCTGCACCGTCTGCCGGATCTGCTGTGCCGTTCGCTCCGCGGCCCGGCAAGATGCTGCTGCCAGCAGCACCACACGCCGATCACGGGAAACCGCCGCTCCGTGCGCCTTTGCCCCGACTGCCGCCGCAGCCTCCCAAGCCAGCTCAGCGAATATGTGGCTGCTGAGATCCTTGCAGCCGTGCAGCTCACTCGCAGCGGCTGCTTCCTGCTGCTGCGGCTCCTCCAGCTCGCAGCACAGCACAGTATAAGGCGGCCCGCCAGTCTCGAAGAGCCCCAGCCCGTCCAGCTCCCGAATGACCTCGGTTGCGGGACGCCGCTGCTGGAGCAGATCCAGCAGTAGATGCTCCCTGTACAATGGCTCCGATGAACGATGACGGTGAATGGCCTCCTCCTCGCTTCTTAGCCGTTGTACGATCCGCTCCTCGGCCCGTCGCAGTGCCGCTTCAAAATCCTCGCGGGTCACAGGCTTGAGCAAATAGTCGACCGCCTGAAGCGAAACCGCCTGACGAATGTAGGTCACTGATTCGTAGCCGGTCAGAAATAACAAAGGCGTCTGTTGATCCCTTTCCCGAATCATTTTGGCTACATCCAATCCGCTTATATCCGGCAAATTAATATCCAGTAAAATCATGTCCGGTCGCCGCTCCGCATACAAACGCAGTGCCGTCTCGCCGTCACTTGCCACATCACTGACCTCCACAGACAGGCCGCTTTCTGCCACCATCAGCTGGAGTCCTTCCCGAATATGATATTCGTCGTCCACGATCAGCAGCCGGTACATGTCATCCTCTCCTTTCTTATTCAGTTCGAAGCGGTGCCAGCAAAGTAACCGAGGTGTACTGCCCCGACTCGCTCGTCACGGATAGTCCATATTGCGGACCATAATGCCGAAGACGCTCATGTACATTGCGCAGCCCAAAGCCAATCGCACTCCCCCGCTCGGCCTCCAGCGATTTCCGAATATCGTCCAGACGCTCGGCTCCAATCCCATCCCCATCATCACTGACTGTTAAGCGCAATGCATCCCCTTCCTTTGCACCGGATAGCATGATGTATCCACGGTCGGTACGACCTTTTAATCCGTGGTAAATGGCATTTTCAACAAGTGGCTGGAGGATAAGCTTGGGTACGTAAAATTCACAAATATCCTCCTCCACCTCGCAAATCCACTCGAACGAATTTCGAAATCTGAACTGCTGCACCTTCACATAGGCGCTTACATGCTCGACTTCCTGTCCCAAGCTTATTTGCTCCCGTCCATAACTTAACGAGATGCGAAAACATTTGCCAAAGGCCCCAATCACCTCTGCCATATCCCGTTGCCCATTCGCCAGTGCCATTCCCTTGAGCGATTCCAACGTATTGTACAAAAAATGCGGATTAATCTGCGCCTGAAGCGCACGAAACTCCGCCTGCTTGCGCGACAGCAATGCTTCGTACACCTGCCCGTACAGCTCATGATTTTTTTGCATCATATGAAGAAAACGCTCCCCGATCTGCCCCACCTCATCCTTGGGATTAAAAATAACAGGTGCAGGACCGTCGGAACCTTTGGCTGAGCTTGTGGCAGGACTTGCGATTGACCTTGGACTTGAACCTAAATTTGCAGTTACATCCTCAGTTCCGCTACCAGCGCTCGTACTCCCATCCACCGCCATTAGTCGGCTCAACTGCAGCAAAGGACGACGAATCGTATCACTTAGCCGATAAGACAGCATCCAGCCCAGCACCAGTGCAATTAAAAAAGTCCAGATCGTCCAGGCGCCAATCTTCCGCGCATCCTCGAATAGCACGGACTGATCTACTTTTTGCAGCAACGTCCAATGTCCTTCATTTAACGGTCCGTAGGAGATCATCGTCTGTCGCCCGTTCCATGTTCTCCAATCCTTCGTAAGCACGGGTTTGTCCACAGCGGATTTGGCAATCTGCCGCAGCAACGATTTGTCCGCAACGCCCTGCTCCGGCAATCGGTACACAGGCTCACCCTCCTGATCCAGCACCCACATCTGGTATTGCCGTCTGTTTCATGGAAAGCAAGCCCCCTGAACAGGCTGGCCTTGTCAATTTCCAGTAGCAAAAATCCAAGCGGCGCATAGTCTCCAGCCGTTTTTCGCAGCAGCTTCCCGACATATATGCGATCCTGCGCCATCCCGCGTCCTGATGCAAATGGCGAATGTGCCATCCACATCATGGGCCTTTCCGTGAGCAGGCGGCGATAATATACACGTGCTTCCTCTAATGTAGGAAGGCCGCCAAAACGGACCGAAACATTTCCCTGATAGAGAGAATGCTTGAGCCCGCCATTGGCGGCATATATGAAAAAGGACGTGATATACGGCTTGGTCTGGGTTTGCGTTCGAACGACCATGCTGAGTGTTTCATCGTTCCGTAAGTATTTATAATCGTCTTCCGGCTTGGTCTCCAGCGTGGCCTGCACATCAGGATTGCCGAGAATGGCATTGGTCAGATCGTTCAAATCCGAGAGCGTGGCGTTGACGTAATTTTCACTCATTTGTCTGGACTGCATAGCCAGTGCCTCCGACTTCTCACCAAGTGAATGGGCCGCGATCCGGTAAAAAGTAAAGGTCAGCACCATCATCGGAATGACGGTGAGTACCAGCGTCAGTACAATAAATTTCCCACGGATCGTAGGAATCCCGGCGAACTTTTGACGACCCCGGCCTCCCATTCATCTGTCTCCCTTACACATAGGCTGGAAGCCATTGTCCATGCGCCGCAATCAGGTCATCGCACAAAGAAATAATATCATCCATGGACAGCTCGGCTGACGTGTGCGGGTCCAGCATCGCGGCATGATAAATGTGCTCTTTTTTCCCCGTGAACGCTGCTTCAATCGTCAATAGCTGTGTATTAATGTTCGTCCGGTTCAGCGCAGCACATTGCGGTGGCAAATCTCCGACAAAGGTTGGCGTAACCCCGTTACGATTGACCAGACAGGGCACCTCCACACAGGCTTCCTTCGGCAGATTTGTAATTAAGCCTGTATTCATCACATTCCCGCCAATGGCAAAAGGCCGATCCGTTTCGATTGCTTCAAAAATATAGGAGGCATATTCGTTTGACCGTTCATGACGCAGATCCTGATTGCCCAAAAGCTCCTCCCGCATCGTTTCCCATCGTTCAATCTGGCTCACGCAGCGGCGCGGGTATTCATCCAAAGGAATATTGAAGCGTTCAATCAGCTCAGGGTACGCCCGTTTGATAAAATACGGATGATATTCCGCATTATGCTCAGACGATTCCGTAATGTAATAACCGAATTTCAGCATCATTTCAAAGCGCACCATATCATGATGCTTTTCCTGCTGCTTGGCGGCGGCCCGTTTTTTAATTTCAGGATATACATCCACCCCGTCCTTGCTCACTTCGAGCAGCCACGCCATATGATTAATGCCTGCGATTTTGGCCTTTACACCTTCCTGCTCCAGCCCAAGGCTTTTGAACAGCTCCGGTATACACGCCTGCACGCTATGACATAGCCCAACTGTACGGACACCGCCGTATACGTTCATCACATTCGTCAGCACAGCCATTGGATTCGTATAGTTGAGAAACCATGCATCCGGGCATACCTCGCGCACGTCTGCCGCAAAATCAAGCATCACCGGAATCGTCCGTAAATTGCGGAAAATGCCGCCAATGCCGACCGTATCGGCAATCGTTTGGCGCAGACCGTATTTTTTGGGAATTTCAAAATCCGTAATCGTACACGGATCATAACCGCCCACCTGAATGGCATTTACCACATAGGCAGCTCCACGCAACGCTTCCTTGCGGTCGGTATAGGAGCGGATCACACAGGTGCTTCCCGTTGTTTTTTTCAAATTCGCTAAAATATTTTCCGAATCCTTCAGCCTTACGGGGTCAATATCGAACAATGCCAGCTCGAAGCCCTGCAAGGCCGGTGTCAGCATACAATCGCCAAGCACATTTTTCGCAAAAACCGTACTGCCTGCACCCAAAAATGTAATCTTGCTCATGCCCGTTCCTCCATTCACATTTTATTCGCAGCTGCACACTCCAAATGTAAGGATACCCACCGCCACCCTCTTTGCAGAAGAAGGTGACGGTGGGAAAGGTTAGCCATGACTATGCGTTGTTGCCTCCCACTCAGGATACTCCCGCCGATTTAGCGGAGCCGATAGGCCGAGCCGGTAAGGCAGATGTGACTGGGGTTGTCAGAGTTGCTGAAGTAGCTGGAACTGTTGGCGTTACTGGGGTCCCCGGCCTAACCGGAGTTTCCGATTGAACCGCGGCCCCTGCTTCGATGACGGTTACCTTCGCAATCGCCTTCAGCTCTGTCCCTTCTACCTTGCCCTTCAATTCAAACGAACCCGGAGCCGCATATTGTGCAGGGTCTATATCCTCCCATTCCAAAGCCACCCACTTGGTGGAGCCTTCTCCATACGTAGCTTCCACTACGCTTGGCAGTTCAGGCTTTTCACCCGCATGAGTCGTTATACTTACTTCTTTGAGCGCGGTGATTTTCTCGGCTGCCGTCAGACTCTGTGCTGTACCGGAGGCCAAACTTGCCACCTCAGTTGCATTCAAAGCACGGCTGTAAATACGGAATTCATCCACCAGACCGTTAAAATATGGATCAGGGTACTGGGACTTGCCGATAAAATTATTTTTGGTCTGACCCAGACTGGTCGGATTCAAGGTCAGGCTGGTGTTGCGCCCCACTTCTTTCCCATCCACGTACAAAATACCTGTGGAGCCCGAAAGCGTGACCGCAACATGCTTCCATACACCTGTCGGCAGTATAGGGGCATCAATCGTCTGTTCCTGTCCTTGCCCGTTGCCCTGGTTCGTAATGGCAAATAGCATCCGGTCCCCGGCTTTAGGGGTCAGGAACATATATTCATTGGTCCCGGAGCCGAAGTCAAAAATCCGTACATAATCGCTCAGGCTGTTCGCTTTGACCCAGCCGGATACGGTCAGTTGCTGTGCCCGACTTACAATACCTGCTGGAAGCTGCACATAGCTGTCCTTGCCATTGAGGCTGACGGCATTGTCAGTCTTACCCGCAGCCCACGCAACGGTCCCCTTTACGGTAGCATCATTGCCGCTGTCCGATGAATCCGCCGCAAGCGCTCCGCTTGTTTCGTCAAACTTGTAAACCGCAAGCTGTTCAGGTAACGGAGCCGCCGGTTCTGCTATCACACTTACTCTGGCCTCCGCCGATAACAGCGAATCGCTGGCTGTCAGCTTGAATATATACGTTCCCGGCTCGGAAACGTCCACCTTCGTGCGCACCGATGTTTTACTGCTGAATGTGACCTTGGCGCCCTGTGACCCTTCAACCAGACTCCACTCGCTTGTCACTTTTCCTTGTGGAAGCCCGTCATCCGTAGCCGTGCCTTTCAGAATGATCTGATCCGGTAGCTTCACCTTGGCATCTTTGCCGGCATCTACAACAGGCGCCTTGTTCGGATCAGGCGTGGTCGGTGTCAGCTCCACCGTGTAGGAGGAGGCTGTGCCAATGTCCAATTTCAGCTTGTTGGAAGGCGCATACGCATTAAACTTCCCTTGTGATTGACCGCCTACTTTAACCAAATACGTTCCTTTTTTCAAACCGTCAAATGTAACGTACGTGGAATGGGCTTGACCCGGCGTCTGGTTTTTCAGTTGGAGCCATACGTAATCCTTGGATGTTGCCAGCTTGGCTTCTTTATATTGGTCCTTTTCCAGCTCGATATACAGCTTTTCCGTGATCAGATTGATGCGCTTGAACAGGCCGTCCAGCGGCTTGACCGTATACACGTTGCCGTTTTTGCTCACCTCTGCACCGTAGCCCGTCAATCCGAAAATAGGATCAATCGCGATATCAGCACTTAACGTTTTGAGTGCACCGAACAATCCGAGATCAGCCTCACCGCTCATGCCGCGCCAGCCATTGAAGAGCGGAACATTTTTACCACCACCAGTGCCGTTCGTTCCGTTATTGCCTTTTTCCGCTTGATACGTCCATGCCACCGCCCCGATGTTCTCAGGGTCCGAGCTGATTTGCCCGGAATTAATCGCTCCGACATTGGCAATTTTAGCTGCATAGGACAGCCGTTGCTGCTCCTCACGTTGATTGTCCTCATGATACCGAATCCAGTCATCCATCGCATATCCAGCGAGCGAGGTCGTGTACTGGAAGTTAAACCAGTTCTCCCCGGTAATGGTCACCGGATCAGTGTAGTAGTACCATACGGGCATATGACCGCGTGCCGCACGGGTTTTGGCATTGATTTTACTCATCATTTCCAGGGCTTTACTTTGCTCGCCTTCTGTATCTATATTCTGCTTGGCTAACGTATATACGGCCTCTTCTCCTGTATTGTCATAGCTATATTCGGAGCCGTAAGGATACTTTGTATTTTTAAAATTGCTATATTTGCGATCCATTTTTTCCTTAAGATCGTTTGCTTCATCATCATAGCCTTCATCATGAAGCGCCTGAATTATATCCGGTGTGGTCAGTTCGCCCATCAAGCCTGTTTCCCAGTTGTAAGCGACCGGTCCTTCATACAATGCTTTGAAAATGTTATACGCCCGCAGCAAATAGGTCTCCTTCGGATGCTTGTATGTGACCAGATTCGGGTATTCTTTAGCAATCTTGTACATGCTGAAATACGTGTTGTATACATGCGGATACGCATACCCTCGATAGGTCGGTGTATCGTTCGGTTCTGGCATCAGGAAATCATGAATTAAATAATCCTCATGATGTCCGTTCATCAAATTCGTCCAAATTGCCGTCTCCAAATAATCGTCTACTGCCCGCACCTCTTTGACGACGGGAGACAGTGTGTTTTTCTCAGCCAGGAACTGTCCGTGGGTCAGACCCCAATCGTCCCCCCAGCCCCAATAGCCGTTGAAAATATTGCGCTTGGATTTGGTATGCATCATCCAATCGTCAAATACCTTGTCGCGCAGATCACCCGGCACATTCCACTGGGTTTTGTCGACCATAAATGTAGTGTGCCGTTGCAGCGCCTGATCAATCGGCTCAATGGCATAGAATTGTAAAACCGTTTTGTTGCCGTTGCCGTATTCTACCGTTATGAAGTTTGGACCCAGCTTAGTAAATTTTAGCTCATAAATGTGGTGTCCTCCGGCCTTGCTATCCGTCTGTGGAATGACGGTTCCGTCCGGATAGGTCACCTTGTTGATCGCCTGCTTGGAGCGCAGATCCACCTTCGCCTTTTGATTCGTAGGCACGATCATGCCCGGTACGACCGTAGTATCCACCAAGTTTTCTTGATACAACGTATCTTTTACATGCTGCTCGTCCTTCACCGCCACAAACTTGAAGCCATAGTTACGGCTTTGACCGGGATTCAGGATCAGGCTTGTGTTCGGCAAATATCCACGATTGGTGGACTTGATGACATTGGAATGAATATAAAATACATTCAGCCCCTCCAGCCATTTGCCTTCGTTGGCCGGGTTCCAGGCCCATTTGCTGCCTGGATGCTCCTCATCCCGCCAGTGATCCTGATACTCAAAACCCGCACCTGTTGTGGATTCAGGTATCAATAGCAAGGAAGAGCCAATGCCGCTGGGACGCCCAGCTGTAATATAAGAGCTGTTATTGCCGACAAAGGAATGCGTCACGACTCTAGTCTCGTAAATCGCATCACCATTGGTCCACTGCTCATTGAAAGGCAGAGGCAAACCAAAATCGCCAATCTCCAATTTTTTTCCACTTGTATTTTGTACCTGTATATTCCACAGCACCGAACCGTCCGCCTCCGCCGAATATGTTTCGATGACTTTAAAATTGGGTATGCCCTCAGCGTTGCTGGAATTCTCGTATGTGACGGTGACACGGTTGCCACTGGTCGTGATCTTACGTGCATCTGCCGACTTGTTCGTCCAAGCCTTCGTCCAGCTGCCATTGTCCAGTCGGTACGTGAACATCAGCTCACCCAGCCATTGATGATCCGCGGTGTTCTGTTCAGGTGTTACCGTTGCGTTCATGACATATTCAGTCGGGAAAGCATCTCCTTTAATACGAATAGATGAAATTTCGCCATGCTCGCCTGTCTGAATCGTCAGCTTGTCATTGGATAATTCATGGGCCTCTGCCGAATTCGCCCCAAACAGCACAGACGTTACGGTTAAAAACAAAAATGCCGCCAATATTCCCTTAAGTTTCATCAACACGGCCTCCTTTTGGATCTCGGGGTCTTGATTTGCTTGCCAATCACCTGAAGTCTCTTCATTTCGCCGCAACCTCCTTGGAAATGTAAGCGTTACAACTCCATTGTACAAATCCTTGTCCATTGGTAAAATCAACATATTCAACCGATTTATATAGGATTTCAACCTAATCGTGGGATGAGTTACGACGGAGGTAGTGAGCGCTGCGCGTGCAGATTGTTCTTCCGATCGCCACCGCCCCCGGATTTCTGGAATTAAAGCCTATGATCAAGGGCGAAATCCGGGGACAAAAGCGAACGCTCCGCTTCTCCAGAACAATTCTGCCCGCTCCGCTGACCAACCGCCGTAAAGTCATCGCCCTTTTTAGGGAATTGGGGCGGTAGGGGAACTGCAAGTGCAGAGCGGCAAGGGCTTGCGGCTTCTTGCTTTGTACAAAACAAGTCGAACCATCAACTAAAACGAATGGGAGTAAATATCATGGTCATTAACAAGCAAGAATTTTATGTGAATGGGCTGTTATACCGTAGATCGGCAATCGACAAAGATGCGGCAGATTTATCTGAATATAAATTACTGATTGATAGAGACGGAGAATTTGGCTAGAAAGCAAGATGAGGCATTTATAGATATACCGGGGTTAGAACAGATCGTACGATACGATAAGTAAAAGGGGGAATTATATCCTTTCTTTCTTCTTCGGTTTCGTCAGTTGGAAGCTATGTTGCACCATATCAAAAAGATCATCCTCTTGCATGTTACCATCTAAAATAACGGTATTCCAATGCACTTTATTCATATGATATCCCGGCTTAACTTCTTTAAATAAGCTGCGTAGGAAATCGGCTCGGCTCGGCTCACATTTGAGGTTGATGCAAAGGTGGCCATCATGCTTGTAAATCATCGCAAATATTTTTTTATTATCCTTATGACGTATTACAGTCCATTTCTCGTCAAAGGGATAGTCTTTATAAACGTCAGGATAAGTCAGACAGTAATTAATTATTTCCTCTTTAGTCATCTAACTTCCTCCATAAATCTATTTTAAAGCAACCTTTAGCGCTCAAAGCACGTCGCAAGTGAAATCAAAGAATTAGTTTACCACCAGCAGGTAGTCCTTACCTTAAGATCATTATAAAGAACAAACGTTCCCCAATCAACTTAATATTAGTAGGCTCTCTTCTGTAAATTCTATATTTACTGTTCAAATACACCTTATTTATTAACTAAAACGGACAATTCACCTTCAAATACTTTCTTATCCTTGTCATTGAAAGTCGTCAGCATAACAGTAACTATTCCTGTTTCATTCAGTTTCTCTCTAAGTGCAGTTACCTCCACAATGGTATGTAATTCATCTCCCGGATACACGGGTTTTATAAATCTAATATTGTTCATAGCAGTTCCAGCAATGACATCATCACCATAACTACCCGTTTCAACCCAAAGCTTAAATGAAATTGCTAGCGTTTGAATTCCTGAGGCTATGATTCCATTAAATCTTCCCTGCGTTGCTTTATCTTCATCCAAATGCATATATTGTGGGTCAAACTCCGTTGCAAATCTGGTAATATCCTCTTTTGTTAATGTTAAAGACTTGGTTCTAAATAGTTGTCCGATATAAAATTCATGGTACCGCATTTATGTACCTCTCCTCTTGGTCAAATGATCTGTTTTTTTAAGCTTATCATTTATTAAGCTATTCTGCCCGTAGGCATATTAAAAAAGGACAAAATTCTAGCCGACAGTAAGTACCGCAAGTCGATACTCACCTTGTGGAAAACCGCCAGTTTGATTAAGACCGCACTCGGAACGTCCAGGTTCCATCAAATGATAACTAGCGTTTATTTACTCAGTACTTAGACGCTTTTGGCTCTCTTTTTTCACGTATAGCTCAATTCCTAAAATAATTATTTTAATATTGTTGAAATAGAAACAAAAGTTTTAATATAATTGTTAATGCACCAACGGGTGGGAGGACAGGCCATGAACAAAGAAGAACAGGTCATAATGGGTTTCAGGGACTTATTCAACAAGATGGTTTGGCTTAATAAGTTTAAGATGGAAGACCGTCTTAAGGGTTATAAGCCTTCTGAAGTACATTGTATCGAATACATTGAAAGAAATGTAGATTCCAACGTGACAAAACTTGCGGAGTCCCTTTATATGACTAGCGGTGCCATAAGTAAAATAACTAAGAAGCTCATAAAAAAAGGCATTATCGAAAGCTACCAGAAGCCGGATAACAAGAAAGAAATCTATTTTAGGCTTACTGAGCAAGGGAAAGTAATCTATAAAATCCATGAGGAACTGCACAAAGAATTTCAAGAGCGGGATAAAGCCATTTTTGAGCAGGTAACCGAGGAACAATTTGACAGTATGCTTAGCTTCATGGAAAGGTATAGCAGGCATTTGGATGCAGAAATAAAGAAACAAGGTATAGAGATTAAGTCGGAATAAATTTGAATAATGAAAATCAAACCACAGGCAGCCCAACTCCATTGAGAAAGGGCTGCATTTTTATTGTTCTTATTTTCTTTCCAAGGAAGGTAAAATATGATACAATGATTTTGCTTCCAAGGAAGAAAAATTACGACCTTTGAGGGGAGAATTTAAGTGTTCAAATTTAGATCACAAAATGAACAGAACACAGAACAAGCCGTAGATAAAAAGGCTTTAATATTCGGTCTTATGTCTGTGTTTCTTTGCGGAATAGGCTTCAGTATCATAACACCTGTCGTCCCATTCTTAGTGCAGCCTTATATAAGCAATCCGGGAGATCAAGCCATATTTGTTACGCTGCTGACCTCTGTTTATGCAGTCTGCGTGTTTTTTGCGGCCCCCGGACTTGGAGCTTTGAGCGACAGACATGGCCGTCGTCCATTGCCCTTAGTGTGCCTTTTGGGTTCCGCAATCGGGTACTTCGTTTTTGGCATAGGAGGAGCTCTATGGGTACTATTTGCCGGGCGCATAATAGAAGGTATAGCAGGCGGGGTCATAAGCACCCTCTTCGCCTATTTTGCAGACATCACTCCTAGCGAACAGCGCACCAAATACTTTGGGTGGGTGAGTGCGGTTGCAGGTGTAGGCTCCGCCATTGGCCCTACTATAGGTGGATTACTTGCCAAGTTTGGTTATTCTGTACCCATGTATGTTGCAGCGGTAATAACTTTATTAAATGTTGTTTATGGATTCTTTTTTATGTCTGAGAGCCTTGATAAGAATAATAGACTGGAAAATATCACCTTTGTAAGACTGAATCCATTCATACAGCTTGTAAACGTACTTTCCGTGAAAAACTTAAAAAGGCTACTTGTCTCAGCGTTCTTACTTTGGATACCCAACGGATCTTTACAGGCAGTTTTTTCACAATTTACAATAGATACTTTCAATTGGGCGCCTGCACTAATCGGGCTTATGTTTTCAATTATGGGCGTCCAAGACATCATTTCCCAAGGTTTCATAATGCCAAAGCTTTTGAAAAAACTCAGTGATGCACAGATCGCAATTCTTGGAATGGTTTCGGAGATTATAGGCTACAGTCTTATTGCGGCATCGGCTTTGTTCTCATTCTATCCTCTTGTTATCGCCGGAATGTTTATATTTGGTTTTGGTGATTCGATCTTCGGGCCTTCATTCAATGGGATGCTCTCCAAGTCTGTCGATTCTAGTGAACAAGGAAGGATTCAAGGAGGCAGCCAATCTATTCAAGCGTTAGCAAGAATAATTGGGCCTATCATTGGAGGTCAAATCTATGTATCACTTGGTCATGCCGCACCCGCTTTAATGGGTATGATCCTTATAGCAGCGGCAATACCAGTTTTGTATAAGGGTTCGCATGTAAATACGTAAACTACCTACTTTATTTAGGCAAGTATCCACCTTCATTTTCGATTATAGAGGGGGTAAGCGCAAATTCGGCACACACATCTCCACGTTGTGTGTGATAAACTTTCATTGTCCTGCTTCATAAAAGGATACCTCCTAAATTGTTGATGTGGTGGTCGGGAAACTTTTTTAATACCCCGTTGGAAGCTTTCCGGAACCACCTGCATAGCAGGTGGTTTTAAGAACATATAATAATAGGGTTTCAGAACTTAGGGACAAGTTCTGAAACCCTATTTGTTAAGCTATCGTGTCCCGTGAGTTGAACTTTCGTTTGGTGTGCCTTGTTCCGGCTATTCTCTACGAGCTACACGAAACCCTTGATCGGGACCAAAGCCATTCGCATCGAACTTGCCTCGGAAAGATATCTCGTTGTTGCTGACGTTGCCGATCCAACCGCCGCCCTTCACAACCCGGAAGGAACCGCTTTGACTGTCCGAGTCTCCGTACCAGTCCCAGCACCATTCCCTTACGTTGCGAGACATATCATAAATTCCCAACTCGTTGGGTTTCCGGGTACCGATCGATTTTGTTTTATTATTGTTGCTCTCTATGATAGACCAGTTCCAGTCTCCAGATAAGTATTTGTCTCCGGCGTTTTTCCAATACCATGCGACCTCGTCAGCATTATGATATAAAAGTTCGATAGATTCACGATTTTTCCAGAGTTGTTGGACTTGTTGTTCTGAAAATTCCCACCTTCCACGAATACAAGGTTATCCTTTTTCTCAGGCTTATCTTGCGAACATGCGCTGATCACAACCATTGGTGCTATTAAAAGGAACATTAATAGCTTTCTCATGGATATATCTCCTTTAAGCTGATAGGGAAAATGATAGGCCATGACGGCCTGCAACGCATCCGCACTGACGGATAGACTGGAGGAGAACGGCCATCGGCCTGTCTACAATGCTTAGAGATCGGTGTTTCCTCCATGGATCAATTCGTGTAAATCCTATCAGACAGCTTTCAAAACCCGTTTATCCCGTGAGGCAGTCCCAACCGTGCCTGTTCGTCGAACAGCTTGCAGTTGAGTGGTTACCACACCGTTACGTTAGAGCTCCCACTACTCTGATACCCCTCTGTTGCTAACACCTGGTAAGACCAGCTATTCCCCAGATTCATTCCTTTGCTCGCCCATGCTTTCACGTGGTTGCTGAAAGTGATCGTGGAGTTGCCCCCGGTCGGTCTCTTCGACTGTCGAACACTCCAGTACTGAATAAACGTCGTTTTTTGGCCTTCAATGGAAGGTGCGTCGTATCGCATTGTTGTGTAGATGTCATATGTCCCCCCATCACTGGTCACCGTACCTTTATACGTTCCTGTAGGTCGATAAGTCCCCCAGCTATCAACGACGTAATATTCGATGAGTGAGTTTCTCGTCCACCCGTAGAGAGCCAAATATCCATTACCAGACGGCGCCCAGACACCGGCATTGTAGTTAATCGTTCTGTTTGGCGATCCAGTAGTCCAGCCTTTGCCGACAACAAAATTCCCGGTATCCTTCCATGTTACGCTGTAATTACCGCCTGATCCATTTACAGCATTGACCGTCCCGCCGCCATCGGTCCAATTTTGCCAATAGTCTGTCGCTGCACTTGAGGTTGTTGCAAACAACCCAAAACTCATGGAAGCTGCAAGAACTACCGTCATCATTTTCTTACTAAAATTAAACATACTCTACCTCCTAAAATTTTTGTGTTTGTCCCATACACCTGCTTGTTGGGTTGATTCTCTTTGCAGTATACCACTTACCCGTGCCATATTCCGTATTTTTTTACTTTTACCTCCTTTCTGAGTGAAATTATACAATGATAGCGGTTACATAAAAACCTAGCAAATTAAAGGTTTAACTCTATTATGTTTAGCTTTCTTTGAATTTTATAGAAACATTTTCATATTGTTTTTTTAGATATTCATCTTCCAATCACAATATTCATTTTTTAGAAGTCATCACCAGTCGAACAGGAATGGAGTGAGTGGAATGGTGCTGTACAAGCGATAGCGTTCGCCTTGGCGTCCGGACCTTAACTTTCTTAGCTTGATTAAGAAATCCGGACACAACAGCGATGGGAGCACCATCCGCCCCGCAGTGTCGCCTCATGTACATTTTCTAGCTTATAACTAAAAAAACTGGGTATTCGGATTTTATGGTGGAGAAGGGCTTATAGCTGGCCCTTCTCCAATTTCTCGATCAAGGTGGAAAAATCGATTCCCAGCAAGATTATTTCTTCTGGCTCACGAACAACTCCAATAGGTGGCATATTAAACATCGGGAAGTTTTCCTCCCGTAGATCGTAGCTATCAAACCGCCTCTGGTACTTAGGCTTACGTTGCTTTTTAAGTCCCTCTGTAAAGAGTATTTTGGCTCGTAGGGCTTCAAAAGAGTATCCCCTGCCTAAACGATTAATGACTCGAATAAGGCTGTTTAGAGACTCCGTATAAGCGTTTGTAATGCGATGGTCGAAGTAGGCGAATATTTCCTCTTCCCAGTTCTTCATAGCCTTTGTAAGTGGTTCAAAAGCGGATTGCAGTTCAGTTGGTATTTTAGCTTTCCATTCGTTGTATTTAAGGAATGCCGTCTGTCTGCTATCACATTCCCAAATATCGAAATATGATTCCTTTAAGTCATAAGCAGTGCCGAGAGAAGGATGATTCTTTGTCCAAAGGTCAAGCGTAATTTTATCCATCTCTGTAAGCGCTATACGGCGTTTTAGGAGGATAAAACGGTCGTGCATCAGCCCGCGGCGTTCTTTTGGCGATAATCCTTCTCGGAGCTGCTTACGAATGGTTTCTAACGCTTGGTTTGCCATACGGACAACGTGAAACTTATCGACGATGATAAGAGCTTTTGGCAATATAGCCCTCACGGCGTCCTTATACGGTTGCCACATATCCATTGTGACATATCGTATTTGTCCTCTATTTGGAAGGCGTGAGAGGTAGCCTAAAACGGTTTCCTTGTTACGATTGGGCAAAACATCTAACAAAGTACGTTCCTCAATGTTGGTTAAAACGCATCTTGGCTTAATAATGTGTATTTCGTCAATCCCAAGCCAATTAGGAGTTTCAAATCGATGCGTTTCTTTAAGACGATTGATGTAATCACGAAAGATGTTACGTATCGTTTTTTCATGCAATCCAACATCCTCGGATATGCTGACAAACGTGCGTTTAAGGCTTTGCTTCTCTATATAAGACAATAATCGTTTGGTACAGTTTCGCTTTTCGTCTATGGTGTGGTCTAAGTGTTCCCAAAAGGTTCGATTGCAGTCTCTACAGCGATACCTCTGACGCTTTATAAGAAGGCCTACACGCTTGCCGTGAATAGGCAAGTCCATACAGATCTGTTCCCTGATATCGTGTTTGTAGAGGTTGGCTATACATCCACAATGAGGGCAAGCCAAAGGTGGAGAGTTCGTCACCACTTGTATTAGAAAATCAAATTCATTCTCACTAATACTTAGGATGTTGAATTTTGAAAGATTTAGAATATCCATATGAATTTCTTCTATGCATTTATGATGCAAACTCCTTCTTTGTTTTCGCGTGACTGGTCAAAATACCGCTGAATATGAAAGATAACAACGAACCGGCAAAGCATATAGCCGCAAACATGCCTACGGCGGAAAAACCGTTAAAAGTCGCGTAAATCAGGCCTGCGACCCAAGAACCGAGCGTTGTCGCAGCGTACATGATTGAATTGGCCAAGCTGGAGATCGTGCCGCGGATGGTTGGATTTAATGAATTCAGCATTCCCAATACTAGGGGAAAAGCGATCCCCATATTAACGAATATGAAAAAGTAAACACTTTCGAAAGCCGCAACTGATGGCAAGTGAGGCAAAACAATAAAACATGCGATAGAGACAAGAAAGCCCACAACCAGCGTATTGAAACGGTTTAACGTTTTGATCACATAGGCACCGCCGAAGCTCCCGACTATATTCCCGAGACCAAGAAAAAACATCACGTACCCCGCTTGATCAATTGAAAGGTAAAAGCGATCCGTCACCCATTTTCCAATGAAAGAAAAGGCAGCAAAGAATCCACATTGAAATAAGAAATGAGCGAGGAAAGCCTTTCTCGCCATTCGGCTATTCAATAGTGGGATGTATCTACTGAAAATCGGAGTCTTGGTTTTTTGGCCTTGATTCGGTTTCATTTCGGGCAAAGCATAGAAGATGAATACTGCTACCAATAATGCACATGCACCGATTGTAAAAAAAGGATAATACCAATGGGTTGAGGCAAGCAAACTTCCAATAGGGATGCCGAACGCTTGGGAAGCAGCCAAGCCTGCCATGACGATTCCTGATACTTTGGCGATTTTTGACGTTGGAAACAGAGTAGGGATCGAGGCCCAGACTTGAGGCGCCGTAAATGCTGCGCTGACTCCGGCTAAAAAACGGAAGAAGAACATCGACCAAAAACCTGTGGCAAAGCCGCATAACATGGTTGAAACCGAGAAGCAGATCATGCCGGAAAGCATTACTTTTTTGCGATCCCATCCATCGGAAAGCGGTCCAGCAATCAGTGCAAAAATGGCATAACCTAAAGCATAAGACCCCACCATCCAACCGGAATATTCGGTCGGGATATGAAACAAGTCCTGAAGAGTGGGGATGAGCGGAGAAATCAAAAACGTATCCGTACCAATAACAAACATGATGAGGAAAAATAAAGCAGTTAATTTGATCATTCTATTCACCCTTTGTAGTTAGTTCTATAGTTCAAAGATTATTGAACTAATGAAAAAAAAAAAGAATTTCTTTCTACAACGTATCCAGAAATCCGGGTAAGTAAGTTTGAAATGTCTCCAAATCGATGCTCATATACTTCGCTTGAGCTTCTTTTCGTACCTTGATCAATTTCGCCTCCTTTAAAGTACGCAAGTGATACGAAGTATTCGATTTCGTAGTATCGCGAATGTGTCCTACTTCTCCACAATTCATCTCCTTCTTGCTGGCGTATAGAGCTCGTATGATGTCCAATCTTGTTTCATCAGCTAACGCCTTAAATATTTTGACTCTGAGCTCATCATTTATTATTTTTTGAGTAGTCATAAAACCATTGTACTAAGATATCGCTACAAATCAAGTCCTTAGAAAAATACCACCATATTCTCCGATTTTTAAGTGAAATGTTTTGATTTTGTCTCCACCATAAAATCCGAATACCCAAAAAGCTTTATGCGGAAAACGCATAAATATCAATGTTCATCCATCGCATGCTGTAAAATGAGCTTGGGTGATTAGTAGTACATAAGGGAATTCTCAATTCACGTAAGGATAAACACTTAACTTTTCATAGGGAGGCATGATGAAAATGATTTTGGAGGATATGTATTATGGGAAATGGCGTCCTAGTGAACAGATAAATTCAACCGACCCTGAGTCTCAAAAAGTGAATCAAAAAATTAGCGATCTCATGGAGTTGTTGAAAAGCAAATTATCAGCAGTCGAGTTTGAGTCAATTGAAGTCATGTTTGATTTATTAAGCGAGTCAACTTCCCTGCACTCCGCAGCAGCATTCATTCACGGGTATCGGGCGGGGGCATTAACGATGATTGAAGTATTTAGCGAGGACAAAGAAATTGTTGATCGTAATAGATAGATGATGGAGAAGTTATGGGGGTGAGTCCGTTACGCATGTATATTGTTCTTCCGATCGCTGTTATCCCTAGATTTTTCCTCAGTAAATATAAATTTAAAGGTAAAATCCGGGGATAACAAAACGAATGGAGGGGCTCCCTAGTCTCTGCCTGCCCCCAGCGCATTCATCAAGAACTCGTATATTTCCAGTTCGTTGATTTCACCGCCATCGGTCGCTATGTTATGCTGCACTTGCAGTCCGTTCTTGAACACGGTGAACATCCGGGCTGCCCTGTCCGCATCAATTGAAGCAGGAATGACTCCATTCTGCTGTCCGACTTCGATCCACGTTTTGGCGGTGAGGATAGAAGTCTTGTGATAACGTTTTAGAATGCTCGCCACGGCAGGTTTATCCTGTTGGCTGAGCAGATAGATAAAAATTAGGCTGGCAGCGCTGTTCCCACTGCCGATATCTCGAAGACGTTCTGATAAAGTATCAAGCGGGCCTTTGATTCCTTCTGGTCCTGCGGGAGTCCGGGCAACAGATTCAAAAAAACGCTGATTGGTTTTCTCCATTCCCGCCTCCAGAACCATACCGAACAATTCATCTTTGCTTTTGACATAATGGTAAATGGCTCCTTTAGTCAGTCCGCTGCGATCCGCAATATCCTGCAGTGTCGTCGCCCGACAACCTTTCTCCATAATCATCTCTTCGGCAATCTCAAGCAGCTTTTTAAGACTGTCGTTCATCACTTTGTCTTGCATGATCTTTTACCTCCCGTTGTCTGTCTCTTTATTCGTCTAATGAAGCTCATATTCCACCAGATCGTCAATCCAATAAGTCCATAGGTGAAAAACGGCGATACGGCCAGAAAAGCCGATATCGACAGCGAATACACCAGCACTACTTTGATTAAGGCTTCCAACAACAGGCTAAATCCCCACACCGCCGTTATCAGGCGGAAGTTAAACCGATAGCGTGGAAGTTCCTCCCATTTATCGTTCATCTGAGAATCGTGGCCTGTGAATCTCTCGGCAAAATAATAAATCAATGGTCGGCCAAAAAACAGCGAGCCTAAAAACACCATTCCCATAATACCAGTTACATAAGACTCACGCAGCAAAATGAAGCGTTCATCGCCGCCCAAGAGAACAGCAACGACGCCAAGAATCAGGCCGAGAAAGATGAAACCGGAGAACGCATCCGCCTTGCGCGTCCGTATAAGGCTGTAGAGCGAGTCGCATAGCGGTACGAGGGCAGCGATGGACAGAGCGATCAGACTGCTTGTGTGCGGAATTAACAAACGGTAAGCCAGATAAGGCAGTACGATATTGATGATTAACGTAAAGATGATTTCGTTGCGAGATTTATTCATGGTCGTTTCATCCTTTCAGCGTCCAAAACATACCTTCGGTAGGTATTTTATATTCTACATACCTTCGGTCGGTATGTAAAGGTTGAAAATAATAATACCTGACGTCATAAAGTCTTCGTGGGTCCTATAAATCTCCAAAGGAAAAGGCTTGACTTAGAGTCAACTCAAAGATATAAGATGATACCAAGTCGACAATAGAAGGAGCTCCATGAAATGAATATTAAAGAAGTTGCGCAAAGAACCGGACTTTCTGCGCATACCATTCGATTTTATGAAAGAAGCGGGTTGTTCCCTAAAATAAAGAGATCCAAAAATGGAATAAGAGAATTTACGGATTCTGATGTGAACTTCCTTATATTTATGGCAACACTCAAAAAAACAGGGATGTCTCTTGAAGATATTTCGGAGTTTACGAAAGACGGCTGTATACTGGAACGTTTGGAATCCGGAGAGATGCCAAAAGAACCAGTTAGCAATCGACTTTCGATTCTTATGGATCATCGGAATAAGCTAATCGAACAACAACACGATATTGAATTATTTATTACTGCCGTAACTCAAAAAATCTCATTTTATGAAACATACATTGAGGGTACGGGTAAAAAAGAAACGGAGGATTTTCAAGATGACGGAAAAAAGGTATGAAGTTGGTTTACAATTAATGAATAAGGTTGTTGGAGAATCTGGAAGTCATACTCGTGAGTTTTTGAAAGAAATCGCCCCTGACTTTGAACGTTATCTAGTTGAATTCCCATTTGGTGACATCTACAGCCGCCCGGGATTGGATTTGAAATCTCGTGAAATTGCGACCGTCGCAGCTTTGACTGCCCTTGGATACGCAATTCCTCAACTGAAAGTTCATATTAACGGTGCTTTAAATGTTGGATGCACAAAAGAAGAGATCATGGAGATAATGATGCAAATGGCTGTTTACTCTGGTTTCCCCGCTGCTTTAAATGGACTGAATGCGGCTAAGGAAGTTTTTTTAACTAGAAATTTATAAAGGGGGAGCATCAGCTTGTTAAACCAGAATATTTCTTTTACTTGGCTTGGTTTCGGCGGATTTTATATAAAAACACCCGAAAATAAAGAAATACTTATTGACCCATGGATTAAAAACAATCCTTCGTGCCCCGAAACGATTAAAAACATTGAAAGAGTAGATTACATTTTATTCACACATGCGCATCGAGATCATGCTGAAGATGCTGTTTGGCTTGCGCAAAAGACAGGCGCCATAGTATTAGCAGGCTGGGAATTGGCTTTTATTCTCCAGAAAAAAGGTATCCAAAATGTTGTTGCAATAAATAAAGGTGGAACTCGAAAACTCGGAGATATTTCGGTTACTGCTGTCCATGCAGACCATTCCTCGGCTTTCGTGGATGGGGATCAGATTCTCTATGGTGGGGAGCCAATGGGGTACGTAATCAAATTCGAAAATGGATACACGGTCTATCACGCTGGGGATACGAACGTATTTGGCGATATGGCTCTAATTGCGGAATTATACGATCCAGAGCTGGCACTATTGCCTATTGGTGATGCTTATACAATGTCCCCTCGAGAGGCGGCTAAGGCAGTCCGCCTTCTAAATGTAAAGAATGTAATCCCAACACATTTTGGAGTATTTGATTTTTTAACCGGTCGACCGAGCGAACTTGCTTCCTTGCTTTCTGATATTGAAGATTTAACGGTTTATGATATAAGTCCTGGTGATACTATTCAATAAACCTGGTTTGAGATAGAAATATCCCCCGGTGTTGAGCAAATAGAAACGATAATTTGATTGTTAGTTCTTGTACTCTGCAACTGCAAAAAGGGAGATGGCGCTTGCCATCTCCCTTGCTCTTATTCTTACTCACACTTCCTGCTTAAAAATATGTTGCAGCATAGGTGGTCGGTGAGCGGAGCGGGCAGAATTGTTTTGAAGAAGCGGAGCGTTCGCCTTTATCCCCGGATTTTCACCTTTAAATCTCTATTCCAATGAAAAAATCCGGGGGTAACAGCGATCGGAAGAACAATCTGCACGCGAAAGCGCCTCTCAACCGCACAAAACCAGCCTCAACATTTTTTAATCCCCCACCCGATTCAAAAATGTCTTTGTGCGTTCCAGCTGCGGATTACCGAAAATCTGCTCCGGTGTACCGGATTCCGCAATTTCTCCGTTATCCATAAAAATGACGCGATCCGCCACATCTCGCGCAAAATTCATCTCGTGAGTCACAATGACCATCGTCATATGCTCCTCAGCCAGCTTTTTAATGACCCGCAGCACCTCGCCCGTCAGCTCGGGATCAAGGGCCGAGGTTGGCTCGTCGAACAGCAAAATGTCAGGATTCATCATCATTGCCCGGGCAATCGCCACACGTTGCTTCTGTCCGCCTGACAGTCGGGACGGGTACGCATCGGCCTTATCCGCCAAGCCGACTTTTGCCAGCAGCTCTGCGCTTTGCCGACGCAGCTCGGCCTTGCTTACCTTTTGGACCAGCTTTGGAGCCAGCTCCAAATTATCCTGCACTGTCAAGTGAGGGAACAGATTAAAATGCTGGAACACCATGCCCATCCCGGTGGTAATGCTTTTAATTTCGCTTGCCGGAGCATACTGACCATTTTCCACCAGCGCTTTATCGTGAATGCGGATCGTCCCGCCCGTCACATCCTCCAAATGCACCAAGCTGCGCAGCATGGTACTTTTCCCTGAGCCTGAAGGACCAATGACGGCTACGACCTCCCCTGCCTTAACGTTAAAGCTCACTCTTTTCAGAACGTCGAGCTTGCCGAACGATTTTTTTAGATCAGTTACTTCAATTGCGTTAGTGTTCATATCCCGACATTCCTTTTACTCAAATTTAAAACGTTTTTCCAATGCCCTGAAGAACAGTGTCAGCACCAAAGCCAACAACAAATAAATAACTGCTGCTACAACATAAGGAACAATCGTAAAGTCACGGTTCACAGCCGTATTGGCAAAATGGAGCAGTTCCGGTACGGCCACCGCGTACAGCAGCGCCGTATCTTTCACCAGTGTTGTCGCCTCATTGGTGACCGCTGGCAAAGCAATCCGTACCATTTGCGGCACAATAACTCTGATCAACGTCTGTGACTTGCTCAAGCCCAGCACCTGCGAAGCCTCGTATTGACCTTTATCAATCGACAACATCCCGCCCCGGAAAATTTCAGCAAAATAAGCAGCATAATTCAGCACAAATGCCAGCACAGCTGCCGTTGTCCGATCCAGGACGAGATATTCCCCGATGACAGGCAGCATGGGCAGACCAAAACAAAAGAACAACAATTGCAGCAGAAGCGGCGTGCCGCGTATAACATAAATGTACGTATGCATCAGCCAGGCAATTGGCTTAATCCGGCTTTTCGCCAGCAACGTAACGATAAAACCCAGCGGAATGGACAGAACGAGCGTGATAAAAAATAAAATGACCGTCATCTGCGCCCCTTCAAGCATAGGCTTCATAATTCGCAAAATATATTCCATACTCATAACTTTCGACTCCTAAACCCTTAGTTCAATACATTACGTATTAGTTCAATACTTTATCTTCACCAAACCATTTTTTTGAAATTTCAGCGGCTTTTCCGTTCTTGTGCAGCTCATCCAAGGCGGATTGCAACTGTGTCAACAGCTCTTCATTTCCTTTTTTCACACCGATGCCGTATTCCTCAGGGGCCAGTGATTCATCAAGCAGCTTATACTTCCCTTGTTCCTTGGACATATAATATTTGGCAACAACCTCATCAATGACAACTGCATCCAGACGTCCTGTTTTCAGGTCAGTCAAAGCGAGAACGTTATCCGGATACTCGGGCACTTGCTTCAGTTTGCTTTTGATCGGGCTTGCGTCCAATGCATCGGCTGCCGAGGACAACGTTTGGAGACCCACAGTTTTGCCCGCCAGATCAGCCAGCTTGGAAATACTGGAGGCAGCCGGAACGACAATGACCTGACTATTTTTGAGATATGGCTTCGTGAACAGCACTTTTTGCTTACGCTCATCGGTAATGGTGTATCCATTCCAGATGAGATCAATACGTCCGCTGTTCAGCTCAGATTCTTTGGCAGACCAGTCAATCGGCTGGAATTCCACCTCTTTACCCATCTGTTCCCCAGCCGCCTTCGCATAGTCAATATCAAAGCCGGTCAATTCGTTATTTTCATCTCTAAAGCCCATTGGCGCAAATTTATCATCAATTCCAATAATCAACTTGCTGTTATCCTTACCGCCGGAACATCCGGCCAAAACGATCATAATCAATCCAATCATCATCGTAAACATGGCTGTCTTTCTCATCTTTTTCCCCTCCAACAATGGTGGCCCCCGTATCCAAAGGACTGGCGGCAAACACTTTAGTTCGTTAACACGTTATCAGAGTATCATCATACCATACGACAGGATACTCGTCGAGAGGAAGGAGCGGAATCTTAGCCCTATAAAAATGGAAAACCTGTGACGAAAATTTGACCAATGTTCTATAATGTAAAACCTTACCTTGACATGTCACCTTACACGTTTTATCTGATCGTCGGCACCTTGGGTTTTATGTACGCCTCACCCCATCTCTTGAATGGTCGTAAAGCTATGGCCGCCGACATCAGACCGTTGTTCACCCGCCAATCCAAGGCACTACAGGCGGAAAACGAACGCTTGCGTTCCGATGAAGCTCTATCGGCCTGGAAAACCTCCATGCTCCGTCACCTCAAGGTGTACACCTCGGGGGGCAGTACGGGGCTTATGCTTTGCTCGATGATTTTAATGGGAATAAGTTAGTTAGGCGTATGAGAAGGAAGCTTACTTGCGGTTGATAGTCGCTGCGCGTGCAGATTGTTCTTCCGATCGCCACCGCCCTCGGATTTTTATTATTGTATAAAGCCTGTAAAGGTTAAAATCCGAGGACAAAAGCGAACGCTTCGCTTCTTCAGAACAATTCTGCCCGCTCCGCTGGCAATCGCCCTAATGCTTCTATCGTTTTAGAGGTGTGTAGGGGTGGAAGGAGTAATATAACTGAAAAACAATAAAAGAAGAGTTCCGCAAAGCATTTGCTCGCAGAACTCTCTTTTTTTATATTAAGCTATGAAAAAACACTCATATTAAACGCTTACTAATCTTAATAAATATGCTTTTCCTTCGCTTCTTGCAGCCATAACGGGAACTCGTTCAGCAGTAATTCATATAATTCGTTGTCTTCCATAGATTCGATATCTTGGATTTGAAAAAAGTTAGCGTTATCTACCACACGACCTTCTATATTATCGAGCTTTTTTAACACGCCAAAGTCGGATTCACCCACACCGACGAATTGCCAGAAAATTGGTTCTCCTGACGAATCAATGACAGCATTGTCGATATTATCTCCTTTTCCACGCTTAACGCCTCCATCATTAATAAATATAACAAAGGCCGGATCAGAAGAAGGCTCTTCCTTGGTGTATTTGGCGATGACATCGCGCATTACAGGCGGCTCATCATTACGACCGAACTTGGGCAGATCATCATTGGACAAAATATGTCTTTCGACATAATGGTCAACATCGTTTTCGGTAACAGACTTCAACCGTGAAAAACGATGGTCATATACCCATACATCCAGCACACCATCATCATCCAAAGAACCCGCTACGGCAACAATTCGCTCCAACACCTTTTGAACGGTCCCATTTTTGTACAAACTTCTCATAGAGCCTGAAATATCGAGTACCAATCCAACTCTCGCAGTCACATTCGTTAGATTCTTTTTCGTCAGTACCAATTGTACATTCTTTTTAAGTAAAGAAATACCGCTCATCTTCCCCACGCTCCTCTATGATGATTGCCTTCACCGTCTACTCTACCATCTGCGTCGTTCGTCACCTCCCAGGGGAAAGTCGCTCAAATCTCCGAGTTGGTCATGTGCAGCTTTGTAAATTCGGATGATAGCTTGTACCTTGTTAAAATCACTGTCTTCCGGACCAAATCCTTCCATATACATTTTTTGAATGATGTTCTGGAAAAAATCCATACGCTCGCGGATGGAATCCTGCTCGATGTGCAGCACATCTTCAAAGCTGTGCGTCTCCGCAAATTCAGACAGCTCATCGGGCTCCTGTTCTTGATACCGCTCTCCTCGTACTGGTATGTCTGGATTGAGATCAATAGAGGTACGCAGGGCCGACAATAAAATATTTTCCCGTGCCAGCATGACATGAAAATCTTTGTTCTTAAACAGCTCCGCAACGATCAAACGGCACATTTCCTTGTTCTGCAACAGAATCCCGTCAAAAGGATGCAGCGTCCATACACCGTAATTAAAAAACAAATTGAAATTAAAGCTGCTGCTTCCATACTGATACACAATATTGATTTTCGATTCGTCGATGATTTCAAATGAAAATTCCAGCATGCATTCTCCTTTAAGATTCCAATATTTAACTCTATCCTATCAGAAAATGCATGCTTTTCAATAAAAAATTTTATTTCACAGAATCATTTAATTCAATAATAGAATCGACTTTTTCGCTACTGGCAGCCACGAGTAAATAGACAATCACACACACCAAAATTAAGGACATCATACGCTCGTTCTCTCCTTTGGAATTCGCTTTTTTAAGAGTTTATGCACGAGAATGCTATGTATGTTCATCATGTCCTTTATTGGCCACTGTCAAACCAAAAAAGACGCCTTTGGGGTCACCCGAGCGCCTTTTCAATAGATTATATATAAGTTAAACATGGGAAGCGTTCAGCTTCTATAGATCCATTATTCTGCATTTGTAAAATTAGTTCAGAAACGAGCTTAGACCATCGGATGAATCGTTATCCTTTAGCGTTTTGGACTGTTCTTTCCCTTCGATCCCCAAACGTTGGCTTAGGTTAGCGTTGATTGCCGTCATTTTGCTCGTATAATCCTGGCAGCTTTCAATAATTCGACGGTTGGATTTTTCCGATAGATCCAGAGCAGCTACCAAATCGCCAATCGCCTGATTCACAGCCTCCAGCGACATCGAAGGCTTGCTAAGCAAATCCGTCGTTCTCTCGGTCGTCGTTTTGAGAAGTTTGGCATTTTCTTTGAATTGATCCTCAATGGTGCGATTGGTCGCATCGACGGCTGAAATGATTTTGTCCTGATCAGCCAGCGCCATCGCGATCATAGCCGATACGGTGATCAGATTCGATGTTTTATCAATCGCATTATTTACAGAATCAATCAACTTATCATTATTATCATTAATAATATCCGTTGCCGCAATCGCCTGATTATACAACAAAATCATTTCAGTCATCGACTGCGTACGTGTAACCACCTTACGTAATCCACGCTCCAGATGAGGCTTCCGATTTTCATTCTCCGGCTTGGCAATCTCCGTCTCGAACAGCTCTTTTAAGCGATTGCCAAAGGCAATCTTCGTCTGTAAATTGTAGATTTCTTCAATAGAAGCCTTCTTCAACTGTCTCATGCTGACAATGTTTTCTTCCAGATTGTCCTTGCCATCTCTCAAGGCAGTAATGATTTTCTCGATGTTCGTCTTCACCGACTGATACTTGTAAATGTAGTTTTTTAACGGGCTTTTACGCAGAAGCTTGCCAAAAAAGCTCACATCTTTACTCTGCTGGAGTGCTTCACATTCATCTCGCAGCTTTAAAATCATGTTCGATACCTCAGCCCGATCACCGGACATGAGATCGTTCACCGGACGATCCAGCATTTTAAGAGTCTGTCCCGCACGCTCCTGCGTTTTAACTCCCAGCTTACCGATGTCATCCATTAAGGTATCCAGGCTCATGACATCGCTTTGTGCTACCTTCTGAATCAGCTGTGAAGCCTCCTCGGTCACCTTTTGCTCATCTTCTTTTTTCAATTCAGCCCATGGGGTGGCCATAACGCTACCTCCTAATCTTAAACCATAACTGTGATTCAAAGACTAATTAACTCTAAAAAACAGCTTATAATTCGGAACTGCTATACCGCTGGTGAATCAGCTCGGCTTTGCTCTGTAATTCCATCAGATCCTTATGCTCCACCGTGGATACAATCACTGATATTTTGCTATCCACATCTCGCAACCCGTTTAATAACGTCCTCCGGTTGGTCCGCTTGGCATCGCCGCTGAGCCGAAGAAACGGGTTAATCAGCCCGTTCAGATCCTTTAAAATCAACCTTCGCACCGTGTGGTTCACTTCGCTATTGTTTAATTCATGCAAAAGCGGAATCACACGTTGCAAACGTGCAAACAAAGCCAGTGCCTTCTCGACAATTTCGTTATCGAGCGCATCTTTCTGTCCCTCGGAAATCACCATATCCTCCAGTACCTCCAGATACTCCATCACCTGAGCAAATTCACTGGAAACCTGGTCTGATACCCGTGGTTGTCCTGTTAAAGACTGTGATGAAGCTTCCGGTTCAGGCTGCCGTGTATCAGCAACCTGCTCCTGTACCACCGGAATCACGGAACCGGTCAGATTGGGACGAGGATGACGGACAGCCATAATGGCACTATATCCTCCTAGAGAAATGACCGGGATTGCCAAACATACAAACAGTGGCAACCAATAACTCAGTAAAAGCGCAATCAGATAGCTGACCACAGCAATCGTGGTGCCCCACATTTTTGACGTCATAGCTTGTACCTCCTGACGTAAACCCTTACCATATTGTAGAAAACAATATTTGTTTATGTCAATGTAAGGATGTACGTATGGTGATCGGTTGCTCGATATGACTGGCTAAAATGTCGTATTGCGGATGAAGCGAGCCGATCTCGTTGCCCAAAGCCGATTTCACTGCCAAATAAGGGAAATTGATACCGGACAAGCATGATACATGGAGTCCTCCGGACATCCGCGGATTGATTTCCAGCAGTTTGGGACGCTCACCATTATATTTTACCTGAATGTTATAATTGTACGGTATGTGATACGCGTCAGCGACCTTTTGCGCGACATCCAACAGCTCCATATGCTGCTCCAGCAGCCGTAATCGTCCCCCTGCCTTCCTACGCGGAACTGCTGCCAGCAGCTTTCCCTCTCGGTCAGCCAGACAATCAATACTGTATTCATATCCCTCCAGCAGCTCCATCACCATCAAATTAGGAAACATCTCTGTGGATGACAATACTCGATGTGCCTCCTCGAACGAAATATGATTCAGCGCATGCCCAAACAGTTCCTCCAGCGGATTACGTTCGTTGTCGATGATCCGAAAGCCCATTCCGCCTTCTGCATTACATGGCTTGAAGCATACCTTATGCCCGCGCGCTGTTAACGATTCATAAGCCTGTTTAAACTGCTCCGCATTGCTGGCAATGGCATAATCGGGGATCGCGACAATATCTTTTTGACGAATGGATTCATAAAATAAATCCTTTTCCATCAATTGCTCCAGCAGTTCGGTATCTCGGCATACAATCACCCTGGTTCCAATATCGTCGAACAAATGAAGATGCTTGCTAATATCAAGCATCTTCCAGCGTGGAATAAATACATCAATTTCGTGGCGTCTGCAAAAATCAGCGCAAAAACGTGCATACTCCACACCACTTGTGCGCGGCTCCACTTCAGCTACATCGCTGGCCTGCAGAGCCATATGTTGTGGATCTGAGTGGGTCGCATAGATCTCGAACGGAATACCGTCTTCATTGTTACGAATAGCATTCATATAATGATACGCCACTGAAAACCAGCGGTTAAAATACACCTTGACCTTCTTCACAGAGCCACGTCCCCTATCTATTCTGAAAATTAAGCTCGAGCTGCAGACACACTCCGATGTACTTCATAAACATACGCCATGATTTCGTCCGCTGTATAAGCACCCGACAACTCCGTAAAACGGTAATTCAACTCCAGCTCATCCCGTAGCTGTTCCCGGTATAGCTCACCGTGACGCGGAGCAATCGCATAGTCGGCATAATCCAGCAAGCAGCGATCCAGCAATGAGTCGCCGGACGCCACAACAGGTCCACCGTCTGTAAGATGACGAATATGCTCCACGGCGGCCTGCTTATTCACGCCAGCAGGCACAAGATACACCTTTCGCCCCTGAATCGATACCTCCCAGCCCATTTCGCGCATGATTCGAGCCTTCTCTAACACCTGCTCCAGCGGCATACGATCCCGTTCAATCACGAAAGCATAAAATAACTCGTCGCAAAAACTCTCACGGATGACCCAGTCCTCATGCAGCACCTGTCCGAACACTTGACGTGCTTCTTCCGCATGGGCACCATCTTGGCGTACTTGTTCGCGAATGCGCCGATTCCATTCCCGATCCACCTCGCCTCCAACGATGATGTTACCACCATTGCTCGTCACGGCATAAGCCGGAATCAGCTCCGTTTGAAACACGGTGATCCGTCGATACTGTGCCATCGTTCGAGTCGTCACAGGCATAAACATGATATTTTCCGGCAGCGTCTTCAGCAGTTGAAGGGCCTGCGCTGAAATAAATGCCGCTGTTGCGCCGTCAATATGCTCCGCAGGCAACAGCCCCGCGGACTCCAGCGGCACGCCAAGCGAACGTTTGGAGTATATCAGCGTCTGATCCAGGTCGCTTGCGTAAATCATTCTTGTCCCCCCTTGAGCGGCTTGATAATCCCGCAGCAGGAATAGGTCAATCCCTCGAAAACCTCAACTGGCACTCCACGATCCTTTGCCAGCAGCATGATATGACGAAGATTCGGATTGTCTTCACGGTCAATCAGGATTTTCCACGGTACCCTGCGCAGCAGCACACGGGTCGTCTCCCCCACACCGGGCTTGAGCAGATTGATATCCCGAATACCAAAAGCCTTTTGAATTGCCTCGATATCCCGTAAGCCCTGCCATGTTACCGCAGGTGGATTCAATGTCATCTGTTCAGCATACGCAGCCGCAGTTGCAGCCACATCTTGAAAGTAACCCGAAACCGTATCTACAAACGTATTGGACTGATCCACCGACCGCCAGGCTTCATAAAATTTAGCCCCATGAAAATCGTCCGGGCCTATCAGATCGTCGCGCAATACCGTCCGACTCATCAGACCCGATACGGTCGAATTCAAACAAGCACTCGGGATCAAATAATCCTCCCGTGTACCGAAAGTATCTGAGCAACTTCCTGGATCGGCCAGCACTGCCAAATCATCATTCAGGCGCAATCTGTAATCCGCGTTCATCTCACGACAAGCCTCGATCAGCACCTGCCGAATCGCTCCTTTCCCCGTCCAGCCATCTACAAACTGAAGCTCAATATCGAGCCCATGTTGCTGTAAAATATACAAAACAGCATTCCGGTCAATGCCTTTGCCGCGAATAATAGAGATGCTGTAATGTGGAAGGGAAACGCCATACTTCCAGTCAATATAACGCTTGATCAGGATACCGATGGGCGTCCCTGCCCGGGCAAGCGAAACAATTGCCGTGTTCAGCCCCCTTTTTCTTACGATCATTTCAGCCACAGAAGCTGCTGCTAGTGCAACTTTTTCGGCAGATTGAGCAAGCGTTTCGTGAAACAAAGCAATATAATCTGCTGTAGGCTCATATTCCACGGGAAGCATTTCGGAATAATGGGTACCCGACTGAATCGCCTCTTCACGATCCTCTGTCCCTTTTTCCAATGTAACACGACTTAAATCCTTCAATAAGAAAGTGACATCCGAGGCAGGATAGCTGCCTAACGGTTCGGGCGGATGAATGTTCTTCTGCTGTATTTGCTCAATGAGTGCTTGCTTCATATCCGCGCTCCTTTACTCTCTTGGCTAGTTAAACGGTTAAAATAAACCACATGTACTCTCTCGCAACCCAGGTGGATCAAAGCATCCAGCATAGGCTTCATTCGCACCGGGTTCGACTCCCTTTCCAGCAAAACAAATATTTCGTCATACTGACCGGGACCTACATTATAAATAAAATTGCTTACTGTACTGTCATCAGGTGAGGGATAGGTCATACCACAAGCTACACCGTACCCTTTTTCTCGATGGGGGTAAACCGGGCTGCGTGTCGTGGACTGATAATATACATTCGGACCTAACTCTGCTGCAATCCGCATGGGAATGTACATGAATTCACCCGTACCCATCACCAACGTGCGCTGCCCTGAACGAAGCTCGTTCAATCGTGTTGCTACACGCGTAATTTCTGCATTCAACGCCGCATTATCAGCGGATTGCAGACCGAAACGACCAGTATATTTCAAATAAGGAGTCGTATTGGCGTATCCGTCCGTTGAGATAGAGCTGTACAGTATCCGCTCAAAACTGGAAGCATCCTTTTCAAAACAGTGGTCAATTATTTCAGGAGCTTCTGCCGCATCCTCTACCAAGCTAGTAGCAGCATGTTCGGTGTGTCCGGCCTGTCCAGCGTATTCTGCGTGATCCAGCATGGGTACTCCCAGTACTTCGATCTTTCCTTTGAGCAAGCTTAAAGGCGTAATCGTAATTCCCAGTTCTGCCTCCAGATCGCTAAAAGCCTGCTCATCACGGTCTGTCCGCCAATCCAATAATGAAGCAATCACATACTGCTTCCTTGGAAAATGTGCCTGAATATCCCGAATGATATTAAGGGTTGTTTTGCCTGTCGTAATTTCATCATCTACCAGTACAATGGGTCCATCTCCGGCAAATGCATGCTCATCCAGTGCATAGCAGCGATGATCAACAGCATGCGAATGCTCTTCTTCAAACCGAATGATCGGCAGAAGGTCCGGAATATCCTCACGCGTCGTATGAATATACGAAGCACCATTGGCAAACACATGATACATACTGTGTCCCAGTGCTGTAGCCGTCTCGGCAAAACCAACAAACTTGATGGACTCGGCAAAAGCTAGACGCTCATTTATCAGCCTGCGATAGGCTTCTTCCGCATATTCCACGTCCAGAAGTCCTTTCACGGCTTCTCCGATGAGTTGATCCATCTGTTGTCCTGCCTGTGGGACAAGCTCCTTATACAGCAGGACCGCTAGTGCCGCACCACTGAGCAAAGAAGTGTATGGGTTCACTGGAATATGCTTGCCCAGTACCTTGCTGACAAACAAAAATGAACGCTTCTTGTTCACCCGCGCCGCCATTGCAAACAGCTTGTCCACAGGGAGGCGGAATGGATTATGTGTCTCGGTAATTTTAACGCTGAACTGCTCCAAGATTGGAAGCAGATGTGTCTTCGTGTTTGGGTAAGAGACTGACAAAATGTTGTTGTTCATGTAACACCCCGTATACTTTTGATCTACTAATAATACGATGAGCCCAATTCAAGTGCGGCTTAATTTCATTCATTTTATTGGCATAGGTACTTTTGAACACACCCAGACTACCGTCATTACGCTCCACAATCGCGAGGGCATCCATATACTCCTCATGTGTCACCACGTACATGGCCTGTACCGGCTTAATATGGGTGGGATGGATGATCGTTTTACCGATAATCCCATTCTCTTTGTCCATCATGACTTCCCGGATCAGTCCATCCATCGCGTCTGAGATAAAGTCCAGCCGCAGGTTCCGGCCCTGCTTGCCAAATGCATCTTCGAAAGGTGACACTCTTAATTGAGGCTTAAATACACGTTCCCGGTGAGAGAAATATTCCCATACAGGACCAGAAATGACATAATCCGAGCCCACCCGACCAAACAGGTTAATAATATCCGCGATGCAATCCCGAATGACGGCAATTTCATAGATTGTAATATCCGGACTACGTCTCAAGCCAAACAGGCTGGAGAAATCGGTTGCCCCAATGCGCACGTTCAGTACATATTCCTGATACTCGTCCAAAATCGCTTTGATCTCCAGTAGCTCTTTCCAGCGCGTTTCCCGGTAAATAATTTTGGAGCTTTCGAGAATCGGTAAACCATACAACACAGGAATGTCAGTACCCGTCCCCATACTCCGGTTATATTCGGCAAGGAGTGCAAAATACGCCCGCCCATGTTCCGAAGAGAACTTGGGCAAAACAAAACCGGTCAGCAGCGTTAAAGATTCTCCTAACCCGCTCAGCAGCCGTTCCAGCTGTTCCACAGAGCGCACACGTACAAACAGCAGCGGCAAACTCTGTTCACTCATCACACCTGCCCGTATATACGACATGAGTTGAAACAACTGCTGCGCCAGTGACTGTTCCGCCTGTCCGACCTGCTGATCTCCTATCGCATCCTCCAAATCCAGCATGACCGTCGTTAATCCTTCGTGTTTTCTGTTTTTAATCTCTTCCGCTACTTCCGAGCGGGTCGCAGGCATATACAAAGCTGCCCCTACGGCATATGCTAATACACTTTTGGGAGATCGGTTATGAAACTCCGTCGGTGGCGTATAAAAGATCGCTTCTATTTCCTCAAAGGTCAAATCATTAAAATATTTCAGGGCCTTCTCCTCCTCCTGCTCTTTCTTGCCTGACTGAAGCCCTGTGCCTCGGGTATAAAAGAAATCCCCCCTTAATTTCAGGAGGGATTTCGCTATACTTTGTACATTAAGCCTCTTTGTCGGCCTTTTTCTTTCTTTTTGCCGAGCTCATAACCATCGTACCTACAAAGACGGCGATCAAAATGCCGAAGAACAAGAGTTGCGGCATATGAAAGCCAAAAGCAGCAGCCAGCATTTTACCTCCAATAATGGCGATCAATATAAAGGCTGTCTGTTCCAGTTCCGGAAATTTATCAATGAGCTTGAGAAATACTTGTGCAACACCACGCATCATCAGAACGCCAAGAATACCACCCAGGAACAAAACCCATACTTTCTCGCTCACACCAAAAGCGGCAATGACGCTGTCAATACTGAAGGCAATATCCATCAGCTCGACCATTAATACCGTTTTCCAGAAGGAAGTAGGCTTGTTTTCCACTTCTCCTTCTGCTTCGGATTTGAATAAACCTTTATAAGCAATATAGAGAAGATAGGCCGCACCCAACACCTTGATTAACGTGAACTTGATAAGGAATGTACCCAAGCCAATGGCCAGGAACCTAAATAAATAGGCACCCAAAATCCCGTAAAATAAGGCTCTCTTCTGTTGCTCCTTCGGTAAATGCTTAACCATAACCGCGAGAACCAAGGCATTATCCGCTGACAAAAGTCCTTCCAGCAAAATGAGGGTACCAATAATCCCCCAACTCACAGGGTCAGTAAGTGTAGCTACAACATCACTCCATGAAAAGAAGTGGCCATAGTTCTCGCTGATATTTCGAAATAAATCATTCAACATGAAAAGAGTGCCTCCGATAATTCAGTTTATTTACTCCCCTGCGACCAGCGCATGCCCCAGTTATGTGCACGGTCCAACTCACGATGACCGCCGTAGAACTGCACGAGTCTCTCAATACTGAACGTTTCATCGTTCACATTTTGGATCATGGCAATTGCACACATTCCTTTGCGGTTGTCATGTTCATTCAGGTGAACGATAATGTCCGGCCCATCCTTCTGGTACAGCGTGACCACCCCGTCCGCTTGTGACCAGTTCGTGACTCCTTCATAGATGAACGTGAATACCAAAATTCGCTTAATTTCAGAAATTTTAGCGCCATTAATGCGGAGATTTTCCCCTGTTTTCACAGAGCCTGTACGGTCATCACCATCCAGAGCAATGTACGGGAAGCGATTCAGAGAACCGAACACTTCTCCCAACGCCTGCACAACACCTTTATCTCCGTTCTTCATCTCATACAAGCAGCCCAGATCCAGATCGACACCCTTGGAGCCACGACTGAAAAAGCCCTTGCTCTGCTGTACCTGATTCCAGTTCAGATTGATCAGGATTTCACCCAATCCACCTGAGCCCTTTTTCAGATTAATGGTGTCGCCCTTTTTCTTCAGCTCAATTTTGCGCAAATTCAGATTCACAGGAGTTGCAGGTGGCTCTGACTTTGGAACGGGAGGGGTTGGCCGAGGAACTGGAGGTGGTGTAGGAGCTGGTGTCGGAGGAGTCGGATTATTATCCACTTCGATTCCGAAATTTCCACACAACGCATCCAATCCACCGGAAAAACCCGCGCCAATCGCGTTAAATTTCCATTCACCGTTATGGCGGTACAGTTCACCAATAACTATGGCTGTTTCGACTGTAAAACCACTATCCAAATTAAAACGCAAAACCTCTCCGCTAACCGGATGAGCAAAACGTATAAATCCGCCTTGAACCTGTCCAAAATTTTGCCGTTTCTGATCTGCATCATAAATGGTCAGCGTAAACGCAATCTTCTCAATATGTGAAGGTATTTTGGTTAGATCAAGGGAAAATTGTTTCTTATCACCTAACTGTTGTCCATCTGAATAAGTGATAAAAGGTGTGGTCGGATTATTGTAGAAGATCAGATCCTCATCGCCCGATACTTTCCCTCCGGGACCCAGCAAAAATGCGGAAGTATCCAGTTCCAAAGACGCCGGGGACTCCCATCCGATCCCTACGTTGACATGGGTCAAACCCGGATTGGTTTTCGTCAAATCCGCCTTCTGTCCCTTTACTACGATAACAGCCATGATTGTGTCACCTTTCTGTCCGTTTGTCATGTGTCAGCGTATGCCATTCAATGGCTTAAAAAGAAAGGGTGGCGCCCTTTGGACACCACCCCAAGTGGATATTACTGAGCGTCCAAGCCATAGTTTTTAGCAAGCGCACCCAATCCACCAGCAAAGCCGCTACCGATCGCCTGGAATTTCCAATCTGAGTTGTGACGGTAAAATTCACAGAAAACCACGGCCGTTTCAGTGGAGAAATCCTCACCCAGATCGTAGCGCAGCACTTCACGATCCGTAGCCGCATCTACCACCCGCACAAAAGCATTGGATACTTGTCCAAAATTTTGCGCACGTGCCTCATAATCATAAATCGTAACCGTAATTCCGATACGATGGATATTCGGAGGAATCTTTGCAAAATCAACGATGATCTGCTCGTCATCCCCGTCGCCCTCACCTGTGCGATTATCGCCTGTATGGGTAACAGATCCTGCTCCGCCTGTTGGATTATTGTAAAATACAAAATCATCTGCTGCCTTCGCTTTACCATCTTCATACAGCAGGAAAGCTGAAGCATCCAGGTCAAAGTCTGCGCCACCACTATATTTATTGGTATCCCAACCAAGACCTACGACAACACGAGTCAAGCATGGATTCGTTTTAGTCAGATCAATACGTTGTCCCTTGGAAAGACTAATGGTCATACCGCATACCTGCCTTCTTGTATAGATTTTTAAGCCAAACCGTAATCGCGTGTTAATCCTGCGAGACCATCCTGGTATCCGCTGCCAATGGCATTGAACTTCCATTCACCGCTATGACGATACAGTTCACCTACCACCACGCCTGTTTCGATCGAGAAATCTTCTCCCAGATCAAAGCGAACCAATTCTTCATTATTTGCCTCATTTACGATACGCGCATAAGCACGGGACACTTGTCCAAAGTTTTGGCTTCGTTCTTGTGCCTCATAGATGGTAATCGTAAAAGCGATCTTTTCTACGTTAGCAGGTACGCTGCTCAGATCAACTTTAATTTGCTCGTCATCTCCGTCACCGTCACCTGTACGGTTATCTCCGGTATGAACGACAGAACCGTTATCATTTTGTGGATTATTAAAGAAGACAAAGTTCTTGTCCGTTTCCACTTTACCGTCCGCATTCGCCAAAAATACGGATACGTCCAGGTCAAAATCTTTACCGCCATCGTACTTGTTTGTATCCCAGCCAAGACCAACCGTAATTTTGGACAACCCTGGGTTTGTTTTAGTCAAATCAATTTTTTGACCTTTAGATAAGTTAATTGCCATGAGTAAGAACCCCGTTTCTAAATTAAGTTTTGTATGAGCAACTAAAATTACATGTAACGCTGAGCCAGCACATCAATATGTACGGCATGGGTGCCTTCACCGATTGCAGCAAACTTCCATTCGTTATTATGACGATAGAGCTCTCCACAGACCAGCGCAGTCATTCCTTCATAATTATCAGATAAATTGAACGTCACCAGTTCCTTGGAGTTCGCACCGTCCAGAATGCGGATATACGCTTTCTCGATCATGCCAAAATCCTGTTTCCGGTTTACGCAATCATATATATTCACAACAACAAGCACTTTGTCGACATTGGCAGGAATACGTGCCAGGTCAATCGTAATTTGTTCATCATCGCCGTCACCTTGTCCGGTCAAATTATCACCAGAATGCACGACAGAGCCGCATGGGCTTTTTTTATTGTGGAAACACACTACGTTGTCCGACTGAGTCAGTTTCCCGTTTGCGTCCAGCAAAATGGCAGAAGCGTCACAGTCAATGTTGGGTTGCTTCTTAATGCCAAAAAATCCTTTGGACTGTACCGGGTCCCATCCCAATCCAGCTATAACTTTGGTTAGTCCTGTGTTTCCTTTAGTCAAATCAATCTTCTGACCCTTGACCAGATTAATTACAGCCACTAATTAACACACCTCCCTTCCGTAAAATTTACAGACTAAATTCAGACGGATTCAAACCAAGTGCGCCGCAAATTTCAGCAACAATTCGTTGTTCATTGGCATCAAAGTCACCATCTGCTGCGCCAATAGCGCTACATACGCCAACGACGAGTCGGCCTACTTCAGGCTTACCTTTCAATTTTCCAATTGCTTTTAGTGCTTCCTGTTTACCGATTTCAGGTGAAAATTCAAAATTCGCCACATAGTGATTAAAGCGGTTGATGACCTCTCCCATATCAAACACTTTCAATTCCTCACTAATATTTATGTATCCGGCCATTTTTGTTTTCTCTTCCGGACTAATCGTACCATCTGCAAATGCCACCAATGCACAGCCCGCAACCACAGCTTCCATAAATTCTTTATTCTTAAACTTCTTAACTTGGTCTCCAAGTCCTTTTTTAGTTGTATTCAACCAATTCTTAAATGTACTCATATTTCCCTCCACAATTACGTATTTGGGTAGAATTCATCCTAGTTAAATTCTTCCTTTACTATAACCTGAATTACGAGCTTTTTCTACAATAATATACAAATATACGGTAAATCTGATCTACTTTTTTTAGGCATCGTCTCTATCTTTAGCCCTATTTTCTGTTGATAGAGTCCCTTCCATTATCCACCACTTGACACCCCAATTGCAAATTCATAGATTTAGTACGGGTTGATCGGTTGAAAACGATCACTTTTGAGTAGATGCTCTCTTTTATCATTATTTGAACGGAAAAGTCAGTAAACTTAATTTTAGAAGCGAAAAAGGCGCAGCTTTCCAATTCGCCGAAAGCTCTGCGCCTTTTACCATAATCCACGGTTCATCACCGCATTCTTTTAACTTGTATAAAATGCTTCAAGATCCGTGTATTCCGGCAATCCCGAAACCTGCCCGTCTCCCAATTCTATAATGATCCATTCTCCTGGTTGCGTACGAGCAATATCCTTTATCAATATGTTCTCGAATGTTCTTGAGCACTTTTGGAATCCAGAGGGTCACTACAAAATAGAAGATGCATATATTTCCCCCTTATTCATGAAGTATAGTAGTGTATTAATTTTCAGCTCCAGAAATATGCTCAGTTTCTAATTAACTTGTTCATTCTATCTATAAATTTATAATCCCATCTCTCTGATTCGATCTGGGTTTTCAACAATTTTTTGAATTGTCTGTGCTCCAGTCTACTAGAAAAAATCCGTTTGGGAACCAATATAAACTTATGGTGAGGCAGCAATATATAAAAGGCAGTCAGCGTATTAATGACCCCCTTTACTTCATCCCAGTTGTAACCCGCAGAGTACGTAAAATGAAGGCCTTCTTTTGAAAATTCATATTCTTTTTCAATAGGCCATTGTGGATGATTAAGGTAGTTGGCTTTCACATCCTTAATAGTAAAGAAAGGAATGACTACAAAAATTAAGAATGGAAAGAAGAACAACGCTAACGTATTAGGATCAACTTCATCATCTATAATGAGCTTGTATGTAGCCATGATGACCATTAAAAACTGGATTGATGCAAAAAGCTTAAGCCCAGTAGACTTTTGGTACTTCAAACAAAAATTGAATAACATGATATCTTTCAATGACAGCCTATACTTGTACTGAAATTTCCCTGATTCTTGCATACGATAACTCCTTTAATGTTTACAGTCCCTCTTGAGAATGAGAATGACCTTGAATTGAAATTTTGAGATTTCCCTACCCTCGCAAAACAACACGGCTACTAATCCAGCCTATTAGACCATCAGAAGTTTCAACATGATACCAAGTTCGCCCGTCACTAGGGTCCAACACAGTATCTTGTAGAAATTCTAAATAGTCTTGATTGTGTACAATACCAACAGATTTACTACTAATGGATGGCTCTGCACGCAAATTCGCCTGGTTCACGGTCACCTGCCAGTAATCGATCTCCTCTGTATCCGCATAATCACTGTAGTAGCGTCCATCAGACTTGATAATAACCCGACTGCTCACCCACCCAATTTTCCCTTCCCATGTCTGCACCTCATACCAGATGCGCTCATCATTAGGATCTACGTATTTGTGGTGCAGATATTCAAGCTCCTCGTCACGCTCAAGCACTGCCATTGACTGAGAGTGAATATACGGTTCTTTTCGGAGATTCACCTGTGCCTCGGTTATACGCCAATACCATGTATCTTCTTCAATCGCGTTTTCCTTAACTGGATAACTAGATTTTACTGGTTTCTTTTGTAATGCTTCAGAGGTGATAGTCGTGCTGTCAGTTGCCGTTTTAAACTTAGATATAGTTGCATTGCCGGCAACACTTTGAGTGTCAGAACTTGAAGGGGCTGAATTCTTGACTTCCTGAACCTTACTTGGCTCAGACTGCTCCTTATCGCCATTAATATTAATATCAATTTGAGATGGTACGTTACATCCTGCAAGCATTATAAAACTGGCTATTCCCATTACACCGACTCTTATTTTTTTCATTTACTATTTCTCCCCTTAAAAACCAGAACTTTAATCTTTTTCGAAAAATTTATTCATTTCGAAGATCTTGGATATGTATTCTATCTATATTAATATATCGGAATTCAGAAAAAATTGGTAAACAAAAAAATCTACAGACTTCTCCCGCTAGCGAGTTTTACAGTTTCCACCTGCCGCTCACTTGTTCCAGAGAAAAAGACTGTAGATTCTAGAGATACTGCTATTCGCGTTGCTACGATCATTTCCCGCTCAAGGACTTAGTTATAGTCCTCCCAGTAACGGTACTCCATTTCATTTTCACCCTTGGTGACGATGATCATGTTCTCGATATGTCCGGTGTCCTTGTTGGTTCGGTAGATCATGGTGCGGGTTTCGCCCTCATCGGGTACAGAGAATAGCACCTTGTCGCTGATCAAACCGCCACCGATGCCAACGACGTGTTCTCCCCAGCCGGAGACTGCGCCGGAACCAACGCCCGAACCTGCGCCACCAACGCCAGTCCCGCGCGACAAAATAAGACCTATTCCATATCCGGTGGCGGTCTGGGCCGTTTTACCTAGAGCGTGTTCTCCGGCGGATTGGGTATGGGTTTGAACCCAGTAGTCGTATTTGTCGGTATTTTGCTCATAGCTTACAACATTCCCTTTTTTATCTATTGAAATATCCGTTTTGGTTCCATCTTTACCTGTGAGCTCGGTGACGGCCACGAGGGAATCAGATGTGATCCTGGAGGTTTCTCCTGTATTGTAATCTGTACGGGTAACCGAGTCCTCATATTGCAGTCGCAGGACGTTCATCTGATCGTGAATTTTCTGCATGACCTGCTTGTCACCGATCGCCTCAGCATCTTTCAGCAGTTTCTCATATTGATGATATTTATCCGTATCTGCCTGCTCCCATTCGTCCAGGTTTTTTGGTGGTTTGGCGGCGGCGCCAGCGTAGCTTTCACCTTCTCCATGGCCCGTCAGCGCTGCACTTGAACTCATGGCCGCTGCCAAAGCTGTCCAGAAGCCACGAGTGCTTTCACCATCCGCATTTCTGAAACTCGAAGCGATGCTTTTCAGTTCAATTTCAATAGACTGAACCTTGCTTAGTGCAGAAGAAAGTGTATATTTAGCCGTCCGATAATCGTTATAAAAGCGATTTCTCTCCATACCATCCCACTGGCTGTGAAGGTTATTCATTGTGTTATCCAGGCCGTTTAACTGGTTATACAGTGTTCCGTGGGCATCGGCAAATTGGGAGGCCACGCTATCCAGCTGCTCCGGCGAGACTTGGATTTTTGTCATGTTGATCACATCCCAACTATGAAAATAGGAGATAGACGTTATATTTTACAGTAATCCTTATTTCATATTGTAAGCTATACAGGTCGATCATTCATGAGGATTTATACGTATTTGTGTATTCATAAGCAGTTCCTTTGATATAATGAATCCATATGGTCAATTTCGACAATAACATTATTGAAAGTCAGGTGTTGGGACATGTCAGACAAAAAGATTATCTTTTTTGATATCGACGGTACATTACTGGACGATGAGAAGAAAATGCCGCTAACGGCAGAAAAGGCCGTCTTTGCTTTGAAAGAGCAAGGGCATGAGGTCGCCATTGCAACAGGCCGTGCGCCTTTTATGTTCAAGGAAATCCGCGAGCAGTTGGAAATCGATTCCTATGTCAGTTTTAATGGGCAATATGTCGTGCTTCGCGGAGAAGTCGTTGCTACCAATCCGTTGAACAGAAAAGCTTTGCAAGCGATGACTGATCTGGCTCTCACACACAATCATGCTCTCGTATATATGGATCATTTGAACATGAAGGCTAATATTCCTAACGATGAGCTTGTAGAGAAGTCGGTCCAAACCTTAAAGGCCAAAATATCGGTGGGGTATGATCCACTTTATTTTCAGGGAAGAGATATCTACCAGACGTTGCTGATGTGTACAGCAGAAGAAGAACCGTTCTATGAAGCAGTATTTAAAGCCTTTGACTTTGTACGCTGGCATCCGAGTTCTGTGGACGTTGTTCCTCATTCTGGCTCCAAAGCGAAGGGCATTCGTGAAATCACCTCCAGACTGGGTATTGCCGAGGAAAATCAATACGCTTTTGGCGATGGCTTGAATGATGTAGAAATGCTAACGGCTGTACATAATAGTGTGGCAATGGGCAACGGCTGTGATGAGGCCAAGGCTGCGGCGAAAATGGTGACCAAACGCGCAGATGAAGACGGCATTTGGTATGGGCTGCAAAAGCTTGGTTTGTTAAGCTAACAAGCTGCTGGCTAACGGATCATGTTTTGAGAAAAATAAGTATGTTTAAAAACTTACATCTGAGAAAATAGGAGGTTGTCTTTGAAATGGAGACGGAAGGCTTACGCAATGTCGAACAGCTAGCCATGAAGAAGTACAAAATTTACAAGCAAAGCCTGCTCCGGTATTTGGCACGTTCCATGCTGGCGAGTATGTTCATCGGGTTCGGCGTTATTGTAGCGTTCAAGACGGGCAACTTTTTTTACATGGAGCAATCTCCATTCACTTATCCCATGGCGGCAGTCACGTTCGGGGCAGCCATCATTTTGATCGCTTACGGCGGCGGGGATTTGTTTACAGGCAACACCTTCTATTACACCTATGCAGCGCTCCGTAAAAAGCTGCGCTGGGGGCAGGTGCTTCGGCTGTGGGCTGCCAGCTATGGCGGTAATTTGCTGGGTGCCGGGGTATTTGCGCTCCTTATTTATTTGACCGGACTATTTGACTCCTCCAGCGTGAACAGCTTTCTGCTGAACGTGGTTGAACACAAAATGGAAGCGCCTGCAATGCAGTTGTTTTTCCGGGCTATTTTGTGTAATTGGCTGGTCTGCCTTGCCTTTTTTGTTCCGATGTTTATGAAGGAAAACGGGGCGAAAATGTTTGCGATGATGTTATTTGTATTCTGCTTTTTCATTTCGGGATATGAGCATAGTATAGCCAATATGTGTACCTTCGCTATTGCACTCGTGCTAGACCATCCGGGTACCGTCTCTGTCGCTGGCGTGATTCATAATCTGGTTCCGGTTACACTCGGGAATCTGGTTGGCGGTGTGCTGCTTATGGGGGTTATGTACTATTCGGTGAATCTCCCGTTTTTGGATGAGGAGGGGCATTAAAAAGAAGCCTTGGGGGCTACGTATCCCCAGGCTTCTTTGCATTACTTTGAAATAGAGTATGCAGTATCTGCAGGTTCTTTCTTGCCTTTATGCTTCTTGAGCAGGAAAATGAATAAATTCCTCCAGTTCCTTAAACAGCTTCTTCGGATTGACGTTGTCAGGTACAACCAGAGTTAACGGTTCATCCAGCTTCAGCACATACATGCCTAGAATGGATTTGGCATCTGCCATGCCGCTTTTGCCATGAATCCAGATGTCGTAGGTATAGTTGGATACGATTTGATTGATCTTCTCAATATCCTTAACGTTTTTTACCTTAATGGGTGTCATCATTACACAGCACTCCTCTGGGTTGAATTAGGGCTTATGAAAGCCTTAACATCACTTTACCCTATTCATGAAGAACGTTGCAAAACCTTAATTTGGAAAATATTTCATTCAGACAATACTTCATTCAAGAAAATACTTGATTTAGAAAATGCTTGATTTAGAAAATGACATGCGGTGCAGAGCTGATTTTCCAGTAGCTGCCGACCTTTTCGAAGTTCACGCTGATTTTCTCGTTTGCTTTCTTCGTTTCTGCTGGATAAGGCACGGTCAACAGGTAGCTGCGCTTCACTGGAGTCATCGTTACCATTTTCGCCGTAGCCCGGTTAAACTCAAGCAAATTACCGCTATCTGCATCCAACTGTGCCAGTTTACCGTTAATTTCAACAAAAAATTTGCCCACAAATTGCTCACTCGCCTGCTTAGTATAAGCCTGCGTCAGATAGTTGATCAGCTTGGTCTTGGTGCCGATGTCCTCGGACAGGTAACGGTAGCTTTTGCCATTCCACTGGAACGACTTACCCACCGGGCTGCCACCGCTGATCGCGTACTGATAACGCGACTGTGCCTCCAGCACGAGTGGAAGCGCGCTCTCGTGGTTCAACTTGTCCAACTGCGTAGGCTTCACACTCGTAACGGCAGCTGCGGCTGGCGCTGATACCGACGGTTGCTGCGGAGTAGACGGCTTCGCAGTCGACGGCACGGCTGGAGCAGCCGCTGGGGCTACCGACGCGGATGGACGCGGTGCTGGCGCGGACGGAGCTGCTGGTGTAGCGGCTTTGGCGGAACCTGCGGCTGCAGCCGGGATCGACGCTGCTGGAGCCGACGGGGCTTGTGTCGGGGTCGGTGTCTTAACCGACGCAGATGCTGCTGGTGCTGGCACCTGGGCCGGGACGGATGCAGCCGGGCTGGCAACATCCGGCTGCGTCGCTTCCGCTGGAGCGGTCACGGCGGGCGCTGCTGCGGCGGCCTGCGCTACGCTCAAAAGTGTAGCTGCGATGCACAGCGCGGATAGCTTCGTATTTATTTTCATCTTAATATACACCTCCATAAATATATGCCTGCATAAACTGCACACCTTTCTATTATAAGAATCCCACGTCGTGATTGGGTTGCTAAATTGTTTCTATTTTCCTTTATTTGCTCATTCGGCACGAAGTTTGTCCGTATCTGCCCTGCACGGCTCATCTGACTGCTTCACTCGCTCTGCCTCCATCTCTTCCAAGGATTGCGACAGTTGCTTAACAGATCGGTCAAGCTGCTCCAATCTGCGGCTGAGGGTAACAAGGATATATTTTAACAGAATCAGACTCAACGCAGCAGGGAATCCGACATTGGTTACGAGCTCAATCATGCCTCCGGTCGTCAGAGAAGTCACATATCCCGCCTCCTTTTTCATGCGTATATTCTTTTGATAAGAACTAATGTTCCCATTTTTGATCAAGATCATACGTTCTCTTTCTATGGGTATAACAAAGCATAATAAAAAGAGCTCCGATCAACCCAGAGCCCTTTTTCGTTTTTGTCCATACGTATTTCATTTTGGCCTGTAATCAAGGAGTGTATATATTCGGCTGCCGGGGCTTGGACATTCCTTCTCCCAGATAAAAACTGGTGTGTGGCGGCTGATTATAGGCTACGTTCTGCCAGGCCACACTTAATTGATACACTGGATCATGCATAAGTGTATAGAATCGGTGCTCTGACTCGTATGGTGTTGTGTAAATTCGTAGTGCCGAATTGTCACTTTTGCGCCAAATCACTTCCTCGCGCCAGTCACCGAACAGATCAGCCTGCAAGGACGGCGTACCTTTCGTTCCGTTATTGGAGCTTGTTCCGGTCGCCGTAAGTAAATTGGAAGTGGTCGAGTTGGTATAGTTCCACTTGTCGATTTTACCAGCACTTGACGAGGTATGATCCAACAGTTCACGCAGCAGGTCGCCATCCCACCAAATTCCAAAGTTAATGGAGGACGGTAGCGTATTCGTAATAAGCGCTCCTTTAGCTGAACGCAAGCCGATCCCCGGCGCCCATTGCTCGTTCCCTTTGGTACGCGGATCAATGTCTGCGGACATGTCTCTGCCGGTATCCTTGCCTGTATTTACGCCCCATAAAATGTTGCCATTACGCGGATCGTACATGGCTGCGCCATAGGTGGCGTTCTTGTCCTCATTTACCTTAAACACTTCATAGCCTGAACGATCCGGGTCCAAATCTCCGACATGAAGTGCATCGCCGTGCCCCATTCCCGTGTTAGCCAGCTTCGCTCCGTTATCGTCCACCACCAGCGAGCCGTACACGATCTCATCCTTATCATCCCCATCCACATCCGCCACGCTCAGGCTATGGTTCCCTTGTCCGGCTGTCCCGGCATTAGTGGAGCTGTTGCTGTCAAAGGTCCAGCGGCGACTCAAGCTTCCATTACGCCAGTCATAGGCGACCAGCACCGTCCGGGTGTAATAGCCCCGTGCCATCACAATGCTGGGCCGTCCCCCATCCAGATAAGCAACCCCGGCGAGAAAACGATCCACACGGTTGCCGTAGTTATCTCCCCAGCTGGATACCGATCCGCGTGGCGGCACATAATCAATCGTGCTAAGAGCTTTTCCCGTATTGCCCGAGAATACAGTCAAGAACTCGGGGCCCTCCAAGATATATCCATTGGCGTTGCGATGGTCCGCCGAAGCGTCGCCCAATTTTACACCTGTGCCATCCACCGTGCCGTCTGCTGTTTTACATACAATTTCCGCTTTGCCGTCACCATCAAAATCATAGACAAGAAATTGCGTATAATGTGCTCCAGCGCGAATGTTCCGTCCGAGATCGATTCGCCATTTGCGTGTTCCATCCAGCTCGTAGCCATCTAAAAATACATTTCCCGTATAACCGGATTGCGAATTGTCCTTGGCATTGGTAGGGTCCCATTTTAACACAATCTCATACTCGCCATCCCCATCCAGATCCCCTATGCTGGCATCATTGGCCTGGTACGTGTAGCTCACATTATCCGGAGTTTTACCGCCCGCAGGCTGCTGGATGGGAACGTCCAGATTGTTGTTGCTCCATACCTTTACCACAGGGGAAGCAGCCTGTTCTGTTCCATTCACCACGGCACGAACCGTATACGAGGATGAGGTTGTACCTGCCTTGTCCAAAAAATTGGTTCTCGACGTAATCGGCGTATCATTCACCTTGCTTGTCCCTCTGTATAGATTAAAGCTGACCGAATCTGCTTCCGTGCCCAGCAAACGCCAGCTCACAAGTACGCCCTCCGGCACCTTGACCGCAACAGCTCCCCGGCTCAGCTTTTCCATTTGCCTTGTTGAGGCAGCAGAGACCTGGCTATCCATCGGAGTGACCATTCCACACAACATAACGCCGAGACAGAGCAACGCAGTATACCGAAACCTTTTGTTCATGAATCATTGGCTCCTTTCTGGTTTGTTTTCAATAAATTTATTTTATTTGATTGATAAGTTATTGTTGTCTAAATTTTATGATAGCGCTTACATGAAAGTAAAGGGACGAATTCGCCCTTTTTGTTCAAAAATCCGAGCTAATGCTTTAAAAATCAGAGGTCCATGAATAATCGTTCTTCATCTGCAATGCTTTTGATATCCTCCGAGCTGATGCTGATATATTGATAGCCTTCTGCCTGTTGCTTTTTTAATGCCAGCTCCTTCATAAAACGCGGACTGCCCTCTCCCGCATCCTCGTCGTAAACGAGCAACAAACCGTCTGTTTTGCGGAAAAGCAGTTCATCCCGTGCCTTGAGCTGCCATATCCCCTGATAAGGCTGACGGCTGACGAAACCCACGTAGTCGACTGCGTTACAAATTTGCTGAAAGTACTCCTTTTTTTCCTCCTTCCACTTTTCCTCCATATTTTGATAAGCCGCCAGTATAGAGCATTTTAGGTGGGGATATTGCTGCTTTAGTGCAATAGCTACCTCACAGGCCCACAGGTCCACCCCGTATTGGCCGGGGGTAATCACCCATTCCAGTCCTTCTTCAATCTGGGGAATGAGCCTGCCCGCAATCGCCTTTTTAATATATGGAATGCCTTCGTGCTTTTGGCTGAAAATATTCAATTCATGGGCACGGTAGCCCGAAACGAGCAGATTTTTCATCATCTCAACGTCCTTCTCGAATGATCATAACAGTTATTGTACCATTTCAAAGGAGATCACTACATAAAAAAGACAAACCTCATTTCCATTCGCGCTGGAAGAGATTTGTCTTTTTGAATTCACTATTTTGTGCGCACATCTTGAATTCTAATGTTGCCACTAAGTATGCCTGCATCACTAATGAGCTTGAACGATGGATAATTAGGGTCTGCCTCAAGCTTCATTCTGCTGTCGAACTGCTGCTCCTGCTGCCGGTCTACCCAAAAAGAATAAGGCTCGGATTGAACTATTCTATCGGTTGCATTCGCTGTTGTAATAACCTGGATGACAATAACGCCGTTGCACCCGCAGCCTTCTGTATCATAAAACAGCTTAAACATTCCCGGTCTTCCTGACAAGGCACTGTCCAGCCTTTCAACTGACAAGGGGTCCAGCTCTAAATGTATGCTCATGAGACGTTCGCTCTCCTTTATTAATGAGATATTTGGAACTGTCAGCTCCAAAAAGAAAAAATTTAAACTATATGTACATTATAGCCATGTTTTTCGAGGTATCAATGTGACTGCACTCACTGCTATACATGAACCCTCTTTATTCCATTTTGTTAGTATATAAAAAAGGTGTAACCCCTCCGTATGTTGATGGGGTTACACCTTTATATGAATGCCTGTCCTCAAGGGAGAGGCATTTCAGACAAGCCTACCGATTATGGCGTATGCCTGCCGACAAATTGATAGGTTCCTTTTGGATATGCATTCCACTCATCCGGCTGATTATAGGCAGCCGATCCGTAGGATATTCTCGGCTTACGGACGAACGTTCCTCCTTGCGGTGTAAACTGCTCATGCGAGTTTGGATTTCCTAATACATCCACCACTTGTCCCTGATATTTCAAAACGTATGCAACAGTATTAAATTCGTTCGGGTTGTAGAAATTGCCCTCATCATTAAAATACCAAGCAGGCGTAATATCCATGAAATCATAAAAGATACTATTAATGATCACATATGACATGGAAGGAATAACCGGATTAATCGGGATGGTGGTAATGTTCATACGATTTGTATTCTTCATCCATTGATGAACTTCCAGTGAATAATTTTCTCCTCTGTGAGAAGGATCTCCATCCCCGTTATAATACAATTGCAACACAATCCGTCCATCCCCGCCATCTACAAATTGTGAGAAATATACAGCAGGCGCTTGCTGTGGGTCCTGCTGAACCTGAAATACAGCAGCCCTCCCATCTGTTCCTACCACCCACACCAGCACAGGGTCCGGGGAGAGGGAAATCGAGGTACCCAAGTGATCTACAGGTCCAGTGAATGTTGAGGATGGGGTTCCTCTATACACTAGAAATTCCGATTGTCCCGGGAAGTAACTGGACAGGTCGACCGTTCTGTACGGCAAACCGTATTTGACCCCTATCGGAGTGATGCCACCGGAAATCAGTTCGGCGTTGCGTACATTAAACGTGTATTGGACAGAGCCACCCTGACCATCCGTGGCTGTTATGGTCATAGCAGCAAGACCGCTGCCTGTACCCGGAGTCAGTGTTAAGATGCTCCCATTAAGCGATGCACTCACCAAAGTCGGATCACTGGAGCTTACTGTAAACTGAAGTTCATCCCCATCCTCATCGCTGAACAGTTGTTGCAGATCATAATCCCTTTGCTGTGTAACTCCAGGGCTCAACACCTGCTCGTTTATAGTTGAGATGACTTGAGGAGCATGATTAAGCTGGGGCATGCTGACGGTAACCGGGAAAGCCGCTCCCTCTGCACGTCCGTACTGATCATACACACTGAGTGTTACACTGGTAGTCCCTACACTGACCGGGTTTAGCTGCAGCTTCTGACCGTTCATATGGGCCGTAGCAATACCCGAGTCATACGTGTCCGCTGTCACAGAAAGAGAAGCCAGGTCCCAATTCAATAGGAACGGCGACAGATCCAGTTCTGGTGCAGGTTCTCCCAATTGAAGCAATTGCTCAGGGATAGCTGCAATCTCTGCATTTTCTAATAGATGAACCTGTAAGTCTGTGCTAATCTCTCCGCCTCTGCCGTCTGTAGCAGTAATCGTAATGATTGTACTGCCGGCAGCCAGTCCATGAATGACAAGCTGATCATTTTGAAGCATAGCATCAGCTACGGACGGGGAAGAAGAACTGATTTCATACCTGAGTGAATCATGGTCCGGGTCTGCAAAAATGGTGGACAGATCCACTGTGCCGTCAGCCTTGCCTAAAATCAGATGTACAGCATTGGGTACATGGGTTACCACCGGGCTGCTATTGGTATTGGCAAAACCGTGACGATCAAGGTAACGGTGGCTGTTCCCCCCTTGCTGTCGTCTGCCGTCAAGGTAATGCTTGTACTACCCGCTTGCAGCGATTGCAAGGTAAGCTGGTGGCCTGTGATGGAAGTCTGCACGATGGACGTATCCGCGCTGGCCGCTGTGAACACCAACGGATCGCTATCTGCATCCGTAAATACCGCCCCGAGGTCCAGCATTGAATTCGGCTGACCCAAAGTTACGGTTAACGGTTGAGGCGTCTGTCCGTGCGGAGCATGGTTAGGAGCGCCCTGAACCGTCAGATTGAAATCAATCTGCTTTTGCCCTGTGCTGCCGTCTTCCCCTTGCTGTCCATCATTTGCAGTGACATGAACGATTGTACTGCCCGCATGAAGCGGACTGAGACGCAATTCATCTCCCGCAAGCACCGCCGACGCTACAGCAGGATGATCAACAGCAACCTGATACGTTAAGGCGGCATTTTCCGGGTCCTGAATATAGTCATTCAAATGGAGCACAGTATCGGGCTGGCTTAAAGTGAGCGCCTGGTCTGGTATACCTGTAGATACAGGCAAGCCATTCACGGTAATCTTGAAGGTGGACGATATCCTTTTTCCGCGTCCATCATTAGCCGATACACTGATGGATGCTTTGCCGACACTGACAGGCGTAAGCTTTAATGTACTGCCCGACACAGATGCCCGTACCACGCCGGATTGAAGAGAAGCGGCCGAAAAGGTCAAAGCATCCCCATCCGGATCGGTAAAGAATTGGCGCAAATCGTATAATTGCTCACCCGTGCCTTCCGTAATTACACGCTCTACAGAAGCATTCACGACTTCCGGTGAGCGGTTAGCAGCGCTGGATGAGCCTCCAGAAGAGGAGGATGTACTTGTTACGCTTGCGACAGCTAGACCCGTAACCGCGTTGGAAGCTACTCCGATCCCGAGTGTGAGTGCAGATACCTGTATATTTCCACTCACATTGACCGTAGCTGCCGGATTGCTGACTTGCAGGTTTTCAATACTCCCCGTATTTTTTAATTGCAAGGCTCCTGTCCCACTGACAGTCAACTGCTGGATCGTGCTGTTGCCTGTCATTTCAACGGACTGACTGCCAGTTACTTGAACGGTTGAAACTGTTCCCTGAAGACTGACTCTGTCCGTCCCTTCATTAATATTCAGCTGTGGCAACGAAGCAGCCGTGCCTACTTCAATGCTCGCATTGGATTGTACGTTCATAACGGTCGCGCTTGCGGTGCCGGTGAGTACGACATGAACCTCAGGCTTTGTGACATCCATTTGCGTCAGAGTCGAGCTATCAAATACGACTGTATTGTTATCTCCGCCGTTAATATGAGTCTGTCCCTGCACCTGTACATCCTGTGCATAAAAATCCTGCTGCACCCGGGCATCCACCGTTAGCTGCTGCTCCACTTTCAGATGCTGCACCGATGTAAAATCCCCGGCGACTACCAAATCTCCGTTCAGGGTGGAGCCGTGCCCATCCAGCACAACATTCCCACTGAACTCCGCTTCGCCGTTACCAGCCGGAGTCCCGCTACTGCGAAGCTCCAGCCAAGTGACCTTGTCCACCGTCCGGCCTGTGGCATGGAAACGGATGCCTGCGCCACGCAACGCGGTCTGATTATCCGCGTGAAAGATGCCGCGGAGCGGCTCTGCCACGTCATAAGCGATGCCATTGATCCGTATCTGCTTGCCGTCGATTCCCTGGAGCTGCGAGGCACGCTCTTGCGGAAACAGGGCAGATACGAGCAGGCTGGCCGCATCTACGCGGCTTACCGAGTCTTTGGCGTGAAGACTTCCGCCAAATTCGCTCATCAGCCCGTCACTAAGCGCCGCCCGAATCAGCGGGGCCGCCCACGGGCTGGCTTCCTTCCACGTCGTCGGCAACGTCTGTGCCGACGACGTGGCGGTTGTGCTGGCGGACGTATCCGCAGGCGTATTCGTCCCGGCAGACCTGACCAGCAGCGCGACCAGTTCCTGGGCGCTGATCAGGTCATTCGGACGAAAGCGTCCGTCGGCGTCGCCCTGCAGCAGCCCGGCCTTGCGGGCTGCCTCTATCGCCGGACGGCTCCAACTATCGGCGGGTACGTCCGTGAAGGAGGCAGCACCGTCCAAATTGCCGGTCGGAAGCTGCAATGCTTTGACCAGCAGCACGGCTAGCTCCTGACGGGTGAGCTTCTTGAGTGTTCCAGCCGGATCGCCCTGCATGATCCCGAGTTCACGGGCCTTTTGCAGCTGTTCCAATTGCTGTGCTGTAAGCTGCTGCACATCCGTCCAAGGGCTGGGACTCTTGCCTATGGACGCCGTGGATACAGAGGCTGCATCAGCCGAAGACACTGCCGCTTGCGCTGCCCCGACTGGAACAGCAGGGGTCAGCAGCAGTAAAGCAGCTGCAAGCTGGGCGGTTAATTGTTTATTTCTCATGGTGCGACTCTCTCCCGATCAATAAAATGTAAAAAATTACAATGTTATATACAATGACATATAAGTAATGATTGTTTAATGATTGTTTCTAGCGCACACCCATTTTAAAGGTGTAAACGCCCCAGATAGTCGCCTAAATTGACAGGGGAGTTGGTCGTTCCCTCGACAATCCATTCGCCAGCTTGATATTGATCCGCATTGCCAATAATCGTACCGCTGTTTCGTCCAAGTGCCTGACCTTGATCAATAGCTGCGATATCGATGAGTGTGTTGTTGTAGTACAGTTTGAGCATAACCGGCTCCGCATGATGTTGTAGCTGCAGGGAGGTATAATACCAATCCCCTGATACGTACGAGCTCAAATCATTCGCAATAACAAACGTTTGTCCAGGCATGATCACATCTCCGTCATTGGCATTTATGATAATCGGATCAGGTTGATCAGATCGCTCAATCCGAATTCTATTTTTCTCCATCGGTCTGTTTGTAGGATTGTACAACTCAATCGCCTGATCCAGATAATCCGGTTCCCTCTGCCACACGACTTCGGATATAAACAAATCTTTTCTCTCCACGACCACTGGAATCGTAAAAGAAGCCGTTCCTCCATGACCGTCATTTGCCGTGAGCGTAAGAACCACCATGCCATTATTTAAGGGTTGAACGAAGAGAACCCCCCCGATTACCTGCACCGCTGCAACTGATAGATCGGAAGATACTACGTTATAGGTCAGCATATCTCCATCCGTATCCGAGAACATATGATCCAGCTGCAATATTTGCTGACCATCCCTCGGGTCCATAAACTGAGTTGCAGGTGCATCGGTCACCACTGGAGGATGATTCATCGGTTGAGGGGCATCGACTTGTAGCATATATGATGTGGAAGATACGCCTCCACGACCATCGTTTGCCGTAATTTCAATTGTCGTCAACCCCGCACTATGCAGCGCTACAAATGATTCTTCTCCATTTTCCACCACACTACCTACCTGGGGGTTGGAGGAAGTGATGGTATACGTCAATGTGTCACCATCCTCATCCATGAATAACGTGCCCGGATAGAGCATCAGCTTGTCTTGCAGCACATTGGCAATTATGAAAGGTATATGAGGCAAAGCGACAGGTATGTGATTCACAGGCTGCGGATCAGGCAAAGGCGGATTCACGATAGTAACAAACTGAAGTGATGCCGTGCCGCCTTTGCCGTCATGCGCTGTTATCGTCATTAGGCTAATGCCGGCTTGAAGTGGTGTAAGCATAAGCTGATCGCCTGTAACTTCTCCTGTAGCCACTTCTGGCGAAGCTGATTCCACCGTGTAGGTCAACGCATCGTCATCCTCATCGTTAAACAAATCAGACAGACTGAGCTGCTGGCCGCCTTCATTTAAAAGCAAAGAAACATCATTTAGGCTTCTGCTCGCGACAGGACTGTGATTAACGTCCACCTCGTAAGTAGAGCTGGTTACTGTATATGTGAAAAACACGCTCGCTTTGCCGCCTTTTCCATCCTCTGCCGTAACACACACCTGCGTGCTTCCCGCCGATTTGGGCTTTAGCGTAAGCTGTTTACTAGCTACTTCTGCTTCTGCTACGTATACATCCGTAGTGACCGCATGATACGACAGCTCGTCCTGATCCGCATCAAAAAACACATTTTTCAAATCCACCAATGTATCTCCGGAGCCCAAAATGGCAGACTGATCGGCAGGAACTATGGCTGAGACAGGTACATGATTAGGTGTTGGTGTTGGATTCGTTGTAGAACCGCCACCGCCGCCGGATGAACTCTTTTTAGTGCTTGTTGAAGATGAATCCGAGGAGGTATCCAATGTGGTATCACGTATAATTTGTGTCTCTGTTCCCCGATCCGCGAGGCGGGTCTGTACTGTCTGAATACCATTGGTGAGACGCACCTGTGTATCGGCAAAATTCAATTTAAGCTGCTGCCATACTCCACTGCCCTGAATCTGTACAGGCTCATGCGTATCTACAATCATTTCGTTTACGTCTGCATGAATCTCTACATTTTTGGCACCCTGCATCAACGTTACCTGAGTTAACGTATCGCCTTGAATATGCACATAATCTGCTGCAATAGCCAACTTGCCTTTAAAATCGGTCCCTTTGCCATACAAAGTCACCGGATGTTCGGCTGTGCCGTTTTGCACAATTTGGAGCGCCGACAGATCAGCTACGTTCCGGTTCGCCGCCTGATAGGTCAGGGTAGCCCCTTGAAGCGCCGCTACATTGTCCGCTCCGAACAGTTGCTTCAATTGCTTGCCGATCAAATATGGCTTTCCGTCCATGTAGGCAATATCTCCGTCAATCCGAGAAAGGATTCCTGTCCGTTCACCGGATTGGAACACATTCACCAAAAAGGCTGCGATATCCTGACGCTTTACCTGTACTTTAGAATCAAACCGATGATTGGACATATCCATCAACCCCAGCTTGAGAGCTGCTTCTACATTCTTTTTGGCCCATGCGCTCACCTGATCTGCATCGGAAATGTCCTGAGCATCACCGCCTTGAACCTGAGTTCCTCCAACGGCTCTTACCAGAATCGCTGCCAATTCCTCACGACTCACCGGAGCATCCGGACGGAAGGAGCCAGATTCATCCCCGTTCATTAATCCTGCCGCACGTACCGCCTCGATGTAAGAAGCCGCCCAGCTACCCTGCGTATCCTTAAACGTTACTGTTTTCTCTGTTATGTCGAGCTTAAGCGCATTAGCCAGCAAAGCTGCCATTTCTTTGCGCGTCAATGGTTGATCCGGGCGGAAAGAACCGTCTGGATAGCCGGTAATCAGTCCTTGCTTCACAGCCTCCTGTACCGCCTGCAGCGCCTGGGATGACATGCTGGATTGATCTGTAAAAGCTACTGTATTGGCTTGGGTTACTACCGTTGACGTTTCCCCTGCCACGTCCGCATGAGCAAGCTGTGGTCCCCAGACCATACTCGCCAGCAACGTCACCATCAGCACTTTGTGCCATTCTTTATTTGTTTGTTGATTCATCAGACTCTCCCCCGTAAACGGTTCATTCTTTTTATTAGTGAAAAGATCTTATCACCCGCCGCTGAACCGATTCTGAACAATGTTAAAATTTTATTTTTTGCAGTTTGGTCTTGCTGCAAATGAAAAAAAGAGCGCTCAGTCCATTGGACCAAACGCTCTAAAATCTTCTATAAACGTTATTGTGGAGCCATATCATGAAGCCGCAGGATTCCATTGGAAGGTAGCCGCTGACTTGGATGGAAGTGTAGATGTGAAAACTCTGCTTCCCTGCCGAACCTTAAAGGTCTTTTTGTTCGCTCCTGTATTGGCAGCAATCAGAACAAGCGTACCATCGGGATTGCGGTAAGCGACCGTTTCGATACTTCCGCTATAATGTGTAGAATCAATACGTATCGCACCCGGACGGACGAATTTACTGGCATGACCAATCGCATAGTATTCCACATTTTTCGTAACGGCTCCGCTTAACGGGTCGATGGTCACTACACCTCGACAGTTGGTGCAGCCACCATTGGTTGGGCCACCGGACGGGTCAAGTGCAATATTCCAGAAAAGCACGTTTTGTGCCCAGTTTCGGGGTGCACCAATGATAAGCTTGGACATATCCCAGCTCAAATTATCCCCAAACCCTGAACTCCACGCTCCTCCGCTACATTCTGTCATGTAAACGGGCTTATCTGGAAAAGCCTGATGCACATCTGTCATCGCTGCGGGCTCCCCTTTGTAGCAATGAAAAGCCGTACCGTGCGTATAACTTCGGGTCTGCTCATCGCCAAGTACAGTCTTGGCATAATTGCTCCCTGTATCCCAATTATGGTCAAAGGCAATAATTTGGGTGGACAAATGATTTTGACTTAAGGCAGGGCCCAGGTATTGCTTGATAAATTTCGCCTGCTCTGCTGCTCCCATACTCATGCTGGGATACTTGGACGTAGTAAATTCCGGTTCATTTTGAATGGAGATTGCCTGAATCGGAATCCCTTCGTTCGCGTAAGCCTGTATATAACGTACAAAATAGTCAGCATACGCCGAGTAGACACGTGGATCGGTATAATCCAAATACCAGCCATTATATACCTGCTCCCCGTATTTCATCCAGGGCGGGGCAGTCCATGGCGTCCCCATAATCCGCAGATCCTGATTTCTTCTCAGGATTTGCTGCAGCACATCGATCACATCCCGATCCTTGACAATGGAAAAGTGCTTCAACTCATAGTCCTTGCCTGTTGTCACATCGTCATAGGTATAGCTGCTAGGCTGCCCCTGTTCATCCACCGAATAATCCGATGCTCCAATGGTATGGCGAATGTAGCTCAGTTGAATGCCGCTGGCGCTAAACAAATCATTTAGCAATTGATCACGCTGATTCGCAGACATGCCATGGTTCATCAGGTAAGCAGACGAGCCGGACACTGCTGCGCCAAACCCTTCCATCTGTTGGTAACGAATATCCGGCTTCACCTCCACCGTCAGTGTATCCGAATTCACTGCTTTTTCTTTACTTTCCTTACTTTCCTTACTATTGTCATTTTTCCAATGAATCGGGGCTTGTTGCGTTAGCCGGTTCGCCGGGTCCGGTGTTGTTAGCCACATGCTGACATCATGCTCAGCTTCCTGCTTCGGAACATTCTGTATAGCCACACTGACCAGAACAGCACAGACCAAAATTGCAGCTGCAGCTACGAGCAGCCAGAGGTTAGAGCGTCGTTGCTTTTGGAGTTTCTCCATCTAATACCCTCCTCTCTCCGTACTCGGCTCGTTCTCATCCTTTCTTCAATTTCAGCTTTCACTCGGGTGTCCCTTTGCATACCCATTGGACGTTACAGGTTGCATACCTATTGGACATTGCATACCTATGGCAAAAAAGAGAGCCGGTGCTTGTGCCCGCGCTCTCTTGAATATAACCACTTTAAAACAAATGTAACGGGATTACTTCGCTGCCTTTCCTTTGGAAATTGCCGGAATCGCAACACTTCCTGTCAATCGTATATCCTGAGAGGAACTGCCCACATAAATCGGCACTTCACCGGATGGCATAACCCACGCTTTGGACTTTTCATCCCAGTAAGAGAAAGCCTTCGGGTCCAGCTCAATGCGAACCTTCTTCTCCTGACCCGGCTTCAGTTCAACCTTAGACCAACCTGCCAGTTGACGGGATGGTGTCTCTACGTTTGTCGGAAGCTTGCCGCTGTACACCTGTACAACTTCTGCTCCGGCAGCTTTCCCGGTGTTTTTCAATTTTAGCGAAACCTCGAAGGTGCTCGTACGATTGGATTTATTTCCGCTCGCGTGCTGTTTTACCTTCAGATCACTATATCCGAATGTCGTGTAGGATAAACCGTGTCCAAAGGAGAACGCCGGTTGGATACCCGATTTCTCATACCCACGGTAGCCTACAAAAATACCGTCTGAATAGTCACCTATTCCGTTCACACCCGGAAACTTCTCCGGTGAGGATACCGGTGTAGACTGCTCGTTAACCGGGAAGGTTACCGGCAGCTTGCCGGAAGGATTTACATCCCCAAACAAGACACGTGCTATGGCATTCCCTTGCTCTTGTCCTGCAAACCATGCTTGTACAATGGCAGGGACTTTGTCCTGCCAGGTATCCATTTGGACGGCTCTGCCACTCATTTGTACGACAATGGTTTTCGGGTTTGCGGCAGCAACCGCACGGATCAGACGATCCTGATTATTCGGCAGCTCCATATCGGAGCGCTCCACATAGCCCTCGCTCTCATACGTACGTGTGACAACGATCGCGACATCCGACTTTTTCGCCAGCTTGACAGCATTGTCAATCAGCTTGTCCGAAGTATCTGCCGGAGGCTCCCAGCCCAGACGAACCATACCGCCTGAATCACGGCCGTTTGTCGGATAATCGGCACGATATTCAATACGTATCTTGTGCTTTTCACCCGCTTTGAGCGAGATATTTTTCTTCGTCGTTTCCAGCTTGGTACCTTGATTATCCACGAATAGCTTGTCGTCGAGATACAGCTTGCTTGATCCCAGACTGGTTAAGGACAACGCATAGTCACCGTCCTTGGGAGCTGCAATTGCACCTGTCCAGCGCGCAGATATCAAGCCGTTCAGTGTCGTTGGCGTATTCGGAATTTTAGGGGACTTCGCATTAAAGCCCTGATAATTATAAAATCCAAGATTCATGTTGACTTGGCCATCATTACGTACAAGAATCGGATTGCCTTCCATCTTGTTATTCTTCCAGTATTCGCCTCGCAGCCCCTGTTCACCATCTCCATAAGTGGCATATCCAACACTGATATTCTCTTTCTCATCGGATGTAGTTAACAATGAAGACGGAACAGCCGATGGTCCTGGCATAATGTCTCCCGCAGAAATCGGGTCTGTACCCGGCGCGTATTGGACGGTAACTCCTTTGCCGACACGATTACGGATGCCCTCCAACGGACTCACGGTATATGTCGGATTCACCAACGAGCTGCCTCCGCCTGCTACAGTGCCGTTATCTGCATCAGGACCAATCACAGCAATGGACTTGAGTTTATCTTTAGACAACGGTAATGCATTGTTTTTATTCTGAAGCAGCACCATACTTTCCTCTGCCAATTGGCGGGCTGTCTTGCCGTGTTCACGAGCATCAATCTGCTTATTTTGAACCGGGTGATCAAACAACCCTTTGCTGAACATTTGTACCAGAATGCGCTCAGCCTTATCATCAATCGTTTTTTCACTTACCTTGCCATTTTTGACAGCAGCCAGCAGCTGATCTCCCCATTTACCAAAAGGTGTCCCCGGTGTTTCCAGATCCAAGCCGCTATTTGCCGATTCGACTGTGCTCAGGTTCGCACCGTAATCACTCATCACGAAGCCTTTGAATTGCATCTCCTTTTTCAAGAGGTCCGTCAAAAGCGTTTTGTTCTCACAAGCAGACTCGCCGTTAACCTTGTTAAAGGAGCACATAGCCCCTCCCAAATCAGCTTTGGCGATGGCCTCCTGAAACGGGCGTATGTAAATTTCATGCAACGCACGGTCACTGACTTTTACGTTCGTCGTGAAGCGCTCCGTTTCCTGATTATTCATAAGGTAATGCTTCGCAGTCGCCAAAACAGGGTGGCTTTGTATGCCTTTGACATAAGCGGTCGCCATTTGTGATTGCAGCAACGGGTCCTCACCCATAGATTCAAAGTTTCGCGATCCCCATGGAATACGGGCAATATCCATCCCTGGTCCAAGGGCAACATTGTGAGTTGTATGATAAGCCTCGTCTCCGATCAGATCACCGTACTGTTTGGCAGCTTGGGTATCCCACGTTGCAGCCAACGCAATGGGAGCAGGCAGCGCGGTCGATTGCTTGTCCTGTACATCCGGATTGGCGATACGCACACCCGCAGGACCGTCTGCCATCGTTAACGCCGGGATGCCCAGACGCTCAATCGGATCATTGTAAAATCCATAATAATTGTTGACCTTGCCAGTCACCAAATCTATTTTCTCTTCCAATGTCATTTCCTGTAACAGTAGCGCCGTCCGTTTCTCTGCCGAGAGGGATGTGTTCATCCAGGGCCGATCTGTCCGGCTGCCTGCCGCTCCTGCAATATTCATTGGTCCGATCACAACAGCCGCAATAACTGTCATCATCACCATACGGAACAGCCATGTTGATTTCACTTTCACGTTTGTAAGTCCTCCTTGATGTTTGGTCATGAAGTGAATGCGCCTATTCACTTTCACAGGCTTGCAAAGGCTCTCGATCCTGCGAGCTCCGACAAGAATCAAGAGCCACGGGATAAGCAAGCAAGTCAGCAAAAACCGAAATGGCTCAAGTGACACGTACACCACCCTACCGTACATTTTAGAAAATTTCATTGAAAGTTTCTGGAAATGAAGCACTAGGACCCTCATTCGTTTTCACAAAAAGAGAACGCTAACAATTCGTTTAACTAATGATAAAATTACACTTTTGTAACTTTTAAATGACGTTTTATTAACTATTTTCAATCATAAAAAATGATTCATATGTCCCACATGATGAGATCTTTCCATGCCGGTTCATCGCGTGCGACCAAAGTCGCTATTTCAAAATTGGAATATATGATGTATGAGAATACAACGATAAAAACAAAAAAATTCCAGAGAACCGGAAAGGTCCCTGGAATTGATGTGATTATTCAAACGGATACCGAAGTCCCCACTGTGCGCGAATCTGATCCATCAGCTTCATAATCCCTAGTGATTCATCCAAAGAAATAATAGAGCTTTCGAGCAATCCTTCGTTCAGGCAGCGCCCCACTTCTTCTGCTTCAAAGGCGTATCCTGTAGAAGCACGGTCATCCTGAAAGTGGTGCGCCTCTTCACCATCCACAACTAAAGTTGCCGATGTGCTGTTCAGGAAGGACGGAATGTGAATATAGCCCTTTGTTCCATGAATATAGGCTTCATTCGTCAGTCCGAGACGAACTGCTCCGTTAAGCATAGCCGTGCGTCCTTTGCCGTAATCCAGCAGAATAGAAAATGTCTCATCAACGCCCGTCTCCCCGATATGGGCGGTACTCCATACATGCTCAGGTTCAGGACCGAAGATCATCGAAGCAAAAGAAACCGGATAAATTCCCGTATCTAATAAAGCACCTCCGCCCAGCGCAGGGTTTAAAAGCCGCCCCTCCGGGTTCCATTCTACACGGAAACCAAATTCCGCCTTAACCAGCTTTACCTCGCCAATGCGTCCCGCATCTATCCACTCTCGCACTTGGCGAATCGGAGGCAAAAAGCGTGTCCACATGGCTTCCATCAAAAATAGCTTACGCTCACGCGCGAAGCTGATCAGCTCCTCCAGCTCTTTGCTATTCACGGTGAAGGGCTTCTCACACAAGACGGCTTTGCCCGCCCGAAGGGCTGTCAGAACATTTTCTGTATGAAAAGGATGAGGAGTGCCTACGTAAATAGCGTCAATCTCGGAATCCTGCACTAATTCCTCATAGCTTCCGTAAGCCCGTGCCATTTGATGCTTGGCTGCAAATTCGGTAGCGCTTTCAATAGTGCGTGATCCAACAGCATACCCTTCTCCATTCGTAACATGTGCCAAATCCGCAACAAACTGATCTGAGATCCATCCCGTGCCGACAATTCCCCATTTAATCTTTTGGCTCATACTTGTATCCCTCCCAGCTTTGTAGTTAACGTTGACTTACACGATCTTTTTCATTCTAGCAAACACCTGTCCTAAACAAAAGGAATTCCTGCTCGACGACGGTTTATGTTGTGGCTCGCAGCAGCAGAACGGCGCGGCGAACCACTAAGTCAGATTTTGAGCCGGAATGTCCTTCAGAATTATCTTAGTTTAGGCCAATTATTGAATGATATATTTATAAAACTTTTTATCCACTTTCATAATGGGAAAGCCAACCGGCAATTCATCAAGAGCTATACTAACAAAGCCATTCTTCTCATAAAAACGATGAGCTGCTACGAATTGTGGCGTTGTTCCAAGGTAGATTTCTTCAATAGCCCTTTCCCTGGCCCAATCTATGGCATGATGCAATAATTGATGCGACACATTAAACGCTTGACCTCTATAGCTCTTTTTGACAAACATCTTTCTGAGTGCTGTCTTATGGTCCCCAATATCTAACAAAGCTACAGTCCCCACTACGGTTCCTTCACTTAGAGCTACCCAGAAGTTGCCGTTACCTCTCTGATAAAAGCTTTCAATTTCAAGCAGATCTGGCTGATCTTCCTTGGTTATGGCGATATCATATTCATTTTGTTGAATATGCAAGATTAAATCGACAACCTGTGATTGATACTCGCTTGAATACTCTTTTATAAAGATGCTATTGACCATCACTGCATTCTCCTATTATCGTTCATTGTTGTGCCTTAATATTACATAACTCAACTTCGCAGCTAGACTTGTGAACACCCACTTGATGTAGCTGGGAAAGCTCAGTCTCCTTCATAGAGTTGATCCAGTATCAAGGATTATCCAGGTGCGAAAGTTGAGTTAGTACGTCCTACGCTTGAAGCTGCGTAAGAATTTGCGGGTCCTTGATCTTCTGATCCTCAGCCAGCAGCACAATTTTGGATAAAATTTCGGCTGTTCTTGGGTCCTCATCCAGAAACGGCAGGAAGATGCGACCACGGTGCTGTGAATGCACCGGAATGATATGCAGCGCTCCCTTCGCTTGCTTGTAGACACCACCGCTTCCCAAATGCACCGCATATTCCCCAAGCGTGCCATCTATACGTGCATAATTTCCATCCAACCGTACATTGCTGATTTTCAGCAAACGCAATGATTCCTGTACAATAACGCTGCGCATTTCAATGGTTGTAAGACTGGCTTCCGGATCAACGCCGCCCACATGAGCAACACTAACAACCAGATCCACGTCCCGCATGACTTCGGAGAACAGGACAGGAGGAACTTCATCTAACGGAACACTTTTATACGTTGTCCGATCAAAGAACTGCACCGTTTCCAGCGTAGGTGCCTCGGTGTCCGCTGGTGAGAACCAATCCGCCATGGCGTACAGGTTAGCGATCAGATTTTCGGCATAATACACCTTTTGGAGTCCGTCCTCATAGCTGACCGTCCACTGGCGACCCTTCAGCAGGGATACCGTTTTATTCGGCTGTACCTGATGTCCTGCATATCGGCGGGAAACCGTTGCGCTTGCACGTTCGTCCTCATTCGGCAAGTACAGCTCACGGAACACCTGCTTAAACGGCTGACGAATCTGACGGTCAAATAAGTCCTTCTGGAAGTCGCCCCAACGGCCGCTTTCGTACAAATGAAGCGGATGGGCGATAATCAGCTTCTCCTCTTCTCCCACAGTATGCTGTTCAGCAGAAGGAGCAGTCAACACCAACGTATCCTCGTTGAAATATCCAAGATGATCCCCGGCCTTGAATACCAACGTACGTACCAATGGAGCAAGCACAGGATTACCCAATAATCCCTTCAGCTCCTTCACCAAGAAAGCCGTACCGGATTCCATAGAGCGTTCCAGCTCTTTGCGGGCTCTTCGGTACTGATCTACCAAATCCCCTTTAAGTTCCTTTAAGGCAGCAACATACTCATCCTTCTTAAAACGTGCCGGAATAGACTTCAGCGTCTTCCCTTTGCTGACAACCTCAATGTCTGCTGCCCCTTCTTCATCAATGACAAGTTGTATCGTTGTGCCCTCTTCCAAGGCATATGGCTCAAAATAAGACCGGAGATCCTCCAGCTTACGTGCTTCCATATCCCATACGAGCCGGGTTACGTCATCATAACCTGCATTGCGGGCCAAATTTCCGAGCGCAATCCGCGAGACCACAGCTTCACTAGCCTTACGCTGTGCTCCAAATTTTTTGCTTTGCTCCAGAAACCGCTGAATAAAGTCATAGCGGTCCCGTACATCCGGTTCAGAAGGCCCTGCAAGTGGAATCAGACTGTAGGTGAGCAAATGATCCTTATTCCGTTTGTCTTCCACGGATTGTTTTATTTCATCCAGCTTCAGCTTGCCCAGCGTCGCATCTGCAAACAACTGCGATCGGCGATGATTGGCTCCAGCCGAAATATACTTTGCACAATCGTACAGCAGGTCAAATCGCTCTTCGCCCAACGTCTCATAGGCTTCATGGAACCAGTGAATATCGAAGGCGCCGTCATTAAAATCCTGCGGAGCAATCGGCGAATAATGAGCTACAATCGTCTCCTTTTCAGCCGAAAAGCCTTCATTAATATGTGCATGGAAGTACCATGCCGCACTGCGAAGCCCTTCCCATCCTAGATAATTCGCTACAATCTCAATCCACTGCGGAGCATACATCGCTGCCTCCAGCAGACGTTTATCCGTAATTTTAGCGTTTTTCAGCTTTTCCTTGAGCAGCATGGCATCTTCGCCTTCACTCGGATAACACACCTTCAGCAAGTGGCTGAACGATTCCTTTTTGGTAATACGATCACCGTAGCCGTACACATAACCTCGTACGAACGTCTCCTTATCAAGACCTTCCAGAATACGGATGAAATATTCCATGCCTTCAATCCGCTTCAGACCCATAACCTTTGGCGTAGCCTCGGTAGGCAAATCACCTCGAGCCAATTCAACCTCCAGCAGCCGATCAATAGCCGTACGCCGTATTTCTATAAATTCTGGCGAGCTGGTAATCCAAGTATTACGTGCGTTTGTTAAGGAACCCATATGACTGCGGCTATTACTGCCAGCCAGCAGTTCCCGATATACTTCCCCTACACCAATCAATCCGTCTCCATATGCCTTGAAATAATCCTCCAGATCCAGCGGCGAATAATAACGATTTTCTGATCCTGGCAGTTTTGAATAGTTCACAAAGGTATGGAAAAATCGCTTAAAGGACTTACCATCATGAATCCGCCCCTTCTCCAGTGCCACCCACGGGCTGGCTAATAGATGAAGCATGCCCATGTCCTCAGCAGGTCTGTCCTTGGGCATGGCCTGCATCAATGCATTTAAGGCAAGGTCAATTACGTCAAATGTTTCCTCACCGGATGTATCCGGGAAATAAGCATTGATCAGTGTGCTTACTTGACTGGAATAGGTCAGCTCCGCCATCCACTTCTGAACCTCGTTAATCCGGTCCAAAGGATACATTTGCTCGGCGAAGTCTTTACGCCACCCTTCCAGCAGCTTGTGCTTGCTTCGTTCTAAATAGTCCATATTGGAGAAATAACGGTAGTAGCGATCCAGTGTTTGATCCATTGGCTCCAATCGGTCATAAAACACAAGCTCCAGTAGTTCACGCGCTCCAATGCCGCTCTCCTGCAAATAACGGTTCCATTCCTCATAAAGAGGATATAAAGACAGCCTGGAATCTACTTCTTCATCGACCTGAACCAACCGTAGAGGACGAAGGTTTGTCCCAATGAGCAGCGTCTCTTTGTAGCCCGAATAGTATTCCGCAGTATATTCTACATCACGATGACGATGGACAAGCTCATCCAGTCCACTCAAGAATTGCTTGAGCTTCTCCAATGAACAAACAAAAATATCGGCCAATCGGAAATCGCCCAAATCAGCTTTCTCCTCCAGCCAAGCCTCCCCGGCATTCGGATCGTACAGACCAAAGCCATTTGCTCCTGTATAAGCCTCCTCCTGCCCCAGCTTGGATAGCAGCTGCTCCTCTTTGGCTGTCGGTTGCTGGATGATATCCGCCAAAGCCCGCAGGCGTTCATATTGTTCTGCACGCTCAGGGTCTGCATATATTTTCGTCAATATTTCCAGTCCACCCAATCGTTGCAGCTCCGCCTTGGCTTTGAGCAGCCGTTCGAGCGAGCCAGCCAAAGGTTCCTGCGGCTGTGAGAGCAGCACACCAATGACACTTTGCCGTAGAGAGCCCGTCTTAAGCTTTAATAAAGCCTCCATCTGCTGCATTTCTGCTTCCGACAGGATCAGCTTACGCGCCTTGGCAACAGCGAACTCACGAATGCTCATGCTTTTGTCGGACAAGCAGGAAAAAATAAAATCACGTTGCACCTTATCATCAGGTTTTTCTACAAAATGATTCAGCAGCTCGCCGCGCAGGTTAGAGCTAATCTGATCCTTCAAGGCTATGATTTCCCCAATCCAGTCTGCATCCATATCATACCCAGCGAGATACAGCATTTTTTGAATTGGAGCATCCGAGCGATGATAAACGTTTACAAAATCCAGTACCTTGGAGTGATCGGTGGACTCCCCCTTTTTCATATGTACAAACAGGGCATGCAGTCGCTCAAAATCCTTGTGCCGCTCCTCTTTGCTATCCAGCAAAGGAGTATGCGCTACTTTAACGATCCGATCCGCGACTGTCCCGCCTTCTACCCATTCATAAAAATAATGACTTGTATAGTTCTTCAGTATCCAATATTGAAGCTCCGGGTCCGTCTGGTCCAAATATTCTCTGGCAACTCCGAGACGTACATCCTTGTTCTCACTATTAGACAGCACATAAAGTGCTACGATTTTCTGATAAGGGGCTCCCTGCTCCATGAGTTGCCGCACTTGCCCATACAAGTCACGTTCCTCATGCACTGCCGTAGCCCACAGACTCATGTAGACTTCATTGGCATTTGGACTGGTCAACCACTCTTGGCGCCGCTCACTATGGGTCAATGCTTCATAAGCCTGCTCGATCAGTTGGCGAACCACCCGCTGATTGGCAGATTCCAGTCCCATACCTGTCCATACCGCGAGCGCCCGCACCACTGAGCTGTAACGAATGAAGTCTTGGTCTATAATCAACTTCAACAGATATACAAGAGCCCCCGGAGTTCCTTCATCCATTTGCTCCACAATGCTTTGGCGCAATCCTTCTTGAAGCTTGGCTGCTGTCAGCAGCTCGCCAATCATGTGATAATGCTCCTCCTGATGGCTCAAGAGCAGTCCTTTAATCATGCCGCGCGTAAGGAATGCCGCCTGATTATCGCCATAAATAATACCTTTTAACGCCACAAGCACCTGTGAATTACCGCTATCCAGCTCATAGGCTATCCAATCACTAATCGCCTCCTGAATCCGGTAATCCCTGCCTTGTTCATAATCCTTTTTCGTTAAATAATCCATAATGGAGAAACCGATCCAGTCCATTCGGATCAACTGCACCATTCTTTTATAAATCCGCGAAGTATGAGCCGTAATATCCGAGGTGCGAAACGGTTTACGCTCATACCCTGTACTGTACGGATATTCCGTCACGTGCTCCGTTATATGTGCAAACACATTGCCTGCTGTTCGTCCAATCAGCTGACGCAACACCTCTGCCAGTGGCTTGAATAGCGGTTCTCCGCTTTCTGCAGCCTGTGCTTTCAATATTCGCTGGCATTCGTTAAAAGGCTCCTCGTCCTCGTGTATGTAAGGAAGCTGTCCCAGTTCTATAACATACTGCGCCAACTCCTGTTGTTGTCCATCCAGTTGCGCCGCGCGCTCCTTCAGTATGGTGAAATATTCCTGCTCATTTTTCTCCTGATGCATATTTCATTTCCCCCTCTACCATAGGCCTCCGGCCAGCATTGTAAAACGTATAAATACAATCTCGTCTCCATCCTCCAGCAACAAAGGAGCATCTGGTTCAGTAGCTTCCTCGTCACGTACAAAAACTCTGTATAAACCATCTTCAAAAGCCTGCATCGCTGTGTCTACAGCATTCTGAATATCAGGTATTGCATCATTATAAATGGAACCGAATCCGACCTTGCCTGTCTCTCCTTGCATTTGAATTTCCTCCCCTGTGAGGAAAGGAATCAGTGCGACGCTATCCTGCTTTTCCCGCAGTCTTCGGACATTCAGGGCAACCGTTGCCGCAATCAGCTCTCGTAAGTTTTGCGGCACAGGACTCAGCTCCATTTCTTGCCGTGCGAGTGCTGGCTTGCGTCTCCCCAAACTTTTTACAGTTACAACCAGCTTCATAACGTTCCCCTTCCTTCTTACTTCCACTTTTGATCCGTTGTCAGCTGAATTTTTTGACCGCTACAAAAAAATGTTAACAAAACCAAAAACGAATGTTTGTTCGTATATTTATTTTAATATGCTCACAAGCATTCCTCCATCGCCCTTAATGACCAAAATTTATAGCAGTGTCGTACGCTGAAAGCTTAAAAACTAAGACTTTATACCCTGTTTTCGCCAAAAAATATCCATATAAAGGGTAGAAAAGAAAAAGACCTGCACAAGGAATTTCATCTGCTCACACAGACTTCATTACCTTATACAGGTCACATTTTCACTATAAAGCGTTTTTTCAAAGCACTTGTTTTTTAAAATGCTGGAACGACGCTGTCCTTGTAATGATCCTCAAAAAATTTGCGAACCTCCGGTCCGGTCATACGTTTCGCCAGCTTTTGAATCGCGTCGGAATTCGCATTATCCTTGCGCGCTACCAGATTAATGGCAAAGTGGGCATCATCCTTTTCCGTAATCAGCGCGTCCTTCTTCGGCGTCAGACCCAGCGGCTTGGCATAGGCAGGATACATGGCAGCCATGTCCACATCATCCAGTGACCGCGCCAGCATCAACAGATCCACTTCTTTAAACACAAACTTTTTCTTGTTCTCAATAATATCAGCCTGTGTAGCATTATAGCCTACACCTTCTTTAAGCTTGATCAGGCCGTTTTGCTCCATCATGACTAAAGAGCGCCCGGTATTAGCCGGATCATTGGCAATAGCAATGGTCGCACCTTCAGGCAGGTCTTTAATGTTCTTGTATTTTTTGGAGTACGCGCCATAGATGGCGTTGTAAATCGGTTTTACCGCTACCAGATCGGCCTTGTTGCTTTCATTATATTGTTGCATAAAAGGGGCGTGCTGGAAGAAGTTCGCATCCACTTCGTGACTTGCCAAAGCGTTGTTCGGCTGGATATTGTCCGACAGCACGACGATTTCCAGATTGACTCCGTCCTGTTTAAGCAGCGGTTTTACGATATCCAGCACATCGGTCATCGGTGGGATCAGTGTCGCTACTTTCAAGGTCACTTCTTTTTGGGAAGTCGCTTCTTTAGATTGTGTTTCTTGCGCTGCCTGCTTTTGACCACCGCATCCAGCAACCAATAGCATAACGACAGCTAATAGTGTAAGTAATTTCAGATTCGTTTTCATGTTGTTTTTGCGACTCATTCGATGTGGAACCTCCAAGTAAATTGTGATTGGGAAGATAAGAAGTGAGTTACAGAGGAGCCGCAGCCGCTTCGCGTGCAGATTGTTCTTCTGATCGCTGTTACCCCCGGATTTTTTTCATTTTAAGAAACCATTACAAGGTAAAAATCCGGGGGTAAAGGCGAACGCTACCGCTTCTCCAGAACAATTCTGCCCGCTCCGCTTTTGAGGTACTGTAAAGTCATTTTTACTTCCCATAGTGGGTGGTGCAAGTGTAGTGAAAAGTTACATTTCCGCACTATCGTTTATCGATTCGGCGGGATATTGTGCTTCCGGTGAACTGGATCGTTTGTACGAAAATGATCATGACAACGATGGTGAACGCCATCAAGCCTGTTTCGAACCGCTGGTAGCCGTAGCGGATGGCAAAATCGCCTACCCCGCCGCCGCCCACAATGCCCATCACTGTGGAGTAGGAGATGAAGCTGATGGTCGACGTGGTCAAACCCAGTACAAGCCCGGAACGGGCTTCCACGTACAGAAATTTGAAAATTAGCTGGAGAGTAGACGCTCCCATAGAAGTAGCGGCTTCAATCACGCCCTTGGGTACATCCAGCAATGATTGCTCCACCAGCCTTGAATAATAGGCGATGGCTACCACTGACAAGGGAACCGTAGCAGCCATCGTACCCAGCGCCGTCCCTACGACCAGACGTGTAAATGGAATCATAAATACGACAAGCAGTAAAAAGGGAAACGAGCGGATGATATTGACCAGACTGTTCAGTATGGTGAACAGCAGTCGATTTTCGTATTTTTGCCCTTTGCCGCACAAATATAAAATCGTTCCTGCCGGAAGGCCCAATAGTACAGCAGCTGCGATGGAAATCCCCACCATGATAAACGTCTCTCCGATGGCCTTCCATATCTCAGACTGATACTGTGCAATAATGCTCAACATGTCATTCAACAGCCTCACCTGCTTTCACTGTTGAATCGACCGCAGAATCAGCCACCAGCTGCGTTGAAAGCAAATGTCCGTCCCGCATCTCTGATACACGGGTACAAATGCTATGTACCACGTCCATATCGTGCGTTACGATCACAATGGTAACCCCCAGCTCACGGTTGATCTCCCGCAGCACGCCAAGGATATCCGCAGTCGTCTGCGGATCAAGGGCCGAGGTCGGCTCATCACAAAGCAGCACCGCAGGTCGATTCGCCAGTGCTCTGGCAATCGCCACACGTTGCTTTTGGCCTCCGCTCAGTTGTGCTGGATACTGCTCTGCCTTGTCAGCTAGACCTACGAATTGCAGGCATTCACGCACTCGTTCCGCTCTCTCTTTTTTCTGGATGCCCGCCAGCTCCAGCGGCATGGCCACATTTCCACTAACCGTGCGATTGTGAACGAGATGATAATGCTGAAAAATCATTCCGATAGATCGCCGCGCTTCACGGAGACGTTTTTCCGGCATGCGAGTCAGCTCTGCCCCATTCACAACCACGGTTCCCTCATCCGGCCGTTCCAATACATTCATGAGCCGGAGCAACGTTGACTTACCGGCACCGCTGGCACCTATAATACCGTGAATTTCCCCTTCCTTCACTTGAAGGGACACGGATTGAACCGCATCAAATTGGCCGCTTGAGGTGGTATAATGCTTGCTTACCTGATGCAGCGTAATCATGAAACCGGCCTCCTGATGTTCCTTTTCTCAGGGAAAATGTAATAAGCCCGCCAGCCAGTTCAGGTCTGTACGAGCCGTCAATTCCCATTGCATTAATATAACACAGAGCAGAAAGCGGGCATAGCCTTTTGGCAGCAAATTAGCGCACATCCCACACTTCTACGTAAGGAAAGCGGATACCAAGCTCCCAAGCCAGCGCAAGCATCACCACAAAATAACAGATAAACACAATATCTACAGCCGAATAGCGGATCACATAATAATACGTGCGCCTGGTTTCATTAACAAAGCCCTTGGCCTCCATGGCAACAGCGATTCGCTGTGCTCGCCGGATGCTCTGAGCGAGCAGCGGAATCGCATATCTGCGAAGCGTGGCATACATATTCCATTTGGACACATGCTGCTGCGAGCCTCGAATGCGATGGGCATGTCTCAATGTCTGGAATTCTTCCAGCATAATCGGCATCATTCGCATGGCCGCCAAAAAGCTGTACGCATACTTCGGAGGAAGCCTCCATTGCTGCATCAGCGAGTAAAAAAGGTTCACCGGGCGAGTTGTCATACCAAATAACAGCCCTGCTGCTGCCATACTCAGTGCACGAAAGCCCAGATGCACGCCCCGATAAAAGCTTTCCTGCGTAATATGGATCAGGCCCCATGTCCACCAGGTCGTCACCCCTTTACCGAACAGCATCATACCTGTAGAGGTCGAAATAAACACCAATATAAAAGGAGAGCCATACAGCAGCAGTCGCTTCCACGGGTGACCCGACCAGACGAGCAACAGCAACATAGCACACGCTACATTAACCATGACATTTGGATTATGAATGACAATAACGACTACGAATAACAAGAAAAACATCACGAGCTTTAGCCCCGGATTAACACGATGCAGCCAGGTTTCATGATGGGGAAAAGACAGGTTCATGTCGCAGCTCTCCCTTCTGCACCCGCCATGTACCTGTGCAGTACCGTCGAACGATTTCCGGGTCATGAGTGACCATCACTATGGCTGTACCTGCCACTCTAAGTTCCTCCAGCATGTCCAGGATAACAAAGGTATTACGCGCATCCTGCCCAAAGGTCGGTTCATCCAGCAACAGCACGGCTGGCTCACGGATCATAGCCGTGGCAATGCTCAGACGCCTCTTTTGTCCAAGCGAAAGCTGATACGGATGGCGTTCGTCCAGCCGTTCCAGTCCGAACTGTACGAGCATTCGATCCACTCGCTCACTGCGCTGTTCGGCTGTAAACAAGCTTTGGGGTAACGAATACTCCAGCTCCTTCCGTACAGTGTGCGCTACGAATTGCAGCTCGGGATTTTGAAACACGAACGCTATACGCTCTGCCAGCTCCTCCGTACCGCCAGCCTCTACGCCGTCCACACGATAACGTCCCCGGGTGTGAAGCAAGCGCATCATGGAAAGCAGCAGCGAGCTTTTACCCGCTCCGTTTTCACCGACCACGCCAATCCAGTCGCCCGGATTCACCTGTGCCTGCTCTACATCAATGACTGGACTTGATCCGCGCAGGCCACAGAAATCTTCCAGCTCCAGTAGAGCAGATTCAGCCGCCGAGATGGACGGTCTGTCGACACTTCCCGCCTCCTTCTGCTGTGTTACTTGCTCTCTCCAACGTGGCGAGGACGCTTCATCCCATACCCCCGGATGCCATACGCCGTACTCAGACAATGCCTGCCGATGTACATGAAATACTTCTTCCGCGTCCCCGTCCGCAATGATCTCCCCTTCAGCGGAAAGCACTACAATCCGATCCACAGCGTGGATGATTTCATTCATTTTATGCTCTACGATCACCAGCGTCTGGTTTTCCGAAATGTGGCGAATCGTTTCCCACACCTGTGCGGTGCCTTCTTCGTCCAGCAAGGCCGTAGGTTCATCCAGAAAAAGCACCTCCGGCTCCATCGCCAGCACAGACGCAATGGCCAGACGCTGCTTCATCCCCTGTGACATACTGCCAATGGGCATGTGTACATCATCCATCGAAAGTCCGACCTGCATCAGCAGTCTGCGAATACGGGACGGCATTTGCTCCCGCGGAACCTGATTATTTTCCAGCACAAAAGCCAGTTCCTCGTCTGCATATGACATGCAAAACTGCGTATCTGGATCTTGAAATACGATACCGGAACGAGCCGGGATTACGGTAGCATCGCATTTCATAGGTACTTCAATCGTACGCGGAATCAGGCCGCTCAGCACCTGGAGCAGCGTTGATTTGCCGCATCCGCTTGGTCCAAGCAGCAACAGCTTTTCCCCTTTACGAACGGATAAAGACATATTATGAAAAAGCAGTTCCTGTTCACCGGGAAATTTCAATCGAAGACGGGTGACCGACGCCACCACATCCTCGGCTGCCCGACACATTAATCCAGCCCCTTGTAATCCTGCTGCGTTGCAGGTCTCAAGGTTCGTGTGACCCCGGTTACTTCCAGCGCCTTGGCCAGATAAAATGCGAATACCCCGGCAATCACAATGCTTCCTATCATGCGGAATCCAATATACAAAATGTAATTCCAGGTCGAAAGCTGATCAATATACCCGTAGCTGAAGTCCAAAATCAGAGAGACAACAGCCGCTCCAACAGCAGCCAATGATGTGACCCACAGGTTGGCGTTCCTGTATAGAAAAATCGCGAAGATCAGCTCCGCTCCCAAGCCTTGCAGCAGACCATAGTACAAGGTGGACATTCCCCATTCGCTTCCCAGAAAAGCACTGACCGTGGCCGCGGCTACCTCTGCCAAAATCGCAACCCCCGGCTTGCGAATGATGAGATAAGCGAACGTGCCTGCCATAAACCACATGCCATACATCAGCTGCTCGGCGTGCAGACCGAATGGCTTCATCAAATCATAGGCAGGCCCCCATATTTTATAGACCAGCCCGAACACAACAGATATCACAATCGTGACCAAAATATCTGTCAGCTTTAACCCTTTGGACGCTCTTACATTAGTATTCATGGATGATATACTCCCCTTTTCCCTTAAAATAGGTCTCTTGGCCATAAAAAAAGCCTGTCCGGAGCTGAATCTCCAGGCAAGCTTTATGCGCAGTCATAAGGTGATCACCATACACAACATCTCTTGTCGATATGTCTCATATAACTGTAGCCTGAGCTACTGCACTGCAACCAAGTCTAAGTCAGGGGCAGAACAAAATGCTCCTTGCTCGTCTGCAGCATTTTACAGATCCGCAGCTACTTAGTTGTTATATGATATGAATCGAATCCAACGACAAACCGCAATACACGCGGTTATTCTTGTTATTTGTATAGTGCTCTAAGTTTCTCTACGCTGGCATTACCCAGATCAGATTTCACGGTCGGTGGCAGGGGCCACCCTCTCAGCCTGACTTTCTCAAGCTCCCGACAATGCTTTTTAATTCACTATAATGTACACCACATCTATCGCTTTGACAATCCTATAATCCGAAAAAGCGTTTGGCCGTTTCCGTCGTCGCAATTTCGATCTCCATCATGCTCCGGCCTGTGCATTCAGCTATTGTAGCGGCAATGTGAGCAAGATACATCGGCTCATTACGCCCTTCTTTCGGCTTCACAGGCAGATTACGCGGGGTCAGAAATGGAGCATCCGTTTCAATCATCAAACGGTCCAGTGGAATATCCCTGACCAGCTCACGCAGATGCTTGCCACGCCGTTCGTCACAGATCCAGCCTGTAATACCGATATACAGATCCATTTCTACATACGTATGCAATTCCTGTGCAGTTCCGGTAAAGCAATGCACCACTGCCTGATCCACAAGCCCTTGATGCTCCCGCAGCATGGCGACAAAGTCCTCATGCGCATCCCGTTCGTGCAGAAATAACGGCAAATTCAGCTCGCCCGCCAGTTGGATTTGCTCCCCAAACCATCGGCGCTGCACATCACGCGGTGAAAAATCACGGTTATAGTCCAATCCACATTCACCTATGGATACGACCTGTGGCTGATCTGCCAGCTGGCGGAGCTGCTGAATCGTATCTGCGTTGCAGTTTTTGGCGTCATGGGGATGCACACCAGCCGTGGCGTACAGCTTGCCCGGGTAACGCGCCGCATACTGAGCAGCATCTCGGCTGCTGCGGACACTTGTCCCGGTAATAATCAGCGGCGTAATCCCTTCGGCTGCCGCCCTCTCTACCACCTGTTCCCGATCCGTATGAAATGAACGATGCATCAGATTCACACCAATATCAATCAATGGTGTACCTATACCCATCTCAAGCCCTCCTTTATAAACTACAATCTTGGTTCGCCGCTGCTTCAGACGCTTTACATTCTCAGGTACAAGATACTCTGTGTCCCTTTTTCCGTGCGATCATATAGATTATAAGGATTCTTGGCGAGCAGATGAGAAATCACCCCTGCATCTGTTCCTGTTGCCTTTAACGTGATATGCATACACTTCTTCTCCTCCCCGGCTTTATGCTTCCCATACTTCCTTCACCGCAGCGCGGAACAAATCATCTAGCTGCTGATCACGTCCACCCTCCATATACTGGAGCAAAGGTGCCGTCTGTTCAAAATAAGCAATTTGCTGCTGTATAAAATCGTTTACCATCGAAAGCTGTGGCTCAATATCGAGCTCCTCGCCTGCTTTTTTACGCACCAGCAAATGTTCAATGACCTGATAAAGCTCTGTATCTGACGGAACTAATTCCTCCAGCAGCATTTCGAATTCCATTGGAGGCATGCTGCTATACCGTTCAATCCAGCCGCAGGCCAGCAGCGGGCGCAGTACATAAAAGTACTTTTTGATCTTCACCTGTTCTCCCTGCAAATAATCCCGGTAGTTCCCCCGCGCCATATTCAGATAGTGATACATGCAGGACTTGGAAGAGAAGGTTAGCGGCGATATAGCGCGAATCTGATCGGCCACTGAATATTGCTCCAGATAGGGAATCGGGGATTGCAGCCATTCCAGCAAGGGCGGATTGGACTTGCGAAACAAATTAAGCGCCTTTTTCAAATCCCAGCCGTTAATATCCAGCATATCACTGAGCGGCCGCTCAATCACATCGCGCTTGTCAAAAATAGACAAATACCACTCCATCGGCCTTACATAGATAAAACGCACATCATAGTCACTGTCCTGTGAAGGAAATCCCCATGCCCGGCTGCCTGACTCACAGGCATATATAATACGCACCTGCTCCTCCTGTTCCAAGGTACGCAGCTCACGCAAAACCGCTTCGCGCATGTCCGGCTTGATTAAATCATGCTCCTGCTTCATATCAGTCATGCTATTCCCTCCCCAATCATTTACAGTATTTCTTGCAGCTGTTCCCGGATGGATTCTTGCGTTTCCTCTGCCGACAAGCGACGAAGGCGATCTGTCGTTTCCTTTCCCCACATTTCAGAAGGCCACCCCTTGAGTACATGAAGCGCTGCATGCCGATTGGAGATCACTGGACTCCAAAGTCCGGTAGCAACTAGCTGTTGGCCTACCTCTTCGTAAGAAGACAATATTGGCAACAGCATACCCAGACATTGATGCGCTTCATACTCTGATCCAAAGCCCGGCAAGTCAGCAGGGCCGGAAGCAATCTCTCCCAAAGGCAAGTGTTTTTCTGCAAAAGCCACCAGCTTACGAATCCGCTGCTCGTCCTCCGTCTTCATGAGTTCAAAGTACACGAAGGTCTGCCATGGCTGTGTGCAGTTCGCCTTTATGAGCGCATTCATAAGCAAGATACTCATACATAGCATCGTTGCGGAATCCTTCCCGTAATAGCCAATCACGTATTTCCGGACGCGTCGGCTCCAGCCGTTCCACCACGTGAATACGTCCCCAGCCCTGTACCTACCGAGCCAACGTATACAGCTGTTCATTGGCTTGTTCCGAAGTATTAAACGATCATCGATCAGTCTGCCCTGAACGTCCAGTCCCTGTATAATCGTTTCATAGATCGAAAGCTTGCCTATCCATGGATGTAACACCTTGTTTTTGATTCGTCCAAACATGTTACATCACCTTTCTGTTATGTATTGCTTCTTGCTCATCGTGACGACCTTATACCCCTATGATCCTTGATTTTGGAAGTCGTGAACATGGTGAAAGTATTACAAGGATGAATAAATTTCCTTTTTCCTGCATCTCATCCCTGTTAAAATAAAGGGATACTTGTTTTCGCAGAACGGCAACAGAAATGGAGAATTCACCATGGCGAAAGAGAGCTTTGATAAAGAAATTCAATTTCTGCGCATGTTGACATTGACAAGCGGTGCTTACAATCGGCAGCAATTTGCAGACAGACTAGGCATTTCGGTACATACCTTCGATAAGACGATCCGGCGGCTCAAGGAAATTGTCCAATCCGTCCAGCAGCAGCTGCCGGCAGAGCAGGGACATGATTTTAATGAGATGCTTCGCTTTACTTATTATGAATCCGCTGATCCATTACTGTTATTCCTGTTTCGAGCCAAATCGCTCAAGGAATCGGAAAGCGTCCGTTTGGCTTTACTGCTGACAGCGCTGCAGTCACAGCCCCTGACTACCATGGAGCTACTGGATGCCTGCTGTGACGGACTACCTCCAGACAGTACGCTGCCGGATGAGAAAACAATCCGTTCGGACCTGAAATATCTGGTCGAAGTCGGCGTAGTTCGCAAGGAACCCGGTGGCAGACCTTACCGCTATGCTGTCCGCAATGATCTGCTCACAGGGCTGACGGATGAGGAATTACTCGACTTATATGATTTTGTAGACATTATGGCCAACACTCAGCTTCCCTCTGTGCAGGGATACCTGTTGCGCGATCAATTGAAAAAAGCGATGCGCCGTCAAAGCGGAGATCGAGATATGGCGGAACCTTTTTTATACAAGTACCACTATTACTCACGCATTCTGGACGAGGCCCATATCCATCCACTTTTACATGCCATTCGGCAACACCGCTGTGTGACTTTTTTATATTTTTCGACGTCCAAACGAAGTATGTACGGGTCACAGAATACCAATCCGCTGTTTGAAAAAGAGACGGAGGGACGTGAGCATAACATTCTGCCCTTGCAGGTCATCTATGATCATCAATACGGACGCTGGTATGTGCTGGGGCACGTGGGCGGCAAAGGAATCATGAAGTTCCGCTTGGAGGGCATGACTCAATTGGTGGAGGGAAAGCCTGTGCCAGAGCAGCATTTTGCCGACCTGCTGGCGGTGTTGGAAGAAAAAATGCGGTATAGCTGGCTTGTGGATACTGGACGCGCTGTGAAGGTTCGGGTGCGTTTTTTTAATCCTGAGGGCGCAAAGCGTAACTTTATTCGGGAACGTGTGCTGTTACAGGGACAATGGGGCACTATTACGGAGGAAGAAAGCGAATCCTTCATCTATGAAATTACAGTAAATGGTATTACCGAGATTAAACCGTGGATTCGCAGCTTCGGGTCAAGCTGTGAGGTATTGGAGCCAGAGCGGCTTCGTAAGGAATTCAGGCAGGAATGGAAGGAGCTGCAAGCCTATTATGAGCCTGTTTGAGAAAATATTTAACTATCAGATCGTCTCACGACTGGATGAATCGGGCGCTTTTGCCACCACTTCACAGGAAAGGGCCTGGCTCCAATCCATGCTGGCAGACGCGGCGGCGGCAGAGGCTTTTACCCCTTCATCGCTGGATAAGCTTCGGCTGATGCTGGCAGACGATGAGCTGCTGGAGGTCGATGGGAGCTTGAAGGAAAAGGCAGGCAGCTCGGCTTCCTCCGTCTACCATCCGCTCCTGCGCGTATTGCGTCCCCTCCTGCGGTCCCGTTCAGGCATCAGTATGAGCTACCGACTGCATAACGGGCGTATGCATGAGCGAATGCCCGGTTTCCCATATAAGCTGGAGTTTTCCATGGTCAAGAAGGAATGGAGCCTGCTATGGTATAATCGCCGACACCGGGCGCTGATGTCCACCAAGCTGTCCAACATCATAACCGTCACCACAGAGGAGCTTTCCCCTCAAGAAGCGGAGAAATTCATCCAGCGTATACTTGGTATTCTGGAGTCACGCAAGGAACAGGGCATCATTGAGATTATTCCTATATACAACGCGGAAATGTCCCGTATTTTATATGCTTTTTCCTGTTTTGAAAAAGAGGTTGAATATGTTCAGAAAATAGATACCTATCGTATTACGCTCACTTTTCAGGCTGATGAATGTGAATACGTGCTATCCAAAATCCGTTTCCTCGGTAAACGTGTCAAGGTCGTTCAAGGCGACCGACTGATTTCCCGTATGAAAGAAACAATCACCAAGGCCCTCGCACGATACGAAGAGGAATAGCTCTATTGAGAAAATATAGGATGTATCCACACGTAAAAAGGCCCTTCCTCGTCCGTGTATTAGACAAAGAAAGGGCCTTTTCCTCAAATGCATACACAATGCTGTAACATCTGATTCACAGCCTGAGTTAAGGCAAGGCTTGTCCGCGCGCGCTGACGTACAATTCATACCATTCCTCACGGGTCATTAGCTTGCTCTGACGTTCCGCATCCTGACAGGCCTTGATTCGTTCAGGATTGGCGCTGCCAATGACGGGCTGAATCCGTGCCGGATGCTTCATAAGCCAGCCCAGAACGATAGCTTCACGTGTCGTTTCTTTTTCAGTAGCCAGCTTTTGCACCAGCTCAGCCGTCTTGCGAACATGCTCCGGCTCTCCGTCCAAAGAACCTCCGCTAAAACGTCCCTGTGCCAGCGGTCCCCACGCTTGAAGCTGAATATCCTCCGTTTGGCAGTATTCCAGCAAGCCTTCGCCGAAATGCACATTCGTTCCCGCCTGCTGATTTACATGCACGGTCTGATCTACAAAATGCAGATGTGCCAGGCTCATCTCCAGCTGATTAACGACCAATGGCTCCGTCAGGCTGCGCTCCAAAAAACGAATCTGGCTTACATTCATATTGGAAACGCCAAAATGCCGGACTTTGCCGGACGCCTTGAGCTTGCCGAACGCCTCTGCTACTTCCTCCGGTTCTACCAGCGGATCGGGGCGATGCAGCAGCAGAATGTCCAAATATTCGGTTCCCAGACGCTTCAAGATACCGTCCACGGACTCCATAATATGAGCATATGAGAAGTCAAAGCGGCCTGGGAGTATACCATCCGGCAGGAAAATCCCGCATTTGGACTGAATTACGATTTGTTCACGCAAAGCGGGTTGTCCCTCTAAAATTCGGCCGAAAATTTCTTCCGCTTTCCCCATACGGTAAATGTCCGCATGATCGAACATCGTAATTCCGATGGAACGTGCCGCTTCTACGGCTCTTTCAGCTTCAATGATATGCTCCTGCGTATACGGGGCATGACTCCATTCTCCACCAAAAGGCATACAACCAAGCGCCAGACGACTATCGGAGATTCCACGTTTCTGTAAAGGCAGTATCTTCATTCTGCTCCTCCTTCATCCCCCAAAGAAATATTTGCATTATTAAACCTTTTTATCCGAATATACCCATACTCAAATAACGTTCTCCGGTATCTGGAGCAATACATAGCACCCGTTTACCCGCTCCCAAACGCCGGGCTTCCTGAATAGCCGCCCAAATCGTAGCTCCACTGGAGGGCCCCACGAGAATCCCTTCCTCGGCAGCAATCGCCCGGGTCATTGCAATCGCATCCTCATCGGAAACCTGTACGATTTCATCATAAACCTTCGTATTCAGTACGTCAGGAATAAATCCCGGACTGGTGCCAACCAGCTTATGCGGACCAGGTTTCCCCCCGGACAGCACTGGCGAACCCATGGGTTCGACCACTACCACACGTAGATCCGGCAAATGCTGGCGCAGCACTTCACCCGTTCCTGTAATGGTACCGCCTGTTCCCGAAGAAGCGACGAACACATCCAGCCTTCCTTCCGTCTGCTCCAAAATTTCAAGTGCCGTCGTAGTACGGTGGATGTCCGGGTTAGCCTCATTTTCAAATTGATGCGGGATAAAGCTCCCTTCAATCTCAGCCCCTAATTCGAGCGCCTTGCGGATCGCACCCGGCATTCGTTCCTCTGCCGGGGTCAGCACGACCTCAGCTCCGTATGCTTTTAAAATATTGATCCGTTCCTTCGTCATATTCGACGGCATCACCAGAATCGCACGGTAGCCTCGCGCAGCCGCATTCATCGCAAGTCCGATACCCGTATTGCCGCTGGTTGGCTCAATAATGGTGCCTCCCGGCTGTAGATGCCCCGCCTTTTCGGCCTCGTCAATCAGATTGCCTGCCGCCCGATCCTTGACACTGCCACTTGGATTAAAATATTCCAGCTTTACATACACCTCTGCATCCTGCGGCCCTGTGAGCCGTTGCAACCTTACACAAGGTGTATCTCCAATTAAATCCGTAATATGATGTACCACTTTAAGTGTCATCTTTTGTCCCCTCCTTGGATGTTCCCTACTAACAAAATAACATAATTAGCTGCTCCCTACCCGCCCCTTTATAAACTATATAAATCTTATCTATTTAGTATGTAAAATTCTTGCAAAATGGGTCGCCAGATATCAACTGTAATGATATACTCGCATTACTATTTTTTCAGGAGGATACAAGAAACTTATGAGTTCTCAAGAACATATGACAGCTAATCGCTTTCCCCCTTCCTTGCTATGGCTGACACTTGGCGCCTTCGCCATCGGGATGACCGAATTCGTCATTATGGGACTTCTGCCCAATGTAGCGCATGATCTTCATGTTACCATTCCACAAGCCGGGCAGCTTATTACCAGTTACGCGCTGGGTGTAGCCATTGGCGCACCTGTGCTTACCGTATTAACCCACAAGGTGCCGCAAAAAAAGCTGCTATGTCTGCTAATGACCATATTTATTTTAGGCAATCTGTTCTCCGTCGTTGCCCCCAACTATGAGCTTCTTATTGCGGCCCGTATGGCTACCGCGTTATCACACGGAACTTTTTTGGGCGCCGGTTCCCTGATCGCCGCCCGACTGGTTCGTGCTGACAAGCGGGCTGGTGCCATTTCTATGGTACTGACCGGATTGACCGTAGCGAACATTATCGGCGTGCCCTTTGGTACCTTTATTGGGCAGCAGCTCGGCTGGCGAGCTTCGTTCGGAGCCATTGTCGTGATCGGCCTCATTTCTCTTTTGGGCATCATTCGTTATATCCCGGTCATTCAGCAGGACAAGCCTTCCAGTCTCAAACAGGAAGTCCGAAGCCTGTTTAATCCAAAGGTACTACTAATGCTGCTCACAGGGGCAGTCGGCTGTGGCAGCCTGTTCTCTGTCTTTACATACATTACTCCTTTACTTACGGACATTAGCGGCTTTGCCGAGCATAACATTACGTGGATTCTCGTCCTGTTCGGACTCGGTGTAACCATCGGCAACATCGTTGGCGGCAAGCTCGCAGATTGGAAGTTGCTGCCGTCCTTGATTGCAAACTATGCTGTACTGGCCATTATTCTGGCTATTCTGACGTTTACGCTTCAAAGCAAGGTACTGGCGGTCATCACTGTCTTTATATGGGGGATTGCCGCGTTCGGCATCATGCCGGGGATTCAGGTTCGCATCATGAACCTTGCCTATGAAGCTCCTTTGCTCTCCTCCACCTCCAGCCATTCCGCATTGAATCTGGGTAACGCAGGTGGTGCTTTTATCGGTGGAGTCGTTATTAATCAAATGGGGCTGGCTGCCATCCCATGGGTTGCATCGCTAATTACTGTCGGCGGTCTGCTACTGATGCTGGTCAGCTACATGATGGATCGCAAGACGGCTCATACTAAAGCAGCAACAGAGACACAATCATAGAATCGTTCAGTTTGTTGGACAGTGTACAGCTACCAATCGGACCGCAGCAATAAATGGCGGCGTATCTCTAAAAATAGCAAGTTGGACGTAAACGAATGGTTTATTTTTCACAGATTGAGATGATATTGTCCAGTTCCTTCTTCTAAATTCCTCATAGTATGACAGTGCAATACCAATTTATGAGGAAAGAAGTGTGTATGATGAGCCTTTATTTTACTAACAACACGAGTAACACTATCTATGCTGCCTATGCTTATCCTAGTTCCGACTGTCACCCCATCAGTTATTCTAAAATCGGCTGGTATCGGATAGCGCCTGGTGATACGAGGGAAGTATGGAGCGGGTCCGTAGGGGGAACCACATTCTATTATTATGCTGAAGATCACTCCGGAAATACGTGGCCAGGTACGTACTACACACGGCTTCCGAGAAGTACTAGCCGTGATTTTCACTGGTGTTGGAGCTATAGCAGCGGATCATCCAGACGAGTGGGGCTGCGTAGACTCCCCATTGATGAATCTGTAGTTAATTTCACTCTCGAGTTCGTCACCAGTACAAGAAAAAGTCAACCGACATCAAAGACAACTCGTACGGCGTTACCTTCCAAATCCGGGGAATCCGGCATTCGCAGAATTCCGAGAAGACCGGTTCAATTTAAAAAAGGAACCCCGATTCCAGTAAAGTCCAAATCATAAGTCAGTGAATTGTAACCCGCAAAATGGACATTTTGAAAAAAAGTGACCACCTTGCGGGTTATTTGTGTTTTAATTCCGGACGCTCAGACGCGTGTTGAAACCACAGTATTTTGCCTCGCCGTTCAGCTTAACCAACGGTCAAAGAAGTCTCGATACCCCTGCTTCATCACCTTACTTGAAAACTGTTCCATGGCGTATGCCTGATTCTCCATAGATACCTGGCGAGGTGAAGCCGCAGCCATATTGACCAGCTCGAACCAGTTTTTCTCATTCCCTGAAAAAGAATGTGTAGAGCTGATATGTCCATAGCAAGGATGCTCCGGCTTGACGACGATTTTCCCCATCGCCAGTGCTTCGGTCAGCGGCATCGCGAATGTATCGAATTTAGAGCAGCTCCAATACACCTTCGCCGTGTTCATCAGTGCAAACACCTCATCCTGCGTCAATGCAAATTGAAGCTTTACATTGTCCGGGATGTCATATTTCTTCATGCTTTCCTTGTAGCGTTCACCGCCAAACACCATGTAGACATCCTTGTCGGGATTATGCCGCGCATACTCCAGCACCAGATCAGGACGCCGATTCTCCTCATCTCTACCGATCCACATCACCCGGTTCTCCACAACCTGCGCAGGATCGAAGTGCTTTTCCACCAGCCGCTCATTAAAGCCAATTGGGATGACTGTCACATCCGTTACGCCAAACTTGGATGCCATCTCTTGCTTGAGAAAAGCAGTCTGCACAATAGCCTTGTCCACGATCTGATAAAAAGGCTTCATCATCTCATAGCCTGTAAGTGCCGGATCAGGAAAACTGTGTGGAAAAAGCACACTCTTTTTAAAAAACATGTTCAAATATGTAAAGCCGGATACCGTATAAATCACGTGCTCAATCTGTTGCTCATGGAGTTGGTCCAGTACGATATCATAATTGACCAGATCCCCCTTTTCGTGCTCATAACCCGGCAGCCAGTCATGGCTGCTCACATGGCGCTCCGGGGATACAAATACAATATCCACTCCCAATTCCAGCCCAATCTGCTTCAGACGTTCTGCAAAAATGCGAGGACCCTGCGCTTCAGCAAATTGTATTTTTCTCATGACCAAACCGACTTTTTTCATCTAGCTCCCCACTTTCTTTGTCCCCATTCCATCATCGCTGCACATTCGTTCAAGCAGGCTAACGTTTCTCCCCGTTGAGCCTCTAATTGCTCTTTTGACCATTTGTCGCCGTTTCTATGCTGGCCCGTTCCAAGTCTCTGTAAATCACTTTGAATTAGCAGCAGCATCCACAGCGAAAATATCACAGCAAACATGCCATATTCCAGTAAAAATGTCGCTCGATCCACTCTTATCCCCAGCAGCTCCAACTGCTCCAGATACGTGTCCAGCATGCGGATACGCAAATCGGACGTCATGCGACGTGGGAACAACGGATGGGACATGTCGATCAGATGGTATACATCCCACAGCGGTATGTTCAGATGAGCATGCTCCCAATCCAGCACCATAAGCCGTTCCCCGCTTAGCGCATAGTTCCCTGGATGAAGATCACCATGCGACAGTACAAGCTGCTGTGAAAAAGACTGGTACTCCAGCTGTCCATAAATACGCTGCACCTGTTGCTTGGAGAATCCCAATGAACTGCAAAGCTTCAGTACCTCAGGCTTGCGCTCGCACAGCTCAGAAGCCATCTCCTCAATGAGTGGTTTTGGACCGCGCAGCGGAATGCCAGTAAAACGATCTGTCGGCAAAGCATGCCACCACGCGACAAGTTCAACAGCTCGCAACATCGTTTTTTCTTCATGTAGATGGTGCAGCGAACCAAGGTCCTCAAAAATCATCCATTCTCCTCTGACATCCGTGCCTGCATCAGACCAGGCCAGCAGTTGGGGATAGATGGGTGGCAACGAAGCAAGCACATGCTCATATACCCACTTCTCCCGGCCTTCCTGCTCATCATTGGTTAGCGGTTTGAACACATAACTTTCAGAAGGCGATACGTAAAAACGTTCTACATGTCGACCATTCGTACCTGTATATAAAATTTCACGATTCCGCGCCAGCGTATCATTCAAAGTACCGTCAACATTCACATATGGATGAAAACAATTCATGGCTACCCAACTTTTTTTGTATAAAATGTAATAGCACGATCATATCACAGTCCTCGTTCCAAACGAAGTCCAGATCTCCTTCAGGTAAATTGACGTACCCAAAAAGGGCTATCCAATCAGATCCACCCGACCTGTTGGACAGCCCCTTTTCATATCCGTACTCCTATCCTGTACTACACTCCAATTAATATTTAGTATTCCCGGACTCGCTCGTATTACCGGAAGCAAAGCCTTTGAACAATTGTGGCACATTGTGATACCGAGTATTCGTAATTTTAGCTTTGCTATTAGGACCGTCCGATCTCAGGATCGAATCCTTTACGTTGGAAATATCCGAGTTATCCACGGTCATATTTACTCTGAATTTAGAGCCTCCCAGTTGACGAACCAGCTTTCCAATATCATCGGCTCTAAAGTTTTTAATGTTAATCGTGCCTTCCGCATTGATTTGGAACACTTTGTCATATGCGTGGTACGCTCCGCCGCCCGTAATGTTTACCGTGCCTGGTTCTTTAAGCGTCAAGGCATCTTCACCTACATCCTCCCACGTTACGTTGGAAATAGTCCCGTTGCCATAGACATGCACACCATCCGCAGCAGGTGCAGCAATGATCACATTTTTCAGCGTTGCATTATTTTCAAGCTTGAAAATAGGCTTTTGATCCTCTTTCTGGCTTCCGTCACCCAAGGTTTTGGGATCAGCAACTACCGTTTTCCCCTTACCATCGTATACTTCCCCGGCTTTAACAAGAATGGTTTTACTAACGACTTCTGGAGCTGCATGAGCAGAATAATTGCCGACAAATAAAGCGACCAACATACCTGATAAAGCGATACTTATTCCCTTTTTCAATACTTTGGCTGTTTTTGTACTCATTTCAATTCATCCCTCTCGTCCATTTTTTATTTCTGCCACTGTATCTGAGTTGAGCAAAACATGTAGAGCTTTTCACCCCCCATGTACAATGAACCCATGAACCGAGATACACGTCTGTGATCATTATCTAATTAGTTGCATATGTATACTTGGTATTTGGTTCAAAGTAATAAACTGTGTATTTATTAGAAAACACAATTTGTAAATACAGCGATTTCATTTACAAATTGTATAATTACATTATAGTCACATTTCCAGTAATTTCAATATATAATTCAGCAAATTATCTCCTTTTTTTCAACAAAGTACACAATATTGCCTTTTTTATACTTGTTTAAATCTATTTATCGCCAAATTACGCATCGAAAGAATCATGATCAGTTCATCCTCTATGGTTCTAGATCATTCCATAGGGTGAGCATTACATTATGAGCTTGTGCCTCGCTTCTGATGTGATCTATGCTATTGAATGCGACGTTTGATGAACGTATAATGTATTTAGTGCTTTGAAGCGTTACATCTCAACATTACTGGTGAGAAAAGAGTGGTTATGGTGCAAAACAATAGAGAGATTCCATTAAGAGAACAAAATATTGTGCTTATTGGCTTTATGGGCGTAGGCAAAACAACGATTGGCTCCCATCTTTCGCGCAAGCTGTACCGGGATTTCGTGGATATTGACCAGGAAATTGAACAAGAGTACAACATGCCAACGACAGAGATTTTCAAAACATACGGGGAACAACGGTTTCGCGAAATTGAAAAAGAGCATATTCTGAAGTTGTGCCGCAATACCCGTCTGAAAATCATTTCCGTTGGCGGGGGGGCGTTTTTACAGGAAGAAGTGAAGCAGGCTTGTTTGGCTTCATCTATTGTTTTCTTCCTGGATTTAAATTGGAATTCCTGGAAAGATCGACTTAAGATGCTGATTGACACCCGTCCAAATCTGCAAAACAAGACGTTGGCCGAAATTGAAGATCTTTTCCGTTCCAGACAGAATATTTATGCGGCGAATCACTCCAAGATCGATACAGATCAACTGGATGCGGAAGAAGTCGCTGACTATATTATCCAAACTCTAAATTTGGGTTGGGAGCTGTATGAGCCTACTCGGGGATTGAATTAGAATTAAGAACTACAAAAAAAAAGGAAGACCCAACCATGCATTGCATGAGGGCCTTCCTTTTTTGTTTACTGTGGATGACAGCTTATAGACTGTAATGCCATGCATCTTTTAAGAGTGATGATGTAGTACCGTCAAAATCTCTCTCAATTCGGTGACAGGAATCTGCCCCGGCGCAGAAGCTTTCTTTGCCGCCCCAAAGGTCAGAGCCGAACCAAACAGTTCTCCGGTCAGACGGCTCACGACACCTTTTCCCGCCATCGACATCGTAATGATAGGCCGATCTGCATGCTCCTCCGCCATCGTACGCGTTGCATCCAGCAAGGTCAGCACATCGGCCGTATTGGCAGGCATGACCGCTATTTTAGGCAGATCGCCACCCAATTCCTGCGCCTTTCGCAACCGGGATACGATTTCCTCCTTCGGCGGCGTCTTCTGGAAATCATGGTTGGATATAATCACAAACACTTTATGCTGATGCGCAGCTTCCACCAGTGTCTTCACATCGGCTTCCTCATTGAAAAGCTCGACGTCGATGATATCTACTTGTCCCGTCTCGGCCACCGTGCGGTTCAACTCCACATAACTCGCCGCACTGATCTCCTTTTCCCCGCCTTCCCGAGCACTGCGAAACGTAAAGACGAGTGGAATATTTCCTAACATAGACCGAATTTCATTCAAGGCAGCCTTAACTCGCTCCAAGTCCTCCACATGCTCAAAAAAATCAACTCTCCACTCTACGATATCCAGATCGAGTGTGCGCAAATAAGCAGCCTCTTCCTTCAATTGCTCCAACGTTTCTCCCACCATTGGAACACAGATTTTAGGTGCTCCTTCACCGATCAGCACATCTTTCACCTTTACGATTTTTGCCATATCTATCTCACTCCCCAACCATAGTTTTAAGCCCACTTTTACAATATTTCATAGTATAACGCATTCTCAATAAGTATGCAGATGCTTAGGCTCGGTTTGTTGGCTTACTCCGAATCAAGCGCGATTTTAGGGGACAATTTGCGAACGTTTTACCAATCTCCGAACAGGGCGTAAGTATTACAAGCACATCGGCGGACATCCCTGTAAAAAAAGTGAAAAGGATATCCTCACAGCCAACGAGGCCGCAGGATATCCTTAGAATGCAAAAATTCAATAAACTAATGTGTAGACGTATTTTTCAAATCCGCTTCATAACGAAGGCCGATTTGTTGTCTTGCATCCTCCATCACTTCAGCGACTGCAAGTGAACACTCCAAGGAGTTAATGGAACTGTTGCGCTCTCCAATTTTGATCAGATCAATAAACTCCTGAATTTCATAATACATCGGCTCACGTGTCTGAGCTTTCGTCAAATCCTCAATGGTGCCGTCCCGATAATGGATTTTCACCTCATAGGGCTGACTGATTTTGTCGATCACCATCGTTCCATTCTCACCTTGAATTTCAGCAGACAGATAGGAATCGGAAATTTTGGAATGCATGACGACCGCATCCATATCAGGATATCGCATCACAATACTGCCCTCACCATCGACGCCAGAGGACAAGAGTACACCGACTGCACGAACCTCTTCCGGTTTGCCGAATAATGCCACCATGGGATATAAGCAATACACACCCAAATCCATCAAGGAACCATTGGAAAAAGCCGGATTGAAGGCATTCAACACCTTACCTTGCTTAAAAGCATCAAAACGTGAGGAGTATTGACAGTAGCTTGCAAAATAACGCCGAACCCGGCCTATTTTATACATATGCTCCTTTATGATTTTAAAGTTGGGCATAAGCGTGGATTTAACAGCCTCCATCAACAGAACATTGTTGTTACGTGCGGCTTCGATCATGCTCCGCACCTCCGTTGCATTCGAAGCAAACGGCTTCTCACATAGTACATGCTTGCCATGATTCATACACAAAATCGCCTGCTCCGCATGCAAGGAATTGGGACTGGCAATATATACGGCATCCACCTGATCGCTTGCAGCCATTTGGGCCAGGTCTGTAAAAACCTCTGGTTGGCTGTTATATTTGGCAGCAAAGGCTTTGCCTTTATCCTCTGATCGTGAGTATACTGCGGTCAGGGAAAATTCGTCCGTCTCTCCCCCGGCTTGAATAAACCTCTCTGTTATCCAGTTGGTTCCAACAATACCAAAACGCATCACAATATCCCATCCTTCCCGTGAGTCATTCTCATTTAAATATATGTATCTATTCTCGCATTCTAGCCTAGGCTTGTCCACTATATCGTAGGGTTATCTTGTTCTTCAACAACTTTTATTCGACAAAAAAAGACTGTAGTCATCAGATTAATTTATTTCTGATTGTACTACAGTCTTTGTATGCTTTTTGCTGGTTTTATACCTTTATTTTTTGGAAATGACCTTGCCTACTTCTGTCAAAATGGCATCCATAGAAGCCGGGTCATGTACATCATACTCATCAATGTTCAGACACAGGACAGGACAAGCATCGAACTCGCTGATCCAATTGGAATATCTGCGGTGCATTTGCTCCCAGTAGGCTCTCTCGGTCTGGATCTCCATCTCGCGACCGCGTTCCTCAATCCGACTCAGTATGGAGGGCAGGCTGCCTTCCAGGTAGATCAGCACATCCGGGTGCGGGAAAAACGGTGTCATCACCATCGCCTCAAACAGGCTAGTGTATGTTTCATAGTCCGTCGGGTTCATCGTTCCCTGATCGGCATGCATTTTCGCAAAAATGCCCGTGTCCTCATAAATGGAACGATCCTGCACAAAGCCCCCACCGGATAAGAAAATATTTTTTTGTTCTTTGAAGCGCTCAGCGAGAAAATAAATTTGCAGATGGAAGCTCCATCTTTCGAAATCATGATAAAATTTTTCCAGATACGGATTATGATCGACCTGCTCCAAAGAGGTTTTAAAACCCAGGCGTTCAGCCAAAGCAGCCGTTAGCGTGGATTTCCCCACACCTACCGTGCCCGCTACCGTAATCAGGGCATTAGCGGGAATGTTGTAATTATTCATTGGATAAGCTCCTTTACATCGGAAACAATTTGTTCGAACTGTGCCTGGTTTTCTACAAAATCAATCTCATTTCCATCTATGGTCAATATACGGGGCGAAGGGGACTGTTCAGCAAGAAACTGAATGCCTTTATCATAATCCGTAATTAATTGCTCCAGATAGGCGGGGGCCATCTCCTGTTCAAAGGAGCGCGCCCGCTTACGAATTCTGCCCAGCAAAGTATCCAAGTCGGCTCTAATATAGATGATGATGTCCGGCTTAGGCATGTCATCTGTCAGTAGATGATAGATTTGACGGTATTTGTCTCGCTTTATACCTTTAAGCGTACGTTCAGCAAAAATCAGATTCTTGTAGATATGATAGTCAGAAATAACAGGCTGAGCTTTCTCCAGATATTGCAGACCAGTGTCCTCCAGTTGCTTATACCGGTTGCAGAGAAAGAACATTTCCAGTTGAAAGCTCCATTCATCTATATTTTGATAAAATTTATCGAGAAACGGATTTTCCTCGACAATTTCTTTAATAAGCGGTATATGCAGCTCGGTTGAAAGCATCGAAGCCAACGTCGTTTTACCTGCTCCGATGGGCCCTTCAACAGCTATAAAAGGGGCATGTTTCATGCGGTTCCGTTCCTCCTTGTACTTCAGTCCATCCTGTGGACAACTATCCTATTGTATCACAAGGAAGTGTGCTAACGGCATATCAAATCTATGGATAAAACAAAAAAACAGAGCTGCCATATCTTGCTTCATAGCCGTCTCTGTTTCTGCTTAGATATTTCTGCTGGTCACTCATTTAAACCAGCCTTTTTCATTAAAACGTGTAATCGCCTCAATCCGGTTGCTGACACCCAGCTTATCGAGAATGACTGAGATGTAATTACGTACCGTCCCTGTCGTTAAATACAATTCACCAGCAATCTCCTTCGTGTTCTTCCCGTCAGCAATGAGCGCTAGAACGGATTTCTCACGCTCAGTCAGCGGATTGACTTCGGCATAAGCATCATCGATCAGTTCCGGGGCATAAATGCGACGGCCTGCTAAAATGCTGCGAATGGAGGATGCCAGTTCTTCACTGGGACTATCCTTGAGCAAATAGCCGTGCGTACCTGCCTTGATGGCCCGTTCAAAATACCCGGGACGAGCAAATGTGGTCAAAATCATCACTTTGCAGTTCAATCCCTTGAGTTCTTCAGCCGCATCCAATCCACTCTTTATCGGCATTTCGATGTCCATGATGCATATATCCGGCTGATGCAGCTTGACCAGCTCTACAGCCTCTTCCCCATTACTCGCTTTTCCAACTACTTTCATATCCTCTTCCAAGTCCAGCAGCGAAGCAAGAGCACCCAGCAGCATACGCTGGTCTTCCGCAATGACAATTCGTATCATGGCCCCACCTCCTCGTTCGGCTTTTCCGTGATATTCGGCACTTTAATGATCAGGGTCGTTCCCTGATCTGAATGCAGCTCCATACATCCATTCACAAATTCGAGCCTTTCCTTTATTCCTTGCAGCCCATGTCCCCGAAAGACTGCATGTTCTCCCATAACTCCAATCCCATTATCCTCAATCCGAAGGGTCAATTCCTTCCGAGACGGCTCAATGGTGATAGAACAAGCGGTGGCTCCACTGTGCTTAACCACATTGGTTACCGCCTCCTTCATGCACATACTAAGCACATTTTCGTTCATTAATGACGTATGCTTCAGCTTCGGGTCGCCCTCCAGGGTCAATTCAATATGAGCAGCCTTTAAAATCTGTCGAATACGCAGTAACTCATCCTCTAATCGCATACCACGCATTTGAGTCACCATTTCCCGCACTTCCTTTAACGCGCTTCTCGCCGTAAGCCGAACATCGTTAATTTCAACACGAGCCCGCTCTGGGTGCTGATTCATCAGTTTGCCCGCCAAATCGCTTTTCAGTCCGATGAGTGACAGCTTCTGGCCCAAGGTATCGTGCAGATCACGTGCAATTCTCTGGCGCTCCTCCAGCTTAATCAGTTCTGATATTTTCTTATTGGCATCCTCTAATTGTACCTGAAGCCGATCACTTTTGTTACGATTAAAATTCGTGATCGGAAGAAGAATCACACCAATCAGATTGAGCAAAATAAAAGGAATCTGCTTAATAAAAACAGGATTTTCAGAAACAAAACCATAATTGATCAGTCCAATGGTAATAACCATTAGAAGAATATACAGTGTCGTGAATGCGGCTTTACTTTTAATATTACCGATCAGATAAGCGATAAATATGGAAAAATACATGTAGCTGAACAGCAGCGTCATGGTAATCGATATGACAATCTGTACACTGGTCCAGAAGTATATCAGCCAGCCTTTCGAGACAAAAGCCAGAACATAACAAGCAAAAAACACTAAAATAATCGCCGTGCCCAGAATAATATGACTTGTCGAGGAGGTGTTGAAGTAGTAAAAGGGCAGGATATAAAAGACAACCCACACATAAGGGCTAAGTCCCGTATTTTTTTGGAAAATCTGATACCATTTTTGCATCCTGCCCACCCTTCTCTCCTTCACCTTGCTTTTATACCTTATCTTATCATATCGAAATGTGTACAATTCATTTTCTTTCTGTGCTCACAACAGGTGCAGGAATGGATTTGGTAACGGTAACACGTTTGCCCAGCAGCGGCCTCACTTGTTTAAAGGTCAAAAAGGTTTTTGTGCTTTCATCCCAAAGCCGGAATTTTAAAGATTGCAGACTGCTGCTCATAGTGATGGTGGTTGCTTTTTGCAACAATGGTGTCGCTTCATGTGCCTTCTCCAAATTATAATTCGGCACTTTGGGACTCAAGTGATGGACGTGATGAAAACCGATATTCCCCGTAATCCATTGCAATACTTTAGGAAGCTTGTAGTAAGAGCTGCCCTCTACGGCTGCATTGATATAGCTCCACTCTTCATCATGCTCAAAATATGAATCCTCAAACTGATGCTGCACATAAAATAGCCAGATTCCCAGCATGCCTGATACAAAAAAGATAGGCACCTGTATCAGAAGAAACGACTGCCAACCGATAACCCAACACAACAATGCGTACAATGCGACGATAGATATATTTGTAATATAAGTGTTTATTTTTTCCTTGCGCTTCGCTGTTTTGACGTTAAACCGATAGGAAAGTAAAAAAGTATAAATCGGACCTAATCCGAACATAACCCAAGGATTCCGGTAGATGCGATAAGCCAGCCGTGTCCATGTGGAAGCCTGAGCGTACTCTTCTACCGTAAGTACCCACATATCACCTGTACCTCTTTTGTCGAGATTACTGCTGGTTGCATGGTGGACCGCGTGACTATTTTTCCATTGGTGATACGGACAGAGCGTAATAACACCTGTAATCGTTCCCACAATGTCATTCAGCTTGCGGCTTCTGAAGAAGGATTGATGACCACAATCATGAAAAATGATAAATGTCCTTACCACAAACCCTGAAGCAATAATGGTAATCGGAAGCGTCAGCCAATAGGATACCGACAGACTGAGATAAGCCGCATACCATAGCAGGATCAGCGGGCCCAAGGTGTTAATGAGCTGCAGAACGCTGGATTTGGTGTTTATTTTTTCGTAAGGAGCCATATTTTTTTTCAATTGAGCTAATGGAAGTTGTGCCATACTTAATGTTGATCCTCCTTTAAAATGACGCCTGTACCTTGATCTCGTCAGACGTGCATGTAGATCTAACCTCAGTATAAGGAGTAGCCTCTGACCGCTGTAGTCATAAACGTCAGTTCGGGAGTATGACATTTGTCATATTGTTAAATCAGTGCAGCCATTTGCCAATGGTTCACGGGTTTATTTCCGGGAGAATATTTGTTAAAATAAAAAGTAAATAACGCTGTATGTGACTGGCGAAGTCAGTGGAATAAACCACGAGGGAGCATACAAACAAAAGCGTGCCGTTCGCCTGGGAGAAGTATTTGCAGAGGATTCGTCTGTCTTGACGACCTTGTGCAAATACTTTTTTTCGTTTTTACAAGACCATGACACCCTGTTGATTCCATCATTAGCGCGATAAATTCAGAGGAGGCCCGGACTATGGCTATTATTATGAAATCTAAAGAAGCAGCCGAACAAGTGTATGCGACGATTCGTTCCCAAGTGGAACAGCTCAAACAGCAAGGACATCGTCCCCATCTGGCAACCCTATTGGTAGAAGGTGATCCAGCCTCAGCCTACTACGCCCGGACCAAGCAAAAAATAGCGGAGAAGCTGGGCATCTCTTTTCATCTCCATACCTTTGACCGCCATGTTAGAGAAGCCGAGCTCCTTCACCTGATCGACAGCCTGAACGAGGCTTCTCATGTACACGGCATTATGCTGGAATTGCCTCTTCCCCGGCATCTATCCGCATCCGTCATTAAACAGTCCATCGCCCCGTACAAGGATATTGATGGAATTACCCCGGGCAATAAGCTGGCTACCGTTACAGGTGAAGCTGGACTGTATCCCGCTACACCTCAAGCCTGTATTGAGCTGCTCAAGCATTACGGTCACACCCTGGCAGGCAAAAATGTCACCCTTGTCGGCATCGGCCAGACCGTAGGACTCCCTCTTTTTCACATGCTGCAAAGAGAAAATGCCACCGTCACCGCCTGTCATGCGGGCACACGCGATATTGCAGAGCATTTGAGTCATGCAGACATTGCCTTCGTCGCAGTCGGATGCCCTGATGTCATTACACAGGATATGGTGCATCCCGGTCTTATTTTGGTAGATGCGGGAATTAATGAGACGCTGGAGGGGAAAATAGTGGGGGATGCCGCTTTAGACGTTGGGGAAAAGGTCCATGCGATTTCTCCCGTGCCCGGCGGTGTCGGTACATTAACGACGGCAATCTTGTATAAAAATCTGCTCAAAGCGATTGATCTGCAACAATACTCCCGAGAGGTGGTTTATTCATGAGTGAACTGTCGTGGAAGGATTCCATTGGACATTTTCTGAAAGAGGCTGGAAGCGCAGCTCCTACACCCGGCGGAGGAAGTATATCCGCATTGGCTGCGGCACTGGGGGCCGCTATGACCTCCATGACCGCCAACCTTTCACAAGGAGAAAAATTCGCACACATCCACGAACAAATCACTGAAGTGATTCGTAGCATGGAAAACCTGACTGCACGCTGTGAGGAACTGATGGTCGCAGACATTCGATCCTTTGAACAGTACATGGCGGCGCTAAAGCTACCCAAAGAAACAGACGAAGAGAAGCGTTATCGTACCCATTCTCTACAGACCGCAGTGATCGCTGCCATTGAGGTACCATTGCGCTTGCTGGAAGTAAGCCGGGATGGATTGTCTCATGCCTACCGTATTGTGGAGGCGTCTAATAAAAATGTCATTTCTGATCTTGGCATTGGGGCAATCCTGTTTGAAGCTGCTGCTCAATCCGCCCTGCTTACCGTTGACATTAACCTTGCCTCACTAAAGGACTTGGATGTCAAACAATCCTATGAAGCCAAAACAGCTGCACTCATGCGTGAAATTGCACAAATCAAAGAACAAACCCTAATGATCGTGCGCAGCCGAATAACGGGCTAATCCATTGGAAGAACCGTCCCAAGTTATTCCTGCTCCCATGCTCAAAAAATAGCCTCAAAACCCGTTTATAATCGTGGGTTTTGAGGCTATTTTATTGGAATCATTAATTTGTGAAAAACTTTTCTAAATATTCAACGTCTATTGATAAGGGTATATTTCCCAAGATATTGATTTTTCTCTTATATAACTGATGAAGAAATGAGGAAAAGCGTATGAAAAGACGGACCCTATTACTCAGTATGATCGCGTTATTGTTATTCAGCTCTAATGCATGGGCGGCCGAAAAGGAGTCTACGCCCGGTATTCGTTCCTATAATTCCGGGAGTCTGATTCAATCCGATGGAAGCTTGTGGTTGTGGGGCTATAATCAATCTGTTCCTACTCGCGTAGAAGATAAGCCGAACGTTGTAAAAACATTTTCTAATATCTTCAACGAAGGCGACCTGGTATTTACCTTACAAGATCATTCCGCTTGGTATGTACCAAGAAACAATATTTCTGAAGCCGTAAAATTCATTCCTCTGGAAGGACTACAGAACCTCGAAGCTGTAAGTGGTTTAAATCATGTGCTTGCTCTGAGCACCGAAGGCAGCATATATTTCGCTGATCGACTCAACAATGACGACATCTTGGGTCCTTTTCAACCTCTATCTGGCGTCGACGGGGTTGCAAATATAGACAGCTATTATGAAGAAAGACCGGAATATGAGGAAGGCTGGATTTTCTTAAAAAAAGACGGCAGTGTGTGGAAAAACACAAAAGGCTTGCAGGGTTTTAAACCTATTTCCTCCTTGAAGGATATTACGGCAATCGCGAAAAACATAGCCTTAAAAAAAGACGGTACCGTATGGACATGGCCCAAGGAATTTGATACAAACGCTTCCTTATCCGACACTTCAACTGCATCACAGATTCAATCCTTAACAGGAATCCAAACAATCAAATCCAATGGTCTTACCAATCTTGCGATGGATCGGCAAGGCCGGCTGTGGTTCTGGGGTGCTACAGTCACAGGCTCCTCGGATGCTACAACCTATCATAACGAAAATACTCCTGTACTGTTGACTGGTGTAAAGAATGTTAAAGACGCCTTCATCGTTGAGCGTTCCATCCTTGCACTGACCACAGAGGGGAGTGTTTATGCAGCGTCCTTGGACGGGGAAAAATTATTGCCGAATGCCCACTTTACATTACTGGCCCAAAATATTCAAAGCATCAAAGCAGGTCCAAGACATGTAATCATGCAAAAAACGGACGGCACCCTGTGGGGGTGGGGGGTTAACAAGCATGCGCAGCTCGGCATAGGGGATTATGAATTTCTTTATAGTACGCCAGTTCCTGTACAAAAGCCGATTCTCGTCCGTCTCAACGGTACACCTGTCCCCCTGAGTAATGGTGTAATTACTCGGAACGGGCAGGCGTTCATTCCCCTCCGTTCTGTTTTTGACAAGCTGGGGGCTGAAGTCACCTTTGACACCAACAATAAAGTAGCGAAGATTATTCAGTCCAAGGCTGGAGCTAATCCTGTCTCTCTACAATTGAATCTCAAAACCAGCCAAACAACAGTGAACGGTAAACCTGTGGATCTTACCAACCCTCCTTTCACTGTGAACGGTATTGCCTATCTTCCTCTGCGCTTAATCAGCGAGACGTTAGGGGCCAAGGTAGATTGGATACAAAAGGAAGGTACTATCACCATCACGACCGTCACCACGACGAAATAAGAAGATTAACCAGGAGAATATACTAACCAAATCAGATCCAGCAGATCTCCATAAAACGAACCAGTCGAAACCTATATTATGTTTGGGCTGGTTCTTTATTGCTTTATTAAGGTCTTTTGCAGGCTACATACTCACCCGTTTTGATTGATGCTCGCAATTTCCTTAAAGCTTTCATCACTTTTCAGAGGACATGACAATTCATTGCAGCGTAGAATCTTGCCGTCTTTAAATTCAAAAATGGCAATCAGCTCGACCTGCCCCTGTTTTCCATCTTTTTTTGTAATATCTACGGTATAGCGTAAAGTTGCAGTTTGTAGCTCGTCATTATACATTTGGGTTAGAAATACTTTTACCTCTGCTCTGTTCAATGTGCTCACTCCATATCTTTACAGTAGTTGGGACCATGCATGAAGAAACCGGATGACTACGTCTAATTCATCTTCCGAAAAGGCATCAAATAATTGTTCATATTGTTCCTTTAATTGTTATGCATCTGATCATGTACAGCCGCCAGCTGCCTACCTTTATCCGTTACGTCATAATATAATTCTTTCTGATTGTCCGATTTTTTGGACGTCAATAATAATTGATGTTCAACTAGAATATTCACGGCTTTGGTGACCGCCGGTTTGGAAACATGCAGTTCAGCAGCCAATGATGCGTTATTCATACCGCACTGATTGCTATTGACCAGCGAAAGTATATGAAGCTGGGTAATCGTCCATCTTCGTTTTTCTCTCATCACGTCTTCTGTTAGAGCCTCTAGCAAAGCTTGACGCTTCTGTGTACTTCTCTCTCTCGCCAATAGAAAATGTTGAACTGCCTCAAAGGTAAGTTCGTGTTTTGGACGCTTCATAGTACCTCTCCCTTTTTGTTAACCGGTTAGTAAAAATAGTTTACTGGTTAACAAAATAATTGTCGATATGGTGCCTTATGCTGAAACCAGCGTATCTTGGCAAAATTCCTGATCCAACAAAAAAAGCACCCCACTCACGGCTATACTGCCCATGTAGTGAAGTGCTTACGAATGTAAGTAGATCGTTTACTTAATTTTATCTTTATTCTCTTTTTCTCTTTCAACCAGCATATCCACGATCATATCAATCTGTCCGGTAATAGCGATCGGATCATAACGATAATACGTATCAAAATCGTTAAAGAATACTCTATTATTCTTCACCGCAGGCAGGTTCCCCCAGACAGCGGATGACTTCAGTTGCTTAAGCGCGTCACCCTTTTTCTCCGGATCATAGGTCGTCAGGAACATATAATCTGCGTCATATTGCGGCAGTACCTCCATCGAAAGCTGTATAGTTTGTTCCTTGGAGTTAGCTGTCTTCTTCGGCATGTTCAGCTTGAGCGCATTGTAGACAGCTTGTCCACCCCGACCCGCATTATCTCCAAATATCCAAAGTGCATTCTTGTCCGTCAGCTCATACAGGCCGAAGGTTGCCTTTTCGTCAATAACGCCTTTAAGACGTGCGCGGCCTTCAGCAGCTTTTTTGTCAAATGCAGCGATAAATTGCTCTGCCTTCTCTTTCTCCCCGGTGATGTCACCGAACAGCTTGACTGTATCGTATATATTAGTCGTCGTTCCGTACGGAATATACAGGGTAGGTGCGATTTTAGACAACGCCTCATAGTTCGTATCCTTCATAACCACGATCAGATCGGGTTTGAGTTCCAGCGTCTTCTCCAAATTGGTCGGGTCGCCGACTTCTTGGGTCCCTTTTTTCTTCAGCAAATCCGTCAGAAAAGGATTTTGAAACGCAGTCGGTTCCACACCCACCACGTTAGCTCCTACGGACAATAATTCCCCACCGTAAAAATCGGTTACAATGCGCTGCGGTTTGACGGGAATTTGAATATCCCCTTTTACCGTTTTAAAGCTTCTCGTCTCAGCCAAAGTTGGCTCTTTCTTATCCCCTGGAGCTGGAGCGGAATTACTTCCATTACTGCTTCCACTGCAAGCGCTAATGAATACAGACAATATAAGTATCAAAGTAGTCAGCATAAAAAATGATTTTTTCTTCAACATATTAGCCCCCTATGTAATATGGAAATAGCCTTATATCAATCATGATAATGATTATCAATATCGTAAGAAATATATCAGGCTGCCTTCCTGCTGTCAACTAAAATTGATAACATAGCCTAACTGGAATAGAGCCGTTTTCACAGTAGGTAAAAGGGAAAAGACCTGCCAAATGTATGACAAGTCTTTTGTGGTGAGGTCTGTCTCAGCGCGCTACAAATTGGGGCTCGGATGTTGAAGGAGACTGTCTGTTGGACGTTGCTTGGCTTTATAATCTTCTCCCCAGTCCTTCATCAGGTTAATAATCGGGATAAGCGTTCTTCCAAATTCAGTTAGGGAGTATTCGACTTTGGGCGGAACCTGTTGGTAAACCTCCCGATGAACTACACCGTCCTCTTCCAGCTCACGTAATTGGAGTGTCAGCATACGCTGTGTAATTCCCGGGCAAATACGCCGAAAATCACTAAACCGCTTTGTTCCATACATCAGATGATATAAAATAACTCCTTTCCACTTGCCCCCAATCACGTCCAGCGTGTACTCTACAGGACAAGCCTGATCATTTCCAGCGGGACATTCCCCAAAGCCGCCCTTCCGATTGCGCATAGGTGATTCTCCCCCCTTGGTATCATTTTGTATACTACAGCACATTAATGTGCGTACTTCAAAAACAATCATGCATATTCTAATATTAAGCATGTAACTCAGTAAGCGTCAATTCCAATCCATATCTATAAGGAGTGTAAAAACAATGGAAACCTTAACAACCACTAAACATCAAATCTTATCCGCATATGAGTTCAGACATGCAACCAAGGAATTTGATCGTCATAAAAAAATTAGCGATTCCGACTTCGATTTTATTCTTGAAACAGGTCGTTTATCCCCGAGTTCATTTGGCTTTGAACCCTGGAAGTTCGTTGTCGTCCAAAGTCAAGCTATGCGCGAGAAGCTGCTGCCTTACTCTTGGGGAGCCCAAAAACAGTTGCCAACAGCAAGCCATTTTGTACTCATTCTCTCCAGACTGCCTAAAGATATGGTAGCCTCATCCGATTACATCAAGGATATGATGGAAAACGTACAGCAATTACCTGCTGAAGTTATGCAAGGCAAAGAGAAAGTATATGACGCCTTCCTGAAATCAGATTTTGAGCTGGAAGAAAATGAAAGAGCGATGTTCGAGTGGGCCTGCCGACAAACCTACATCGCATTGGGTAATATGATGACAGCCGCAGCACAAATCGGAATCGACTCTTGTCCAATCGAAGGCTTTAATAAACAAGAGATCGAACGTATCCTCTCTAAAGAAGGCATCATGGACGCCGAGCATTTCGGTATTTCCTGCATGGTGGCTTTTGGATACCGTCTGAATGAGCCACGCGGAAAAAACCGGCGACCTGTAGATCAAGTTATTGAATGGGTATAACCAGATCAGCCTCATATGGCCGACCATGGAAAGATTATTGAGTATCTCATAAGCGAGTAGTCAAAAAAAGAACCGAAAGCCATATGCTCTCGGTTCTTTTACATATACCTCAAATCCTAAAAGCGATCATTCCAAACGCTTACTGATAGTTCACTTCTTCAGCGAAGTAAATCTGCTTCAAACGATCCTTTACGCGCTGAATTTCCTCTGCTGTTAACGGGGCCGTAGGATCTAGCTTGAAGTTCCTTCCGGTAACATAGCTTACATCCGTGTTCCTATCCAGGTTGTAGGGCATCTTTGGAATCGGATTTCGGGTATAATCGGTAAAATCAATAATGGACCATGCCGCATCCCCATCCTCTTTGGATAAAATAATCCGCTGTGAGGCGTTTTCGGTCCATAGGTAGCGCAGATTGGCTGGTGAATTATTGGAGTCCATCACCGTCTTAATGCCGGAGCCTCTAAACATGAGCGTAAATTCCGTATGATCGTTATTCGATCCAGCTAACGATTCATAAATCTGTTTCAGCCCGTCCACTCCCACAATCTCGACCTCACGGTCAACAGGGAAGTGATTCACAAAGCTATCCCATATTTGAGACATGTTATGGTTTTTGGCAAGCCAGTTGATGTCCAAAATAATGGACATGTAGTTTACCGTATTTAAACGTTGATACGGGTTATCTAAATATTGCTGTGCTATATACAGTTGTGGTGCCGCATCCGTTTCAGTCACATATGGGTCACCTGGATGGAGAGTCCAGCGTGAGGAATTTTTTGTATAGCGTGATCCAATCGGATCAATCGTAATCGAGTTCATAAATACGATACCGCTATTATCTGTAATCCCCTGCGCGGGAACAATCGGATTATCCTTATTGGACCAGTAAGGCATCAAAGGTGAACCCTCACCATACATGTTGTTAACATTATACTGTGTAGCCGACCAACCCATAGCTGAAGTGATTTTAAAATGATCTTTAAGCCATTGGGCCTGCTCAGGATTTACCGTAAAGCCGGTCAATGATTTAGGCAGATATTTCCGATACTGGTCTGTATCCATGCTTTCAAACACCGAAGGTGATCCCAACGAACCGGATTGGTGCAGCTCATTGAGTGCATTATAACGATACATATACAACCACTCGTTCATCCGTGCTTCCCATTCAGGAAGCCCATACAGGTTATTCGGATACCCATCCAAAATCCCCACTTCATCACCATACTGATCCACATATTCCAAAACCTTTTTAAGCTGCGGGCGATTCGTTTCCACAAAAATAAATCTATTTTCCATAGCCCAGGTCACTTTTAGGTTGGGGCCAAAGTGATCCATCAGCAATTGACGTGCCTGCTCAATTTGCTCCACTGTGGTCGTACTGCCCGCATCTTTTCCCTGTAGCATCATTGAGATAGCAAAATATTGCTTTTTGCGTTCTCCCGGTACTACAGTTAACTCGGCATCGGATATGAAGTGAATTCCCTGAGATGGTGACTCAACCTCAATCTTGAATGGAATGACAGAGTTCACTGCAGGAATCAGATGCAGATTCGCAATATGTCCATCCTCGTCAAATATCCCCTTGGGATCCTCTATTCGAAGTTTCAAATCTGACGGCAACAGGCCTGGAGCTATGACCTCTCCCTTTGCATTCTGAAATACATAGGGCATGCTCCAGGTTGCAGGGTCTAAAGTAGTGGCCTGTGAAATGGTATACGTCGCCAAGTATACGGACCTGATTACACTTGGGTCCTCTACTGGAGGAGTCTTCCCTTTCACAATCAGCTTGGTCTGTGCTTTAAGCACATGATAGGGTTTAGCAATTGTGACTTCTATCTCTACCGGAATATAACCGTCAGCAGCAGGAATATTTTCGGGATGTACGATCTTCCCATATTCATCAAACACACCTAATGCATCACTAAAAGTGTAGGTGACACTTGTGACGCTGGCATTGGGAATACTCACCAAGTGTCCTTCCTTGTAGAGATCAAAGGACAGCTGATAAGAAGGATACGTTTCCGGTTGATTTACCAACTCTGGCGCCTTGATGACTACCTCATCCACTACAAAATCCGTCGAATGATCTGGTGGAAGCACAGGTGGTGTCACGGGCGGCTTGGGACTAGGCTCTGGTCGTATAACTGGCGGTTCCGGCTTCGGTTCTGTTGGTGTTACCGGAGATACCGGTGGATCGGGTCTTGGACTATGGCTTTTGGGCTCTTCGATCTCCGGATTCGCACGCTGGTGACTAATTTCCGGCGCCAGGTCGACCACGATCTTCTTCGATTCCGGTGGACTGGCTGGCGGATTCGTCGTTGCAGCTCCATTTCCTAATGACTCCAGCAAACGCTTAGCCCGTTCTCTCAGACCATCACCGCCCAGCCATATCCGATAAGCAACCAATGTAGCATCCTGCCGTCTCACAGACGCTTTGGGATGGAAATAATGATTCGTATCCCCCTCGATCAGTTCCAACCGTTCCATCAGCCATACGCTCGTTTGTGCATAGTTTGAAATATCAGACTGATCCACAAAACTGGATATACCGGAAGCTCGGGTATCTTCAGAAACACCGAAATACCTGGCATACCAAACCGCCATATCCTGACGAGTCATATTGTGCTTTGCACCAAATAACTGGTCACCAATTCCTTTGGTAATGTTCTCTGCCTGCAAGGTCTGCACATAAGGAAGAGCCCAGGGAGACACATCACGAAAAGAAGTAACGTCTTTGCCATTCGATGTTCTTTTTAAGGATTTAGCGAATATGCTAGCCCATTCCTGCCGCGAAATAAAATGAATAGGTCGAAAGCTACCATCCTGATAACCAGTAACATAACCTTGAGCAGCCATAGCCTCAATTGCATCAGCTGCGTAGGAATGTTCAATATCGTTAAAAGCCCTGTCTGCAAAAACAGGCACAGTATGTATACAGAACAACCAGACAGCCAGTAAACCAGCCATGTAATGCCTAATTCGTATTAACTTTTTTTCACATTTCATTACTTTAGATCCTTACACCTCCTCGATAGCACTGAGTCACTTTTGCCTTGCACTCCTGTTTCGATTTTGAAAGTTATTTCTTTTTTTTCAAACGGATTTTCATTTCTATTAACACCAAACTGTATATACTTGAATATCGGTATAACAGCCCTAGGATTGAATAAAGCCAACAAAAAAAGTAGTTTTAGCAATACTGCTCGCACGCTCACTCAGCATGCTTTTAAAGCCGTAATTCCCTATAACTTAACAATGGTTTTCATTGGTAATTAATTTGATCATCACCTTATTCGACTGCTACTTCAATTACGTATACAAATAAAATAAGAGATAACATGATGTATTGCGCTCAGGCATAGGGCGCACAAAATGTTATCTCTTCTTTTGTATGAAGTATATTTATTTTGATTCGATCATCTATTAATCTGTATTGCTGGTACCCTTAAAAACATAATAATAACCCTCTGAAATTCCATCTTGCGGATAAGTTGCAGGATCTTCGCTGGTTACTTGACCTACAAGCTCCCGATTTGTAAACGTGTGAGGTCCTTCCTCTATTAACGCTTCAGCAGACATCCCACTGATAGGTCTCACGGTACTGGACCAGAATGTAACTAAATAGATATCGTCAGCATTAAAATGAAAGCGTCCTTCACTTGGTGTCCCCTCATAAAACAGCTCGGACAAAGAAGTGGCTTCTGACCCTCTCATAAAAATTTGAATATCACTAGTTCCATTCCATCTATGAGGAATCCCGCCTCTGGGATTTACATACTCTACAACCTCAGGCTCCTGATCACGAATAAAATCAGTAACTGTAAATTTGTACACATCATCCGTTATACTTTTGATTACAATTCCAGTTGTTTTTCCCGTTTTATAGCCGGTGAAATCTCCATACACATTTGGAGTTTGGCTTAAAGCGGCAAAAAACCTTTCCTGATCCATATATTCGACTCTTCCAGGTACTGCAGTCAATCTATATGTCTTGCTTTCAGTGCCCTTGTACTTATCCCAAGTATACTCTGTAGCTGCATAAGAGACTCCAACGTTCCAGCCCACAGATGCCACCATGAGAATACCTATCATCAGTACTAATGGCCATTTTTTCAACATCATATCCTCAACCTCTTTTCTCCAAGTACACTCAAATCATTATTAGCATTATAGCTTTTCAACATTTATATTAACAGTTAAATATTAGAAGAAAATAAAATTCAAACATGAATACTTGGATAACGTATGAGTAGAGGGTTAAATTGAGTTGAATGATGCTATTTCCCTGTATTTTGCTGGTCCGTAGCTGCTCTGAGTCGTTTTTCCATTTGTGTAGATACCATAATGTTCAACAAACCCATAAGATTATTTGTCTCATCTCTTGCTTTCTGATAGGCCGCAGCAAAGGCTTTTTCATTCGTAGCGGGATTTTTAATGTCGCTCAGTTTCTTCCACTCCGGCTTAACGCGTTGATCGTACATATCGTACAAACTGATATCTGTCGCTGTCTGTGCAACAGGCATCATAGACTCAAATTCCGAAGCAACCTTAAAGAACCCCAGCGCGTTTTGGACGGTTGGATCAGAGTAATTATGCGTCTTCATCGCATCTTGTAATATGAGCAACCCTTCCTTCGACAAATAGAGAATTTTGACAAGCCCTCTTTCCGTGTTAGAGGTTTCCTCCCACTTCTTATAGGACTCACCGGGAGCAACTCCCCTTGTAAAATAAGTATAGGCCTCATGAATAAATTCATCCGTATTCAGGTGAATCGGCTCTCCTGTGTATAAATTGACGACAGAGTCACTGTAATTTGCAATGTTTATATGCTTTCCAGTTGGATCGGAAACCCGCCGAATCGGATGATCCGAAATTCGTACCAGTCCGTAACGATCCACAAAGGTAAGAAGCTGTTCCTGCGTCGTATTTAGCCTCATTTCTCCTGCTTGCTGCTCGGGCTTTGTTTCCTCTTTAGCCACGTCTGAGTAGGTTTTTGTTTCGGCTTTTGCAGCTTTGTCCGTTGTACTGCTCGCCGTGGCGTCTACACTTGTCTGTCCCGTAGCATCAAGATCCACCTTAGGGGTCTGTGTAGCTGTGGCAGCTGTAGACGTAGCAGTAGTCGCTCCGGTCGTAGCTTCTCCTTCACTTTTTGCTTGGGGTCACCACATGCTGCCAGCATGGCAGTCAAACTAATTACAGCAGTCATCCATATAATGTACTTCTTCGCCCTCATCCGATGTCTTCCTCATTTCTTATGTATCATTCTGTTATCCATACCTACAATAGACTCAGGTTCATCTTTTATCTTCGTAGTCCAATTGTATCTTCAATATTATGGAATTCATCTTATCAGAAATAAAAATGAGGGCATACTGGACCATACTCCTGATTATGTTTGGTTGTTTTCTATAGTAATTCGTTGTTTCCAGCATTTAAGACATGTTTATCGCCCTGAAAATAGGCAAATTTCCTACTTGTGTTTATGTTCATTTGAAGTCCCACGGTCTGACCTTTAGTATATATAATACACTAGGCATTATAAAGGAAGGGTGAACATATCTATGTTCAAGAAAATGGATATCTACCGAATCTTCACTTTAATATTTGCTGCAGTTGTCATGATCTCATCATCTTTATCACTCGCATATCCAGACACCTATAGGGACTCATACAAAATCTCACAATTTTTTCTAGGGTTTATGTTTCTATTTTCTGGAATTTCAGAGTTTAAGGCTAATCGTAAGAGTATGGCAATAATCAACTTCTCAGTTTCCCTTTTCACTTTTTTTGTATTTATATTTACACTTGTAGTGCGAACAGGATAACCACACAATTCTACACTTCAGTAACAACCTTTCCATAGCCCCATCCCTTGTAAAAGAAAAGCCGAGCGAACTCAGGATTATCTGAATTGCGCTCGGCAAATACGACATTTTTAGGAACCTATTCGTTTCCCTCTAAATCTTCAATTCTCTGCCGCTTTCCTATACCAAAGACAAAATATCCAACAATGACGAGCGCCATAAATGATGCCCCTACAATCAATGACAAGCGTGTGTCTGGATTAAACCACATCCCGACGATCACTAGTAATAAAAAGATAATGGTGATGTAATTGCTGATTGGGAAAAAACGAGACTTAAAGGTGTGATCTTTCATTTCGCTTTTCCACTTTTTCCTGAATTTAAATTGGCTGATTGCCAATGCAAACCACGGTACCATGCCTGGAAGAACACTGGCGCTGTAAATGTACAGAAACAGTTTGGAATCAGGTAATAAGTAATTAAAAAGCACTCCGATCAACAGCAAGGAAATCGTCGTAATAATGCTATTTCTAGGCACTCCGCTTTGGGAAACTTTCCCAAAAAACTTAGGAGCTTGTCCATTTTTAGCCAATGTATACAACATTCTTCCCGCACTATAAATACCACTGTTGCAACCTGACATCGCTGCTGTAAGAACAACAAAGTTAATGATGCCGGCAGCCGCTACAATCCCTACTTTGGCAAAGGTCAGAACAAAAGGACTGCCGATCTCGCCAATCTGGTTCCAAGGGTAAATCGTAACAATGACAAAAATCGCACCCACGTAAAAAATCAGAATACGCCAGATAATGTTTTTAATGGCTTTTCGCAGTGTCATTTTCGGATTTTCGGCTTCACCCGCCGTAATGCCCACCATCTCTATACCTTGATAAGCCGCCGTTACAATGCACAGTGCGAATAGAAAGCCTTTTAAACCGCCTGCAAAAAAACCGCCATGGGAGAATAGATTGGAGAGACCAATCGGTTGTCCACCATTACCAAAGCCGAAGAAGATCAGGCCCGTGCCAACAATCAGCATAAAGATAATGGCGACGATCTTAATCATGGCAAACCAAAACTCAAATTCCCCATAAAACTTTACAGCCGCCAAATTGGCTAACGCGATAATAACTACACCTGCCAAGGCTGGTAGCCATTGCGGAATGTCCGGAAACCAATAACCCACGTACACCCCAATCGCAGTTACCTCCGCCATTCCAACCGTAACCCATAAGAACCAATAGCTCCAAGCGGTCAAAAACCCGGCCAAAGGGCTGATATACTTATGAGCAAAAGTAGCAAATGAGCCCGTCACCGGCTCGAGAATCAGCATTTCCCCCATGATCCGCATGATAAAAAACATAATAATTCCAGCTAAGAGATACGCCAGCAGCACAGAGGGACCCGCCCATTTTATCGTACTTGCCGATCCCATAAACAGGCCAACGCCAATTGTTCCTCCAAGCGCAATCAGCTCAACGTGCCGTGGCTTTAGCCCTCTCGTTAATTGTTTCGATTCCAATAGAACGCTCCCCTTTGTAAATGTTTATCATCAAACGTTAATGATCCGGAAAACTGTCCCCAAACATTATTAATTTTTTGAACTGACGCAGTCCTGCTCGAACGACTACAAAATAGTTCCACGATTCGTAAATTAACAAAGAGACCACGCCCTACTTACCGTCCAAACCTTATTGTTTCTAAGACCGAGTCCGTAGCATTAGGTGAATTGTATGACAAAAAACGCCTAAATACAACTGCTAATTAGTAGACATATTTAGGGATGATATGGAAAGGAAGGAGATTCTTTTTTTCTGAACATTGGTCAATTTAATTTAATGCATTAAATCAGGAAAATGTATCGAAGTGTACATAATTTTCAATGATAAATATCACGAAATCAAGCCCTGTTAAAGAGTACATATAAACATGAATTCCGAATGAGAGAGCAATATTTCAAACATCACCTTGTGATATAACTAAGCATAAATTCCAAACAAGGAGATGAAGGTATGAGTAATTTAAGATGAGGTGCTGCATTTACAATCGGTGCTGACTTAAATGTCCTTAACGGTATTCATGATTTTTATGCGACATTGGATGAAGCCCTTCGGGAACGTACAGGAGATCATCGGTTTGATATTCTCGTCAATAACGCTGGAATCGGCCAAATTGTAACCCTGGAGGAGACAACGGAGGAATCTTTTGACGAAGTCATGAACATTAATATCAAAGCACCGCTTTTTGTTACCCAGCAAGCTTTGCCGCGTCTGAAAGATGGAGGTCGCATTATCAATATCTCATCGTTTGTTACACGTGTGGCCTCCCCTAGTGTTTTCGCCTACAGCATGTCGAAGGGTGCAATCGACACACTTACGCACATCTTGGCTCAGCAACTGGGGAGCCGTAATATTACGGTGAACGCCATCCAGCCTGGTATCATTAATACAGAGATGAATGACGAGACGTTAAAAGATCCCAATGGGCAAAAATTTGCCGCCGGCCTTTCAACCTTCAAAAGGTGGGGAGAGTCTGAGGATGTTGCGGATATTGCTGCCTTTCTTGCCTCATCAGACAGCCGTTGGGTAATCGGTCAATTGAAAGCATTTCAATCTTCCCTTTTACTTTTTCTTCAGAAAATAGATATTTCCCTAACATTTTTTTCTTTCACTTTTGAATGCCTCCTATATTCTTCATTCGACGCTTTAAACCCGTTCACAGGCTTGAATTTCACGGTCCGGCTATTGTCCGCCCTTATATCGAATCTCATTAATCCTGGCAGTCTTGCCCGTTAAAACACTTAAGCATCCCAATAAACGCTTCAAGTTTGGAATCCTCCCATGTTGAAATGCGTTTATAAAATTCATTTTCTTTTTCTTTTAAAGCATCCAGAGCTTTTTCACGCCCAAACATTGTCAGGGAAATCAACACTCCCCGGCGATCTTCAGGGTGAGTTTCACTTTTCACATAATTCAAGCGCTTAAGCTGAGTGACAAGCCGAGTAACAGAGCTTCGATCCATAGCGGTGGATTCCGCCAAAAATGTAGCGCTTGCCGGACCATATGAAAGGAGACAACGTACAATCAGAAAAGCTGCAGGTTGTAAGGCTGGATCGAAAAGTGCTGCAGTTCTTACATTAAGTGCATGTGATGCACTTATAAGTGCATTGAGCTGCTCACCAAGATTCAGCTCTAATTGCACTCTTGAAGAATTTTGATCATGAATTTTATTTTCCATTGGGCTTTCACCTCATTATTGATTGGTTTAAAATGATTGACATATATCAATTAAAAAACATATAATTGATATATGTCAATCATATTTATAGTTTTGATAGGTGTCAAGTAGAAAAGATACAGTATAGAGCATAGACATGTGATTTATGAATGTAATTATTATAAGAATTTTAAGGAGGTATTTATATGTCGACATATCCGATTGTTGTAATTACTGGTGCTACGAGCGGTCTTGGACAATTGACAGCAATTGAATTAGCCAAAAGCGGGGCACATCTGGTATTAACATCCAGAAATAAACAACGAGCTGAAATAACTAAAAATATTCTAAAAGACCTTGCACCAAATGCGAAAGTAAACTTCTTTTTCGGAGACCTGTCTCTTATGAAAGATGTCAAACGTATTGGAAATGAAATTAAAGCTAATTATCCAAAGATTGATGTATTAGTGAACAATGCAGGATTACATGGATTTGAACAGCGAATAACGTGCGAGGGATATGCAGAAATGATAGCCGTAAACTATCTTGGCCCGTGGCTGTTAACACACACCTTACTCCAGCCATTAATGGATTCAAAAAATGCAAGGATCGTCAATGTTGCTTCTGAAGCATCCCGTAACCATGGTGAACTTAAATTGCCAGAGGATTTAACAGATACATCCGCCTTTACTGCAAGAGGTTCATCTAGGATTTACGGAAAGACTAAACTTCTTAATATTATGTTTACGGAAGAGCTTGCACGTCAGTTGGATGGAACAGGAGTCGCTGTTAACGCACTTAATCCAGGGTTTAACGTTACCGGCCTTGGCCGTGAGTTAGGATTTTCTTCGGTACTTGCAAAAATATTGAAAGCTTTGCATATCGGAGATCCGCGAAAAGGAGCGGACATTATTATTCGTTTAGCTACAGAATCTCAATATCAAAAAGTGACAGGTGGATATTTTAATGTTGGTACTGGAAAGCCCATAGTACCGGTACATCCTGGCGGGGATATCAACATGCAACGCCAACTATGGAGTGCTACTAAAGAATTATTACAGCAAAAAGGGATGATGTAATGGGTCATTTTGTAAACTAAATCTCTCTTTTAACCGATAAATACATATGCTGGGTTTTAAGTACGGCTGTACATTTTTCCTAAAAGGGGGCTTTCTGTGAACTATCTAGACGAGCATATTCTTAGCCTTAAAGCTAAAATGATGGATCAGACGACAGCTAATAACGATGATTTAAAATCCATTCCAGCTCAAACTCAGGAATCAGAGCAGAATGGTTTCATGTCTGAAGACAATAAGCTCTTTCATATTCAAAATGAACACCTCGCGTTAGAGCTAAGAACGATACTAGATGGAGAAATCGGATTCTATATTCCCAAATCCTTTATTCCTATGCCGATGGAGCAAGCTGCAATTAAATACCCTTCGGAGCATCGTCCAAAGGATATTTATACCTCAGCAGAGGGTACGATTAATATCAGTTTTAATCCTACGGATTCGTTTTTAGAAGTGGACGAGCTTTCCGAATTCGTGGAGCAAATGGCAGATGTTTTACGATCAGTACAACCCATCCGCAACTGTTTAGGGACGGACATGATCATCAATCATTCCGGGCTTTCAATCGGACGGATTCGTTTTGTAGCAGCGGGGATTGACGGTAATCTATACAACGAATTGCTGCTTTTCATCCAAAAGGGGCGAGTTGTAATAGGCTCCTTTAGCTGTCTGGAAGCAGAACTCGAAGCGTGGTTACCTGTAGCGGAATATTGGGGCCAATCTCTTTGTATCCTTACGCCCTCCCCCTATCCTGCAAATGAGAAAGGAATGATGTCATAATGAGCCTGGGATACGATCAAATTCAAATTCACCCTTATGACCAAATCGATCTGGAGCAGCTTACCTTAACGAAAAAATTGAACGAGCATACCCGACTTTATTTTACGGGTGTGATTCCTGAGGACTTGCAGGACAGCTATGTGGAAGCTACAGAAAAAAATACTGTGATTGAGGTGAGCCAACGAGATGAATCTGGCGCCAGCAAGCCGCTATTCAGCGGGATTGCCCTCTCAGTCGAGGTAAAAGTCGTGCGGGGTGTGTACTATCTGGAGGTGGAAGCTATTTCCCATACTTACCGGATGGACATTAAGCAGCGCACCCGTTCTTTTCAATATACGAAGATGACGATTCCTCAAATGCTGGAGCACATAGGTAAGGATTATGAAGGGCTAGATGTCATTGACGGAGCTACTGGCGGAGAAGCCATCGGACGGATTGCCATTCAGTATCAGGAGACAGACTGGGCATTCTTGAGACGCATAGCCTCACGCTATCACACGAGTCTGATGCCTGTAGCCCGTTTTGACAGTCCCAAGTTTTATTTTGGTATTGAAGAGAGCCCCGCGCAGGCGGTGCTGGATCATACCCGCTATACGGTGCGTAAGCAGTTGCTGCCTTTTCGTTATTTTCAGGAGAATGAGCAGGCCAAGCTGAGTGAGCATGATTTTATTTTTTATGAGGTAGAAACGGATGAGGTGCTAGACTTAGGCGCTCAGTTAAATTTTCAGGGGCATAACTTGTATGTGATGGAGGCCTATACCGCAATGAGTCAAGGACTGCTACGGCATCAATATGTGCTGGGTTCCTACCAGGGATTTCGGCAAAAAAGCTACTACCAGGATAAGCTGGCAGGTGCCTCTTTAAGCGGTGTTGTACTGGACGTCCGTCAGGATCAGGTACGTATCCATCTGGATTGTGATGAACAGCAGGATGCGAGCAAAGCGCATTGGTTCAACTATTCAACCGTGTACAGTGGCGGTGGTCACACTGGCTGGTACGTTATGCCTGAAAGGGGCGACTCGGTTTCCCTTTATTTCCCCGGCAGTCGGGAAGAAGACGGCGTGGCAGGCAGTGCGGTAAGACGCGCAGATCGCAGGAGTACACATAACCATTTTTCCAATCCGCAAATGAAAATATGGCGGACCCCACACGGCAAGGAAATTCGGCTGGGGCCGGATGAACTGGTCGTTACAGGCAAGGACGGCGCTATTTATATCAAGCTGGACGATAAAGAAGGCATTCATATCACGAGCAGCAAGCAAGTGAATATTTCAGCAGGAGGCAATCTCAGCCTGTCTGCAGGTAAAACGATGAGCCTGTCCGCAGGTAGTCAGCTCCGTATGGATTGCAACGGCAGTCATATTGAATTAAGCGGTTCGGCGGACATGAAGGGCAGCGAAGTGAAGTCGAATTAAGGATGATTAAAAATGGAAAAGCAAACAAATGTGTTAGATCAGCAACAAGCGATTCTTCTTCAGGCATGGTCACTCATTCGCCGAGAATGGGCATTGAAGTGTAGAGCCACACAAGGGCAACGACTACAGCCTATAGTGGAACATTTTCGCACCTTTTGTCAGTTCATTCGGCAAAAGCAGCTAGAAGGTCTTAAAGGCAGCCTCGGTTATATCACCTATTCCATGCTGCGCACCACATGGCTTGAACAAAAGCCTGTTTATCTGGTCGAGGCTACGGATGCTTTATGGATGCTTGATGCTGAACCCATTTCGTTGGAGTACGATGCTGGTTGGGTCTTTTCCTATTGGACTCATTTACGTGAACAACTTTTGACAGAAGCGTTGAAGCGGCAGGTACCTCTTGCCGAGCTTGAATTAGAACAGATCATGCTGGAAGCAGCGGGATATCTTCATACCATGATCGTTAGTCTCATACGGCAGGCTATGAAGCAAGCCGTTGCTTTACCAGAGTTTCAGACGCTGGATCGTGAAGAAGCATTCGAGATTCGTGTCGGAGAGTATATGGATCACAGTGTGTCTGTGTACCGGGAAGATCGCAGACCAATGGATGCGAACGTCATAAAGTCCTGGCTGGAGGAAAAAGAAGAATGGGCCTATAGCTACCAAGCGTTGACCCAAGTCGATCTATCCGGTGGAGATTACAGCTCCTTGGATTTTCGCTATACAGCCTTTCGCCAAATCAGGATGAAACATAGTCGATTGCATAGCTGCATTCTCGCAGGAACCGTGTGGCAAGAAGCTCAGCTGGAAGGAACCGACTTTTCGTACAGCCTGCTTCATGGAGCCGATTTTAGCGATTGCTCCCTGCAAGAGGCTGTACTGGACGCCGTTTCAGGGAATCGTGGATATGGTGGTTCAGATGCTTGGCTGGATTGGGAGCCGTTAGGATGGGATGGAGTAGATTTTACAAGAGCGAGCTTACAGGGAGCCAGCTTTCAACATGCTCAGCTTGAGGGGGCAGTTTTCCAAGATAGCTCACTGCAAGGAGCTTCATTTATCGGAGCGGATCTGACAGACGCCTGCTTTGTGGGAGCCGATATCACTGGCGCTTCGTTTACAGGTGCTTGTTTAGCAAGAGCTGATTTTACTGGGGCGAAGGTCAACCGGGTAAGCTTTACGGAGGAACAGCTTAACGATGCTATTGGCCTCGCTGCTGAGGAAATGCCCCCTGCATCCCCTTCTCATCCTAAGGCTACAGGTGACAGATACGGTGGGTAAAGGAGGCCGGATGCAATGAGATATTTTCGACTTATGGTGGATGAACGTGTCAAGCATCGGGTGGAGCCTGCTTCCCTGTCTCCGTTGCAGGTAGAGGATATCCTTTCGGATCGCAGAACTCAGGCGGAGGACACTCCCCTGTTTTTAGCTGTACATACAGATTCACGAACCGTATATCCGGATTTTCTGGAGTTTCCTTTGCCCCTGGTGTCAGATTCGATGAAAGCACTGTTGGAAAAACATATGCCGGAACTGGAATGGAAGGCCGCTATACTTACTGATTTTCAGCAAGCCAGGCAGGATGTGTACTGGGTACTGCGTCCCCCTGTGGTAGATTGTCTTTCCTCAAGAACCGAGTGGTATCCCGACCATACTCTAAAGCATTTGGTACTTAGACACGAAAAAATCGAGCCCTCTATATTTCGGATTGCCGGTTTAATGGAAGCTCATATCTATATCGATCTCGCCGTGGCGGAAAGTCTGCTGCGCCGTCCATTTACAGGTGTTCGAGTGCAAAAATTAGAGATGGCAGCAAAGGAGGAATAATCCAGATGGGAGAAGCGAATGTGCAGCCTGGAACGGGCGCGAAAAAAAGCTACGTCGTCGCAGGTGCAATTTTAAGCTGTAGCTACGGTACACAGCCTACCCGATTGAAGCGCCCTTTTAGCCACGGGGTGTATATCAAAAATAAAGCACAGATGAATATTGGAGATTACGTGCCGGGGGTTAACATCAAAACTTTTGGAAATTGCTCCAGTCCACTCAATCCTGCTGTACAAGCCAGTCAGATGGTCGATATTTATGGGGTGAAAAAGGCCCCGTGCATTCCTGTACTTACGATGCCTTGGCTGAGCGGGAAAAGTGACATGAAAATCGAAGGCCAGCCCGCGCTTACGCAGAACTGTACTCATCAGTGTCTGTATTGCGGGCATATTCAAATCGAGAATGACGGTCAGGAGTTGGATTAATGGCTGCAACCTCCGTTTTTTAGGGTAAAGCAAAATGCGCTGGTGAGAGAATAGCTATCTTCTCCACCAACGCATGAAATAGATTATCCTCAAATGGCTGACATCATATCAGGTACCGCAAAAGGTTCGGTATGAACAGTTGGATTCCTCAGGCAATGTAGAGTAAATAGTCTGTTCGTCAGAATAAGCGTAAGGGTTCGAAAGAACTTCCAGAAGCTGCTCCATCACTTGATAGTCCTCTCGTTCCACCGCAGCCTCCAGTGCCTCTTCTACCCGGTGATTGCGCGGGATTATGGCAGGATTGCTGCTGCGCATCAGCTGACGCGAGGAGGCTTGTGATTCCTGCTGTCTGCCCAGTCTCGCCTGCCATTGCTCTTGCCACTGGGTAAATTCCGCAGTGCCGAACAGGACCGTATCCTCCAGCTCGTCCAAAGTTAGAGCACGGAACGTATTAGTGTAATCCGCACGATGCTTTTGCATCATGCCAAGCAGGTCTTGAATGAGTGATTCATCCTGCAGCTCTTCGTTAAAGATTCCCAACTTCGCTCTCATTCCGGCAAGCCAATGACGGTGGAACAGCTCTGTAAAATCTGCAATCGCATCCTCGGCCAATTTGACGGCCTGCTCCGTGTTTTCATGCAGCAACGGCAACAGGGTCTCAGCAAATCTTGCCAGATTCCATGCAGCAATACGAGGCTGATTGGCATAAGCGTAGCGGCCCTGAATGTCAATGGAACTGAATACCGTCTCAGGGTCATAGACATCCATGAAGGCACAAGGACCGTAATCAATGGTTTCTCCGCTAAGGGTCATATTGTCGGTATTCATTACCCCGTGAATAAAACCAACCAGCTGCCATTGGGCAATTAGCTCGGCCTGGCGCTTGATCACTCCCTGGAGCAGGGAAAGGTAGCGGTTGTCCACAGCGGCAACTTCCGGATAATGTCTTTCCAATGTGTAATCAGCCAGGGTCCGGAGATTCTGGGTAGTGTCCCATGCTGCTACGTATTGAAAGGTGCCGACACGAAGATGACTGGCAGCCACACGAGTCAGAATGGCACCGGGCTGCTCCGTTTCCCGGATGATCGACTCCCCTGTTGTAGCCACGGCCAAGCTGCGGGTGGTAGCAATACCTAGCCCATGCATCGCTTCGCTGATGATGTATTCACGAAGCATCGGCCCAAGTGCCGCCCGGCCATCGCCACGGCGGGAGTATGGCGTTCTGCCTGAGCCCTTGAGCTGAATATCAACCCGTTCCCCCAAGGGAGTGATCTGTTCGCCAAGCAGCAGAGCACGACCGTCTCCTAACATGTTAAAATGTCCAAATTGATGCCCTGCATAAGCTTGAGCAAGAGGCGCAGCACCTTCGGGAGCCTGGTTGCCAGCCAGCACTTCTACACCATCATTCCGTTGTAACGCTGCACCGTTCAACCCCAGTGATGCTGCCAACGGATGATTAAGCATGATCAGCTTCGGTGAACGAACAGGAGTTGGGTTGAGCCTTGTAAATAATGATTCCGGCAGACGAGAATAACTATTGTCAAAGTTCCACCCTGTATCTTGTATTTCTTTTTTCTCCGTCATAATGTCTCCTTCTTATGTTGTGGTATCCCGGGTCTCCCCTTATAGTCTCTACCTCTGCCCATTTATTATCCACTTTGCACCATACTATTCTGCTCTTTAGCGAGAAAAGGCAGCCGAATCATCCGGTTGCCTTTTCATTTTTGATTATTCAAATATCGCTGTCCCAGAGCTTCGGTAGCGCCTCGACGCTCGCTACATCTGATTAAGAGTGGTCACGTAATAATGAGACTCGGCAGAAACCTCAAACCCTATCGACTGGTAGAGGTTTAAAGCACGTCTATTTTGAGTGACTACCCCCAGCCGTATCTGAGTACATTGCTTGTTGAGCAAGCGATTAACTACGCAAGCCAGAATTTCACGGCCATATCCTTTACCTTAGTAGGCTGGAAGTACACAGAAATCATGAATGACGGCTAGACCTGTATGAACATGATTAACCCTGACCATTCCAATCGGCACCAAGTCGTCTACAGCGATGTAAGTGACGCGTTCAGGTTCTTTTGTATGTGCAAAATAATTCCTTGTCCAGGATTCTGAATCACCGAAGGCTTGTGATGAACATGTAACCATAAATTCAAAATCCTCAGCTTCCTCTAACCGCAATATTAAGCCAGAGTAACGTAAGGTAGAAGTATGAAACCGAATTAAATTCATAGAGAATTCAGATGTACTAAAATTCCCGCCCAAATGCCTTATGCAATCGATACCAGGCTTAGAATTGGATGGGACCCTAAAGCGGCAAGTTTGGATCCCCTGTATTTGCAGCTCTGCTGCAGCACTTTCCATTAAGCGGCCAAATACACCTTGGCGGCGATAGTCTGGATGAACTATACCGTTTATATTAGCTTCAATTCCATCCGAGGTATACCAACTGAGAAAGCCAATGAATTGGTTGTCGCTTTGGCACAGGAAGGCCTGATCTCCACCGTTTTCCTTAAGGCTTTCTAAGCCCACTCTCAAGCTTGATCCGTCAAATTCCTTACACTGTTGTTCTAACATTCGAATTTGAGCCATTTGATGACTTGAAAAGTCATTCATTTTAGTAATTTTATACTTTTGCATGTTGGTTGTAGTTACCTCGTCAAGAAGGAAACACGCAGTTTAAGGACGAGTAGGCGCTATCCTTCTAAAAACTGTCCGTTTGTTCATGGTTACCAATTGAACCGCCTCCTTGATATCGTATAACAACAATTTTAACTTAATATTGTAACAAATCAATGTCATCACAAAATTGAGCTACGATAGCAGTTGAATTTTTTTACAGAAAATCTTCACGGGCTGGTGTAAAAGCATCCAGCAGCATGCCATCATCCTCCAGTGGGATGCAGCCATGGAGAACATCGGATGGAAAATGGATGCTGTCGCCCTCTTTGACGATTTGTACATCTTTTGTTTTCCCGTCATCAATCATGAACTGAAAACTGCCCTTCAATACATAAGTGACCTGTTCATGGACATGCTTGTGAAGCGGGATTTCCCCTTCTTGGGCTTTAGCAAAAATCACTTTGGTATACATAATCTGATCGCTGTGTGCCAGCACTTTCCGAGTCGTATTGTCATCCACCGTATCTAATTGAATATGTTCATCTTTAAAAAACATGAATCATTCCTCCTAATAAATTTTGTTTTAATGAATGTTAATAAATCGATTTAGTTAAAACCAACGGAATATAGCCCATAATAAAATAGAAAGGGAAGTGAAGTCAGGATCGGCGAATGTCACCCCTTCTACTCCCAAAAAGGAAAAGAGCGGCAAGGTAAGAGCAGGCAGCAGACAGAGCAGGAATCCATTGAGACAGCTGGAAATGACGGCACCTCTGAAGCCACCGCTGGAATTGCCGAATATAGCTGCTGCACCTCCAGCCAGGAAGCAGGCCATAATCCCTGGGACAATAACAGGCAATCCAATAAGTGGGAAGAGGAAGACGCAGGCCACCCCCGTGAAGAAGCTGACCAAGAAGCCTACCAAAGCGGAATTAGGTGACTTGTCGAAAAGAACCAGCACATCCACTCCAGGGATTGCTCCAGGAGCGAACACTTGGGAAAACCCTTTGAAAGCGGGTACAATTTCTGTTGTGAATAGCTTAACACCTGCTTTTGCAATATACAAACCAGCTGCAAAAATAGCTGCCTGTTCAAGGATGAAGACGATATATTCCTTTCCTCCAGACAATTTGCTGACATAGGCGGGACCAGCTATCAGTCCGGACACCAACAAAAGTACAAGCATCGTCAAGGTAGTGGCCACATTGGAATCCCGCAAAAAATTGATGCGGTCGTTTATTTTTACATTTTCAGTATCATGTTCGCGGTTGCCGAATATTTTCCCGAGATAGGTTCCGATAATGTATGAGGTCATGGAATCATGGGCAATCGTATATTCATCTGACTTGATAATATTTTTGCTGGCGTTCCGGAGCAGGTAGGGGAAAATGGCCATGTAGCTCCCGATTGCCAAAAAACCGACGATAATCGTGATCAGTGAACTAAAACCGAGGCCTTTCATAACGGCTGTTGCAGCAAAGCTCATGAAAAGAATCAAGTGTAGGGAAAGATAAATGTATTTGAACTTAGTTAGACGTGCAAGCACAATGTTGAGGATCATGGAAAAGAGTAGAATGAGTGCAGCATCCGCACCGATCTGATCAATAGTCAGTGACATGATGGCTTCATTGCTTGGTACGACACCTTTTAGGTCGAAAGCAAAAGAAAAAATTTGGCTGAAGTTGGTGTGAACCCCTCCTAATATCCCTCCGCCGACTTTGATCATGGTGAAGCCCATAAAAGAAAGGGTCGTTCCCGTAATGATTTCGGGTACTTTCTTCCTCTGGAAAATGAGGCCGAGAAGCGTCACGATCGCAATAATGATGGATGGCTCCTTGATAATACTCATAAACAGTTCCATAGTTATCTCCGTCTTCTTTCTTCTATTTTATTTTCCTTCTGCTTGCATGGGCATTACTAAATCGATTTAGTCATTATGAAAAAAAATTTCAACTCACTCCTCTCCTCCTCCCGATTTTAAACAGATATTATTTCTTTTATCAGGAGTGCTTCAAAATGTAAGGGTATTCATAAATCCAATTATAGGGAGATTATAGCTCTTTTTTTCCTTTTTGCAAGAGATATTATAAAAAAATAAAACCGTTTCCAAAAGTGTAACAAAAACGACTTTACTTTCACCTTTTAATCAGTTTAATTTCTTGACAGAATCTCTGTGATTGATAGTCGGATCTAATCGGATTATTTCTGAAGCTCCCCCATTCCCCTGTTCTTTCTGATCGATTTTTTCCAGCAGCAGCTGGGCACATTTCTTTCCCATATTAAAGCTTGGCTGGGAAATGGTACTGATAGGCGGGTTATAGAAAGTAGCAAACGATACATCATCTATTCCAATTAAGGAGAAGTCATGGGGTACGGTCAAGTGGTTATTTTTGGCATACATTAGCACCTGTTCCAAAATCATGTCATTGGTGGCGATGATGGCGGTTGGTTGATTTCCCATGCAAAATAGTTCCTCAATGAGGTGGGGCATTTGATCCAACCTGCCGCTTTTTATGTAGTCTTCATTAACTGGTATTCCAAGTTTCTTTAAGGTTTTTCTATAACCGGACAGCCGTTCACTCCGTGTGGTGATTGCTTTTTTACCTAAGGGGAACGTTATGATCCCTATGCTTTTATGACCATGCTCAACGAATGTTTCGACCGCCAGCTCGCTGGCTTTTTCATTATTCAAAAGCACCGTGTCTACGCTGATTTCATCGATTTTTCTATCAACAAAAACAAAAGGATAGCCGTTTTGGACAAGGGAAGCATACAGTTTCTTATTTTCTTCAGTAGGGAAAATGATAAGGCCATCGACTTGCCGCGCAACCATGGACTGGACGTACTTTTTTTCTTTCAGGGAATCATCATCGGTATTGCAGATAATGACCTGAATATCTTTTAGCTGACATTCATCTTCTATGGCCCGTACAACTTCTGTTGTGAATTTTGATAATATGGTTGAAGAAATAACGCCTACAATGAATGTCTTCTTGTGTTTGAGACTGCGAGCTACCTCATTCGGGATATAATTGAGCTCCTCAATGGCTTGCTCGATCTTCCTCTTGGTGTCCACACTCATATAGTTGTATCTTTTATTCAGAAATTGTGAAACCGTACTTTTGGAAACCCCTGCACGTTCTGCAACTTCTTTCATCGTTATCACCATGGTTCAGCCTCCTAAAACACGCCCCATTTACAACAAGAAACATCGCACATTAAATAGAAGCGTTTCCACAAACTTGGCACTTAGTGCAATATTTTCACCATTGTAACGTCTATTTCGTAAAGCTTGTATGAGTTCTACTGTATTATATACTTTCTTTTATAGGGAGGAAAACGCAAAATGAGCCCGGAAATTATTTAAAGGCATCGTGGTTTTCATTGACAATGAGCAATTTACTAATTACCATTACTTTTTAATGTATTTCATAATGGAAAGGCGGTCATCTCAAAATGTTTGGAATCATAAATTATGAGGTATTTTTGCTTACGGGAATTCTCCTAAATTTAATTCCTGGTGCAGACACTATGTATATCGTTGGGAGGAGTATTTCACAGGGAAGAAAAGCAGGTGTGTATTCTGTGTTCGGTATCATTAGTGGTTCCTTGATTCATACTTTATTAGTTGCTTTTGGTTTGTCCATAGTTCTGACAAAGTCCATTATGGTATTCAATGTGATTAAAATAATTGGAGTTATTTATTTAGTTTATCTAGGAGTTAGAATGCTATTGGATAAAACAAATGCAAGCTTTAGTGCAGCTGAATCCAACACACAACACAATATTAGAAAAACATATATACAAGGGATGCTGACAAGTCTCACCAATCCAAAGGTTTCTTTATTTTTCATTGCCTTTCTTCCGCAATTTATTGATACAAAAGCATCTGGTCCAATTCCATTCCTCATTTTAGGGCTTACATTTTCGTTCACCGGATTATTATGGTGCCTGTTTATTGCCTATTTTTCTTCTTACATGACCCGCAAAATAAAAGTAAACCAAAGGTTTGGCACCTATTTGAACAAAATAACCGGGATTATTTTCATCGGATTAGGATTAAATCTTCTTCGAGCAAAGGCTCCTCAATAAACCTGAATATTCTATATAAAACCATTGTAACTTAAGGAGATGGGGTACTTGCCAATGTCTGAGTATTATAAAAAACTCCGTAAAAATATAGGAACTTAACTCATTTTTAATCCCAGCGTTGCCGCCATTATCCGTAATGAGCATGACCAAATACTTTTTCAACGACCATCATTAAAGAATGACCTCTGGAGTTTGCCTGCTGGATCTATAGAAATAGGAGAAACACCTGCGCAAGCTGTTATTCGAGAAGTATGGGAAGAAACAGGATTGCAGGTAATTCCCCAAAAATTATTAGGCGTATTTGGGGGTAAAGATTTTAGATTCACTTATCCCGATGGAAATAAGGTTGAATATATTGTTCTTTTCTTTGAGTGTTCCATCAAAGGCGGAGTCCTTCATCCTATTGATGGAGAATCTGCGGAATTACGATTTTTTGACGCTAGTGCTATGCCAAAATTCACAATGCCTTACCCCGAAGATATATTTTGTCAAACAGACTCTGACCGCACTTATTTTCAGTTATAATCCGTAAAAACTTCACTTGTCGGGGAATATTTTTATTTGGTCGAGTATAACAGTGAGCAACACTCCACATGTGTCGAGACAGTGGAAGGGATATATTCCTTTTTATTATATATATTACCTATAATATCAAAAGCCACTCCTTCTCACAACACCCCCATTTTCCAGATGATCCTGTTTTCCCTTCACTTCTATCGATCCCACTAGTTCCATATGAGCCTGTATTTAATTTACCCGAATCCTTAATCACAATTAAATTAGCCCTGTTCCTAACTTTGGAAGGCAATTGCTCAAAATTACTGTCAGCTTTCTCTCTTCCCATGTCTCTCCCTTCCAAAAATACACATTGAAAATCCCCCAATGAATGGGTCATTCTGTAAACTAAATCTCTCTTTTAACCGATAAATACATATGCTGGGTTGTTTATTAAATATCACCTCTAAACCTTTATAGCGCACAAACCTTGTAATACGTATCTATCTTGACTGACAGTTGTACTCATCTGCGTATTCTTTAATCAGAAGCAATTTCAAGATGACGTGCTTTACTTGGAAATACCCATCGCATCTAGAAAGGAGTCTTGAACTCACTTGAGCGTATTATCAGATGGGATCGGATATGAAAGCCTACGTTTTTATGGTCCCTTTCACCCACTACACATTGAACTACTTCAAATAACACGTACCATCAACGATCATGCCTATTTACACATCAGTGGCATGCTCTCCGAAGAACAGGGAGCGGCTTGTATTGGTCAAAATATGGAGCAAGAGCCGATTGTGATTCGTCAGTTGGATGATCAGGGACAATCGCTGAGAAGGCTGTTCCATGGGATTGTTACACGTATGTCCGTACACTGCGTACGAGGCGTGTATACGTTTGAATTGGAGGCCGCTTCCCATTCATACCAGATGGATATTAAACGTAAAAGACGCTCCTATCAAGATATTCACCGCACCTATGATGATCTGGTCACTGCGCTGGTTCGAAAATATCAGTACGGAGATGCCATTGATACGGTAAGCAACTATGCCAAACTGGAGACATTTGTTTTACAATATGATGAGACGGATTGGGCGTTTTTAAAACGCCTCGCTTCTCGCTTTGGTTCCGTTCTTGTGCCAGAGGTAACCGCAGCCTCGCCCAAGGTTTTCTTCGGGATGCCAGAAGGCAAGCAGCATAAGGTGGAGCGGGATGTATTTTATCGAGTTCAGAAAACGTTTCATGAGTTGGATGCGGAAAAGCCGGGGGAACGTGCTGACTCGTATGTCACCTATAAGATTGAAAGTCTGCAATACTATGCGCTTGGCGACCTCATTACGTTACCCATTGGACAAGGTAAAGAGTTGGTCGTGGTTCGAGCAGTGACTACGCTAGCGGATGGCCTACTGCGCACCCGTTATGATCTTCAAGCTGAACAAGATATCCGCTATGCGCAGTATGAAAACGATCAGGCTACTGGAATTTCGCTGACAGGAACGGTGCTCAAGGTACAGCAGGATTTTGTACAGCTTCAACTGGACATTGACCCGAAGCAAGATCCTGCCAAAGCCTGCTGGTTTCCCATCGCCACCCGTTATGTCGCGGAAGAACATAGTGGCTGGTTCGATATGCCTGAGATCGGGGAACAGGTGGAATTGTATCTGCCCACCCACCGCGAACAGGATGCCTATGTAACGGATTCGCTGCGACAACAACGCCACACCAATGGACAGCCGAATGTGAAGGTATGGCAACATGTGCAAGGTAGCGGCGTAGAAATGTCTGAGCATGAGCTGACTCTATCCACCTCCGGTGAATTTTCCATTACACTTCATGAAGGTAACGGCATTACGATTGACAGTCCGGGGAATGTGCAAATTCAGGGTGGTCACGTGAAGCTTGTTGCTGGACAGGAACTTTCACTGGAAGCTGGAACGGCGCTATACTTAAAAGGTGGAGCCAGCAGCATGGTATTGGATGGTGAGACGGATACCAAGGCTCCGGTGATTTATCAGGAAGGTACGGTGAAGGCACCTGTTTTCGTAGCCGACCTCCCTCCTGTACCTGAGCCACCATTGATGAGCATCAAAGCATTTGAAGCAGCTCAATCAGCAGCCAAGGATTCATCTAGCAGCCATGCCTCTACCCCTAAAGCAAAAGTCACCAGTCCAGCAGAGCTTAAACAGGCGAATGCCATGATGGGGACAGTATCCAAGCTATTAGGCTCCATTCCGGTAATGGGGAAAGTGGCTGGCGTTGTTGTGGGAGCGCTAAGTGGACCTGCGGCGGGTGTGATTCTGAGGGCAACCGCAGCGATCCCTGTTCGGAGCAAAGGAACCCCTACCGTTGGAGGCAGTAGCAAGGGGAGCGAAGTTCACCCATTAAAATACTTGGCTGGTTTGGCCATGCAAGGGTTGATTAGTATACACGAGCATGAGAAAGCTAAACAAGCCTATTATAACAAGTGGATTCTAGGAAAAGTGTATACGAGCGCACGTCATATAGCTCATTCCGGCAGCACATTGGAACTGGTACAGAACCTACTTAAAGAATCGAATGCCATGGTTCATGCGTATCAGCAGGTTCCGGAAGAAGTAAGAAAACGCTGGAGAGCCAATTACGACAGCCGCATGGCACAACAGCAGCCTAAACAACAAGTTGAGAAGCCTAAGTCTTGGTGGGATCGTTACCTGGGTTATACGGGTAGTAGTGCGATGATAAAAAGTCAAATAGCCATGGAACAGGCACATGCATCTGAAAAAGCAGCAAACAGCCTAGTTGAATTATACAACGGCATAGTGCAGGCTAATAACGTAAGGTATCAAAATTCAGGAAACTCCATTGGTGAATTTTTAGATTATTCGTCATTTGGTATACCTAAAGGATTGTATCAAGCCTACATGGAGCGTGCACGTAATCAAGGTAACTCTGGTAGTGACGCTATCAATTTTGCTACATTTGGAATAACAGAGGCTATACGTGGAGCTGTGACACCTGAAGATCCTTTGTCACCAGACCATTTGTCTAATATCATTAGTGTAGCAGGGTTCCTTGAGGGAGTCGGTTCATTTCTCAAGCCGAAAACTATACTAAATTCACCAGTCAAAGAACCTGTTCATCCAGGTCCTAAAATCATAAATGAAAAAACAGAGTCACCCCAACTCTCAACTCCGAAGCCCAATAAAGATACAAGGATTGAGGGGACGGGAGATCTTGATTATAAAGAATGGTCAGACATGCCTATTAGCGGTGAAGTACGATTAAATGCTAAAGGAATGAGGCTGTTAAGTATTAAGGAACAGAAACAGTATATAAGAAAAATGAAGGATTTGTATGGTATAGAAGTGCAGATTGATAGAAACGGAAAAATTTTATCACCAACTCAGGCAGGTGGTTTTCATCCCGAAGATTATTATATTGTACTACAAGGAAATCCTAGTATTTTAGCAGCTGAACATGAAGCATATCATGTTGCTCAATGGAATAAACTTGGCAAAGAAAAATATCTCGAGCAAAGCACTTTACAGAGAGAAGAACATGTTTATAATGAAATTATGAAAAATAAAAGTAGATATAGTGATGCTGAGATTCTAGAGGCACAAAAATATATATATTATGTAAGAAATGGTCAATGGCCACTTCAAGGTTGGAAAGGTTTTGAAGAGTAATGGAGGTAGAGTAGTGAAAACAAATATATCAGCAGAACAAGCATTACAAATTGCTAAAACTTATCATAAACAATATAAAATTCCAGGTATTATTGTAAATGACATAAATAAATCGGTAGTATTCTATGAAAGTATTGTGGATATTGACGGCTTTGCTTGGGTGGTATTATCGAAATTAGAGTCAGGTGGGTTTGAAGGTAATGATCACTTTTCTTTAGTTATTTCTGATAGGAAGTCTACTGTAGAGTATGTTCTGGATCATAACGGGATGTCACATGCATATCATCTAGACAATTATGATGACAGTATGACTGATGAAGAATTTGAGGCTTATCTAAAGGATGATAGTGATGTCTAAGATTCAAAGGAATTATTTACTTTCGACAAACGAGTATTTGCTGCTTGTCAGACGTTTCTTTATGTTTAGTCGCAATTTAAGGTCTTTCAATAATTTAAAGCAAATTTAAGTTACAATCCGACAGAAGAGGGCAACATAAAATCAACAACGCCACATTGCGAGCTAGCCGCCCGTGATGTGGTCTTCTTTGTTTCTGTCACTGTCTCAGCGGTTGATGAATAGAACCCACCCAGTGCGGAATGCTTCGGGTGGCTAAGCTCAGGCAGACTTAACCCATGTAATACCCGTATAAAGATTTCTTCATTTCGGTTGTACGCACATCAAATGCTTTAATTTTATAACCTAAATAACGCTATTTCGTTACGTTGAACAGGTTGATTATGGTTAGATACCATCATAATTGACCTGTTTTTTGCTATCTTCGCTTTCTTACCTTTTTTTCAAATTTATTTGCAACTGTAGAATATGCCGCCCCGATAGGGAGGATGAAATAACAGTAAATCGCATCTTTTCGGATAGATACCGCCACTATTAAGAGTAATCAAACTATTTACAGAAAAGGATACATGTGCCAGTTGTAATCAAATCATTCAGCAATTTGATAAAAAGTATCCTAATATTACAATTGAAGTTGTTCATAATGGTGATAAACGCATTTCTTCAAAATAACTCTGGAGGTTTTTATAAATATGGTTTACGGGTATGAAGAATATTTAGAATATATCAATGAAACTTACGAAGAATTTAAAGATGATGAAAAAATGAGTAAAAAAGAGGCAATTGCAAGAACATTTAATGAATATGACATGTTAGCTAAAGAAAGCGAAACCGACAAAGCAATTATTTATGTAGCACTTACAGAAATTTTAGTTTCCCATTCAAGAATTTTGCATACTTTTAAAGAGCATATGATTAAAATACTATCTGAATTAGACTTCAATTTAATAGAACAAGAACAAAAATTAACAATAGTGCAATACAATGATCTGCGTTCTCGAAAAGAAAAGGTATTACCTGAACTCGAAAATAAAAAACCAGATTACTATCCGAGGGTATGTTGGTACTATTCTGAATTGACAGACGAAGTTAATGAATTTTTCAATCAAATAAACATAGAAAATGTAACTGCAGATGAAATTTTTATTAGTGCATTTCAACGCTTTGAACGTGATTGTAAAAATACATTAAGTGAAAAGATAATCGTATATACAACGCTAGCTGAAAATTTATTAACTCATAAATTAGCACAGACAGATGCTCTGCAAAAGATTAGACAAGAATTACAACAGTTTAACATAAAAAATATTTTTCAAGAGCAATTATTAGAAGAGGAACAAATGGATTTGGAAAAGCGAATTAAAAACGTATTAAACCAAATTAACTATTCCTGATAAAACTCCAACAACTAACTTACACAAAACAATGACTTGCCATCCCTCCCCATCAGAGTTAACATACACACACTTCAACAAACGGGAGGGAAAATATGCTATGTCAAATTGGCCAGATTGGTTTCTGGAAGCATTACGCCAACGTTTTTATCAATTAGAATTAGCCAGTGAACAAAACGCTTCAAATTTATCAGAAGACGAGCATCTATTCACTCAAATGGATCAATTCAAAACCAACCAAAACGAAGATATTCAACGTCTGTTATCTGAATGGGAAGAAGCCATAGGCTATCAGCTAAGTCAGGATAAGCAATCCATCTACATGGAAGGAGTGAAAGACGGGATTCGATTGATCCTTCCCGTCATACAACCCACAGTTACTCGTTAGCTTTTGGTCACTTTAGTCTATGATTTTTTTAGTCCAGTATTTCATCTATGCTCATTCCACTTTTCAAGGTAAAAACAAAATGCGCTGGTGAGAGAATCGTGATCTTCTCCACCAACGCATTGAATAGGTTATCGTCAAATTGTTCCAGTATATCTTGTCGCGAGCTTAAAAGTTGAATAATTTCATCGATTCGTTCCTTGATTTTTTCCTTCTGATCCTCTTCCTCCTCTAATTTCAGCATCTGTTGTCGTAGCTCGTTGAGTTCACTGGAAAGTCTGTTCGTTTCTTCATCATATACAATCTCATCAATCTGATTCCGTAGCTTGAGATTCACCAACTCCTTCAAATCGGATTTCAATTGTTGTATCTTTCCTTCGATGTCCAATAGCGGTTCTTGCCCTACTTTGCTAGAAAGTGCCGATTCAATATTGGCTTTCAACGTCTTCATCAATCTTTCCTTGTTCTCATACATCCGGTTGAACAATCGTACAAACGCGGAATGTAAAACTTGCTCATCAACCGATTTGGCATCACATGCTGTTTTACCCTCATTGACATACGTTTTGCACTGCCATACCACTTTTTTGGATGGGTTATTGCTGTTCCAGGTTCGGCGTTTAAAAATGGCTCCACAGCATCCACAATATACTTTACTGCTCAGTGCATATTTGCTGGAGTATCTTTTACTCTCCCCCATCACACTCCCTTTCAGCTTGGCTCTCCGTTTCTTCTCTTTTTGCACCGCTTCAAATATTTCTTTGGATACAATCGGTTCGTGGTTATCCTCTATAAAATATTGCTGCTCTTGTCCCTTATTCTTGATCCGTTTATGGGTTAGAAAATCAACGGTTACCGTCTTTTGCTGAAGCAAGGCTCCATAATATTTCTCATTGGTTAGAATTAAGGTAATGGAGGAATCCCACCACGTATCGCCACCCGTGACTGTTTTAATGTGATCTCGCATCAAGCCTCTGGCTATCGCCTGATAGCTTTTTCCGTCTAGATACTCCTCATATATGCGCCGCACAATCTCTGCTTCTGGCTCGTTAATTACTAATTCACCATGTTCATCCTTATCATAGCCGAGGAAGCGAGTGGTGTTGCAGAAGACTTTGCCATTTTGGAAGCCACGTAATATGCCCCATCGACTATTTTCAGAAATGTTTCGACTCTCGTCTTGGGCAAGAGAACTTAGAATGGTCAGTAATACTTCACCTGTTGTATCCAGTGTATTAATGTTCTCTCGTTCAAAGAATACAGCCACTCCGAGACTTTTAAGTTCCCGTACATATTTCAATAAATCCAGTGTATTTCTTGCAAACCTCGAAATCGATTTGACCAGAATAAGATCCAGTTTACCGTTTCGGGCATCCTGTATCATCCGATTAAAATGCGTTCTATTTTTAGTGCTGGTTCCGGTGATGCCTTCATCTGCGAAAATATCCGTCATTTCCCATTCCAAGTTGTTTTGAATGTATTGGGTATAATAATTGACCTGATTGGTATAGCTCTCCTTTTGCTCCTCGGAATCGGTACTAACTCGGCAATAGGCGGCGACTTTCTTCTTTTGAATAGATTGGATTCCCTCTACGATGTCCATCGTTTTAATGGGAACGATCACGACTTTTTTTGCGGTTGCGGCTTGGGCCATAGGTGTTTCTCCCTTCGATATCTTCTTTATACGGTCACATGTTATAATGCGTGCGGTACATCATCAAGTCCATTTCTGTCCATGTGATAGCTACTTGAAAGACTTTTTATTCAGCTCATCAATCGCTATGAACTCTTCTTCTGTAATGACATTTTGTAATCTCAATTGCTTCAATAGGCTTAGACTCAGTAGATAATCAATAGATTTTCGTTGCATATGTATGTGCTCCTTTGAAATAAAAATGGCTCACCACGAAGGCAAGCCAATAGATATAAAACTTAGAATAAATTCTTAAGGCTAATGGTCTTTTCTATGGTAATACTAGGATCGCTTACTAAGGTGGCAGTCAGCGCAAGGGCTTTATTGTTCGCCCCGCTACTGCTTCCTGCTTTTATGGTAACACTATTTCCTGTGCTGGCTGTTATGCTTCCCATTATCGGAGTTGAATCATCTTGATTTCGTAGGCTCCACTCCACAGACTGGTCAAACACCTCTGTTCCATGATCATAGATATGACTGACGTATGAGGCACTCTGGCCTGTTTTAAGCGTAGGACTGCCGGTAATGGTTATCGAATAGATATGCGTTCCTGTTTCGACGACTCTCATTTCAATGGTGCTCAACACTGTCGGATGATACGTTAGTTTTGCAGTAATACTTGCTTGTCCCAAAACAATGCCCATAACCTGTCCTTGTTGATCTACGCTAATTACACTCGGATCACTGGATGTATAGGTAATTGGCGGATTCGCTATCTCATTTCCATTATCCGTAGCAGTCACATTCAACTGTATTGTTTCGTTTAGAGGTACATGGGCCATCGTTCCCTGATGAATATGTAATGCATATGTATGAGCAATCTTGTACTTCCATCTATCTGCAATGTTATTTTCCACGTCATCATAAGCTGTATTTATGCTATCCAATGTGCAGCTTAACTGGATGATGCCATTTAGGATACGATCCATTCCAACTATTTTAAACGGCTGATGAGTGATGTAGAATCGTTGGTTCAATGCGATGTTTCGCGTGTCTGCATTGTCCTGTAGACTAGCCAGGATGTTGCCCTCTGGCATGGAGATAACTTTACCTGTTTCCGTTGAAAACGTTCTGGCTTCTACCACAGCATCAAACCATTTCACCTGTCCATTCCAGTTTATAGCTAGTCGTTGATTACACTTTTTCATCCTGCCCCGACACGACTGTTCATTTTGATCCACCTGACTGGTAATTAAATATCGTTCATCACGATAATCAACGCTATCTCCTGTATGTAAGGGTGTTGCTGCACGAATGAGTTTTTCATCGGTCATTTGAATGGTGTCTGCCGCATCTCGAATGAGAGCAAGCTGCTTTACACTGTTGATATGCACAAGCTCTCCCTTCTCTCGCAGAAAGAAATCCAGCATGGGTTCTAAGCTTCGTGTCACTCCTTCACCTCCATTGCAAAATCCTGTTACAGCGATACAGATACAACTCCATATAATCGCTCCATTCCTTCATGTCCAAAATAGTAAAAATATCCTTGCTAATTCGAACATAGCCGTTTAATTGCAATAAGGATTCCAGTGGACAGAAGGCTCGATATGTTGTCTCTAGTATGTAGCCATCTTCAAATGAAAAGCTTTTGCGATAAGGTTGTACGTCTGCCATCACTGACAGAACAGGTGTGAAATTGGCGTTATCCAAAATTTCCAGCTTCGTATCGTAGAACATTAATTTGTCCCGACCTTGATTTTAGGTAAAGGAAGAGCAAGTCGAATGCTTGTCGGAATCCCTGTTTCATAGGTGGCTGAGCGTTCACCTTCCTGCTTATTGGTTAAACCAATCGAATCCCGATTTTTAAATAGATACACCGCATAATCGACCATAACGTCATCATATTCCACAGGCAGGTTTGCCACATTACAATAGCCCAGAATATTTCCTCTAGCTTTATTCAAATAGTGGTTCAGGATATCATCCTTGGATATGTCTGTTGGTTCCATGCCTAATAATCGTTTCATCAAATCCATTAGCTCACTCATTTGCTATCTCCTGTTCCTCCTTTACCTGTACCTTCTCGGTACGTTTCATATTCTTGACCGTTTGAGCTTTCGTTACAGGTTCATCTTGCTCAGTCTCATCTGGTTGCGGTTCCTCTACTTGCTCATAATGCCTACTGGCCTGTAACCGCAGCATTAACTCCTGATCTGTGACTTCCCATATACATCCTGTTTCCTGATTCAAAAACCACATTTCCATCACCCTCCAAAAAATAAGAATAGGGCATCCAAAACGGACACCCTAAACGTGTTTCTTCTATTATAATGTGTTTGCATATCATCCACTTTCAATAAGACTTATTGGCTGTAAGCACAGCAATGGCTTCGGGTTTGATACACTTAGCTCCAAACACCTGTAACCCTTTAACTGCATCTGAAAATTGTTTCTCTGGTCTAAATGCTTCTACCGAATCTACTTGTCCCGCAAACGAAATGGCACTTTTATGACCTGCGATGATTTTATACTTGGCTCCTGCGGTATTTGGCACATTGTTGGATTTGTAAACCGTCATGCTATCAATATCTCCGACATAGCCTGTGCGGATAACATTCGGGTCTTTGGTGAAACGAGCATCTTTTAGTAGCAAGCCATAGTACCATGCAGGAACCACTACAAAACGCTCGCTTTCAGGCACATTGTTCTCATCCAGTAGCACACCTAAATCAATCAGCAAATCATACGCCGTTGAAGAAGTTGGAATAATAGGCGCTGTATCATTGCCAATTGTATTCTCAGCTTTGACCTCCGTGTAAAATCCAGCAAGATACTGATCCACTACATTGGCAAGTCCATAAGAGGCTTCTACGATTCCACCATCAAGTAAATTTACATTCGCTTGAGCATCATCGACATCATCCACCTGAAAATTGAAATATTTAGCCTGATCGATCACCAATGTTTTTTGTGTAGCATCCAGTTCCTGTGGATTCCCGATTCCTGCCACCTTATCATAGTTACCAATCGTTACTGCCCCAATCGAATTGATTTTTACGGTGGAGCCTTGGCCTTTAATTTCACCTTCATAATCGGTGTTGACCACATTTCCGTATACCAAATTCTTTTTCAGACTTTCATTTAAACGTGCGCTCCAAATGGTAGGAATAAAATTTTGTACTGACATATCTAATCACCCTATCCTTTTCGTTTATTATTGTTTGTTTTGTAATGCTTGTTTGACTTGATTCCAATGCTGATTAATCTCGTTGGGGGACATTCCTTTAATCGAATCCAATGTAAATGTGCTACTCGTTGAACTAGCCGGAGGGGTATATCCTTCCCCCTTGAGTCGTTGCTCTACTTGCTGTTGTATAGCCAATTGTAACGATTGTTCCAACATAGCCAAATTCGCTATCGTCGCTTCTTCATCCGTACCAATAAAAAAATCCACTAACGGGAGTGGAAGTTTCTTTTCGGATGTAATTTTGATCGCTTGGCTGGTTAATCGTTCACGCTGCTTCTCCAGCTTCATATTTTCGACTTCGGCACGTAGCTTCTCTACTTCAATTTCTTTCTCATCCTTAGCCGGGAATCGCTTCTTGATCTCAGCATCCACCACACTTTCCAGCTGATTGGCCTTCCATGTTTCCAGCGATTTAGTAGATCGTTTATCTACCGTGCTATCGAACCAACTTCTTGCATCATGATTAGATTGAATGAATTGCTCTATCCCTTCTACGCTATACGGATTCAAACCCTGAAGATACGTTTGCCATTCCTCATTCGTTTGGTTTTCTTCAATTAACTGCTTCATTTGTTCTAAATTCATTTTCGATAATCTCCTTTATCGCCCATTCGACTCACAGAACCGAACACGCTAATGTATGTATTGAGCCGTTTAATGTCATGCTCAGGACAGCAATGTAACGCTTTAGAAATAACAAAAACGAGGAAAAGGTACAAACATACCAACTCCCCACTTTTACCTATTTTTCATCCTTTGTTTATATAGCTTTTTTGACAGCCTGAAGCGTAACACTGAACCTGTTGTTTGCCTAAACTTCTGAAACGTATATGTATGCTGAAACTGTATCATATTGAATATCATGCTCAAGACAATGATGTAACGTATTAGAAAACGTAAAAGTGACGAAAAGGTACAAGCATACCAACTCCTCATTTTCGCCTATTTTTAACCCTTTGTTTATATGACTTTTTCAACTTCTAAAGCGTTACATCGAGCCGTCTTTTTGTCTGAACTTCCGAACACGTATCCTGATACTTTCCTTTCTCGCCCTATCTCTGCATTTCTCACAATATTTCTGCCGATTCGAATTTACCGAAAATGTTTCTCCGCAACGTGTACAGTTCACCCTCGATTTCGCTGTCTTAAATTCAGATTCTACATTCCGATCAGACTTATACTCTTGATCCAGCTTCTCATCCATTGGCAAAACTCCATTTTCAAAATAGGTACAACAGGGAAGAGAATCATCTTGAGCGAAAAATACACATGGGCCATCCTGTAAACAGCAATAGTTTGGGATACCATACTTCGCTCCGAAATAACAAGCACAATTATTCTTCACCAGCCGCTTGATCCTATTTTTATTCTGCATCCGATTTCTCCTCAGCCGTATCCACTAATCGTTGCTGCTCCGTATGAAATTTATTAAATTCCAGCTTCGGATTCTCCACAAATGGAAGCAATGTAAGCAACGTTTCCTGAGAGACCACTTCTTTCAGTTTCACAATCACATCAGCCATCCCAACCAAATCTGTCGGCAAGTTACGAGTAAACTTCACCGCGATATCACGGTAATCATATTGCACACCTTCTTTAATGTGCAGAAAGGTAAAGAAATTCCGTAAACGCTGCTTGATTGCCTTTTCCATTAAGGCTTCACGCATTGCTACTCGATTCTCCAAATTCAGCAGCTTGTTTCTCAGAGCTAAGGAAGATGTATTGCTGGCCCAATTCTCATTTAAATTAACCTGATCCATCATGTCAAAGATTTTTCGTTCAATGTTATCCAACTCATTTTTCACAAAAGAATCGTTAATCTCCTTCGTAAGCCAACTTACCTTTCCTCCAGCCGGAACTTGAATAATGCCCATCTTCTTCATATTCAATAAATCTTCAGCTTCCAGCTTCGCATTCTCAATCACGAGATAGGCGTTGCGATGATCTGCGATTTCATTGACCAAGTCTGAATTCAACGCATTGTAGGCATCAAATAAAGAAATCACATCCTGGAAGCCACTTTTTCTCTCCGTATTGGCTGGACAGGAGATAAGCGGGACTCTTCCAAAGATGTGATTATGTTTGCCGATATATTTTAATTCAGGTGCTTGGTTTTGCTTACTCTGAATGTGTTTATCATCGTTGCCGATTGTATAATGTAGAATTTCATGGTCGGTATACACGTCCAAATACACTTGCTTATCAAATCGCCGGGTAAATTTATGTAGACCAAGCAATACATTTCGTTCTGCTGTTCCGTCCTCTAACACAAACGCATTCAAAGGAGATAATACTGTGGCTGAAAATTGGCCATCTGAATCGATATAGTTCAATTCGTAGCCTTCACCAAAGATTTCGGATTGTTTCCGAAGCTGTAGATTATGCTCCTTGTCCCAATGACTCATATGTACATCTATATTATGTATGGCTTCATCCTGATCTGACTTGGACACATAGTTTACTGGCTTACCTAGCAGGTAGCCGACTTCATTATCTACGAACTTTCGTGGAAAATTAAAAATAAGCTTTTGATTGCTTCGACTTTCTTGCATCGCATAGTTCTTGAGAATAGCATGCTGACCATTGTAGTAATCTGCATATTTCTGTTTAGCTATTGCAGCCGATTGGAGTTCGTTTAGACATTCAAAAATAAGTTCTACATTTATTTTCATACCTTTGCCTCTTTTCAAAAATGGGTCATTTAATTGCTGATTGTAATAATAAAAGAACCACCTTTAATAAGGCAGTTCCTTCTACGTTAAGTTATTAACGAACTACATTGCGTACTTGAGTATATTTCTATCCTATTAGTTACCCTTAATATTATTTTCTGCTTTCTCAAAACAAAGATTTACAGTTCTTCCGTTAGAGCGTGTTCTATGCATGACATTTTGGGGAATGGTATACACATCTCCTTGGTTCAAAACTATAGTCTGGTCTTCAAAATCTATTATTAATTCCCCTTCAATTACAATAAAGAGTTCATCGCAGTCATCGTGTTTGTGCCAATGGAATTCACCATCGATTACAGCAGCTCTTAAAACATGATCGTTAACTTCACTGACCACAAAGTTCGCATAATCGTTTATGTCTTTTGTAACCTCGAATAAATTTATCTTTTTCATTTGTCCTTGCTTCATAATCCTCCTACCTTTCTCTTCAGCGGTTTTTACCATATTGCAGTCTTTCTAAACGTAGCAAGCTGTCGACTAAACCAACAGCTTAATCTTGATGCTTATGAAACAATCGTTTCCGTTAGCATCATATCCAAAAAGGAGAATTCACTTATATTTCAAATCATTCCCAAGCATTATGGTGTATTAGATTATTTAGATTTCGACGTCTCTCCCAATTTACTTGCTCTAGGATTGGTTTTGTAGGATAAAAATCCGTATAACCTAATGAAATCAAAGCAATAGGGTCAATATGTGGTGGAATATTTAGTATTTCCCGTACGTCTGTTTTCTTGTAAAAACTAACCCATCCCATAGCTATTCCTTCTGCATAAGACGCCAACCACATATTTTGGATACAACAGGCGACGGATAGAATATCTGTTTCAGGAATAGAATTTCGCCCAATTACATGTCCGCCACCTCTTGTTGGATCACATGTAATACAGATCGTTATAGGTGCTTCCCTTATACCCTCTAATTTTAACGAGAGAAATCTTGTCTTTTTTTCATCTTCATAGTGTATGGACAAGGCCTGTATTTCTTTATGACATGCATGCGCCAATCGTTCTTTAACTTCTTGAGAGTCAATTACAATAAAATCCCAAGGTTGCATAAAACCAACGGAAGGTGCATGATGACCAGCCCTTAATATGTTGTTTAACTTATCTTTGGATATGGGTTTTCCATTAAATGATCGAATATCTCTCCTTTCAAAAATGGCTTTAAATATTCCTTCTCTTTCAGAATCATTTAACAATTTAATTCCTCCCTTAAAACAAAAATTCCCAGCCTAAATAAGACTGAGAATGCGCCAGTACTCAGATTATTATGACAGGGCTTCAGGCTCAAGTTTACATTGAAATTGGTATTTTTATGATATAACTCTAATATTACTTATGCTTGAAATCAATATTATCTCTTGCAGTTCATTATCAATCCGTAGTCTAAACTGCCTGACCCTCAAAACAACAAACTACGATCATAAAACTTTAAACTTTTCACAGACTGAATCAATTGAACAGCCCCATATAAACTATCTGGCGCATCATCATATGTACAATTTCGATTGTAATCCTTCACCTGATGATTATATCTGAGGTTATCTGCATTGAACAGAATATGACCCTTCTTCACTTCCGGCTCCAAGCTAATAATGCGTTCATGCTTCTGCCCCTTGGAATGGACACTTTCAACTGGCGTATGTATCTTCGCTTTCCATAACTCTTCTTCAAATTTCTGCTTCATATAGCTTTGTGCCTGATTGACTTCAAAGCCCAGCTTATCTACAGGATAAAGCTTTAACTTCTCAATAGCGACTTGGAACAAATCATCCGGCAGCAATTTATAGATAATGCCATCGATCACGTACATCTGCTTCGTCTTCCGATGCTGCCCAATAATTGAAACCGCAGAATAGTCATTTTTCTTCCCGGCTTTAATGGCTGGATCAATGTACATGGCTAGTTCCATATCCTCAAACTCAGGTAGCCTGTCCCAATACATGAGATTCTGAAATATGTATTCGTCTGTTGAACGCGGATCATTTTGTAACTCTTTATAGAAGCTCTTTTCACCCATGGCTTGCTTCTTGCACATCAAATAATAATAGTCCAAATACTCGCTCCACAGGATTTTCGTACCCTCTAGCATTTCTTTTTCGTGAGCCATAAAAAAAGACAAGGCAGTATTGATCCTATCCTCGTCTTGGAGATTATTATATTGTCGCTCCCATTCTGACCATAAATCATCTCGTTCTGAAAACCGAAGCACGGCTGCTTTACGGACACTTCTCACACCTGGTATCTTCCCTTTGAGCAGATCAGCCATGATATCTTCTTCGTTGAGAATCGTTCCACAGATCAGTATATTGGTGTCCCTTGTTCCGATAGGCAGAATGACATCCGTAAATGTATTTTTAATCTGTTCTCGTTTAGCTTCAGATCGAGCAGTATCCTCCTTAAGCAAATCATCCATTAGAACTAGTGTAGGACGATGGTGCCTATAGTGAATACCTCTCAAGCTGCCATCTATGCCACGAATCATAATGCAGGAATCCAGTCCACCTTTACTCTTCAGCCAAATCTCATTGTTGTTCCAGCGGCTCCCTTTACGAATCCCAAAATCCTCAATCAGCATCTGATTTGTTTCTAGCTCATCTTTGATCATGTCCAAGAAGGGCAATGCAATTTGTTCTGTTGCTGATATGATCAGTGTGAACTGAGATTTATCATAAAGTGTGGCATACAGCGGAAATAAAAAAGAACTGATTGTCGACTTTCCATGCTCTCTTGGGAGTCCGAAAGCTGTAATTAGTCCTGTATTCGCAAGCATATGCTTTAACTCTGAAAATAACTCTTTGTGAAACTTGCCAAATACTCGATCAAAATATTTAGGGAAATAGGCCAAGGCGAAAAATTCAATGTCCATTTCACCGATTAGCTTGCGAAGTTCAGAAAAAGAGAACGTTTCGATCAATTGTTTCATTTTTGGTGGCTTAAAATGCTTCTCCATATACTGTTTAAGCAGTTCAGCTTGTCGTTGCTCTTCTTGCTTTATCGTTTCAATAGGTATAACTCCTTTCTCAAATTCACTATAAAATCATCACAAAAATTTCTGCACCCTTTGCTGGCGGCTCCGTTTCTATAAATAGAAGACCCCCTCCATCCACGACAAAAAGAGTGGCTGCTTACCACTCGATATTTGCCAAGGCTTCAGCCATATCCTGCTGTGTTGTTAGGGTGTAAATATTGGTTGTTGCTACGTTATCATGTCCAAGGATTTGTTGGATGGTCGTCAAAGGAGTCGTCTTCACCAGCTTATATCCTAACGTATGCCTGAGCATATGTGGTGTCACCTTCACGTTTATCCGATTTCCGTATTTGTTCAGGATCAGGTTGACCGCATTCCGTTCCAAAGCACCACGCTGCCCAATAAATAAGTGTTCCGATTCAACTTGTGGCCTGACTTCGAGATATCTGACGATGGCTTTACGCACATCCTTATTCATCGGTATCGTTCGGAAGGCGTTTCCCTTACCTAGCACCTTCAGCATCCCTTTACGTTCACTCATTTCAATATCCTTCAACTTGATGCCAACCAATTCGCTTACCCGTATCCCTGTTCCAATCAACAATTCAATCATACAGATATGCATTCGATTGCCCATACGGTGAATTTCATTTCGTAGCTTCCACAAATCCTTTTCCGCTAACCCTTTGTATTGCCGGACAACCTTATTCCTGACCGCTTCGATATGTATTTCTTCCTTAATATAGCCTTGCTGGTGCATCCACCGTGCAAATACGTTGACGCTGGCGATCTTGCGGTTGATGGTCAGTATCGCTTGGTTGGTGCTTTGCAGATATTTCTTGTATTCTACTCCATCCAGTTCAATCCACTGATCCAATCCATATTCCGTTTTCCTTTGATACCAGGTTATAAACTGCAATACGTCTCTAATATAACAGGAAACCGTATTTTCACTCCGATCCTTGCTCCATAAATGTGCTTCAAACCCTTGAATATACTTCATTTTCCCCCCACCCTTCGCTCGTGTGTCACATCATAGCGTTGATGTGGGGCAAAGTCCACTCCATACATAACTTATCTTATGCACTTAGTTTGGGCAATTCACAGGCTAATTTAGGGCTGAAATGGGCGTTTATCTATACAAATACTGACGACATAACGTTATGGCTGCAAATCATCCGACTCCATATATCCTTCCTCAATCTCAACCGATTCCTCAATAGCTTCATAGTCGGCATCCACTACATCCGCTTCAATCATATCCAAAAATAGCTGCTTCCGTTCCTGTTCCAGTGCTTTTGTATTCACCACCAACTCACGGCGATCATTCCACTCGTTGGGTGAGCGATTCTTTAAGTAGAAGATCATCGCTGTCGGATTGGGAGGCTGATATCGTTTTACCTTCTCGATACGCGTCTTCTTTTTTCCATTTTTGTCCTCTTCAATGATCGTTTTTATTTCTTCATATTCATATCCCGTTGCAGCTTTCAAAAGTGAATTCTCTACGTGTGAAATAGGGACAGATCTGCTCCATTTGACTAGTTCAGCCAGCATCGGATGTTTATCAATATACTCGTACCAAGTCGTTTTACCTATATCGAGTTTCTTAATGATGTCCTCTGCATTCACGCCTTCTTCGAACCATTGCTGAATCTCCGTGAGTCTAGGATATACATGGGTTTCCCACTTGGTGGGACGTTCCAATGCTTCAGCAAATTTGGGATGTTTCCTACGATAATCGCCTAATGTCCAGATATGAATATTCAGTCGTTTCGCAATCTCCTCATCTGTAGCTCCCTCACGTACCCAAACGGGAATATCCTTAAGTCTTGGCACAACAAATTGATCATACTTGGTCAGTATCTTAGGCTTATTTCTTTTGGGTTTGTCATTGTTTTTGCTCATCTTAACTCACCTCCAGCACGAAAAAAAGGAACAGCCAACTATCGACCATTCCCCATATGTATTCCAGCTTACCCTTCTAACTCAGCCTCGTAAAACAACTCGATATCCTCAATCACCTTCTGAATCAACTCATTGTCCTCCCGAGCCTCCTCAGCCCCTAGCACATTGACCTTTTCGGCTTGCATGCCCTTCAGAAATCGAACTACCATATTCACTTTTGCCTTGCCCAATTCAATCACCCTTTCGGTTTAGTCAGCACATGATACCTCTGACCTTGCCGACTCAGCAACGACTTCATGATAGTCATACTGCTTACCATCTCGAATCAAATATACGCCGCTATTATCGCCAACGTTGGCAATGCTTAGCTTTCCCTCTTGCCTTAATAACCTTATCTCCAATACAAAAAGCCTATGCAAGAGGATATGCATAAACGTCTGTATATTTTAATATCCGACCACTCATGATCACTCTTCGCTGATGAGCTTTTAACGCAACAGCCACTCCTTTATCGTCAATGTGGAAGATCCATTTTGAATGAGCGGATCTGAATTCCCAATATTTGTCGCCTCATCAAGTGATGCTGCCTTTATTAAATAGGCTCCTCCCGTTGCATCGCTAAATGGACCATACATTTCGAGAAGCTCCTCTTTTTTTAACTTTTCCAGATGGTCATAATGTCCTTGGATATCATTAGAATCGAACTTGTTTGTTCGGGTAGTCATTAATAAAAAGTAGTTCACTGATTTCCCCTCCGTATTTTCCTTGTAATAAAAGTCTAGCATCACTGATCCATAAAATGAATATTAATTATTTTATCAAACCAATATATAACATTTATCTCAATACCTCTGACCTTGCCGACTCAGCAACAACTTCTTGGTAGCTAAACCGTTTACCATCTCGAATCAAATATACATTGCTATCGCTACCAACGTGGGCAATATACCGCTGCACAATCACATCTACATACTTAGGATCAAGCTCACTGGTATAGCAAATCCGATCCGTTTCCTCACAAGCAATCAACGTTGAACCTGAACCACCAAATGGATCAAATACGATATCACCAAGCTTACTGGAATTTTTAATCGGATAGCTAATCAGGGGAATCGGCTTCATCGTGGGATGATATTCATTGCGAAAGGGACGATCAAATTGCCATAATGTCGTTTGCTTACGATCACTGTTCCAATAATGTCCTCCTGTCGGCTTCCAACCGTACAATACGGGTTCGTGCATCCAGTGATAATCTTGTCTACCCATTACCATCGCTTGCTTTGCCCATATACAACATTGAGACAGTTTGAATCCAGCTTCAATAAATGACTTCCTAAAGTTCAAGCCTTCACTATCCGCATGGAACACATAAATACTTGCTCCGTCATCTGCTACTTCATACATTCGAGTATAGGCAGCCAATAGAAAATCATAAAATTGGTCGTCATCCATCTTATCGTTCTCAATTTTCAATGCATCCTTGGTCTTACCTGTATAATCCACATTATAAGGTGGATCAGTTACAATGAGCTGTGCCTTCTTACCATCCATCAATCTTGTAATATCCTGTGGATTAGTCGAGTCACCGCAGATTAGCCTATGCTTACCAAGTAGCCAAATGTCACCTTTATAAGTGATCGGATGTTCAGGTAATGCTTCTTCTAAATTAAAATCATCCTCATCATCGGCTGTATCTTCATGTAATGTATCCAGCAACTTCTCTGCTTCAGACCAATCAAAGCCTGTTAACTCAATATTATATTCTGCTTCTTTTAACTCATCTAATAATGTAGCCAGTGCGTCAAAGTCCCACTCACCTGTAATTTTATTGAGCGCTATGTTCAGAGCTTTCTCTTTCGACTTACTCACATCCACTATGACACAATCGACTTCATCGTAACCGAGTGCCTTCAACACTTTAGCTCGTTGATGACCTCCCACGATAGTATAATCGCTATTACAAATAATTGGTTCACAATAACCGAATTCCATTACACTATTCCTAATCTTTTCAAACTCTGGATCACCCGCTTTTAAATCCTTCCTTGGATTATATTCGGCATGTACCAGTTGATCGATCTTCAATTTCATCCATTTCATTTATAAAATTTGCTCCTTTATATCTACAGCTTTCTCATTGTTTCTGATTTTTTATGTATGGTATGGGCATTTCTACGTTTACGAATTTGATTTCCAATCCGGCTCATTCTCCTCTCACTCAGAATTACAGTGCAGAATATGCTAAGCCAAATACAGATTGCTACGGATAATGCTAGTAACAATATAATCATCCTAATTTCTCCTCTCCAAATGAAAAAGGAACCCTAGACCATAGCCAGAGTTCCCGTGTGTAATATGTACTTTTAAATTTTCAACATTGTGTCACGTGACACACTTCAAACTTTGTAAGCTCGACTTTTTTAGTTTTAAATTTTTGAAAATATCAGCCTACATTCAGCAAGATTAATTTCAACCTGTAAATCAAAAATTTTAAAATAAGCAGCCTGACTACAAATGAATAAGTATCTTGAGTATGATGTAAACGTTATTTCTCCATTTCATTCTTTCTAAGTTAAGCTACATTCCATGGACTGACCCCAGTTTCCCCTATATATAGAAAATTAGGGTCACGTCAATCTATCATGTTCAAAAAAATAAACTGAAGACAGCCAACGATTGTTGGATGGCTACGGAAAGAAATAATTTGTTTACAAATTTTTGTTGACGGTTTCTTTTGATCTTAACGTTTGTACCCACATAAAGGGAAACTCTCTCACCATCTCGATAAAAACCACTTCGCTACGCTTCGTAAACGGTATTCATCGACCTGCCGCCGTTTCCCCTCTTGCCTAGGCAATTCACCCTTTTGCGGCTCATTTCCGGTTTGTCTCATTTATTTGCTTTTTTACATTTCATAAAACGGTTGATTTCATTGCCTTTTCTATCCTCTGGACAGCAAATCATGGATATATGTTATATATAGCATTACTCCACAATTTGCGGTCCAAGATTAAAAAAATCCTTATATGTACTACCTTTTTGACAGTATCGAAAATAAGAAAAATTTGATTTTTTTGTTACAACCGACTATCCATTAAATTTGCTAACTAACCAATATCGCTTCCCTTTATGGGGATTGCCACTTCCATCTTCTAACTTCTTTCGGTTATCTGGAAAACTACCAATCGCATATTTTAATTGATTCGATTGGAGGTAGGATTGTAATTGGCTAATATCCTTTTGTAATCTACCTCGATAATCCTTGATATCAAATTTTTCAATGACTTGTTTTTGACCCTCTTTGTATATTCTTTTACCTACTATCGTGTCTAAATAGCTACATAATTCTTCTTGATCAAACATCTTCTCAATCAACGTGATTTTATTTTTATGTAATAAGTTCGAAATATACATCATATAGGCATCGCTTTCCTTTTTTCCTCCCGTTTTTTCTCTATATTCATTCGTTTCCCTATTGCGATCCAGCATATCCTTGATCCGATCTCTCGTAGCTACAGCTTGAAGATATTTAACTCTGGACACCGTCTTCTTCGATTTATATTTGCCATCACTTGTTGCGTTGTCTTTAATGATGTAATTGGATTGCCTCGAAAATTTACCCACTAGCTTTTTCCATTCTTCAACTCCACCATGAATAAAAGCATCTGCTTCATCCAGTTTCTTCTGGACGGATCTCAAGTAATTATTCAAATCTCGATTGCTTCGATTCAGTAACACCACATGAACCTTATCCTGGTCATTCTTGAATCTCTTTCGCCCAATACACTGTAGCATCGTATCCACATCAAATATATCGCACACAATTAATTTAATTTGCTCATCTTTCAAATCAAAACCATTATCAAGCACTGTCGTGGTGAATAGATACTTACAGTCAAACCTATTTTGCTTGACCATGGACTCCACTTGATCATCATCTACATGTTTGAGATACTTTCTGTTTTTGCTGCTGCTTTTACTGCATACGAATAGTGAATCGTCATACTTCACATGAAGCTCAAAAGCCTTTGGATCGTGTCTGCAAAATATATAATTTTATCGTTAGCTTTATTGAATTTGCGCTTAATCCATTTTTCTACTGCATAAAAGTCTGTATAAAAGGATAACGATGCAATCTGATTGAATTTTATTGGAATGAAGTAAGACCATAATTTATTCCCCTTTTGTTTGAGTTTATGTCTATACTGCTCCTTTATATAGGAAAATAGGACATGACCTGTTGCGGACATAAAAATTCTAATTTGAGACTGTAAGCCGAGTATAGCTTGAAGGGAATCATCGGAATTATCATTAAATCCACTGTCCGTAGTAAAGTAATGTGATTCGTCACACACGATATATGTATAAGGAGAAAAATCGTATTCTTTCCCTTCGTTAAGTTGATTTTCAATTGTTTGATATAATTCCACTTTGATTCTTGAAAATAATGAATTGTCGATAGCTTCCTTATTCTGATCGTACAGGTTCTTTCGATTGACTAATAAAAGGATATTCACATTTTGCTGATCCGCTAATTGTTCCAGCTTGTTTCGAATAAAATAGGATTTACCCGATGCCGTCCCACTGCTAATTAAAACGATATCTCCATTTTTCCATTCAGCCTCCTCCCCGTTTACCTTCTCAGTTACATTTTGCTTTGGCTTATAATCATCAATTCTCATCAAATGCTCCTCACATCATTTCTAACATCTACATTTTAATAATTTGTTGCTTCCCATTCATCAATGGCTACAGATAGTTCTGGCGTTTTCAGATACATGGAAAATAAAACATTCGTCTTATAGTGTCGTGCCTTCGTTATAAACGAGAAGCCCTTACTCGTCAGATAATTAAACAAATGGATATCGTAACAATAAAAGTAGCTCATTCAGATTCACTCCTGTCATTGTGGAATCGCACCTATAAATCAGGTGTCACCCAAGCGCCCGTGTTAACAGGCGCCAGATCATGACACACTATGATTCAATTTATTCGATATGGACTATCGCCTTAAAGCTCGATTTCGTGACTTTCTCAATAGTTAAAAATTCAATTGCTGCTCCGTTGCTGTATACGTCAATACACCTCAACTATTAGTCTTTCTTGACCAATAGTGAACAACACTCCACATGTGGTGAGTGCTGAGGGTAGATAATAAAATAAAACGATGTAGTAGAATAACCTTACCCTATTATAAATACCTTTAATTTCTTACCTTAAATACGGCCAAACATTAGAGGTATATATTTCAGCAAAACTATTATTGTTAATTGTTATTCAAAATAAAAGTTTTTAATATCTTTTCGTCATACTCCATAACACTTGTATTATATATATGCATAGCATTGATAAAATTCAATTCTTTTTCTAATTCGTGTATCTCAAATGCAAAAGGGGTTGGTCTGTTCTCTGTATGTCTTGCTAAGCCACTTTGATTGTTTAACAAAAATACCCATTCACCATATAATTCATCATCATTTTCTAATAGCAAAATATTATATCCTATATCATTTCGGATTTTTAAATAACCCCATGCTAATATCTTCTTATTATTTTTTATATATATAGGTCTAACAACCTTACTATAAGTTTTTGCCCCATGGTACAGCGGTGAAGTATTCTCTACTTTTCTTATAAAATCATCGTCATGTAAAATATCTAAACGAATTTCAACTTTCTTACCGGATAACAAATTAAAATTACATGAAATATTTTTCCCAGACTTATTAGGCGGTACTATTAATATCTTTTCATCTATAGTTCGCTCATTAAATTCATTAATCAAGTCATTTATTGGGGAAAAAATATCCCTTTTAAATTGGCTAAATATCAGCTTTTCATGTTCTTCTTTTTCTTTTAAAATTTTCGCAGTTTCTGCTTCTTTACTTCTTCGTTTTGCAGCTTCATCTAATTTCTGCTGTAACATTGTATTTAATATATCTTCATTATTAGATTTGGGAAGCTCTAACTTAGACAAATCATTCTTTATATCCTGCCAATTTGTATATCTTCTGTTAGTTGATTTTTCAATCATCTTCATTATAACTTGAGATATTATAGGGGAAACTGTACTGTTTCTTTGATGAACAGGCATTGGTTCTTCAAATAAATGCTTTTGTCTCCATTCATCATTGCTTATACTACCAACTACATTAAAAGGTGATTCCAAAGTCACCATTTCATAAAATGTCATTCCCATAGCATATATATCCATTTGAATTGTGTTACAATCCATTTTCCATGCTTCAGGAGCAAGATACGGTGGCGTACCGTATCCTTTGAAAGTTAATTGAACATTCCTTGTAGTGGCATCAGTAATTTTGGCAAGTCCAAAATCAGTAATAATTAATTTCCCATCCCTAAAAAGAATGTTTTCCGGTTTTATATCTCTATGAATAACATGTTTATTTACCTCAATCATACCGTCAATTAATTGATTGTACATTCGGAGTAAGCTTTCAGAATTAATAAATTCTTTATTAGCTTTATACGTTTTAATTAAGTCTGCTAAACTCCCATCATGGGCAATTTCCATTATAATATAAGGTGATAAGTCACTATATTTTTTGCCATCGTGTATATATTTATAATTAATTACATGTTCGTGTTGGACTTTCATAGCCATTATTGATTCATTTTGGAAACTTATAAAATCCTTTTCCTCTAAATCTGCATATGGAAAAACTTTCAATGCCCAAAGTGTCCCATCATCTACTTTAGTTACTTGATATACCTTTCCAAAACCACCTCCACCAAGATACTCGCCTACTTTATATGGTATTCCGACCTCATCATAAACAATATCTAAAGGTTTCATCTTTAATTCCCCCAAATTGTGTATAAATCTATATAAACTTTTATCGTTCCAAATATATATTTATAAAAGAGGAACAGCATGTCTATGTGTCCCTCACTTATTTATGAAATATCCATCGCATTGCGATTAATCCGATCTATAATATCCAAAATCCCGCGTGCTTTTGGCAGTTGGTCTTTGAATACAACCATAATCCCACCTGTTGAACTAAAAGGATCTTGTTGCAAAGCTTGGCGCTCTAATGTACCATTCTTAACAATATAATCGATAATCAACTCAATGAATTGCGTTTGTTGTAATGTTAATTGTTGCTCACTAATAAACGCTGAAAATGCTTCGACAGCAGCTTGACGGTCTAGGCCGACAATTTTACGAACGAGCTTTGTTACGGGCGTATCACCGTAGTCTTTTTCATACTGTTCTTTTGAACCTAGTTCGTTCCATAAAATTTGCTCCAAGTATTCCACGTCTTGCTTCGTTAATGGCTTATTGTTACGCAACTTATAGATCGCTAATGTGTCCTCATGCTGATGTTCTTTCAAGTAATGCTCGACCTTTTTGCGATAGCTTTTTAGGTCGTTTACATTTAAGATTGATGCGTTTTCTGCAACGGTCATCACTTCGTCTTGAAAGTCAGTATAGTAGATTTTTTGATTCGAGCGCTCAATGTAGCGAATTAAATCACGTAATGCTACACGAACATGCTCTAAGTCAGCAATTGATGCTTGTCCCCAGAATTCGGTCGTACGTACTTCATCGATTACGTCTTTTTGAGCTAGTACTTGTGGGATTGTTCCAAGCTTTGATAGTGCTTCGGCTGTATCTACAACACGGCGAATTGGCTTTGTTGCATTATTAGATTGCAATCTTGCTAATTCAATCGTTAACATTAATAAGTCAAAACGCTTCGCTAACTCATCATCTTCAATCGGTACAATGAGTGGTGAAACATTTTCTTTCACTTCATTCGTTTGCACAACAGATAATGCTTGCCAACTATCTTCATTTTGATATTTATGCACATATTGTAAGTACTGACGTACACGGAAATTTTCATCATTTAATGCACGTACATCCGATAAAATTTCCTTCAGCAATTGTTCACGGTATGAAATAAACGGAGCTTCCTGATACTGAAGCGATTGCAATTCACGAACAATATCCACTTTAGAATTAAATAGCTTCTCCGTTAGTGTTTGGGTGATTTTTGTTTGCTCACCCTTCTCGTTTTCACGGAAGTATTCGAAATTTCTAAGGTAATCAAAAATTAAAAAGTACACCTTATCCATTCCTGGACCAAACAAGTCTTTACGTAAACGTGTACCACGACCAATCATTTGCCAGAACTTTGTTTTTGAGCGCACCTTTTTAAAGAATACTAGATTCAGAACGTCTGGCACATCGATTCCCGTATCTAACATATCAACCGAAATTGCAATTTGCGGCATTTTATCTGTTGTTGAGAAGTCATCGATTAGCGTTTGGTAATACTCCACACTGTAATCAATCACTTCTGCGAAATCACCTCCGTACTCTGGGAATTTCAAATCAAAACGCTCTTTAATGGCCATCGCATGTTTATGGTTTTTTGCGAAAATTATTGTTTTTCCTAATTTATCGCCACCCTCAACCTTTAAGCCATACTCCATTAAATCATTTAACACATGATCAATTGTGTTTTTATTGAATACAAAGTTGTTAATGGCTGAGCTATCGATATCTTTTACTTGTGGCTCATCTTCAAAGATTTCATCAAACTCTTCCTTTTCTTCCTCTGATAAGTCGTCATAACGAATACCGTCATCTAAAATTTTTAGTGTTGTTTCACGTGTTCGGTAATCAACTAAATAACCGTCTTCTACAGCCTTCGCTAATTCGTAGGCAAAAGTCGGCACGTCATTTTCTAAGTCAAAAATCGTATACGTATTTTTGTCCAACTCGTCTTTAGGTGTTGCTGTTAAACCGACTAGCATCCCATCAAAGTAGTCAAAAATACTTTTATATTTTTGATAAATGGATCGATGTGATTCATCGATAATAATTAAATCAAAATGACCGATTGTAAATAAACGATTACCATCTTTACGTTTCACTTCGTCAATCGAGTTCATCATCGTTGGATAGGTTGAAAACACCATACGAGCCGCTTCTGGATTCGAATTTTTCTCTAGCATATTGCTTAGCGATAAATTCGGTAAAAGCGTGTTAAAATTACGAAACGCTTGCTTCACTAATGATGTACGATCAGCTAAAAACAGTACATTTTTTATCCAATAATTTTTTGTTAACACATCAACTAATGAAATGGCAGTACGTGTTTTCCCACTACCTGTTGCCATGACGAGCAGCCCTTTACGTTGGTTGTTGCTAAACGTATCACAAATCGCCAGAATCGCCTCTTTTTGGTAATAGCGGTTTGTAATAGCGTCGTTAATTTCAGCATTAACTAACGGCTGCTTTATTTTACGACGATCAATTACTAATTGCAGCTCATCTTGTGTATAAAAGCCAGCTACTTTACGTGCGGCATAGTCATCATGCCAAATGTGTGTTTCAAAGCCGTTTGTATAGAAAATAACAGGTCGTAAGTCATGCATTCGTTCGATACAATCCGCATATAATTTTGCTTGGTTACGCCCTTCTTTCGGATCACGTGACGTTCGTTTTGCTTCAACAACTGCTAAAATTTTACCGTTTGTACCGCGCAGTACATAATCCACATAGCCCTCACCTTTTACGTTTGGCATACCTGTTACAGGGTATTCCACTTCAACATTTTTACCGATTTCCCAACCCGCTAATTTCAAATCTAAATCGATATAACGTTTACGCGTTTCAAATTCTGAAATCGTATCCACATCAAAATCATAATGTTGTTGTGACTCTATACGATTCGCTGTTAACTGCAGGCGAAGCTCTTCATTTTGCTTACGAAGCTCTTCAAGCGACTGATCCTTTGCACTTAGCTTTTCGTATAAGTCACTTAATTCTTCTGGACGTTCACGCTTATAATCTGCATCATACAATAATGTTTCATCGAACTCTGTTGCTGTATATTCCTCTGCATAACAATAGTCAATCCATGACACAAATTGATGCAAGTTATGTAACGATAACACCGCTTCATCACGCGTAATCGCCACATTCGTATGTACCGCTGCGTTTCCAAGCTTCACCACGTATTTCATCATCGGTAACAGTTCTTCATCAATAATGCCTAAAAAGTGTCGATCATGAATCAAACTTGAAAGGTTATCTTGATACGGAATTTTGACATCATTATCAAATTGATACACCCATTTAACGGCAAGCTCCAGCGCACGGCGCGACAAAATCGCAACCGTGGCAGGACTAACTTGCATCGCCTTTTCCGCTTCAAAACAAGCGTTGGCAAAGCTCGTAAATGACTGTTTATCCTTTAAAAAATCGAAGTTCAACATATACACATCTCCTTTGTGAGATTGTTATTGTTCTTGGAAAAGCTCGCTTTTGAAGGCTTTTTGGAGTATTGACTCATATAATTTTTCATACGAATACACACTTTCAATTAAGTCCCTTCTTAATTGTTCTAACGAAATGATTTTATTAATAAATTCTTCCTGCAAATTAATAGGGGGAATTATTATCAAAAGTTCATTTAAATTTTTCTTAGAAATATTAGGCATAGAACCTGAACTTCCTGATGCTAATGAACTTAATTCTTTTTTCATCGCATTAGTATTTAATAATCTCCATAAATAAATAGGCTGTATTATTGATTCATCTTTAATATTTAATCTAAATATTAAATCTGAAAACATTAGATTTGATTGGGTATCAAATACATATGAACAAGCTCCTACTAACTCTTTTGTGTTCTTCCTTGTTAAAAGAATATCTCCAGTTTTCACTTCATATTCAGTTTTAAAAGGAGTACCATCGAGTAATTTTTTATTTTCTTTAAAATTATAACGCCCCCCAGTAACTGCACTTAACTTTAATACTCCTTGTTCATTATTAATTGCTGGTTCATTACTAGCGACCGGACTCCATCCAGTCTGTATATTAGATAGAACATTGTTTAAAGATAATTTCTTAAAATCTTTTAGGTTTTGAATTGGATCACCAAACGTCTCTAAAAATAAACTTTGTGTTAATTCATCTAATACTGTGATTTGGGATTGACGTTTTAAAATTACACCAATAATCTTATCTACGGTCTCAACAATTTTTACTTGTACTGCCAATTCAATAAGAGGTATTTTTATTTTTTCTATGGCACTACGAATTATTTGCGGTTGTGCAGAACCTGAAATAATATCTTTAAAACCTCTATACTTCAAATAATAATAAAGATACTTTATATTTACCTTACTTTCATCTAAGTCATCTAGTGCCATCGCATTTCCATTTACATAAGAAAATGGTTCACAAATATTAACTTCGCCGCAAGTAGCACCTCGGCAGGTTACTAATAAAGTAGGGAACTTGTGATTATATTCAGAATGATATCCAATAATGCCATTTGCCCCATAAACAGGGTAACCACTCGATATTAAATTAGAAGTGGATACCGTTTTCCATTGTTTTGGTGAGCATAAATGTTTTAATTCAACATATTTCATTTTATAAGCCCCTCTAAAGACTTTAATTCATTTTGAATTTCGTCTTCCAATAAAATAATGGATTTAAGAATTTCTTGTGGACTACTATATTCAACTTCCTCATATTCAATCTCTTTGTACTTATTAATCGCCAAGTCATATCCTTGCTCGCGGATTTCATCGACTGGTACGAAGAATGATTGCTCTGTACGTTTACGCTCTGCTTCACCTTGTAAGTTACCAAAACGCGTTATAATGTCTTCAATGTCATTTGCTTCAATTGCAGTACGTTTATCATCTAATGAATAGCCGTCTGCTTTCATATCATAAAACCAAACGTTATCTGTGCCACCTGTACCTGTTTTCGTGAAGATCATAATTCCTGTTGAAACCCCGGCATATGGCTTGAACACACCACTTGGCATTGAAATGATAGCTTCTAATTTGTTGTTATCGATAATTTCTTTACGAATAGCTTTATGGGCATTTGAGCTACCGAATAATACGCCATCTGGGACAATCACTGCCGCACGTCCACCAGCTTTTAATGTACGTAAAATAAGTGACAAGAACAGTAACTCTGTCTTCTTCGTTTTTGCTACTTTTAATAAGTCGTTTGAAACCGCATCATAGTCTAAAGAGCCTTTAAAGGGCGGGTTTGCTAAGACTAACGTGTATTTATCTGTCTCTTTATTTTCCTCCGATAACGAATCACGATAGTCGATATTTGGTGAATCCACACCATGAAGCATCATGTTCATTGCACCGATACGTAACATCGTTGTATCCATATCATTTCCGTAGAACATCGTATTATGGAAATGTTCGTTTAGCCCTTGTACTAAAAATAGGTCTTGGTGATTTTTACGTAAGTATTCACTCACAGCTACTAAAAATCCTGCTGACCCCATTGCCGGATCTATAATGATATCTTCTGGTGACGGCTTCATTAATTCCACCATCATTTTAATAATATGACGCGGTGTACGGAATTGGCCGTTTGTCCCTGCTTGTTGTAACTTCGATAATAAATACTCGTAAATATCCCCTTGTGTATCACGGTCTTCCATTGGGATGCTATCAAGTGCAGTTACGACCTTTTGTAATGTCGCTGGCTTGTTAATTTGGAACATCGCATCTTTCATATATTTTGAAAATGCTGACTCGTCTTTGCCGCCCAATGTTTTAATGAACGGGAAAATCGTCGTCGTCATTACCTCATACATTTCTTGTGCCGGTAAGTTTTTAAACTGTGTCCAGCGCATCATCGCCCAGTGCTGTTTTTGTATTTCATTAAACTCAGTTGGCATTTCTGAAAAGATGCCTTTATATTCAAGCCCTAAAAATTCCGCTTCGTTTTCTTTTTTTAATTCACCTTCATCTAAACCTTTAATGAACAGTAAATATGTTAATTGTTCGATGTTTGTTAAAGGGTTTGTGTTTCCCTCCGTCCACAACGTCGTCCAGATACTATCGATTTTATTTTTAATTTCACCTGTAATCATGTCAAAACCTCCATGTAGAATGGTGCCTTCTTAGACACCATTTCCTATTATCTATTTTAAAGTAAATGTTTGTCCAATGCCCATTTGTTCATAAGCATTTAGTTTAGATTCTTTCAATTGTATCAGAATCTCGTCTAACTTCTGTTTCAGCTCTTGTTGCTGTTGCTTATATTCATTCACAATTTCCTGCTGCTGTTTTAAATGTAATTGCGGAATCATAAATCCTTCAATATCCTTTGGCGATAAATTTAAAATTGTCGAGCCTGTTAGGCTGTTTTGTATAATAAATTGCATTAACGGTGATTCCAAATACAGCTTCACAAATGTTGGATCAAAATCAGCATTGCAACGAATCCCAATGAAGTTTTGTGATAACAAAACATCTTCTCGGTCGCTTTCAAACATCGCTAACTTTAGCTGTCCACGAATCGAAAGAACAATGTCCCCTTTTTCAAGTTTGTAATTATCTAGTTTCACTCGGCCACCTAATTCATAGCGTGTTAAACCAGCTTCTTGAATTTCACCATCTACAATATCTGAAATTTTCAGTAATGCGACATTACCATTTACATTTTCGTCTTTTGGTAGTGCATTATGACCACGATATATCGTAGCACTGTCTTTTAATCGTACCGTTTTTACCTGTTCAAATGCTGGTAAGTCAATTTCAACTAAACCATACGTTTCCAGCTCAACTTCATTTTCGAACACATAGCGGCTAGGTAATAATTCATAGTCCGTTAAATCCTGCATAGCGACAATTTTCGAGATCCCCTTCACTTCTTTGCGCTCTTCTAAAATTGAAATAATTTCGGCAAGCCCTTCGTCTGTAAGCGATGTTTTTCTACGAACAAATTTCGATAACGTAGAAGCATTAATAAATAGAATATTTCCTTTCGCTTGCTCACATTTCGCTTTGTTCATCAAAACTAATACCGAAGAAATACCTGTTGTTGGTGCATAAAATCCACCTGGAAACTCAATAACTGCTTCAATGACATCTCTCGCCACTAAACGCTCACGAATTTTTTCATCTGCCCCACCACGAGATAAAGCTCCTGTAGTAAAGTAAAATGCACCTTTCCCTTGCTCATTCAAAGCATGAACCCCTGCAACTAAGTACCCTAAATCAGCATTCATCTTTGACGGAACGCCAAAATAGTTAAAGCGCGAATGATACTTCAATTGCTCCATCTCTTGGGCATTCGGTTTATAACCAAAGCGCGGCGTATCATACATATAATCAAATGTTTGATTTTTAAATGTAGGTTCAACTAATATATTTCCTTGCTTCAGTTCTACCTTTTCATAACCAGCTAAATGTAAACGAATTTCCGCAATAACTAAATCATCTAGATAATAATCTTGTGCATATATTGCTACATCTTTTTGCTCACCTAGTAACTCTGTTATTTCAAACCCTTTGCCAATTCGACCACTAAATACTGTTTTATTCTGCTGTACATCAAAATAGTTTTTGACGATCGCTGTTTGTGTTGAATCAGCTTTTAAAACACCATACTTTTCCTCCGATTGCTGCACGATCCAATCGAATACTTCGATTGCTTTATTTACTTCAAGTGCCTTTGCTACCTCTAAAATCAAATCGATTGTATAACTAGACATTAATTTAGAAGACAGTGTGATTACCGTTCTATTCAATTGTTCTTTCGTCATGGCACTATAATCTAAGTGTGATATTTGTTGCACTAATGTTTCGAATATATTCACTGAATTTGCAATATTTCGTAAAGTATTTGCATCTCCAATCGCAACAACAGCTTTAGTTGCCTCAAACGTTTCATGTAATGGTAAATCGCCTCTTGTTTTATCTAAAAAACCATATAAGTTCTTCATGAATAAACCTACTTTCTTTTTTATTCACTATATACAAACATAGTATCATTAATACTATTTTATTACTTTTGAAATTTTAATGCAACCTTCTCTTCATAGCGTTGCATCATCCAATGTCCTAATTGTTTATATTGTTTATTCTCAACAAATTGCTTAGGCTCTTTTGCTCGTCTTTCAAAGATTCGTTCTTTAATTGTTCTTTTGCGTGTTGTTGCAACCTTTCGGCCATTTTCAACGTATCCTGATGAATACGATCCATATCCCAATTACTTCCGACAGCTCGAATCTCTGCCTTTGTGTTTCCTTGATATAGCAATCGCCATTGATAGTTCAACTCAAGGTCGTGCATAAACATTTGCTGGATCATTTCAAACTACGCGCCATAGTATTCCCCGACTACTTGAAGTCTTGGTGAATTTCTATGATGGCCATTACAACCTGATATCACTCGAATTCCAGCTAAATTTGCGGCTTTTACAAATGCAGCCATGTTATATTCAATTTCAAGGGTATCTAATCGTACACCATAGCGGTGATTATAAAAGTATCGCATTTTGTGTGATGCTCTTCAAAAGGAATCATGTATGATTCGCCGCCGAATTTTGCAACTTTTAAATAAAATGCTAATGGCAGCTTCGTTACTAAAATTTCAATACGATTAGCATCCCTCACAATAAATGGTACTTTCAAGCGATTTAACATCTGCGTTACATGTGCCATATCCTTTTTCGAGCTAGATTGTAAAAATTCAATTAACCCATTATCCGCTTTTACTTGAAACCCTCTTAATCTTAAAGCCTCTACACAAGTCATCGTTGCATCCTGTAACTTAAAATCTAAATAGTTCATCGTACATTCCGCCTAGCCAGTGAATAATCATGAAAAATTACAAAAACAGCTTGCTAGTCTCCGTACTAAGAAACAAAAGGCACTCGATTTGTTGTTAGATGATAAAATTAACCAAGAAGATTATGACGGTCTTGTAGTTATTTTAAATCCTGAAATAGAGAAACTAGTTGAACAAGTAAATCTGTTGCAATATGAGGAAAGTAATATGCAAGTAGATATTGCTAATTTGAAAGCGTATATCCTAAATCAATTAAATCCTAAACAACCACTTACAGAGCTAACTCCAACAATTTTAGTTCGCTTCATTCATAAAATAACAGTAAAGCAGACGGCCAATTAGAGGTGCATTATCGCACTTCTAAACCGTCTGCTTTTTATGTTTCAACAAATATTAAGTTAGCTATTCCAAAGACACATCCGAGTATTGCACATGTAAAAAAGCATGCTTAACTTAGGATTAGTCAGCTAGTTCAAGCAACGCACAGCACTCAACATGCCTTGTGAATGTAAATAAAATATGTTCCCGCACTCAACCCTAAAGCGTTTTTTTGAATGCAGGAACATATTCAAGTTGTTCTTAATTCCTCGTATATCAATGCTTCTGATCTCGATATATTACTACCACGCACTCCACATGCCATGTGTATGTAAATAATATATGTTCCCACACTCCACCCTAAAGTGTTTTTTTGAATGCAGGAACATATCCAAGTTACTCTTAATCCCTCGTACATCAATGCTTCTCATCTCGATATATCACTACCACGCACTCCACATGCACCGTATGCGGGAACATATCGACGGGTTGCACTTCCACCGTTCTATACCCGCCGTCCTCCAGTATTCTTAAATCCCGTGCCAGCGTGCTTGGATTGCAGGATACGTACACCACGCGCTCTGGCTTCATCTCCAGAATAGTTTCGAGCAGTCGTGGATCGCAGCCCTTACGGGGCGGATCGACGACGATAACGTCGGCGGTGATGCCCTGCCCTTTCCACGTGGGAATGACGTCCTCGGACGCGCCGACTTCGAACTTCACGTTACGCATATCGTTTAACAGCGCATTACTCCGCGCATCCTCAATGGCTTCTTTGACGATCTCTACACCATACACCTGATCCGCATGCTGAGCGAGGAACAAAGAGATGGTGCCAATACCACAGTACGCATCAATCACCGTTTCTTTACCTGTGAGTCCGGCATATTCGACGGTTTTGCTATACAGCACTTCCGTTTGAACGGGATTCACCTGATAAAAGGATCTCGCGGAAATGGCAAACTGGACGTTTCCGATATAGTCGTAGATCACATCACGGCCCCACAGCACACGAGTTTCGTCGCCAAAAATAACGTTCGTTCGCTTGGTATTCACGTTCTGGCAAATGCTTGCCACGTGTGGGATATGCTCACGGATACTGCCAATCCAGGCATCGGCGTGCGGAATATCTCGTCCATTCGTGACGAGGACCAGCATCAGTTCACCTGTGCGAAAAGCGGTCTTCACGACGACATGACGCAGCAGTCCGCGTCCAGTTTCCTCATTATATGCACTGATACCCAGCATTCGGCCAATCTCTTTGACACGTGCCACAACCTCGTCGTTACGCTCATCCTGAATGAGGCAGGTGTTCATATCCACGATGCGATGGCTGCCACGTGCGTAGAAGCCGCCGACAAGCCCGCCCTCGGTGACGCCAATCGGCACCTGGGCTTTGTTGCGGTACCGCCAAGGCTCGCTCATTCCGAGCGTAGGATGTACCACTACGCCTTGCTCACACGCCAATTTTACGGACGTGCTATCGGCATACGGGTCCGTACTTACTGCCGAGGACGAAGCTGTATTCGCCTCTAAATCCGCAAGGGCAGCCAATGCCTGTGCTGCCTGATTACCGGATTCGGTAGGCGCGTTTGCATTCGCACCTGAATCCGTTTCGGAACTGGCGCTCCCAGCCACGCTCAGCTTTCCAATACGCTCCAGTACGTCTACGACATGCTGGCGCTTCCAGCCGAGCTGCGCTTCGTAGCTCATATGCTGGATTTGGCAGCCGCCGCACTGATCGTAGATGGCACAAGGCGCCGCAATCCGGTCAGGGCTGGCCTGCACGATCTCCAGCAGCTTGGCATAGCCATACTGCTTTTTCGTTTTCAGCACCTTGACTCGCACCTTTTCCCCCGGCAATGAGCCTGGAACAAACAGCGTAAAGCCCTCGGCACGCCCTACACCCTCGCCATCATGATTCATGCCGATAATATCGATTATGGCCTCATCGTTTTTTTGTACAGGCAGATCGGCACGCTCTGCACTGGAGCGGTTACGATTGGAAGTCTGCCGCCCCTGTCCATCACCGGAAGAACGACGAGCCCCTCGCCCTTTTTCCATTCTATTCCGATCCGTATCTTTTATATTTCCATCAAAATTTCCACTTTCAATTCCGATTCCAATTCGAAGTTGTTCCTTTCCAGTTCCACCTCGAGACTGCCCTTGCTCTCTCTCCCTTTTAGGCTGCACAGTCTTTTTCTGCGGCTTTCCTTGAACAGGAGCTGCTGCATTCCGGCGGCTTTTTCCACGTCCGCTGCGGTCACTCGTCATGATTCATGTCACTTCTTTCTGATCATCTTTTTTATACCCAGCATTTCCTTCAATACATACAATACAAACGGCCTGTAAGCAATATAAACGTCAACTCGAAAATGCCGTTACTCCCCACGGAGAACGGCAAGGACCAATAACTAATAGGGCCAAAGCGACATAACTACCTCTGCATACCGTAGCTTCTCATTACCATTGGAAACGTCAATCTTTTCAAAAAATGACTTTAATCAGAAACGTTATCGTTCGAAAACAAAAACCTCTCCACATCATTTCCTATCGCAGGATTCTGCAAAATTCGATTCCAATCGCTCTAAGGTACACTAAATAGACGAATAAAATCACTTCGTTCTATCTATTGCTGATTACAAGTCGCTTTGTGGATTTTTGCAAAATCCTTACCTAAACACATTCAAATGATGCGGCAAATTCTGGAACGTCGCAGGCAAAGTTCCTCCCAGTTCGCCATCCAGATTAAGCTGGACATAGCCGGGTGAGGTTACCTCCATATAATCTGTTTTAAAATAAACGATCTTCTTGTCCTGCAAATGCTCACCACGCAGCGCGAGTGTCACCAGCCGGATCATTTCCGCCAGATTGCACTTGCGCACAGCGATGACGTCGAGCAGCCCATCATCTATTGTCGCCCCGGGAGCCAGCTTTTCAAACCCGCCCACCGAATTCGTATTCGCAATCAGGAAGAGCATGAACTCGTCGTGTATCACTTCCTGACCCGATGCTTTAATAATCAGCTCTTGCGGGGCCAGGCTGACCATTTTCTCCATGCCTTTAAAATAATAGGCTAGCTGGCCAATCATCGTTTTTAGCTTGCTGGGAACTTCATACGTAAGCTCGGTTAAAGTCCCTCCACCCGCAATGTTGATAAAGTAGCGATCATTGGCTTTTCCGATATCCAGCGGCTTCGGATTTTGACGAATAACCAGGTCACAATAATCCTCCCACTGCCTGGGGATGCCCATTGCTCTGGCAAAATCATTCGTCGTCCCTAGAGGAAACACACCCAGGGGCGGGCGGTTTTCCCTTTCAGCCATCCCGTTAATAACCTCATACAAGGTGCCGTCGCCACCAGCGGCGATAATCATATCATACCCACGCTCAATGGCCTCTGTTGCAGCACGCGTCGCGTCCCCTTCACCCGTAGTTGCATGGCAAGAGGCTTCAATACCACCTTCATCCAGGCGCTGCAAAACATCCGCAAGACGACGTTTCATTTCCTCACGCCCGGAGGTAGGATTATAAATTAATCTAGCTCTTTTCATTCCGTTACGCCACCCGTATATTTAATGATATTTATATTCAAATTCCAGTTCATCACATTCAGTCTGTACAAAATATCATCATACTGGAAAAAGACCTCTTTTACAATAAAAGAAGCCATCACTGACCTAAATATGGGAATAAAAGGGATAAATAACATTGTAGCTGAACCAAACGACCTGAACCCAACTAATCAATGGATTGACCTTGTTCACTTCTGCATGCCTTGCATTAGTTCGCTAATTTGCCTGTCCATCCAGGTTGTAAGTAAAGGATGCGGCAACAAAGGCTCACCTGAATAACGATACTCAAGCCCCTCTAGCCGCTTGGGAATAACACGGCTTGTAAAATAACCTGAGCTCAAAAAAAGCGGTGCCACAATAACATCATGACCCCGCTCCTGATTCCAATACGCTACCTTGTCGTGCACACTTTCAGGATTCAGTAAAGCATAGTCTGTTCGTATACTACTCACGCTTTGCACCGTACGGGCTAACGAAGAAATTCCCTGCTCCCAGCGCTGAAGAAAGCCGTTATGCACACTGCCGTGTCCAACGAGTAAAATGATCTCATTTGCAGGATGGACCGACAATGGGCAAACCTTGTCCCACACCATGCGTGCAACATCTTCTCCGTCATCCAACGGGCTGCCGAAATGCACTCGCGCCTTTCTTCGAAAAGGCTTCAAATCCGTTTCTTTATCTGGCGCATCCTTGACTCCCAGCGCATAGCTGATCTCGTCTACATGTGTACTGCCTGATGACATAAACAAAGGAATGACCAGTAAATCCGTTACATCCAAGGCTTCCAGATGATCAATACCATCTTGAATCAATCTACCTTTAACCGTTTCCAAAAATGAAACCTCGACCGGTATCTTTTCCGGTAAATGAAGCTTTGCAACTGCCTGATCCACCTGTTCCACCCAATACGGCTCCTTGGAGCCATGGCTGATTACCAGTATCCCAGGGCTACGCATTAGCGTCCCAGACGTTCCAGCGTCATTTTGTACCCGTCATTACCATAGTTCAGGCAACGTTTAACACGTGAAATCGTCGCTGTACTCGCACCTGTCTCCGCTTCAATCTGGTTATATGTGCTGCCTTTGCCCAGCATACGAGCAACCTCCAGACGTTGGGAGAGGGATTGAATTTCATTTATCGTGCACAGATCATCGAAAAACACATAGCATTCTTCCAAATTTTTAAGGGTTAAGATAGCTTCAAACAATTGATCAATACTTTTATCATTAAGCTTTTTGAGCTGCATGGATTATCATCTCCCAAGGTTACAATCTTTCCTCATTGTACCTGAGAAATAGTAGGTTTTTCAAGCATTAACGGTTTCACGCATTACAGAACAACATTACATGACATGGGATTATACCGTACGAATGCCCAAATCCGCATTTATACCTGATTTCGGGACACATGCCTAAACCCACTGTGCGTTTGTAACATACAGTAGAGTATCAACCTGCAAAGGAATGTGATCTCATGCCTGGACACTACTATCATCGGAGGCCGCTACAGCGATCCCTTTCCGATCCGTATAATTCTACTCCATATCCCGGACTCGATCCATACAGCGAGGTTCCACAAGCGGGTTCCTCCGGTCTGGTGCCTTATGAAGCGCCAGCAAGTATTACGGATTCTGCTGTGGTTACACCAGACACGGCACCAGCCCAAGGAGGACTGCTCGGAAGTCTTGGAAATATCAACAATCTCAACCAAATTAAAGGTTTTATCGATCGCATGGGGGGCATTGACGGAATTGTAGCCACTCTCGGCAAGGTACAAAAAGTTATGAGCAGCGTACAGCAATTTGCTCCGATGGCGAAGCTACTCATGGGCTCGCTCCCCGTATTCGGCAAATCCGTCAGCAAAAATTCTGCGCCTGTATCTGAGAAATTGGATGAATACACACCACCTTCACGCCGCCGCCGAAAAAAAACACAACGCAAAAATACCACTACTCCGCGCAAACGTCCGGTCAAGCGTAAACGTCGTTAGTCCATTTTATTTGAACCAGCCTCGACGCATAAACCAGACCACCATTGCGACACTCAACAGAAACATGAAAATGAGGATGCCGAAATAGCCGTATTTCCAGCCTAACTCAGGCATATACGAAAAATTCATACCATAAATGCCGGCAATCAGTGTCAAGGGCATAAAAATCGTCGTAATTACGGTCAACGTCTTCATGATCGAATTCATGCGGTTGGAATTGAGCGAGATATAACTGTCTCTTAGGTCGGCTGTCATTTCGCGGTCGGCCTCCAGCATGTCCGTCAGCTTCAACAGATGATCATAAATATCCGTAAAATAGGCCATATGCTCCCCTTTGCCCTGCACATGCTGTGAATTCAGAACCCGGTACATCAGATCACGCATCGGTACAATTGTACGGCGCAGCTTGAGCAGCCTGGCGCGCAGGGCAAACACCTGCTTCATCAATTCCTCTACGGATTCATGCCTGCCCAGGCCCTCCAGCTCGGCCAATTCATCCTCAATCATGAACAGACTTGGAAAATAGTTATCCACCAGCTTGTCCATCACCGTGTAGGCCGCAGCCAATGGTCCGCGTGACCATATTTTACGTTCATTCGCATGCTGGACAATTCGTTCCCAGGCCTGATCTATCTCATCCAATTCATGATGGTGATAGGTCACCAAAAAACGGCCGCTAATGAACATGTCCACTTCTTCCGCATCCAATGTATCTACATCAAGCGCGTGCACAACCAGAAACTGCACATCCTCGTAATAATCCAATTTAGGGCGTTGCAGGACATGCATACAATCCTCCACAGCCAGTGGGTGAAACTGAAAATAACTTGTCAGCAGCTCTGACTCATGATCTGTAGGCTCGTTAAAATCCACCCATATCCATATGTAATTCTCCATGTTTATTTGCTCCAGTGGCTGTCCCACCATCACCTGATGATCATGCCCTATAGCCAGTGTACGTATCACCGAACGTCCCCCTCGTCTACACTGCTGTTTTTCATGCTGTTTATATTGTATATAAGCCATTCTGGATTATACAAATTTCACGCGCTATATTCCACACGCTAAAATAAGAAAAGGATATCTCCGGGCCAACATGCCTCCCCAAGATATCCTTATAGGATGATAAAATCAGTATCACTTAAATCTTTTTCACAAACCCTGTGCTGGTCGCTTCATAGCCCAATCGGCGATAAAACTGATGTGCATCCTGCCGCTCACTCCGATTACCGCTGTTCAAAGCAATGGCAACCAAACCATTCTCCCTGGCCCAAACTTCTGCTGCCTGATTTAACGCCTTGCCAATCCCTTTATTACGATGCTTTGAATCTGTCACAAAAACAACGATGCGCGCGTATCTCTCTTTCATTTTTTCTACAGATGTGGGATACCCGAGTTCCTCCATCAAATAAAAGAAAAATCACTCACGTTCACTAAAGATGACACAAGATGCTACTACACGGTCAGATGATGCTTACCTCGCTATTTCCCTCCCGCCAGCAAGCAAAGCGATGCGCCATGCTTTCCCCTTGCACCTACTCATTTTAGAAGTGAGGCAGGCTTTTGTGAAGTAGGAGCGGGTTCAGCAGTAGTAGCGCAGCGGTACATTTGAATCTGAAGAAGCGTGAGCGTTCGCCTTTGCCCCTGAATTTTCACCTTATAAGGTCTTATACAATCCAAAAAATTCGGGGGCAACAGCGATCATAAGATCAAATAGACCGCGGAGCGTCTCACAACGAGCACCCCCGCCTACATTCACAATCCCTGCCTAACTTACAATACCTTCTCTAAAAAACTAATGGTCCGCTCATTTTTCGGATTACCAAATACCTCTTGTGGTGTTCCTTCTTCCACGATGTAGCCGCCGTCCATAAATACGACACGGTCGCTTACTTCGCGTGCAAACCCCATCTCATGGGTTACGATCATCATCGTCATGCCTTCACGAGCCAGATCTTTCATTACGCCTAGCACTTCGCCCACCATTTCTGGATCGAGCGCCGAGGTAGGCTCGTCAAACAGCATGATGTCCGGGTTCATCGCCAGCGCACGCGCAATCGCTACACGCTGCTTCTGACCGCCGGAAAGCTGGCCTGGCAGTGCATCAGCCTTATCAACCAAGCCTACACGATCCAGCAGCTTCATCGCCGTTTCCCGGGCCTCTGCCTTCGTTTGTTTGCCCAGCTCTGTCGGTGCGAACATAATGTTCTTGAGCACCGTCATATGCGGGAACAGATTGAAATGCTGAAACACCATACCTATATTTTCACGGACTTTGTTAATGTCCACGCTTTTGTCGCCCAAGTTGTAGTCGTCGACGATGACCTCACCAGCGGTAATTTCCTCAAGCATGTTCATACAACGCAAAAACGTACTTTTCCCCGAACCCGAAGGGCCAATGACGCATACAACCTCGCCTTCCCGTACTTGCATGTCAATGCCCTTTAGCACCTGGTTACTGCCATAACTTTTTTTCAGATCTTTGACGATAACTTTACCCACGACGAACTCTCCCTTCAAGACGGTTGGAAATTTTGGTCAGGACTGTAATGACAATAAGATACATTATCGCAACGACCAACCAAATATCAAAGGATTGGAACGTCCGCGCAATAATAATCTTACCGGATTGGGTCAATTCGACCAGACCGATAACAGACAAAATGGACGTATCCTTCAATGTAATTACCAACTGATTGATAAACGACGGGATCATGATCTTTACAGCCTGCGGCAAAATGATTTTGAGCATAGCCGTCCGATATGGCAAACCAAGTGAGCGGGCCGCTTCCATTTGTCCCGGATCAATAGACTGAATACCCCCGCGGATAATTTCCGTCACATAAGCACCTGCGTTTAAAGACAACGTCAATACAGCCGCGACAAAAAGCGGCATTTTGAAATCCAGTGCCTGTGGAATACCAAAGTAAATAAAGAAAGCAAGTACAATCAGCGGAATACCACGGAACACATCAACGAAAACAGTTGCAATTCCACGGAACACCTTGTTATGGCTCACCTTCATAAAGCCAAACACCAGCCCCAGCAAAAAGGCTACAAGTAAGGATACCAGGGTATACAGCAGTGTATTTCCCATCCCTTTAATTAACGAAGGCAGCGAAGCGGAAATCAGTTCCCAGCGGCTACGCTCAACAGGTGCCGTACCTTTGCCGGATTCACCCAGGTATTTGGACATGATTTTGTCATATTCCCCGCTGTTGCGAAGATTAACAAGCCCTGCATTGAATTTCTCCAGCAATTCCTGATTTTTGCCTTTGTTGACAGCAAAACCGTAAGAACCGCCTTTTTCCTTATCAGTTACAAGCTTGAGGCCATTATTCTGCGTCACTCCGTATGCCAGTACCGGAAAGTCATCAAAGCAAGCAACCGAATTACCTGTTTTGACTTCATCGTACATTTGAGAAGAATCGTCGAACGGTACTGTAGTAAAGCCATACTTGGCCTTAATGGATTCCGCGAAGGTGTAGCCTTCCGTTCCTGTTTTGACAGCTACACGCTGTCCTTTCAAATCCTCATAGCGTTTGATCGTATCATTGTCCTTACGAACCGCCATGACGACTCCTGAATCAAAATAGGGCTCGGAAAAATCAAATTTTTGCTTGCGTTCGTCGGTGATACTCATCCCGGCAATGACGCCATCCACTTGATTTGTTTCGAGTGCCTGCACTGCCGCGTTAAAGCCAAGAGGCTTAATGGTATATTCAAAATTCTGATCCTTGGCAATAGCCGCCAGTAAATCCATGTCGATTCCGACAAATTTACCATTAACATCTTCAAACTCAAAAGGCGCGAACGTCGTATCCGTGCCGATATCATACTTTGTTTTGTTTTCTGCATGTGCCACTACACCGAAATTACCAGCCAGGACAACCACAAAAAACAAACAAGTTATGAGTGCTATTAGTTTTCTAGATTTTTGCATAATTTCCTCCAGTCAGTGAACGGTTCAAAGTTTTCTGTTTATTTTACAGGAGTTATTAAAAATTGACTACTTTGATGTCAGCTATTTTTGAAAAAACATTTCATGGAACTATCTGGATGTGTGAACTTTAAAGGCGAAATTTTGACCCCTGAATGCCAATAAGCCCCTGCCGCAAAAGCGGACGGAAGCTTATTGTGTATCCTATAGTGTGTGTTTTTTTTCGTGAAATATCAATGAAAACTAGAAAAGAATTTTGAAAATCAATCCCGACAACAGTGCAGAAATAGGGATCGTTATCACCCAAGTTATGACAATACGACCAGCCAATGACCAGCGTACAGCCGAAAATCGCTTCGCGGACCCTACACCCAAAATTGCCGAGGTAATGGCATGAGTGGTACTTACAGGCAAATGAAGCAAGGTGGCAGTGAAAATAACTGAAGCACCCGAAATGTCGGCTGCGAATCCATTAATGGGGTCGATTTTAAAAATCTTGGTTCCCATCGTCTTGATGATCTTCCAGCCCCCAATGGACGTACCTAGCGCCATGGCTGTTGCGGCTGAAATTTTCACCCACATTGGTACTTCCAAATGATCCTGATATCCTGCCGCGACGAGTGCAAACGTGATAATCCCCATCGCCTTCTGAGCATCATTCGTACCATGCGTGAACGATTGAATGGCTGCCGTAATAACCTGCATTGTGCGAAAGCCTTTGTTCACTGTATGCGGACTGCGATTAGCGAAGATGTACTTCAATATCATCATCACAATGTAACCGACAACAAAAGCAATCAGCGGGGAGAAAATCAGTCCCTCAACAATCCCGATAAAGCCGCTCCAATTCAATTTATCCTGGCCCGCACCTACATACACCGCTCCGGCCAACGCACCAATCAATGCATGGGAAGAGGATGAAGGAATACCAAACCACCAGGTCAAAAGATTCCAAATGATCGCAGCGATCAGCGTTGCAATGACGATATCAATGCCATTCGTAAGCTTGGTAGGGTCAGCAACACTTCCACCAATCGTCTTGGCAACCCCCGTAAACAGGATAGCTCCGAGAAAGTTCATGATTGCAGCCATAATAATCGCACGTCGCGGCGTTAATGCACGGGTCGAAACCGAAGTAGCAATCGCGTTCGCCGTATCATGAAATCCGTTAATAAAATCAAATGCCAGAGCAAGAAAAATAACAATACCCAGTACCAATAAACTTGTATCCATGTAAAAGGACTCCCTTACGAGTTACGCATAATGATGGATTCCAGCATATTTGCAACATCCTCGCATGAATCCGTTGTCGTTTCAAGGCGTTCGTACAGTTCTTTGCGTTTGATAAGCTCAATAGGATCAGTTACAGTTGCAAACAGGTTTTTGATGCAAATACGCAGCAATTCATCCCCCTGATTTTCCAAATCATTCAGGCGAATGGTGTACTCACGAATAGCCAGCAATTTCTTTTGCGAAAGCAAATGTACAGCCTTCTGAATTTCATAAGCTGATTGACGCAAAATATCAGCGAATTGCACAATATACTCGTCTGGCTCCGTAATGTTGTACATATAAAAACGTGAGGCCGTTGCTTCCAGACCGTCCAGTACATCATCCATGGTCGTTGTCAGTTCCATGATGTCGTCGCGTTCCAGCGGCGTGATGAAAGTCTTGTTCAGCTCAGTAATAATCGTGTGTGTGTAATCATCACACTTATTTTCATACTTCTTCATTTCATTAGTAAACAAAGTCACATCTTGAAGGTTTGAAGTATGTTGGGCAAAATAATCGGCTGCTTGCACGATCGTATCTGCCATATTTTCCAACGTCTCGAAGAATATATCCTTTTTCTTCAATCTCATAACGATTACCCCTTTACGAAAATATCCGCAACCTGTTTCGACTGCAATAGACAACCTTTGCTATCTTATCACACTCATCAATGTTTTTGTAATGTTTGTAAAAGCAAATTTCAGGATATAGGTATACAATCCCCGACACAGAAGGTCATTATCCGACATTTTTTTCCTAACCGGGTGTATTCCATTATTTTGCGTTTACAGTTACATGCTCATTTAGCGAAGTATCTGCAGGTACCACATGTATATAGGATGTACCTGGCGTCAACGGAATTTCAACTCCATTTTTCATAAAACGAACCGCATCACCGGGCGTATGCTGCCATTGTGCACGTATGACTCGTCCTTGTTGAAACACCATGGCCTCCCCACTACCGCTCAGCTCAACACTCAATCTGCCTACATCGTCCAGTGTTCGATGGCTGGCACTCATCACAATAACATTGGCCGCAGAAAGCTGCTGGTTATTATTTTGATCCATATGTGACTTTTCGTTCACAAAACGCTTATATTGCTGATCCGTCGAATCGTAGGTGTAGGATACACGATAGCTTTTGAGCAAAAAACGAATTTGCATGGATGCTGCACTCTCGTCTGTCATGACCGGGGCTTCTCCCGGTTTAAGGTAAGGATATACGGGAACCTTTGCTTGTTTGAGATACCCTTTATGATCGATTCCTTTGCGCAATCTACTTATATTCGTGTACAGATTATGGGGAGGACGACGATCTTTGCTCCGCCAAAAGTAAGCCCCTCCATTTGAAATCTCATCCAGATGCTCCTTTCCCTGCTGCTGTAAAATTGCATAGGCATCTGTGCTTCCCCCTGCATGTATCGGTAACGCACCATAGGTTTCGCCCAGCTCAATCAGATACGGTCGAATGCTACGAACCGGACCGATCTTCACATCTCCATCATAACTTTGGAAAAAAGCAATCAAACGGGTAATTCCGCCTTCTGCAAGAACTTCATATAACATGTCTGCCTGGCTAAGCCCTGCCTGTGGACGTGCAGCCGGAGCGTTGTTAATCATAATCGCGAGCGGTCGCTCCAAAACAGGCTGCTTGACCGGAAGACCGGTAAGCGGAGCTGTAAATGCCGGAATGGACTGCTCTTTGGGCGGTTCAACCTCCAGTTCTGTATTTTGCTCGTTCGATTGGGGAGCGGGTTCAGATTCACCCGTTTTGGACAAAGTAGAACAAGACATCAGCATCATGCATAACAGAACTGAGGCCATCACACGCAACCATTGACTTCGCTCGGAAATGGACCTGAGCAAGTTTATCCCTCCACTTTAGATATTTTTCTCATTATAAGCTTTATTTCCTGTTTTTGTCTTGATCGAAGATACCCCTCCCGATAGAATACTTATCTAAAGACATTAAAATTTAAAAAATATTCAGACTTTGTGATTTTTATCACAAATAAGTGTAACTGAACCTAATACAATAAAGGTGTAGCAGAGATGATCATCCCAAACCTAATGAAATAAAAAACATTTTGAGATAAGAAAGAGGAGTGGTTTAAATGTTTAACAACTGGTTGCGTGAAAACAAAGTAGCGATGTGGCTGCTGACTGTAGTACGGGTTTATCTCGGATATGAATGGATGAGCCATGGACTTGAAAAGTTGACTGGCGGATTTGACGCCGGTGGATTCATCTCGGGAGCCATTGCTAAAACGGGTGGAGACCATCCCGCTGTACAAGGGTGGTGGGGATCGTTTCTCGAAGCCTTTGCCCTGCCGAATGTTGGTTTGTTCAACGTCCTGATCCCACTGGGTGAGTTCTTGGTCGGGGTTGGCCTGCTGCTCGGCACACTGACTACACTGGCTGCTTTGATGGCCATGGTCATGAACTTCTCGTTCCTGTTCTCGGGTACAGTAAGCACGAATGCAATCTACCTGCTGTTTGAAATCTTCCTTGTGGTCGCTGGTGCAAATGCCGGACGGATTGGCTTTGACCGCTGGGTACTGCCCTTCCTGCGTGGACTGTTTGGTAAAAATAAAGATACTTTTCCAGCGGATCCCGCTCGAAAAACAGCTTAACTAACCCCAAAACAACCGTTACCCTCCGGGCTAATGGTTGTTTTTTTTATAATACACAAAAGAACTTCCATTCCCACACGCCATGTGGATTTGGAAGTTCTTTTTACATTTATTGATCATTTTCCTGACCAAAAGCCCAACAATTAAGGCTTAGCGAGCCAAGGACATAGCTTTGAAAAAGCTTGCGTGCCGAGCGCTGATCATCCGCAGCCCCCATCACATAAAACAAAGGTGAAAAATGCTCAATCCCATAAGAAGGAACCGCCTGCTTGGCATAAGGAGCCTTCTTATCATATTGGAATAAATGACGCAAATTCCAGTCTTGAAGCTGCTGTCCAATCCAGTCATCATATTGAACCGCCCACTCTGCCGGCTCATTCGTTTGCTTGAGTGTACGAAGGTTGTGTACCAATCCGCCGCTGCCGATAATCAAAATACCTTGTTCTCGCAACGGTGCCAGCATCCGCCCTATCTCATACTGCTCCTGCGGAGCGCGCCGAGAATCAATAGAAAGCGGGACGACAGGGATGTCTGCATCAGGATATATATGCCGCAAAACCACCCATGCTCCATGATCCAGTCCCCGGTTCCGAACCGGCTGGTGAAACAGGTTATGCTGACTGAACAGATGCTTTATCTCCTCATACAGCTTCGGATCGCCTGGTGCAGGGTAATCAAGTGTGTACATTTGCTCAGGGAAGCCATAGAAATCGTGCAACGCTGCATGCTGATCATCCGCGCCGATACATTGATCAGGACTATCCCAATGCGCGGAAAAAATGACAATTCCTTTGGGTCGGGGCAGGCTTGCGCCCAGCTCTGCAAGAAAGCTAGTATATGCGTTATTTTCTACAGCCAGTGTCGGTGAACCGTGCGCAACAAAAATTGAGGGTAATGTCATCGCTGCCAACCTCCACACGCCAGTATAGTGTTACTCTTCCATTTTACTCCGGCGGAGGCGTAATTTCCAATGCAATCCGTTACAACCTGAAATCAGATCATCCAGTGCTGCCAATCCCGTTGAATATTTTCCTGTTCATCCAGCCATTCCAGCGTCCGATCAATCAGTCGTTGCCGCTCTTTACCTGAAGAGAAGGTGTGGTCTCCCTGGAAAATAATCTCTTTATCGCAGCGTCCCTCTGGACGCATCCAGAATACCTTCTGAAATAAAAAGGCGTAATCCACAGGAATGATATCATCCGAGGTTCCGTGAATAACGAGCACATCCCCGTTAAATTTGACAGCCTCCTGAAACGGCTGGAACTGGGCTAACGACTCAAAATAAGTAGGTGTGAACTTGTAGCCCAAATAGTCGGCCTGACCGTTTTTAACAGACTCATCATACACGCTTCGCTCCGTAATTTTGACAATGTCGTTGAACGGATAGCCGACAGCTGACCAAAGGACCAGGTTTTGTACTCTCTTGTCCCGTACAGCTGTGAGAAGGGCGACTGCGCCCCCCAGACTGTGACCGATCAGCGTCACCTTGGTCGGGTCAATGTCCGCGCAATTCACAGCGTAATCCAGCACTGTACGTGTCTGATTAATCATCGACTCCAGCCCTTGCTTGCCATAATCGCCTGTGCTTTCCCCACAACCGGCAAAATCAAAGCGCAGGACAAAATATCCCCCTGCTGCAAGCTCACGTGCGGTCTTTACAAATAACCGATCTACCCCGATCCGATTGCCTACAAATCCGTGGCATATCACAACGAGCGGTACCCGTCTCTGACGGTCTCCTTCACTCGGATTGCTCGGATAATGAACCGTTGCAGCTAGCTCCTCATTTTCAAAGCGAATTCCAATTTGCCGTTCCATCATGATTCTCCCCCTGAACAATTTAAACGTATATTGTAACACGGATACCCTGCAAGATATCGATTTACTCCAATTCCGATAAGTTTAATAAGCTTTATAGTAAAGTCAGTCTATCATCGCCCTGCCTCCTTGTCAACCTGTCACTCACACTGATAAAAAAGCAAACAAATGGCGTCCCCGACATGATGCCGGAGAACGCCATACGACACACTTATTAGGGTGAACCCCCACATTCGTATAGAAGATTCGTTATTCGTAGCTGTGCCTGAACATTTGGTGGGTTTCGGCTCGTCCCTCCCACTCCAGTTTACAAGAGGCGCCGCTATGATCCTCATGCCATAAGCTGCGATAGCTCTCTTCACCCAGTTCCCCTGCAAACTCTGTATCCTGAGCCACTTCAGTATCGTCCAGTATACGGTACGTTGGAGATGCTCCTTGAATGCTCCGGTGACTCACGTTTGCAGACAAGGAGACCCCGTTGTTCCCGTTCGGAGCGCCTGCCAGTCGTTTTTGGACTGAATAATCTGCCTGATTCTCCAGTTTCATGATGCTACATCCTCTCAACGTTTATATTCAGGTTGCTCCATGTGCTCACCCTTTATCCAGTTTGAGGAGAATGCAGCGCTAATATACATTCCGCACATAAAGCCTTTTGCCATCTGGCGCTTCCTCACGTATACTGTTTTTGTTGCAAAATACCGGTTTCATCAGCGAGATACGCTCGCAAAGCAGGAGGAAGAAATGAATAAAGCAAAATATTATACGCTTATTGCATGGATTGCCTTGTCCATGTTTTTTTTGACACAGGCGATGATCGGAGGGTTTATCACATTTACAGGCGGAGATATCACACCCTTTGAAAAAGTTAACGTGTCCACCCTCATCATCATCGCCGCAGGAGCGATTCTTCTGGTTGAAGCATTGATGAATTTTATGGACCGCCCTGGAGAAGACGAGGAAACGCAACAGTCAGGCCATGCCCCAGTCAAGCCGCAGCTGAATTTCAAATCCATTGTGATGTATGTTGTGCTGGTTGTGGTGATTCTCGTTTCCGGATTGGCACTGCGCAGTATACTGCCTGTGTTCAGGATTTCACCTTGGTTAAATCTAATTCTCGCGGCCGTCGGGTTCATCGGACTCAAACCCATTTTTCTGCGTAAAAAGCGTTCTTGATCCACAAATCCTCATTGTACTGAAGCGCCTCATCACCCCAAAAAATCCGTATTCCCGTCTGCAAGAAGATGCATGTGGAAATACGGATTGATATATGCTAAAGCCTATTTGGAAAATAGTTGCTCTGCATTATCCAGGGCGATTTTGTGCCCCAGCGCGGAATAGTCCAGCCAAGGCTGTCCGTCCAGCATGTAGACATGACCCTGCTTAACCGCCTTGAGTCCTTGCCATACTGCGTTTCCTTCCAGTTGCTTGTATACCTTTTGCGCATCGGCGCCTTTACTGATAATGACAAGGATGGCATCGGCATCATAATCAGGCAAAACCTCTTGGGACACGACCTGGTAGGCCTTGTCGATTTTTTCTACACCCTTGGCTGGCTTCAAGTCCAAGTCCTGATACAACAGCGGCCCTACCGGGCGCTTCATGCCCATGACACGAACTTCCTTCGCCGTCACACGTACAGCCATAACTGTTCCATCTCCGATTTTGGAGTGGATTAGCTTTTTAACCCGTTCCTTCTGTGCATCATAATCTTTCAAAAAAGCGTCGGCCTGGGCCTCACGGTTAACCAAGACGGCGATTTTTTCCAGTTGGTCTCTCCATGTGCCTTCATCCAGATCAAAAACCTCGGTTGGCGCGATTTTTTCAAACTTGGCTACATCGGTTCCCGAATATTTTTTGTCGAGAAAAATATGATCAGGCTGAAGCTCCAGCACCGCTTCCATATCCGGGTCTGTGACAACACCCAGCTTGCGGGTATTTTGGAGACGATCCTTTACATGGGGCAGAAAATCCTTCACATCTCCGCCAATGACCGAACCAGCCGGAGTAATGCCCAGTGCCAGCAGGTTGTTCGTCAAATGGATCGACATCGAAGCAATGCGCGAATCGGCACTAATGGTTGTCTGACCGCTGCTGGCTGCTTTGTTATCTGTAGCTTTGGATTCTGCAGCTTTGTTGTCTGCTGCTTGTCCACAAGCGGACAGCATAATCATACACAAAACAAGAATCATTGCTGCCCAAGAACGCTTAAAATCCGAACTCTTAAATCCATATTTTTTCATGATTATTCTCTCCTATGCTTCATATGTATTGCTTCTGTCATTTGGTTCGGGACAGCAGGAACAAAAAGTATGGAGCCCCTACCACCGCAACCACCACCCCTGCGGGAATCGCATTCGGTTGAAACACCGAACGTCCAATCGTGTCGGATATGACCAGTATGACGACCCCGACAAAACAGGCCACGGGCAGCAAATGCTGGTACATCGGTCCGACCAGACGGCGAGCCAGATGGGGCGCGATCAGCCCGATAAAGCCGATGCCTCCAGCCATAGACACGCTGGCACTGGATAGAGCTACGGCTGCGCCCAGCAGCAGCAGGCGCTGACGCCTCACATTCGTGCCGATTCCGGCTGCTGTCTCGTCGCCCAGCGACAGGTTATTCAGGCTGCGCGTCTGTGACAGAACGTAGGGCAACACTATGACGATCCATGGCAGCAAAGCCGCTGCATGCACCCAGTCCCGGCCCCATACGCTGCCAGCCAGCCAGCGTGCAGTGAATGCATACGTATCCTCATCCAGCCGCAGCGACCAATACAGCGTTATCGCGCTGAGGCCCGAGGCTACACCGATGCCGGACAAAATCAGACGCACGGGCACGACTCCTCTGCTGCGGCTATACGACAACAGTACAATCAGCACCGCCGCAACGAGCCCTCCTGCAAAGGTAAACAAGGGGATAAGCACGGCTGCCGAGCCCTCCAGGTCGCGAAAAAAGCTGACAAACATCACCAGCCCCAACGCAGCCCCTGCATGAAGTCCCAGCACTCCGGGGTCAGCGAGTGCGTTCCGTGACAAGCCTTGCATGACTGCTCCGGCTGCGCCCAATCCCGCTCCAGCCAGCACGGTTACGACGATACGCGGCAGACGATATTCAAACAGGACCATATGATCACGTCCATTGCCACCGCCAAACAGCGTATCCAGCACACGCAGCGGTGGAATACGAATCGTTCCGGTATTCAGACCCAGCATAATGACAACAAAGCTGATCCCTGCCAATATCAGACAGACGATCCAAGCCTTTGTCTTTCTTGCATCTCCCATCCCTATAGAGCGACTCACTACAAATCCCTCCTTTCCTTACGGGCGAGAAAGAGGAAAAAAGGTACTCCGATAAAGGACACCATAATTCCAATAGCCAGCTCCTCCGGCGGATTTGCCATTCTCGCCCCCAAATCAGCCAGCACCAGCAGCACAGCTCCCAATAGCGCAGACAGCGGAACAATCTGGCGATAATCCACGCCGATCAGCTTGCGGGCGATATGTGGAATGACCAGCCCTACAAAGCTGATAGCCCCGGCTGCCGACACAGATAGCCCAGCCAGCACCACCACGGTCAGCAGGCCAAGCAGTCGGATACGCTTGAGATTGATTCCCAGGTTTAACGCTACCTCATCGCCCATTGAAATCAGCGAAATGGAGCGTGCCAGCCCCATAGACCAGACAATCACCATCAGCAAAATCGGCGCAAGGATCTCCAACTGCGACCATTTGATTCCGGCAACACCGCCCGCATACCAAAACGCCAAATCCTGACTCAGATCAAAATAAATCGCAATCCCCGAAGTCATCGAACCTAGCAGGGCAGCCGTCACAGCCCCAGATACTGTCAATCTCATTGGCGTCAACCCCCCCGGCGCAGAGGCACCGAGGCCGAATACAAGCAAGGTGCTCATCAGCGCACCAATGAACGACAATACGATTAACGTGCCATAAGGCAGATTAGGGAAAAAGGCAAAGCTCACAGCGACTACAAACATCGCTCCTGCGTTAATGCCTAGCACACCTGTATCTCCCAGCGGATTGCGTGTAATGCCCTGAATCAGAGAGCCTGCCACCGCCAGCGCGGCTCCAATGACGGCTGCACCGAGTACACGCGGCAATCTCAGCTCATGAATGATCTGATGTGTCATTAGCGAACGATCATAGTGGAATACTGCCGCCCACACTGTGCTTAGAGTCAAGTCCTTGGCTCCAAAAGAAATAGCAGCAAACATGGACAAGGCCAATAATACCCCAGAAGCTATGAATAATAATGCCTGCCGAATCCTGCCTGACCGGAGCAACGGGCGAGCTACAGAGGCTGCATCGAAAGCTGTGCTTTCTGTATGAGCTGCACGTTCGTCCGTCCTGCCTTTTGACCGCATTCTTGAGGTCACTCCCTCCATACCCGAAAATCTCCATATCCGAAAATCACCATAAATCTAAAGACGATAATGATAATTATTATCAGCTTGATTCATAATAGCATGTTTCTATGACATTGCAAGCCAAAAACTGCTCCCCCATATAGAGGAGCAGTTTTTGGCTTATATCTATGTGAGATGACCATACGGATGACTCCAGACATCCCACTTTTTTAGTACATAGGCCAGCCTGCCGAATCCCATTTCAGATCACTAATTAGAAGTTTTGGGTTTCCGTCATCTGTAGCATCATAGGCATGACGCGCAATAACACTGTTATTATAAATAGATTGGCCGCCCGGTCCCTTCCAACGGTCATTCCCTGCATCCAGCACGGTTCCACCGCCATCCATCAGGTTTTTACCACTCTTGTCCACATACGGTCCAGTGATACTCTTGGAGCGACCGTAAATGATTTTATAATTACTGTCTACGCCTTTGCAACAGTTATCAATGGAAGCAAACAAATAATAGTAGCCGTCACGGTATGTAACATGTGGCGCTTCCAAACCACCAGCAGTACGCTTGGCAATAGAATAGATCTGGCCCGTAGGTTTCATTGTACTCTTATCCAGACGAGTAATTTTCAAGCCTGAATTCCATGAGCCGAAGGAAAGCCACGGGTTACCGGAAGCGTCAATGACTAGATTCGGATCAATGGCATTATAATCGTTAGAATCCGTCGTACGCAGCACTAATCCATCATCTCTCCAGCTTCCCGCGCCAATGCTCGTTGCTGAAGTCAATCCAATGGCCGAAATGCGTGACCCGAAGGTAGAAATGGAATAGTAAACCCACACACGTCCATTGTACTTTTGAGCATCCGGTGCCCATACATCATTAGCCTTCTGCTTAGGTACATACGATTTCCACCATGATGGCGGCGATAGGAATATTTGCGGCAATCTGTAAAAATTACGTCCATCATCCGACCTTTGGACCTGTATCCCCTGCCCTGTGGAGAAAATATACCATGCATTGCCTTCCTTTGTGATGGACGGATCATGTGTCGCCACATCACCAGTTAACGCCCAATGCTCTGCCGATGCGGATGGTACCACTGACAGCAATAATGCAGCCGAGGTTACGGCGGCAAACGCCGTTCGGACCAATTTACCCTGTACTGATTTTTTCCAAGCTTTTAACAAGCTTACGCACCTCCAAATTTATTTTATATGATACGAAGCAGGTGAAACATAAATTTCGTTAGTGTTTATACTTATGAAGTTATACATATATTAACCTATCAACTTCATTTTTGTAAACGCTTTATTTCAAATAAACAGAAGTTCATTAACTACGCATAACGTTATACATACAAAAAGGAGCCCGCAGGCTCCTTGTTAAATCAGCATATTAAATAGATTCTCGTTTTTGTTCAGTTCTGTATATTTGAGTCCCTTGCGGTTCATTCGTTCAATCAAAGGAAGATAGTCTTCCTTGTGAAACAGCTCAATACCGACCAGCGCGGGACCGTTTTCCTTATCATTCTTTTTCGTATACTCAAACCTTGTGATGTCGTCGTCCGGTCCAAGCACTTCCTGAAGAAATTCACGCAGTGCCCCGGCTCTTTGCGGGAAATTCACCATAAAATAATGCTTTAGTCCTTCGTAAATCAGGGAACGCTCCTTAATCTCCTGCATACGATCAATATCGTTGTTGCCACCGCTAACGATACAGACCACCGTCTTGCCTTGAATCTGCTCACGATACAGATCAAGCGCTGCCACTGGCAGCGAGCCCGCAGGCTCCACAACAATCGCATTTTCATTGTATAACTCAAGAATTGCGGTACAAGCCTTACCTTCCGGTACCTTCACAATATCGTCCAGCGTATTTTTACAAATGTCGTAAGTCAGCTGACCGACACGCTTCACCGCAGCTCCGTCAACGAACTTGTCTATATGGTCCAGTGTAACCACTTTGTTCAGACGCATCGCTTCCGTCATCGACGCTGCCCCAAGCGGCTCAACACCGATCACCTTGGTGGACGGATTCACTGTTTTCACATACGTACCTACGCCTGCCGCCAAGCCACCGCCACCAATCGTCACAAACACATAATCCGCAGGTGTGTCCAGGCTTTCCATGACTTCCATCGCAATCGTACCGTTGCCTGCTATAATTTTTGGCTGGTCAAACGGATGGATAAAGGTCATCGCCTGCTCACTGCACACCTTCATGGCTTCGTCATAGGCGTCGTCAAACGTATCTCCAGTCAGAATGACCTCCACACTGTTACCGCCAAAGCGACGAACCTGCTTCACCTTCTGATTAGGCGTTGTGCTTGGCATGAATATTTTGCCGTGGATGCCCAGCGCATTACATGAAAAAGCCACACCTTGCGCATGGTTGCCCGCACTCGCGCACACAATGCCCTTCTCCATTTGCTCAGGAGTCAGACTGCGGATCATATTGTAGGCTCCGCGGATTTTAAAGGACCGTACAACCTGGAGATCCTCTCTTTTTAGATATACATTGCAGTTATATTTGGCTGACAGGACGGCATCCCTCTGTAAAGGTGTACGTACAATCACCTCACGCAGCATATGATGCGCCCGTACAATATCCTCCATGCCAACGGTTGAAGCCGTGGCCGGGCCGGTTTTCTGGGTTTCTGTTGGTTCCATAGGTTCTCCACGCTCCGCCTGAATATTTCTGTATTTGGAATCTTTCAAATATCATACCACGTTTACCTACAGCTTGTGCAGTTCATAGACATGAAAATGAGAATGAAAATCAATTGTAATCAAAAAAAGCAGACCGGGATGCCCGACCTGCTTTTTCCGATGTTACATTTTTGTAGTGAACGATTACCCTTTGACTCCGCCTGCTGTCATACCTTCAATGAAATAACGCTGGAAGAACAGGAACACGACCAGAATCGGTAAAATAGCCAAAACCGAACCGGCGATCAGTACATCATAATTGTTGCCATATGGCGTCAGCAGACTGGACAGACCAATCGGCAGTGTCAGCATGTCGTTGGTGCGCAATACGATCATCGGCCACAGGAAGTTGTTCCAGCTGTTCATCGCCTGTAAAATAGCCATCGCCGCAAATGCCGGCGCCATCAGAGGCATCATAATCCGCACGAAAATACCATATTCCGAGCACCCGTCAACCCGTGCGGCATCCATAAAGTCCTTGGGTACTCCACTCAAATATTGACGGAAGAAAAAAATCGGTATCGGTGCAACGACGAAGGGCAATATCACACCCCATACCGTATTAATCAGCTTCATGCCGATCATCAGCTTGTAAAGCGGTAGCATAATAATTTCGACCGGGATCATCATCACGACCAGCACCAGCGTAAAAATCACATTTTTCAGTCTAAAACGGTACATCTCCAGGCCGTAGCCCACCATCGCAGACAATATCAGACATAGCACCGTAAATAAGACGGTAATGACAATGCTGTTCCAGTACCATTGAAAATAATCCGTTGTCCCCTGGAAAATGAACGCATAGTTTTTCAAGGACATGATGCTCCACTCCAGCTTAAGATTCAAGCCGTAGCGCAGCAGCTCCGTCGATGGCTTGAACGAGGCAAGCGTCACGGCAAATAGCGGAAACAGGGCAAACCCGGCAAACAAAATGAACAGGACAACGAGAAATGCGGATAACGGGCCTTTTTGTTTCTGAGCCATCGCTTAATCCTCCTTCCGGAACATGCCAAAAAATTTGAGCTGGATCAGGTTAAGCACCAATGTAAATACAAGTAATACTATGCCCACCGCAGCTCCAAAGCCCATGCTGTTCTGCTCCAGACCTTGACGGTAGAGATAACCAACAATCGTTAAGCCAATATCATTGGGAGAGTTATTTCCGTTCCACAGCATGTAGCTCTCTGTGAACATCGACAAGCCCGCGTAAATACTAATCGTAAATACGTAGATCGTCACCGGCTTGAGCATTGGAATCGTAATCCGCCAAAAGGAAGCAAACCGACTGGCTCCATCAATCTGTGCAGCTTCATACAGCTCGGGGGGAATGTTTTGCAGTCCTGACATGTAATACAGCATGTTTACACCCAGCCATCTCCACAGAGCCAGCACAATCAACGCTAAGAAACCGGTGTTGGCATTCATCAGCCATTTATGCGGCTCCAAACCGAATACACTCAATAAGGAATTCATCAGGGAACCATCCAACTCGCCAAACATGAGCCGGAAAATGGTACCTGCCACCACCACCGAGGTCAGTGCAGGTATGAACATAACAGAGCGGAACAGCCCTCTGCCCGGCATTTTAGGCGAATTCAGCAATACCGCCAGTACCAGCGGCAAAGGAATCAGCACGACCAGCGTAAGCAAAGTGTACAGGACGCTATTCAGTATCGCTTTTCCAAACGTAGGATTTATTAAGTCCTTGTAATTCTCCAGTCCGACATACGTTGTGATACCCGGCAGCACTTCCTGAAAGCTCATAATGATCGTCGAGATCACCGGATACGCAAAAAACAGCGCAAAGGACAGTAAAAATGGAAGGACAAACACATACGGTGCCGTACGGCTGGAATGAATAAAGCGGCTCCATCGACTTCGGGTCGGACGCTGCGTTTGTGGCGACTGACCTGTCGGTACATTAGCGTTCGTATGAACGGGCGTTGCCATGAATCTCACTCCCTTTCCTGTTGGGGTTTATCTCAATTCATCTGCCAGCTCATGCAGCACTGTGGCTGGGTCTTCGCCATTCAGCAATGTTCGATAAAGTATTTTATTGCGGACCGCACTGGCGATGTCAGGCGTTTTCGGTCCAATATGCACCGCGTTGATTTCGTCTTTTACCTCAATGAGCGTGTCAAAGATATTCGGTCCGAAATAATCCGTAAATTTGTTCTTGGCTTTGACTTCCGGCATGGTCCATACCTCACTGCGGATGGGATCAAAACCAAGCTGCTTCCAAATCTCCACATTCCCTTGCTTGGACAGCTTGGCAAAGGCCAGAAATCGCATGGCCAAATCCGGGTGCTTCGATTGGTTTGTGACCACCGTACCGGTTCCGCCCATACCTGCTGAGCGAAAGCCGCCTTTTTCCCAGGCCGGCAACGGTCTGATGATGATTTTCCCTTTCAGGTCAGGCATATAATCCGTAAAGCGTCCCATGTACCACATCGGCATCCATACCGAAGCGGCCCCACCTTTGTTCATAAACCCGTAGTATTCCTCCATATGATGTCCGCCGCCGGGTGCGGGAATGGCGATTTTGTCCTTCACCATCTGCTGAAGAAACGCAAGTGTTTTAATATTCGTTTCGTTATCCAGCGTTAGCTCGCCCTTATCATCCAGAAAGTCCGAGTTCTGCTGGGAAATCATCGGCCAGTAGTTCCACAGGTCATTCGTCTCCACCGTCGCCATGGGCTTGCCTGTTTTCGCCAGCACTTGCTTGCCAGCTGCTGCATAATCTGCCCATGTGACGATGGAATCCGGGTTTACCCCCGCCTGATCCAAAATTTCTTTATTGTAATACATCACTTCGGCCCCGACATGAAAATCAATGCCATAATACTTACCGTCTTTACCGTAAATCTGGACTCTAGAAGGCACAATGTTCTTCATCTCCGGGTCAATCACCGGATTGAGCGGGACCAGCTGCGGTATCCCTTTGAGGAAGTTGCCGATCTTGTTTACCTCGATATCCGCGATATCCGGTGCCCCCACCCCCGATTGCAACGCAATCGACAGCTTGCTGTGGTGGTTGTCATAAGGGAATGTATTCGCTTTCAAATTAATCTGTTCATCAGGGTGCAGTTGGTTCCATTGGTCAGCCATTTGCAGAAAAAACTTCTCATGCAGTTCGTTAAACGTCCACAAAACCAGTTCTGTTCCCGGCCCATCCTGTTCGTCGGCTTTCAAGGAACAACCTTGCAGCAGTCCGGCGATTAAAACCACCGCCATGAGCATCAACGCCATGCTTTTTCTTCGCAGCAGCATATCCTTCCCCCTTCGCATGATGAAAAAATGATTTTGTAATGATTGCGCTTTCTTTTATTATTTAACATCAAGCCAAATTAGTTTACAACAACATTATTTATAAAAATTCATTTTTAGTACAAAACTAGCGTCTCCATTGCATTATAGGGGGAAAATGAATTGGAGGGGGTTATGATGATTTTTGCATAAAAAAGCGACCCAACTCGAATTGAAACTCGGAGCTGGGTCGCGCTTTTCTAGCTACTCTTGAGAATGTGCTGCTTCGTCCTTCACTTCTGATCGAAACGCTCTAATACTTTCTTTACGGCGATTATTTTTTTCTTCGATTTGCTTACGCTCCTCGTCACTGATTTCAGAGGAAAATTCGTTCAGATAGCCTTCTGCTTCATGCAGATTCTGCTGTGTATTCTGAATATTTTGTTGCAAATGTTCAACATTATCGGCCCGATTATCCGGTTTTGCCATATTACTGTCGCCTCCTAATTATGGAATCGCTCACTGGAGCGCTAATCGGTAGCTTGATCGCTATCGGATCAATTTATGCATTCCTGAGCCAAATTTATAAAATGGAGTAATTTAGATTACATTATTCAGTTATATTAAAGTTAGAAGAAATGAGAAAAGGAGCCTCCGTTATATGGAAACGAATAAGCAAGGGCCGCTAAGGGGGCAATTAGCCACTCTTCTTCAAGTGCTGGGGGTGTCCGCAAAATTAGGACTCACTTCCTTTGGAGGACCGATTGCACATATAGGATACTTCCATGATGAATACATCCGCCGCCGAAAGTGGATGGATGAAGCAAGTTACGCCGATCTTGTAGCCCTCTGCCAGTTTCTCCCTGGTCCCGCCAGCAGTCAGGTTGGCATTGGAATTGGAGTTGTAAGAGCAGGATTACTTGGAGGACTTGCTGCCTGGATTGGTTTCACACTGCCGTCGTTTCTTGTGTTAGTTGCGTTTGCTTTCTTGCTTCAAGGATACGATATAGCGAGTGCGGGGTGGATTCACGGATTAAAGATCGTAGCTGTTGCGATTGTGGCCCATGCTATTCTGGGTATGGGACAGAAGCTGACGCCTGATCGGGATAGGGCGACAATTGCCGTGATTTCCGCAGTGATTACGTTGTCCTGGCATACAGCTTACAGTCAAATTCTAATCATTGCTGCTGCTGGTGTTATCGGGCTATGGCTTTTTCGAAAGCAAGAGGCGGAGATTACGTCCAATCTTCAAATTGCGATTAGCCGAACTTTTGCGGTCTGCTCCTTGATTGTATTTATTGCAATGCTTGTGGCACTTCCGCTTCTTAGATCCTCAGAGGAAGTGGGATGGTTAACGCTGTTCGATAGCTTTTTTCGTTCAGGTTCCTTGGTCTTTGGTGGGGGACACGTCGTACTGCCGCTTTTGGAAAGAGAAGTTGTTCCATCTGGATGGGTTAGCCAAGAAGATTTCTTGGCAGGTTACGGAGCTACGCAAGCCGTCCCAGGACCGTTATTCACCTTTGCAGGTTACCTTGGAGCTATGGCCTGGGGGTTACCAGGAGCGGTGGTTGCTACTCTCGCCATTTTTTTGCCAGCATTTCTTCTTGTTGTCGGCGCACTTCCGTTCTGGAATGAATTAAGAAACAGTCCGAAAATCCAAAGGGCTTTGGTAGGAGTGAATGCGGCTGTGGTTGGTATTTTGCTGGCTGCGCTGTACGATCCGCTTTGGACTACCGCCATCCTGAAGCCAATAGACTTTGCTCTGGCGGTCATTTTGTTTATGATGCTGGTTTTTTGGAAGCTGCCGCCCTGGGTGGTAGTTCTTGTGGGGGCAACTGGAGGAATGCTGCTAGGATAAAAGCCGACAGCCTACAAGCAGTCGACTCTTTTGGGCGATGACCTTCGCTAGGTCACTCGCCTTATCCTCAACATTTTAACTTATCCGGTATTTAAATCTGCTCTCCACTCAGGTTAAAATGCTCTCCAAACCATTTCCCTGCGGCTTCGGCTTCTGTACGGGTTAATTGATGACCATTGCGTTCCCAATATGCTTCCACCTGAGCTCCGGCTCCTTCCAGTAAAGCGTGCAGCTCACGGGATTCCCCAACTGGAACGATTGGATCATTTTCACCGGAGGACAGAAATACAGGGACACCGTTGAGGTCCGGCAATTGCAGCCCGCGCAGCGGCACCATCGCATGATGAAGAATGGCTCCACGCAGCGCTTTTGCATCGTGAAAGAGCATACTGGCCGCTATGTTCGCTCCGTTGGAATAGCCAAGAGCCACGACGTTGCTACGGTCAAAATTGTATTGCTCCGCAGCAGTATCCACAAATCCGCTTAATTCTTGGGTACGGAATACAAGATCCTCTATATCGAACACCCCCTCTGCCAAACGGCGGAAGAAACGCGGCATCCCATTTTCCAGTACATTCCCCCTTACGCCTAACACAGATGCTCCTGGTGCAACCCAATCAGCCAATGGTATCAAATCTTGTTCATTCCCGCCAGTACCGTGCAGTAGCAAAATCACCGGGGCTTCTGGATTACTTCCTCTACGGAAAATATGTTTCATATCTATTTCCTCCTTTATTTTAACTTTAAATTAAGAATCTTATTTTTGTATATTTTGATTATACTCAACTTCTCTATCTTTTACAAATCAAATTGTAAACCTGCTCTAAAACTTTTTTTTAAAATGATACATTGATCCGTTGACATACAACACAGCACTATTTTAATATTGGTTTAGATATTTAGGGAATTATCTAAATATCTAAAGGAGTGAGCAAACTTTGAATGATGCCTTCAAAGCCTTGGCCGATCCGACCCGGCGCAAAATATTGCAGCTTTTGAAAGAGAAAAGCATGAGCGCAGGCGATGTCGCCGAGCATTTTCAAATCAGCAAGCCCAGTATATCCCACCACCTGAATTTGCTGAAGCAGGCGGGGCTTGTACTGGATGAGCGACAGGGGCAAAGCATTATTTACACCTTGCATACAACAGTTGTGGCGGATGTCATCGGCTGGATGTTCAGCATCGTCCATTCCGATACCCCTGTAAAGAAACATTCGAATGATATTAAGGATACGGAGGAGTCTGAATGAAGTTTAGAATGCAATGGAGCCTTATGGATGTTTTCGCGAATTTAATTGCCTTATCACCTGCTATAGGCGGTTTACTGCTGTATAACCGGCTTCCCGATGTGCTGGCCACTCATTTTAGCTTTGATAATACAGCAGACGGGTATATGAGTAAAAACGGTTCTATTCTCATGCTGGTGCTGTTGGGGCTGGTGCCTTTGCTCCTTCGGCTATCCCGCTACATGGACCCCAACAGAGTAAATTTCGAGAAATTTGCTAAAGCCTATGAGGTTACGCGTGTAGGCACTTCGCTCATTATCGCTATAGCCGGTTGGGGAATGCTGCTGTATAACCTGAATTATCGGTTGCAGATGACTGCTATAATTTACGGGGTATTAGGTCTGTTGCTGCTGGTGCTTGGTAATTATATGACGCAGGTACAGCCGAACTTTACCTTCGGGATCCGTACACCCTGGACTTTGTCCAACCCGGAGGTCTGGCGTAAAACGCACCGTTTCGGCGGGCCTATGATGATGCTTGGTGGTGCTTTGGGCTTGGTGGCGGCATGGGTCGATGGAGTGGCGGGAACAGTCATTTTTCTCACTGGACTAGGTATATCCGTCGTCGCCCCTATACTCTATTCTTTCCTCCTGCATCGCAAATTAAATCAACAGTAGGCATGCAGGACGTAGTAACTCTGTCTAGACGGACGAAAGTGTATGAGAAGATCTCCGATGCATAAATAAAAAAGGAACCTCCTGGCTACGATTAACGCAGATTTGGAGGTTCCTTATGCATTTGAATAGTGGCCAGACGGTTCGAAAGGCTATTTTAGAGCTATCCAACGAGGGTTTTTTAAAGAAGTGAAAAAGGATCTGGCACCTATGTCAGCAACCAATTCCGATCAAAAACCGGTGGCAATTCCAGTAATAAAACGATCGGAGTCATCACGACCTACATTTCTGATTACATCTTCCCCTCTATTATTCGCGGGATTGAAGCCAGATTGAATGAAGATAACTATTCATTCCTATTAGCGAGTACCAATAATGATGTCGCACAGGAAAAGAAGGCTTTGGAGATGATGCTGTCCTTTGGTGTGGATGGCTTGATCATTGAGCCTACAAAGAGCAATCTATATAATCCCAATATCGCTTACTACCTGACGTTCAAGGAACAGGATGTTCCGTTCATCATGATCAATGCTTATTATGAAGAGCTTGAAGTTCCTTTCATCTGTTCGATGACGTACAGTCCAGCTATCTGGCAACAAAAGAGTTGATCGATAATGGGCACACACACATTGGGATCATTGCCAAAATGGACGATTTACAAGGAAAGTATCGAATGAAGGGGTATATCAAAGCCCTTGAAGAAGCCAAATTACGTTTTCACCCAGAGCAAGTGCTCTCATTCTATACAGAAACGAAGCAAGACCTATCCACCAACTTGAAGAAATTCCTGACCGAACAAAGAGACGGGTTAACCGCAATTGTCTGCTATAACGACGAGGTCGGATTAGAAGTTGTACATGTATGCAGACAACTTGGTATATCCGTTCCCGAAGATTTGTCCATTATCGGTCAAGATAATTCCTATATTTCCAAAAATGCAAACATCAAACTAACGACATTAACACACCCCCAGGAACAAATGAGACGTGATGCTGCCGATTGGGTTATTAAGAAACTGCAAGGGAAAAAGGATCTGAGCAACAACACCTATTATCAGCCCGTGTTAATTCAAGGGGAGACGGTTAAGAAGAGACTGAGGTGAAAGGGGTTCATAGAAAATGAAAAACAAATCAAGGAACATTATTTCCCTGACAGTCAATGTGAATAATCGAATGGAAACACGCAAAAAGGATATTACCATTGAACACTAGGCATTAGTTCCAATTCTGATATGTAACTGTAGTGAATTTTTCCGTTTTTTCTGAAAGAGGCCTCTTGAGTGAGCCCCTTCTATTTCCTTAAAAATCGAATTGGTATAATGATGTCTTGCAAGAAATCTACGATGATCACGCTCCGCCTCTAATGGCTTTGGGCAAAGAAAACGTCATTCGGTCTACATGACAATTCCCCACCCGCAAGCTGGGCTGTTTTCCATAGAAGTTGAATTTTTCGGCTTGTCATTGTACTCTGCGGCAGCGTTTGTTTTCTGAATGACCCATTGCCCTTTAAACCTAGTGCCTAATTGTCATATGACACTTTGGAGTGACTTGGTATGGTGAGTGACGAAATGTAACTTGTTGGTATGACAAGTCCTTTGCCATACTTGGTTTTGCCGGACGCTATAAGGCAAAAATACATTTCAAGGAGAAATCATTCATGAAAAAAATGATTCACACCAGTCTCGCGGTTCTACTATTATCTGCTACGATAACTACCGCGTGTATGGCACCCAACGGCGCGTCAGTTGCCGCACCCGTTAACCCACCAGTTACATCTGAAAAGGCTAGCATGGAGGGGCCGCGAGATGCCAAGGAACTAGAAGCTTTTGCAGATGGTGTTTTTGCGGACAAGATGAAGAAGTTTAATACCGTTGGTTCTAATTTTGTGGTCGTCGCAGGTGGGAAAGTGATGCTAAGCAAAGGTTACGGTTATGCCGACAAGGGCAAAAAAATTCCTGTTGATAAAAATACCGTTTTCCAAATCGGCTCTGTTACAAAGTCATTCACTGCATTGGCAGCTATGCAGTTGGTCGATAAGGGGAAAATGGATTTAAAACACGATATCCAAGAGTATTTAGGAGGAATAAAGGTTCCGAATAAAACAGGAAAAAAACTGACGATGTTTGATCTACTTACATATTCAAGTGGATTTGATGATCCAGATATTTCCATGGAAATGCATCCAGAATACGCGGACAAATATTTTCCAATGAAGAAGTTCATTGCATCAAATATGCCAACTGTTGTCAGGCCTCCAGGAGAAGCGTACACGTATGACAATTTTGGTTTCATGCTAGCGGGATATGCTGTAGCAAACGTAACGGGCATGTCATATTCCCGATATATGGAAAAGAATATTTTCAAACCGTTAGGCATGAATTCGACGAGTGTGCGGTTTACCCCCCAATTGTTAAGCAGAATGGCTGCTCACTATGGACCAACAGGTGAACTGATACCCTTGGACGGGTTTAAACCAACGGAAAAACCTGAAGGCGGTATAGTTTCAACAGCAGATGACATGGCGAAGTACCTCATTATGCACCTGAACAAAGGCAAGTACAAAGGTAAAGAAGTGGTGAGTCCAAAGAGCATACAGCAAATGCACACATACCAATTATTCCCCGACAAGGAGTTCCCGGTTACAACAATTGGATTCGAAGGCTACTTCAAAGAGAAGATGAATAATCAGCATGTGATTCTAAAAGGAGGAAATGTTACAGGGCATTCTTCCTTGATTGTTATTCTGCCTGAGAAGAATACAGCAATGTACATGTCCTACAATAACGACTCCATGATGAGTCTTGAAGTGTATGAAGAATTTATGAATCATTATTATCCGAGAAAATCAGAAGTTCCAAAGTCAACCTACGCGACAATAAGTGAGCAGCAGGCCCAAGACTACTTGGGATTATACCAAAATACGCGTTTTGCTGCCTTAAGGACGAAGGTTTCGTATTCGGACGGAAAATTAATAATGGAGACAGGAACATCAGGCAAACATACACTAAAAATGATCCACCCTTTATTATTTGAAGATGAATCAGGTAATAAATTGACGTTTAATAAAAATCAAGCAGGCCATATTGCATATTTGTATTACATGCAGCTCCCAGACCTCGTTGCTTATGCGCAAAAAGTAAACATTGATTCACCATTTTCTGATGTACCTGCGGATAGTAAATATATTTCATATATAAACAACCTTAATGCTTTGAAAGTCATGAGCGGAAAGTCAGCCAACCTCTTCGATCCGAAAGGAACGATGACTCAGGGAGAATTCTCAGAAGTGCTGCTGCGCGCCCATGGGTGGTATAAACAACCTTTCATGATTGAACCGAATAAAAAGCAGATGATGGCCGGACTACCTAATTATCAGCCTAATTCTCCTATCACTAGACAAATGGCGGCGGTAATGATCCAGAACCTGAAACAGGTTGAGCCTGGAACTAAGGTTAAATTGAGTGGCGAAACGGATGCTTGGGCAGTTAAGGCAGTCACAGCTCTTCTTTCCCAAGGTATCATGGACCCGGATACCAAGATCAATTTAGACGGCTCCATAGACTTCCGCTCCAAACAGCTTTTGAAGCGTCAAGAAGCCAGTGCCTTGTTGGATCAAGCATTTAATTACTATACGTTGCCAATCAGTCACTAATTCAAAAGATTAAATAGAAAAAGTAAAATAATAATCTTTAAAGTATTCATATGGCGGGTCTTTGTCAATACGAAGCAGGATTACTGCGGAAGCTGGCATGAGCAACGATGATAAAAAACATCAGGTATAAACCATGTGTAACTCAAGCCTCATCTCAAAGCACTGCGATATTCGTATACTCCTAATATTCAAAAACGCTACTGACAACGGGATGTCAGTAGCGTTTTACATTTTTTCGGATTCCTCGTAAATCCGATTTCGGAATGTTCAGGTTCCAGGTATACGATTATTCGTTATTCGGCGTGGCCGGACTAGCCGTGGGCATCAAGCCTTTAACGGCGCCGAGAAACGGGCGAATGGACTTGATCATGCCGTAGCCCATCTTCACGACCGGGACAAATTTCTGGATCATGCCGAACAGCCGCAAGCCGCTGCCGAGCATACCGCCAAGCCCTCCTGCGCCTGCAGTGGAGCCGCCAAGGCCGCCTAACAGCGAGCCCATCATCGGCAGGAATGCCGACACCTTGGCGTCCGGCTTGCGGGAGCGCGAACGGCCAGACGGTTTACGTGCGCCGCTTTTCCGGTTGCCGAGACGGACGCCCGGGGCATGCGAACTGGCTCTGCGTTTGAGAGGTCGGGAATTTTGCCTCCCGGAAGAAGCGCGTGGAGGAGCTCCAGCACTGGCAAGTATCAACCCGCCGCGATTAACATCGGTGATGTAGCCGACATAAGTCTCTCCGCTGTGCAGGGTGACACAGACCGGACGGCCTTGAAACTTCTTAGCCCGTGCACGCATCTCTTTCGATTGTGCCATGGAAGTTCACCTCGCTCACTGATTATAATTCAGTTTACGCCAGGGGCGGGCTGTCTGCTTGTGCGAATGGGACATACGCACGCCAAAAATCGCTTGATGATCTCGCCGCCGTTCAAGTCCTCCCAAGAATAACACCGCTAACCACAGCCCCACACTAAATCAAGAGAATTGCCAAAAACCTGCTACTGGATGTTGTATCTCAGTCGTCCCCATTTTGGCGAAAATATATAGTGACCCAAAACCAAAAGGATAATTGTAATCCTCTTGAAGCAACGTTTCGGGATAACCATCTTCATCTACCTGAAATAAAAAAGAGAATGACTCATCCTTGAGCTTCGTAAAATAATAGTCTTCATTTTGAATAAGTCTCGGGTTTCCGCCCACTTTGATCAAAAAAGGCTGATCCATCGATTTTTCGTCATGGCTTAGTTTCCCGTCTGAAATTGCATGCTTTATAAGACCTGGGTTAGTAAACATATCTTTGACGCTTTCAGTTGAAATGGGATGCTCAATCACCTTGACCGAGCAATTAGGATAAATGTTGTTTTCCAAATACTCCTCATAGTCTTCAGGGATGAAAATCGAAATCATGCTCTCCGGTTTAAAGGGATGGACGAGGCTCAAGTAAAAAACATATTTTGGGTTACCTTCGTGGATGAAATCTGATTGATCATCAAAGAAGTCGGGTGCATTCCCGCCGATCCAGCCTGCACTATGTTCGTTCGATAGGGCCGATCCCGCATAATAAAGAATACAAGCTGTTCTCTCAACTAAAATATTCATTTGATTTTCATTAGGCATTTTACAACTCTCCCTCAAGAAACGCGAATGCCCTTACTCCGCTGCTTCCACCAGCCATGCTTGCATAGCCGGAGACTCCGCCCGATTCAAACGTAAGGCGATTTCGGTATTGGTCTCATCCGGCGGCATGACCTCGACAAGGACGCATACAGCCTCTCGCGGTTGATTCAAGGCAAACACGCCTTCATCATCGAGCATTTGCATCGCCAGCTCCATGGCCTTCAGCCTCGAATCAAATTCACGATTCCATTCGTCAGCTTCAAGCTCCGCAATAGAAGGACGTCTCATAAACAATTGTTTAACATCATCGAAGTCCTCATCCCTGAAACAACAATAGGGTGAATCGGCATAGGACCATTTGATGAGTTCCGCAATCGTTGACCCCGGCATGTCACTTACTTCTCCTTGCCTGGCCGCTTCCCTCTCCAAGGCCTCCCATGACCAGGCGGAGATGCTTGGCGCATGTCCCTCTCCAGTAGTAAATAGCGTGCAGTAATAGTAACGTTCGCCATTTTCAAAAAGAGTGCGAAAGGACGTCCTAGCCACATCGGCAATCTCTGCCGCCAGCGCCTCTATTCCTTGCGTCGGTTTCATGACATTCGCCCCTTAGCCCTATAAAATATATATCTTATTTCCATTATAAAAATTGTTTGTCCTAAATCTACCTACTTTCTACCTGAATCCTGGAAATATGGGCGATTTACTCCCTCATGATAAAAGAGGATGTCTCTCCGTTATTTTTCGGCTTTGAGACACCCTCTTTTGAACTATTTTGCATCCACTACAACATTTTTACCGTCACTTGAGGTATGGTTTTTTGCTCTCCTACCTGGAGTTTCATCTCCATTAGAGCAAGCTCATTCAAGGTTCTAATTCAAGGTGCATCTTGGCTTCCGCCTCATCCCATGGCACCGAGTAACCCGCCCCCTTGGCGCAAAAGATGGAGGAGGATGTATACAGTGGGTCTGCCCCTTTGCGGTAGCCTATCCGCTCTATGACTTCCTCCGTATTATGGCAGCGATCATAGCCGCTGAACACGCAGCGGATACTGCCTCGTCCATGCGTAAAGGATGCAAATTCGGCACTGTAGTTCATGAAAGTCGACACGGGCACCCTGCCCGTGACCACCGCTTGCGTTCCGGTTGTCTGCGGCGGATTAAAAATACCTGAAGCACGCTGAATATCGGACAGTACCCTGCCCATTTCATCGATAGCGACCTTGATTTTGAAATCGTAATAGGGCTCCAGCAGCACGTTGTCCGCCTTCTCCAGTCCCTGTCGTAGTGCTCGAAAGGCAGCCTCACGAAAATCGCCACCATGGGTATGTTCTTTATGCGCGCGGCCCCTCAGCAGCGTAATGTTCACGTCGGTGACCGGCATGCCGGTCAGCAGTCCGTGATGCTCCCGTTCATAGAGATGATTCCGAATCAGATTCTGATAGCTGACATTCAGATCATCGGCATGACATCTGCTTTCGAACATGATGCCGTTGCCCCTTGCTCCCGGTTCAATCAGCAAATGCACTTCAGCATAATGCCTGAGCGGTTCGAAGTGGCCGTACCCTTTCACAGCCGATTGAATCGTTTCCTTATACAAGATTTCCGGTTGTCCAAAAGAGATAGCAAAGCCAAACCGCTCTCTAACAAGCTGCTCCAGCACTTCCAGCTGAATCAATCCCATGACGCGGATAGAAATCTCCTGCAATTTCTCATCCCAAACGACGTTCAGAGACGGCTCCTCCGCCTCCAGCGTGCGAAAAGCACCGAGCACCTTCTGTACATGTATCGAATTGTCGAATAATACCTTCGATTGTAACGTCGGTTCCGACTCGTAAGCTAACTTGTCCGATATCGCCCCCAGGCCTTGTCCAGCCTCGGCGGCGGACAATCCAGCAACCGCAAACAAATCGCCGGCCTCCACCTGTTCCACCGACTGCGATTTAAGGCCGTTAAACATGAAGAGTCGCGTAACTTTTTCGTCATATTGAACCCCGCCGCTCTCGTAACTAAGCTGTTCTCTCACCTTCAGCTGACCACCCAGCGCCTTAATGAACGTGAGTCTCGCTCCGCCTGCATCGTGCCGAATTTTATAAACCCGCCCCTGGAATGAAGCATTCTCGTCATAAGTGGTTGTCGTCAGCAGATGCAGCTGATCCAGAAATTCAATGACGCCTGTATCCTGAAGCGCAGAGCCGTAAGCACAGGGGAATAGAAGACCCGCCGCTATCATCCTCTGCAAGGCCTCTAGCCAGAAGCCCGAATCCTCTCTCCCCTCCAGGAATGCTTCCAGCAAAGCTTCGTCCCGCTCCGCCATGGCCTCCCGCAGCGGCTCGCCGACTATGCCGTCAGCGAAGCTCTGTGTAATGCAGCATACTTCCCCCGTCAACTGCTGACGGATATCCGCCTCGGTTCTGCCTGCATCCGCGCCGATCCGATCCGTCTTGTTGATAAAGAAGAACGTCGGAATCCGATGCTTGCGCAGCAGCTGCCAGACCGTCTCCGTATGGCCCTGAACACCTTCAACTGCGCTTACAATCAGGATGGCATAATCAATAACCTGAATTGCCCGCTCCATCTCCGGGGAGAAATCGACGTGTCCAGGCGTGTCTATTAAATAATAGCTGTCTCCTTTATATTCTATTACCGCCTGATCTGCGAACACCGTAATGCCCCTTGCCCGCTCGATGTCGTGGCTGTCCAGAAACGCATCCTGATGATCCACCCGCCCCCGCGACCGGATACTGTTCGTATGGTACAACAGCTGTTCCGCAAAAGTTGTCTTACCTGCATCCACATGGGCGAACAGGCCAATCGTTAGTCGCTTCATAGAATCCCACTTTCAACGCTTCTTGTTAATACTGCTCATTTTATTAAAGCATAGAAATCGGGAGATAGGTAGGAGTTGGTTTTGAGTGAGGGTCTTTTTTCATAGGCAGAAGATAAAAACAACGAGTTACATTTATGTTGAGCGATTTCTCCAGAACAATAATAAAGAACTCCGGTAATGCAAGTTACTAATCTCCAATTAAATTGAATTTTTTTATAAATATTGGTTATCTATTCAAATTACCCACCCTCTATTTTAACTTCTTCGCTTCAGATATTTCAGAACTTTCCAACATAGTTGCCAATCAATTATCTCTAATTTAATTTTACTAATCAGTTTTAAAATCATTTGCCCTACTTGTGATACGGTTCTTCGTGATTGCTTAGTTAGTAAAGCGGATTATTAGTTGGTTGAAATGCAAAGTTATTAACCTTAATTATGGGGATGGGGTTCCCAAAAAAGTAATCGAAGTCAGCTTCGAAGCATTACTTTACTTTTGGGAGGTTCGAGAACGATGACAACCCCCTATTAGAAGCGTTTGGCGACGTCTGTAGCATGAGCAATTGCTTTTTCTTTAATAGCTGGAGCTTTCTCTAATGATGCCGTTCCTTCAACAAAAATTGCCTCAATATATTGAATCCCATAGAACTGTAAAACCTTAGTAAGATAGCTGTATCCCATTTCAACTGCAGCAAGAGGACCTTCCGAATAAACGGAACCACTAGCTTGAATGTGTAGGCTTTCTTGCCGGACAACAGACCTACAGGACCATTTTTGGTATATTTGAAAGTCTTACCCGCAACTGAAGCCGCATCAGTGTATGCTTTCAAAACCAGTGGGATTGAGAAATTCCACATAGGGGAAACATACACGTACTTATCAGCAGCCACGTATTGATCAACAATCGCATCAAGACGAGCTATTTTTGATTTCTCAGCATCAGACAGTTGATCGAAAGATGAACCCGACCGAAGCTTTCCCCAACCACGTAAAACATCTGCATCGAATTGCGGGATATTCTCTTTGTACAGATCCAAATAGACAATTTCATCTGTTGGATTAGCTTCACGGTACGCTTCAATAAATTCTTTGCCCACAGCGAGGCTAAAAGATTCCTGAGGATCAAGGGGATGTGCGGTAAAAAAGGTACTGTAACGGAGGCCAACGTATGCAAAAGAACCCTGTCCAATGTCAATTCGTTGTGGCGCTGGATTCGATCGTCGGCAAATGGAAACCGATTATTCTTTATCATTTGCTTCAAGGTAAACCTTTGCGGTTCAATGAGCTAAGAAGATTGCTGCCCGATATTACTCAAAGGATGCTCACGCTCCATCTGCGCGAATTGGAGGAGGAAGAGATCGTTAAACGAGTCATTTATCCGCAAATCCCGCCGAAAGTGGAATACTCCATCACGGAATACGGTATGAGCCTGTCTCCGGTTTTGGAAACCCTACATCAATGGGGATTGGCCCATATCGAGCGAAAGCAGCTCATAAAGAAGAAAAATGAACAAGAAACGGACTAGCGTTCGACATTACGCTAGTCCGTTTCATTCTGCACCGAGTCACGCCCATAGTCAGGATTGCGTCTTTTGCTCAGTGTTTGGAGATTTCAGAGAAGTGTACGTGTGGGAATCCGATCGTGATGGGGGCAGAATAAGCAATTCAAAAACCGGGATTCGCCTGATAAGGCGTCCCGGTTTTTTTCGGCATCCTATGCTGGGTTAATCACCCCAGGCAGCTGGAGATATTTTCTCCCTTACCTATTATTGAAATCCGTCCTTCAGCCAAGTGCCGGCTAATGCCATCGCACCGCGGGCGGCTAACGTATCCGCCAAAGCATTCAGCATGACGAAATCATGAATGATTCCTTGATAACGCACCGTCGTGACGTCCACGCCAGCCTCCCGAAGCTTATTCCCATAGGCCTCGCCTTCATCTCGAAGAACGTCAGCTTCAGCCGTGATGATGAGAGCCGGAGGGAGATCGCGAAGCTGGTCGATGGAGGCTCTCAGAGGAGAGGTATAGATTTCATTCAACTCTTCCGATTTGTTGATATACTGTGCCCAAAACCAAGCCATCCCATCACGACGCAGGAAGTATCCTTCGGCAAATTCACGGTACGAGTCCGAATCCATTCCAGCATAATTAGAATATTTGAATATCAGAACAACAGCTTGTCGGGATGCGTGCCCACACGCTCATCAAGATGAAGTGCGTTGATTCGGTTAACATCCTCTGCCGTCAGTTCAAAATCAAATAAATCGGCATTTTCGCGGATACGATGCGCGGTTACAGATTTGGGAATCGTCACAATGCCCCGATCCAGATGCCAGCGCAAAATAACCTGTGACGAGGTTTTGCCGTATTTAGCAGCAATCTCAACGATATCCACCTGCTCTGTCAGTTTCCCCTTCATCAGTGGGCTCCACGATTCAAGCTGAATCTGGTGTTCGCGGCAGTATTGATGCAGCTCTTGCTGTGTCAGACGCGGATGAAGCTCCACTTGGTTGATGACAGGTACAATGTTGCTGTCTTTCAGGAGGTCTTCGAGATGGTGAACTTGGAAGTTACTTACTCCGATAGCGCGTACGCTTCCCTCTTCATACAGGCGTTCAAATGCCTTCCAGGTTTCCTTGTACTTGTCCTTACCAGGCCAATGAATAAGATACAGATCAATGATGTCCAGGCCCAGCCGCTTGCGGCTTTCCTCGAAAGCACGCAGTGTTGAATCGTAGCCCTGATCCTGATTCCATAGCTTTGTGGTAACAAACAGATTTTCTCTGGCCGCCCCGCTGTCGCGAATAGCTTGTCCAACGAGCTCCTCATTGCCGTAAATCGCCGCCGTATCAATGCTACGGTAGCCAACCTCAATGGCTGTTTTGACTGCTTCGTAGACCTCATTGCCTTCCGCCTTGTACGTACCAAAACCCAGCCAAGGCATCTGAACTCCGTTATTCAGTACAGTTGTATCCGCAATGTTCCCCATATCTATCTCCTCCTGTTCCTGATTATGATTTATATAGCGGGATGATTACAGTTTGGTTGCATCCTGAAAAGCATTCACTTGCAGCGGAGCCGACAACAATTCCTTAGCTGCGGCAACAAATGCTTGGAAATGGGCAGACTTGTTATGGAAATCTACAGCCGCTGCATCCTTCCATTCTTCGACCATAGTAAATGCGTTGGGATCGTTCAGATCCTGCATCAGCGTGTAGCGTACATTGCCTTCTTCAGCCTGTGATGCGCTGATCAGTCCCTGTGTTTGTTGCAGAAAAGCCTCTCTTTTTTCAGGTAAAACCTTCATATCAGCATGAATAATAATCATGATTTCGTCCTCCTCGCATTATGTAACTATTTCTATTATAGACCATTTATCTGACAGATTAAAAGTGCAGCTGTTCCTGTAATACAGTAAAATGGATCGTACTGAGGAGATGAACAGCTTGATCTGTTCCTCCTATATCTTGCTTGACGGTGGTGAAGACATGTGCGTTTTCAGACAAAACTAATGATATTTATATCCCTTTTAGTGGTGGTGGTTACCGGGCTGCTGGGATTATCCTTTCGATATATGATCACCTCCGCTCTATACGAAGAAATGGGAAAAAGAGCTCTAACCGTTGCCAATACGCTTGCGGTAGATGCGCAGGTCAGGGATGCTCTGGAGCAGACCAACTTGGCGCAGCTGCGTTCGCGAATCAATGAGGCCGTAAAGCCAGTCCAAGCGAGCAGTAGCGCTGATTTTATTACGATTGCTGATCGTCATCTTATCCGGCAGTGGCATGTAAATCCAGAACGCATCGGCACGCCTATGCTAGACCCCATGAATGATAAGGTGCTGCAAGGGCAGTCCTTTATCACGGAATCGACAGGCTCTCTCGGGCAGTCACTACGGGCCAAAACTGCAGTTTATGATGAACAAGGCAAGGCCATCGGCCTCGTTTCTGTAGGTTTCTTAATGACAGATGTGGAGCAAAATATTCGTACATACACCTATGCCTGGCTGTGGTTCATGGTGGGGGCTCTTATGATCGGCATTTTAGGTAGTCTACTAATAGCGCGAAGGGTACGCCGGGAGCTACATGGGCTGGAGCCAGTGGAAATTGGACGTTTGTACCAGGAAAAGCAAGCCATTCTCGAATCCATAGGCGAAGGGATTATCGCGGTTAATAGCAGTGGACAAGTCACACTTGCCAATCCGCAAGCTGTCCGCTTGCTCGGCCTTCCCTTGGGAACTACCCTAAACGGATGCGAGCTTCGTCACCTGCCAGGTGCTGCAGGTAAACTGGCAGATGTACTTGTCATCCATCCAACAGTGGAAAACCCAATCATGGAGCCAAACTATGAAGTGATCGTATTTAATGAGGAAATTGAGGTACAGCAACGGGTTATAGTGGTTAACCGTGTTCCAATTAAGGATAAATCCGGGCGAAGGATTGGCACGGTTGCCAGTCTGCGTGACAAAACAGAGCTGCTCCGCATGACGAGGCAATTGACGGAGGTCAAAGATTACGCGGAAGTGCTGCGATCCCAAACACACGAATATGCCAATCGTCTGTATCTCATATCCGGCTTGATTCAGCTTGAATGCTATGACGAAGCGGTAGACTTTATTACTCAGGAATCAGAGGAATATCATGTGCACAAACCTGCCGCCTCTACACTTTTACCTGATTCGATCATTGCCAGCTTGCTGATCGGCAAGAAAAAACAGGCGCTGGACAAGGGGATTGTATTACATTCTACGGTTTGCGGTGCATTCTCTACCTTATCTCCCACGTTGGAGTGGTCGCTTCTCGCTGCCATGGCCGGAAACCTGCTGGATAACGCCATGGAAGCTGTCGCGATACTCTCCACCCCTGGGGGACAGGTCTGGTTCCGGCTTGAAGAAACGGCTGAAGCCATAACCGTCGAGGTTGCGGATAACGGAGCGGGAATTGCGGAGGATATCCGGGAAAAGCTGTTCGTCAAAGGAGCATCGACCAAAGCAGAAGCAGGGCACGGTTACGGCCTTGCTCTCGTGCACGAGTATGCAGAGCGAATGGGCGGTTCTATCAAAGTACATGAACGGACAGGTGGAGGCACCATTTTTGAAATACGTATACCTTTAAATACGTCAGTAATGAGTGATGAGGCAAAAGGAGGTTACACCCATGAATGAGCGGGTTTTATCGGATATTGAGGTTCTTGTTATTGAAGATGATTCGCGAATTGCAGAGATTAACCGACGATTTATTGAAAAGGTGGACGGATTCACCGTATGTGCAATAGCAACGAACGAATTTGAGGCCAAGCTTCAATTGGACGTGATGCGTCCGCCTTTAGTCGTGCTGGATGTTTATTTTCCAGATACGGACGGTTTAACACTGCTATCGTTCATCAAGCAACACTATCCAGACACAGATGTCATTATGCTGACTGCCGCCAAAGAAGCTGAAACCGTGGTACAAGCCGTTCGCGCAGGCGTGTTTGATTTTATCGTGAAGCCACTTGTGTTCGAGAGATTGCGTGCCACACTGGAGGAATATGCCCGTTTTCAGCGACAGGTCAAGGCTTGGCAGGAGCAGCCATCGACTGTGGAGCAATCCGAAATTGACAAGCTGCTTCAAAGTGCCAGCACTGGTCGGATGGCAGGTGCTGGCACGGGAGAGCTATGGGCCAAGGGCATTGATAAAGTAACCTGCGATAAGGTGCTTGATCTCCTGAATCGTCGAGGCGAGCTGACTACGGGTACGGTGGGGAGTGAACTCGGCATGAGCCGTTCCACAGCCAGAAGATACCTGGAGTACTTGGTAGAAAGTGGTGACGCCCACCACGATCAGATGTACGGAACAGTCGGCAGACCGGAGCGTATTTATCGGCGGCAGCGGAGAAATGAATAAACGTAATTTTTATGAAATTAATTCGCTTTATAAGCCAAAATGGTTTAAATGAACACATTGTTTACGTCCCTCCTCCCGATTGCTAGAATGATCAACAGTTGGTTAATTGATAATGATTATCAATAACTATGATAAGCACACTTTGGAACGGGGGACAACATGTGGCAACACCAAAACAACCACTACGGACAGGCATCCTGCTTACAGCGATCCTTGCACTACTGACGGTCATTATGGCGGGATGTGGTGGCCAGTCAAAAGATAACAGCGCAGCAGCACCTCAAGCAACCGGCGATACCCGAATCATTAAGCATGAGATGGGAGAAACCAAAATTACGGGTAAACCCAAAAGAATCGTAACGCTGGAATTCTCTTTTGTCGATGCAGCAACCCAACTAGGTGTAACACCCATCGGCATAGCTCAGGAAAATGACGATGATATTGATGGATTACTCGGCAAGAAAATCGACTTCACGCCTGTAGGCACGCGCAAGCAGCCGAATCTGGAAACTATCAGCTCCTTGAAACCCGATTTAATCATTGCCGATTTGAACCGTCATAAAGGCATATACAAAGAACTGAGTGAGATTGCTCCAACGATTGTTCTGAAGAGCCGCAATTCCTCTTATGAACAAAACCTGGCATCCTTCGGTGTCATTGCCGATGCGCTGGGCGAAAAAGAAAAGGGGGAACAGATTCTAGCTGCTCATAAAGCTAAAATGGAAAAGCTAAAAAAAGGAGTCCAAACAGGCGAGTCACGCAGTGTACTGGTCGGAGTATTTCGCTCTGATTCACTGAGCGGTCATGCTGCTTCTTCCTTTGATGGACAGCTACTGGAGCAAGCAGGTATCCGTAATGCCCTTCAAAATACAAGCGAACCTACCGTCAAGCTGACCCTGGAGCAGATAGCACAAGCCGATCCGGATGTGATCTTTATGGCTGAAGCCGATGAAAAGCTGATTGCAGAATGGAAACCAAATCCGCTGTGGCAAAATATTACCGCTGTGAAAAAAGGGGAAGTTTACGAAGTGAACCGGGCATTATGGACCCGGTACCGCGGACTCGGCTCAGCCGAGAAAATACTCGAGCAAGCCATTTCGCTTCTGTATCCCGCGCAAAGCAAATGAGACGACTCCCGTTGATCGGACAAGCCTCACGCGACCGGCTGAATAAGCCGGTCTTCTTTGCACTTCTATTCGCACTGCTGGCTGGACTGCTGCTGAGCGTGGCGATTGGCCCGGTCAGGATGAATATCCCCACCATACTGACCGCGCTTTTCACCGAGCATCCGTCCAAGGACCAGCTCATTATCCTGACAGTCCGGCTGCCGCGTGCTGTCATCGGGCTGCTCGTAGGGGCCGGCCTTGCTGTGGCGGGAGCGCTGATGCAGGCCATTACACGCAACCCGCTCGCTTCGCCGCAGGTGTTCGGGGTCAGCTCGGGCGCTTCGCTGGCTGTCGTGCTGTCGGTCGTGCTGCTGCCAAACATCGGATCGTCCGGCAGCATTTATTTTGCTTTTGCCGGAGCTATCGCGGGTGGCTCCTTCGTATATGCCCTGGCTGGAACGGCAGGCATGACGCCAGTCAAGCTGGCCCTGGCCGGGATGGCCGTGCATCTGCTGCTGGCCTCCGTCACCCAAGGACTGCTCGTGTTCAATGAGCAAATATCCGATGTGCTGTATTGGCTCGCCGGAGCCATTGACGGTTCCACCTGGGCGGATACACGTCTGGTGCTGCCATGGTTCGCCGTAGGCATGATTCTTGCGCTGGCACTGGCTCCCTCGCTGTCTGTGCTAAGCCTCGGAACAGAGGTCGCACAGGGGTTGGGACAAAATGTCCGTCTTGTCCGTCTACTGGCCTCGGCCTCGGTCATTATGCTGGCAGGCTCTGCTGTAGCAGTGGCCGGTTCCATCGGCTTTGTAGGCCTGATGGTTCCAAATATCATCAAGATGTTTACAGGCGACAATTACAAACGGGTTATTCCCCTGTCTGCGATCTGCGGAGCCCTGCTGCTGACCTATGCAGACGTGCTTGGACGATTTATCGCGTTTCCGTATGAATCACCCGTCGGCATTGTAACGGCACTGGTCGGTGCACCCTTCTTTTTATATCTGGCACACAAGAACGGGAGGGCTGCAAGATGAAAAAACTGTGGATTTTACTCGCGCTAATGCTGGGAGGTTCTTTTATAGCCATTGGCGTGGGCACCACCTACATTACGCCCTCCGAGCTACTCGCGGCTTTGACTGACCGCGATGCCTCATCCTGGTTCATCGTTCATCACTATCGGCTGCCACGCGGCCTGCTGGCCATTCTGGCCGGAGCTGGACTGGCGGTAGCCGGGGTCCTGCTGCAGGGCATGATCCGCAACCCGCTGGCTTCGCCGGACGTGGTGGGCGTATCGAAGGGAGCCGGCTTTGCTGCTGTTCTCGTCATCGTGCTGCTGCCCTCATCCCCGGTGGCGCTCCTGCCTGTAGCCGCCTTTGTCGGAGCCGGACTGGCCGCATTGCTGCTCGTACAGCTTGCGATGAAGGGCGGCATGCGCCCCAATATGCTGGCCTTGACCGGGCTGGCGGTAGGCGCTATTTTTCAGGCTGCGACTGATTACATCCTGGTCAAATATCCACTCGAAGCCAGCGATACGCTGACCTGGCTGGCTGGAAGCCTCTGGGGCAAGGGCTGGGACGAGGTATACGGGCTACTGCCCTGGTTGATCGTCCTGCTGCCTCTCGCCTATATGCTACAGCGCAAGCTGGACATTATGGGCCTGGATGAAGAAAGCTCGGCTGGGCTAGGACTTAGCGTGAAACGCGTGCGCACAGGACTGCTGGCCGTGTCTGTGGCCCTGGCTGCCGCCTGTGTCGCTGCCATCGGCTCCATTGGCTTTATCGGCCTGCTGGCACCGCATCTGGCACGACGCTTGTTTGGCAACCGCCACCGTTACCTGCTACCCGGCGCGGCGATGATCGGCGCCCTGATTCTCGTCCTCGCCGACGCGCTGGGACGAGGCTTGAAGCCGCCACTCGAAATTCCTGCCGGCATCGTGACAGCCGTCATTGGCGCGCCCTATTTTCTCTATCTATTGCTGCGGGAACGCAAGTCAAAGGGAAGCGGGTAGCGGTTTTATGAAAGGAGTGATGTGGTATGAAAATGCATTCAGGTAAGATATTAGAGAGGTCTAAAAAATAGGGAAGTCTATACGGATTTCCCTATATAGGAGGAATCTAAAATGATTACGCTAAAAGCAGTCGACAAAAATAATTGGGAAGAATGTGCTCAACTTAAACCGAAACCAGAGCAAGAAAGGTTTATTGTATCTAATCTTTTTTCAATTGCGGAACGTCAGTTTTTAGATGGATTTTTATCTAAAGCTATTTACAATGACAATGTAATGATTGGTTTTACGATGTTTGGTTTAGACCCGGATGACGGAAATTACTGGGTTTACCGATTTATGATTGACGAAAGATTTCAAGGTTTTGGCCATGGTTACAATGCTATGTTGCTGGTTATTGACGAAATAAGGAAAGCCAGTGATAGAACTGATGTTATAATGATTGGATATAAGCCAGACAATGAACTAGCTAGAAAGCTATATAGAAAATCAGGTTTCAGGGAAGAGGGAATATCACCCTGGGGAGAAATGCTTGCGAAGTATAGGATACAATAGCTCAATTACCGCCTGTCAGGGCGGTTTTCTTTTGGTCAAAAATCAACATTATGATTTAACATAGCCACAATAAAAAGAAAACAGAGAGCCCCTGTATATGACCACAGGCAGACTCTCCTTGTAAACTCCCGCACTTATGCAGGCTGCGGTACTTCAATTCCATTCAAAATGAGGTGCATGCGGATGTCCGCTTTTAAGGAATCGGATACTGCACAATATTTTTCCTTGCCCATCTGAATCGCCTTCCACACGCGATAATCCGGAATATCTCCATCTACATGGAACGTCAGATCAATCGCTGTAAAGCCTGTCGGCATTTCTTGCTTGCGTGTACCTTCTGCGTCAATATCAATTCGGGTAATGTCCGATAAGAAACGGTCCAAAATCATCGTAATATCAATACCGATACATCCAGCCAAGCCAGCCAGCAGCAGCTCCATTGGTGTCATACCTTTACCATCGCCGCCATAAGCAGCCGTAGCGTCCATGCCAACAGAATAACCGGAAGGTCCCTCCGAAGTAAACGCGCGTTTGCCGTGCCAAGTTGTAGATACTTTCATATTTAAAAGCCTTCCTTCTCTCTTAATAATCTATAATCAACCGTCATTCTCGTCTCAAAACTCACTAATCTGACGCAAAAATTTTCGCGTTCTCTCGTGCTGGGGAGCCTCGAAGAAAACCTGTGGTGCAGCCTCCTCCAAAATAACACCGTCAGCCATAAATACAATTTTGTCCGCTACCTCACGGGCAAATTTCATCTCATGAGTAACGACAACCATCGTCATGCCATCTTGAGCCAGCTCTCGCATTACGCTCAGCACTTCACCGACCAGCTCCGGATCCAGCGCCGATGTCGGCTCGTCGAACAACATGATCGCTGGGTCCATCGCCAGCGCACGTGCAATGGCCACCCGTTGCTGCTGCCCACCGGACAAACGCGCAGGATGTACGTCCTGCTTGTCCGACAGGCCCACACGCTTCAGCAACCGTTGTCCGATGGATATGGCCTGGTCACGTGGCATTTTTTTCACCGTCAGCAATCCTTCGATAACATTGCCGATGGCGGTTTTGTGCGGGTACAAATTGAATTGCTGAAATACCATCCCCGTCTGTCTGCGAATGTCACGTATGGCTGCTTGACGTGTACGAAGAGGAACGGTGGCATCGACCTCAATCCCGTTCACTTCAAACTTGCCGGAAGACAGCTCCTCCAGACCGTTCAAGCAACGCAGCAAGGTACTTTTTCCCGAGCCGCTTGGGCCAAGCAATACGACGATTTCACGAGCAGCGACCTGAAAATCAATACTTTTCAGAACCTCTACTTCTCCGAAACGTTTACCCAATCCGTATGTTGTTATCATCTTCCATCATCTCCACCTTAATAAGCTCGAGCCAGACGCTTTTCCACCCGCTCCAGTATAGCGGAGAATCCAATGCTCATAATCCAGTACATCAGGCCAATTTCGAGCAAAAACGGCATGTAGCGCAAATACTGCGCCTGCAAAAGCTGTGCCTGACGCATCAATTCACTGACCCCGATGACCGAGACAAGCGACGTTTCCTTAAGCATACCAACAAACGTATTCCCCATCGGAGGAATCGCAATGCGTACAGCCTGTGGAAGAATGATACGCCACATCGTTTGACCAGGCGACATACCCGTAGCATAGGCCGCTTCGGTCTGTCCCTGTGGTACGGCTAGAATAGCCCCACGGAACGTCTCCGATAAGTACGCTCCCGTGTTAATACTAAGTGCAAGACAAGCAGCCGTCAGCGATCCAAACGATATTCCGTAATCATCCAGCCCATAATAAATAACCGCAATCTGCACCAAAACGGGTGTTCCCCGGATGATAGATACATAACTGCACGCCAGCCACCGGACAGGGCGATTCCCCTTCAACCGGGCGACAGCTACAACCAAACCAATGATTAAGCCGAAAAGCATAGAAACAATCGTTATATATAACGTATAATAAGCGCCCTTCAATAAAAAGGGGACGTTTTCCCACATTAATTCAAGCATCGGTTATATTCCCTTCTTTCAGACGAGTGGCCCCATGTCAGCAATAAAAGCCAGGACCGGAGCCAGACGCCTGTAACAGGCTTGCGTTATTCTTTTGGCTCCTCGCCGAACCATTTTTTGAAAATTGTTTTATATGTGCCGTCTTCCTTCATTTCTTTCAGAGCCTTGTTCAAGGCTTCTTTAAGCTCAGGCGTATTCTGGTTAATGGCTACGCCCGCTTGGTCGGATTTAATCGGTTCACCCACCGCTTTAATCTGGAAGCCGTTTTTGTCGACAATAGGCTTGAGTGCATACAGATTGTTAATGGTTGCGTCAATGCGGCCAGAGTTAAGATCCTTTAAGGAAGTAATAACATCATCATACGTTTTAATCTCAAAATCGCCTACCTTCGGCAGCACTTCGTTACGCAGATAAGACTCATCATTCGTTCCCAAGCCGACACCAATGGTTTTGCCTTTGAAATCCTCCAGTTTGGTAATATCATTGGTTTTGCTATTTACGATAATGTTTACATTGTTTGTGATATAAGGCTCTGTGAAGTCAATTGCCTTTTTACGATCCTCTGTAATCGTTACCTGGCTGATCACCGCATCGAATTTTTTCTTTTGCAAGCTTGGAATCAGTCCCGAAAACTCCTGTGCTGTAAACTCCGGTTTCACCCCAATTCGCTTCGCCAATTCTTTGGCGATATCCACATCAAATCCGTCCAGTTCCTTTTTATCGTTCAAAAAATTGTACGGTGGGTAGGTCCCCATCATGCCGACCTTTATCACACCAGCCTTCTTGATCGCTTCAAGCTGATTACCTGCGGCCTCATTGCTACCCGCTCCATTACCAGTATTGGAAGCTTCCTGCTTTGGTGCGCAAGCACTCAGCACAAGGCTGAACAATGCCAGAGTCATAAGGGTGGTTACCAGAAACCCTTTTTTACGTGTTTTCATAAATCGTTCTCTCCTGTCTGGATGTAAATGATTGAATGCATATGTGTAATTTGGCTATATATTATTTATCGCCTACTGCCAATTCATGCGATATTGACCGTCTAGCCTTGACCTAACAAGCCGTAAAATTCAAAGCTAGCCGCCTCTGCCGCCAATCTTTTAGCCGTTACCTGCCTCATATGATCATGTGTTCCCTCGGAACCGAATAGCCAGCGTGTAATGACGCCCTCGATCATACTCATAAGTAATGCCGCCCGTAATTCGACATCCAGCTCGGCAGGTAGCATGTTCAGCTCGATTGCTCTTTCCATATTGCGCCGGAATGCCAGCTCCATTGCGGTTCTTGTCTCCCGGATACTTTGACGCACCGGTTCATCGACGCCGCTGCCGCTCAACAGCAAGCCCATCAGATAGCGATTCTCCAAGGCAAAATCAAATAAACGGACTAACAGTGCTTCGGAAGCCTTAACCATATCAGCCAGCGTTCCCGCATCGCGGCGATAGCCCTGTCCTATCGCTGACAGCAGCTGTTCACGACCTGTAGCAATAATCTCCAGTGCCAATGCCTCTTTGCTTTTAAAATGCCAATAAAACGTGCCTTGGGCTACTCCAGCCTCCACCACGATATCTGAAATTTTCGTTTGATGGTAGCCCTGCTCAGCGAATCGCTTCAACGCAATGTGCAGAAGCTGCGTTCTACGGTCTGTTTCTTCTCCAGAACGGTCAGCAGATTGTCCATTCGCGACGGTTTCAGACTGCTTCGCCTTCCGTGGCTGCATAGGTTTCCTCCTCCCGATTGATCAGTCAGTCAGTTTTTATTTTTAATCCTATAGGATAAGTAGACTTTTGTCAAACCAATTCCATACTGTGCGTACAACAAAAAAAGAGAACCTCCAAAAAGGTCCTCTTTATTTTGTAAAGCTCTGTTATAGCAATGCTTTTGCTGCAATATCCGTACGATTGTGCTTGCCTTCAAAGGTAATACGTGCCGCCTGCTCGTAAGCCTTGTCCCGTGCCGCGGCAATGTCACGACCTAAGCCGACCACGCCTAATACGCGTCCGCCGTTCGTTATCCACTCACCCTGCTCATTGATGCCTGTTCCGGCATGGAACACGATGGCTTCGTCTGCCTGATCCAGTCCGTGAATCGGTATACCTTTGGCGTAGGCTCCTGGATAGCCCCCGGAAGCCAGCACCACGCACACCGCCGCTTCATCTTTCCACTCGATCTCCACCTGATCCAGCGTGCCGTTCACGGCAGCGAGAAAAATATCGAGCAGATCGGATTTTAGACGCGGCAGCACAACTTGAGTTTCCGGATCACCGAAGCGTGCGTTAAACTCAATCGTCTTCGGCTTGCCATCTGGCGAAATCATCAATCCGGCGAATAACACACCCCGGAACGGGCGCCCTTCCGCAACCATTGCTTTTGCCGTTGGCTTAATAATTGTCTCAATGGCTTCCTCAATAATGGAATCCGCTATGTGCGGTAATGGAGAATAGGTGCCCATACCTCCGGTGTTTGGCCCTTTATCACCATCAAAAACCGGCTTGTGGTCTTGCGCCGCTGCCATCGGCCGAACTGTTTCGCCGTCCACAAAGGAGAGAATCGACATCTCCTGTCCGGCGAGAAATTCCTCGATCACGACCTGTGCACCCGCTTCTCCAAACACCTTCGCTACCATAATATCGGACAGAGCCTTTTCTGCCTCCTCCATCGAGTAGGCAACCGTCACCCCTTTGCCCGCTGCCAGCCCGTCTGCCTTGATGACCACCGGAATCGGCTGTTCCTTCAAGTAGGTATGTGCTTCCTCGTAGGTATAAAACTTGCGATAGGTCGCTGTCGGAATATGGTATTTGTGCAGCAAATCCTTCATGAAGATTTTACTACCTTCAATTTCTGCTGCATTTTTACGCGGTCCGAATACCGGAATGCCTTTCGCTTCAAAGGCATCCACAATGCCGTCAGCCAACGGATCATCAGGGCCAACCACGACAAGTCCGACTTTTTTGGATTCTGCCAGCTCTGTTAGCGCGTCAAACTCACTCACCGGAATCGGAACGCACTCCGCTAGCTGTCCAATGCCGGCATTGCCCGGCGCACAGTAGATTTTTCCGGCCTTGGGGCTCTTCTTCAGCGCCCACACAATCGCATGCTCGCGGCCGCCCCCTCCGATAACCAAAATATCCATTCAGGTAATTCCTCCCGCTTCCATTATGATCAATCAGGTGTGAAAATGCTGCTGCATCCTCAACTAATGCAAGTTAGTGCTTAAAGTGACGCACGCCTGTAAAGACCATTGCAATGCCGTATTCGTTAGCAACCTTGATGGATTCTTCGTCCTTGATGGAGCCGCCCGGCTGAATAACTGCCGTAATGCCAGCTTTAGCTGCCAGCTCCAGCGTATCGCCCATCGGGAAGTATGCATCGGATGCCAGGACCGCACCCTTCGCTTTTTCTCCAGCCTGTTCAATGGCAATCTTGGCCGCTCCGACACGGTTCATTTGTCCTGCACCTACGCCAATGGTCATATTGTCTGCTGCTAAGACGATGGCATTGGATTTCACATGCTTAACAACTTTCCAGCTAAACAAAAGCTGTTTCAGTTCTTCCGCGGACGGCGCGCGCTCCGTTACAACTGTAAGTGCATCCGGGTCTAAAGCATGAATGTCATTTTGCTGAACGACCATGCCACCTTCAATAGAAGTCACAACGAAACGGCTCTCCGGCTGTTCAGACGGGGACATCTCACCCATATCAAGCAAACGGATATTTTTCTTTTTGGTTAAAATTTCCATCGCTTCTTTCGTAAAGCCCGGTGCCAGTACAATTTCCAAAAAGATTTCGCTCAGTTTTTTGGCTGTATCACCGTCAATAATTCGGTTAGCCGCTACAATGCCGCCAAAAATGGAGGTTGGATCAGCCGCATACGCCTTGCTGTACGCTTCATAAATACTACCGCCGATTCCCACGCCGCAAGGGTTCATATGCTTCACCGCCACCACTGCTGGTTCGCTGAATTCCTTGACGATTTGCAGTGCCGCGTTAGCATCGTTGATGTTATTGTAGGATAGCTCCTTACCGTGAAGCTGCTTGGCTGTTGTCAGTGTACCTTTCGCTGCCAACGGCTGACGATAAAAAGCCGCTTGCTGGTGTGGATTTTCTCCATAACGCAAATCCTGAATTTTTTCATAGGTTACAGTGTACCGCTCAGGCAATGGCTCGCCTGTTACATTCGACAAATAATCGGAAATCAAAGCGTCGTATGCAGCCGTATGACGGAAAACCTTTGCTGCCAAGCGCTTGCGGGTATTCAGCTCGGTATCGCCATCCTTACGGATTTCTTCCAGTACAGCGCTATAGTCATCTGCATCGACCACTACACTTACAAAAGCATGATTTTTCGCCGCAGAACGCAGCATAGTTGGACCGCCGATGTCGATATTTTCAATCGCGTCCTCATAGGTTACACCGGGTTTGGCGATCGTTTCCGCAAAAGGATACAGATTCACAACGACCAGATCAATATAACCCAAGCCAAGCTCCTTCATCTGACGCTTATGCTCTTCATTATCCCGAACAGCCAGCAAGCCGCTGTGTACCGCAGGATGGAGCGTTTTAACACGTCCGTCCATAATTTCAGGAAATCCCGTTACCTCTGAAATCCCGATAACAGGAATGCCCTCCTTCGCCAGCAAGCTACTCGTTCCCCCTGTCGAAACGATCTCCACACCTAATTTGGACAACTCGCGGCAAAACTCCACGATCCCCCGTTTATCCGATACACTAACGAGTGCTCTTTTAATAGTCACCCTGTCTCCTCCTTTAGCTCTTTATCAATTTATTTCCCGAGAAATATCGGAAAATGCTTATACAGCATCCTTGATATGACAATGATATGACAAATTACAATCATTTTTAGAGAAGTGAAACCACCTTGCGACCATTCAAATGAATTTTGCCTTGAGCCAGTCTGCTAACCACTTCCGGATAGAGCTGGCGTTCCACGGATTGAATAGCTGCAGATAACGAATCCGCTGTATCATGATCGTGTACTTCTACCACACGCTGGGCAATAATGGCCCCGGTATCCATACCTCCATCTACAAAATGAACGGTAACCCCACTGACTTTGACTCCATAAGCCAACGCCTGTCCGACAGCATCTTTCCCAGGAAATGCAGGAAGCAGTGACGGATGAATATTAATGATTTTTCCGGCGTAAGCATCGACCATAACACTGGATAACAAGCGCATGTAGCCTGCTAGCACAATGAGATCGATTGATTTCTGCTCCAGCAAAGCAACCAGTTCACGCTCATAGTCTTCTCTAGAAGCATACTCCTTGGGTCGAAACGTATGACAAGCAATACCGGCTTTCTCTGCTCTGGCTACAGCAGGGGCCGCAGGCTTGTCACAGATTAACAATTCTATGGATGCGCCGCCCAGTTCTCCTCGCGCAGCCGCATCTACCAATGACTGAAAATTCGTTCCTTCGCCTGACGCAAAAACAGCAATACGGTAACCGCTCATTACACCTCGGCTCCCGTAAAGGTCACGATAGAGCTGCCTTCCGTTACCTTCCCGATCACATAGGCATCTTCACTTTGCTCTTTCAGTACATTCAGTGCAGTCTGTGCATCTTCTTGGCCCACAACGATGACCAATCCGATCCCCATATTAAAGGTCGTAAACATGTCTTTGTTGGAAATTGCACCTTTTTCCTGCATCAGCTGAAAAATCGGCAGAATCGGCCAAGCGCCATATTCTATATCCACATTGACGTGATCCGGCAGCACTCTCGGAATATTTTCGATAAAACCGCCACCCGTGATATGCGCCATGCCTTTAACCTTGACCTTGTCCAGCAAAGCCAAAACGGATTTCACATAGATTTTTGTTGGCTCCAGCAGTACGTCGCCCAGTTTGCCGTTCAAGCCTTCGATTTCATCATGTAAATCATAGCCTTGCTGTTCTAATAACAGCTTGCGAACCAGTGAGAACCCATTACTGTGCACTCCGCTGGAGGCCAGTCCGATTACCGTGTCTCCGGGAGCAATGGAGCTACCGTTAATGATTTTGCTCTTATCCACAATGCCGACAGTGAATCCAGCAATATCATATTCACCATCGCTGTACATGCCTGGCATTTCTGCGGTTTCACCGCCGACCAGCGCACAACCTGATTGGTGGCAGCCCTCGGCAATCCCGGCGACAATGGCTTCAATTTTCTCGGGTACAACCTTGTCACAGGCGAGGTAGTCGAGAAAAAAGAGTGGCTCTGCGCCCCCAACGACAATGTCGTTCACACACATCGCAACCGCATCAATACCAATGGTGTCATGGCGGTCCATCGCGAAAGCAAGCTTCAGCTTCGTGCCGACTCCATCCGTACCGGAAACGAGTACCGGCTCCTCGTACTTATCCTTATTCAGGCCGAACAAAGCACCGAATCCGCCCAAATCCGTCAGCACTTCGGGACGGAAGGTACGCTTGACGTGCTTTTTCATCCGTTCTACTGCTTCATTACCGGCAGCGATATCTACTCCTGCGTTTTTGTATGCTTCGGACATTCATGAACACTCCTTCAAATGATTGACCCTCCTAAGTCCTCCCTAACAGGGAGGATTCCATGGGGCTGCTCCCCCTGGACCCCTCAAGAGTCGGTCAGATGCGTAGGGTTGGGTGTTGCTTGGTGGTTGGTTCGTGCTGTGAGTCGCGTGTTTTCCTTGTGGTTGTCGGGATTTTCCCGCAATCACAAGAACACGCTTTTGTTCGTGGCCGCCTATGCAGCGCGGCGGCGAGGCACGTCCCGGGCTGTTTGCTTCGCAAAGGTGGGGACGTGCCGGGCAAAGAAGTGAGCAGCGCCAACGAGCGGCTTACTTCTTTGCCCTTTGGGGCAGGCAGCTTCGCCCTGCCTGCTATTGAGCTTCGCTTTGCTGGCTCACGGGCGGCTTTACGGCCGCCCGTTAAAAACTCATGGCATGAAATAGTTATGCCATGAGTTTTTAACTGCCTTTCCTATCCTCTTCCTCGTGGGAACAGAAGAGGTACAGGCACTGCTGAAATAATGCTGCACACCTGAGGAACGCAGCGGGTGGAAGGATTCTGGAGAAGCGAAGCGTTCGCCTTTGCCGCCGGATTCCAACCCTGTAAGGGGTTATTCCAATCCTGGAATCTGGCAAGAACCTTCCACACGCGGAGTGGCCCCCTCAGAACCGCATTATATGGCGCTAGTACCTCTTTTGTTCTCTATACTAACAACTACATCCGAGCTTTTCTTCGCCTTTGAAATCCACCTGAGTCGGATAATCGTTGTCGAAGCAAGCCAGACATAAGCCGCCTTTATAATCCTGCTCGTTATGTCCGCCTACAGCAGCGATCAAGCCCTCGGCGCTCATAAAATAGAGCGAATCAGCGTTAATCTCCTGACGAATTTCCTCGACTGTTTTGGAGGAAGCGATCAGCTCCCGGCGATCCGGCGTGTCAATGCCGTAAAAGCACGGGTTTTTGAAAGGCGGCGAGGTAATACGTACATGTACCTCCAGTGCACCCGCATCCCGTAGCATATTCACGATTCGACGGGAAGTAGTCCCCCGGACGATAGAATCGTCGATCATGATGACGCGTTTGCCTTCGACTACGCGGCGCACAGCGCTCAGCTTCATTTTCACACCCTGCTCGCGCAACTCCTGACTTGGCTGGATGAACGTACGTCCGGTGTATTTATTTTTAATCATGCCCAGCTCATAGGGAATACCTGTCTGCTCGGCATAACCAATCGCTGCCGAAATACTGGAATCCGGCACCCCGGTAACCAAATCCGCATCGACAAAAGCTTCCAAAGCCAACTGGCTGCCCATCCGTTTGCGTGCGGCATGAAGATTAGTCCCGTTCAAATCACTGTCAGGACGAGCAAAATAAATATACTCCATCGCACACAGCGCTTTGCGTTGCTTTTCTTCCGTGTAACGGTCTTCGTGCAGTCCATTTTGATCCAGCACCAGCAGTTCACCCGGCTCGATATCGCGCAGCAGCTCTGCTCCAATCGTTTCCAAAGCACAGGACTCGGAAGCAAACAGATACGCATCTCCCAATCTGCCCATCGTGATCGGACGCAGACCATTGGGATCAGAAGCCACAAGCATCTTGTCGTTGGTCATGATCAGGAAGGCGAACCCACCGACGATACGTTTCAATGCATCCTTGGCAGCCTCCACCAAATCCTTGGACGACCGGGCGATCAAATGCGCGACGACCTCTGTGTCGCTTGTCGTTTGAAAAATAGACCCGCCTTGCTCCAGCTCATGCCGGATTTGCAAGGCGTTTACGATATTGCCGTTCGTGGCTACCGCCAAATCACCATCACGATATTTGAAAACCAAGGGCTGTGCATTCGTCAGCTTGCTGTCTCCACTTGTCGAATAACGTACATGCCCGATAGCAATGTCACCTGTCAGCGAAGCCATCAAGTCTTTATTGAACACTTCTTTAACAAGACCCATCCCACGATGATAATGGAACTCATCACCACTGCTCACACAGATGCCTGCGCTCTCCTCCCCACGATGCTGGAGCGCATGCAATCCGTAATAGGCCAGAGAAGCGGCATCGGAATGTCGGTATACACCAAACACGCCGCATTCCTCTTTTAATTTATCAAACAGCCCCTCTTTACCAGAGCCTTCATTATAGTAATCTCCAGTCCACAACGTCCGTGCTGTTATTTCATCAGACATGGAATGACATCCTCCCAGATTTGCTTCAAACTGGCGACTGCCTCGTTCAAAGCGGGTTGTCCGTTTACCTCAACTGTCAATTGGGATCCTTCAACTGTACCTAATACGCTAACCGGCACTCCCAGACCACGAAGATGTGCTTCCAGCGCAGATGCCTTATCCGGCGATGCGGATAACAAAATGCGAGATTGACTTTCGCTGAACAATGCATGGTCAGGACGCAAAGAGGTTTCCACGTTAATTTGTGCTCCCAATCCGCCACTAATACCGGATTCTGCGAGAGCCACAGCCAATCCACCCTCTGCGAGATCATGCGCGGATTGTACCAACCCGGTCTGGATCGCACTGAGCACCGCATTCAGAAGCTTTTTCTCCACGTTCAGATCAAGCTCGGGCGGTCGTCCCTCGGATACTCCGTGTACGACAGCCTGGAACTCACTGCCCCCCAGCTCGGCTTTCGTTTCTCCCACCAGGAAAATCACATCGCCTTCTGATTTAAAGCCCTGGGTCGTAATGTGATCCGTATCATGTACCAGACCCACCATACCGACAACAGGCGTTGGATAGATGGAACCTTTGGTATTTTCATTGTACAAGCTAACGTTGCCCCCGATGACTGGGGTATCCAGTACACGGCAAGCTTCTGCCATACCGTCCACGGCCTTTTCCATTTGCCAGAAAATATCCGGCTTTTCAGGATTACCGAAGTTCAGGTTGTCCGTAATTGCTAACGGCTCGCCGCCGGAGCAGACAATGTTACGTGCTGCTTCGCTGACTGCAATCCGTCCGCCTACCTCTGGATCAAGGTATACATAACGTCCGTTACAGTCCGTGGTCATCGCGAGTCCCTTGCGGGTACCGTGCACGGTCACTACAGCTGCATCCGAGCCCGGACGAACGGCTGTACTGGTGCGAACCATGTAATCATACTGCTCGTATACCCATTTCTTGCTGGCTACACTTGGCGATGAAAGTACCTTTTTCAGCGCACCGTTCAAATCGGTCACTTCCGGGTAACGCAGTGTGTCAACGGCAGCATTTTGCTCGTAATAAGCAGGAACTTCGGAAGGCTTGTCGTAAATCGGACACTCGTCTACCAGCGCCGTCACTGGCATATCACCCACCACTTCACCGTGATGGAACAAACGCAAACGACCGTCATCCGTCACCTTGCCGACCTTGGCGCAAATAACACCCCAACGCTCGAAAATTTCAAGCGCCTGTGCTTCATCCTTAGGCTCTACTACGAACAGCATCCGTTCCTGTGATTCGGACAGCATCATTTCGTAAGGTGTCATGCCCTCTTCACGCTGCGGTACCTGATCCAGATACAGCTCCAGACCGTTGCCAGCCTTACTCGCCATCTCCGCGCTGGAGCAGGTAAGTCCCGCTGCGCCCATATCCTGAATACCCAGCACAATACCGCTGTCGATCAGCTCCAGACAGGATTCCATGACCAGCTTTTCCATGAATGGATCGCCTACTTGAACCGCAGTCCGATTCGCTTCGGATTCCTCTGTCAGCTCAACCGATGCGAAGGTCGCTCCGTGAATCCCATCACGGCCTGTCGGCGGTCCCACATAGAACACCGGGTTACCGACCCCTTTGGCAACACCACGCTGGATTTTGTCGTGATCGATCAATCCAACACACATCGCGTTGACGAGCGGGTTACCCTCATAGCTTTCATCGAATACAACCTCGCCGCCTACGGTTGGAATACCGATACAGTTTCCATATCCCGCAATACCGGATACCACGTGCTCGAACAAATACTTCACACGGTCGCTCTCCAGCTTGCCGAAACGCAGGGAGTTTAACACCGCTACAGGTCTTGCGCCCATGGAGAAAATATCACGGATAATGCCGCCTACCCCAGTCGCTGCCCCTTGAAAAGGCTCTACTGCCGACGGGTGGTTGTGGCTTTCGATTTTAAATACAACTGCTTGGTTGTCACCGATATCTACAATCCCTGCGCCCTCGCCGGGTCCCATCAGAACTCGTGGACCGCTCGTCGGGAAACGACGCAGCAGCGGCTTGGAGTTTTTGTAAGCACAATGCTCTGACCACATGACACTGAATACGCCAATCTCCGTATAATTCGGCTGACGTCCCATAAATTCGCAGATCAACGCATATTCGCTGTCCGACACACCCATCTGCTGATACAGTTTATGTTCGGCAATCTGCTCTGCCGTTGGTTCCTTAGCGGACACTTGCTGCGCCATGACGATCCCTCCAAGCATTCAAAATAGATGTAAACATACGTTTGCCGTCATCCGTTCCAAGCAATGCATCCACCGCGCGTTCCGGGTGGGGCATCATGCCCAGTACATTACCTTGCTCGTTACAAATCCCTGCGATATCCGTCATGGAACCGTTGGGATTATCTTTATACGTAAATACGATCTGATTGTTCGCCTGCAAACGAGCCAGCGTCTCATCATCACAGTAATAGTTGCCTTCGCCGTGTGCGATCGGAATAATGATCTCTTCACCAGCAGCATAATCTTTTGTAAAAGGCGTTTTATTATTCTCGACCTTCAACACCGTATCACGGCAAAGGAACTTCATCGACAGATTACGGCGCAGAGCACCCGGCAGCAGCCCGGCTTCGGTCAAAATTTGAAAACCGTTGCAGATACCCAAAATATATTTCCCCTCGGCAGCCGCTTTGGCTACTTCCTTCATCACCGGAGCAAACCGGGAAATTGCGCCACATCGCAGGTAATCTCCGTAGGAGAAGCCCCCCGGAACAAGAATACAATCGTAAGGCGACAGATCCGTCGCAGTATGCCATACATAATCGACAGGTTCACCGACCGTGTCCTCTATCGCCTTATAGCAGTCAATATCACAGTTGGAGCCCGGAAAAACCAGAACTGCAAATTTCATGGAATTAGCCCTCCAGTTCGTAGCGGTAGTCTTCAATGACCGTATTAGCCAACAGCTTTTCGCACATCTCGATGACGCGCTTCTCTGCACTCTCGCGGTCTGTTGTATCCAGATTCAGCTCCATATACTTACCAATTCTGACGCTGTCCACTTCTCCGAAACCCATAGAATGCAGCGCTCCCTGCACCGCAACCCCCTGCGGATCCAAAACGCTTTGCTTAATTGTGACATAGACCGTTGCTTTCATCATGTTCCTTCAGTTCCTCCTCCGAATGGATGAATCCTATTGATTATTGGTTTTAAATCAATGATTACTATTTACTGTGCCGTCAGACGCCGCCAAATATCCGTATATCTTGCAGTTGTTTCTGCTACCACTTCAGCAGGCAACGGATCGGGCTTACTATTCTTGTCCCAACCGGATGATGCCAAATAGCTTCGTACCGGCTCCTTATCCATGCTGTCAATCTCCACATCCAGCTCATACTTTTCCTGTGCCCAGAAACGTGATGAATCCGGGGTGAAAATTTCGTCAATCAAAATAACCTTGCCATTCACAAGACCAAACTCAAACTTGCAATCAGCTAAAATGATTCCACGCTTTTCACAGAAAGCACGGGCAAATTCGTACAACGCCAAGCTTTTTTCTTCAAGCTGGGCTGTTAGTTCAGCCCCGACCAGTTCTTTCATTTGGTGAAGGGAAATGTCCTCGTCGTGTCCGACGTCGTTTTTGGCAGCTGGTGTAAATAAAGGCTTGGGAAAGCGTTCATTCTTACGCAGCCCCTCCGGCAATGGAATACCGTTTACCTCACCGGTCTGCTCATACTGACGCCAGCCGCCTCCGGTAATATATCCGCGCACCACACATTCGATATCGATGCGTTCAGCCTTCAGCGTGACCATGATCCGGTCTTTCAGCAACTCTTTATTCTGTTCGTCGATAATATGACCGAGCTTGTTCACATCGGTATGCACCACATGGTTTTCCAACAAGTCTTTCGTCTGCTCAAACCAGAAAGCACTAAGCTTATTGAGTACATTTCCCTTTTCCGGTACGGGTGGCTCCAACACATAATCAAAAGCCGAAATCCGATCCGTCACGACAATCAGAAAATGCTCTCCGAGATCATACAACTCACGCACCTTGCCTTTGTACAGGAGCGGCGCATGGATCAGACCTTCGGCAGTAGACAATGACATTTCATTACACCTCTTTCAAAGAAGTTTGCCCCTCCTAAATCCTCCCCTCGGGGAGGACCCCCAGGGCTGCTGCCCTCGGGACTCCCGCAAGGGTTGGGCTGGTGAGCGGGATGGGACCGTTTTTTTGTAGCTGGGGTGGGGCGAGAGCGCGTTTCGCTGGATGAAGGCCTGTTGGCACAAGCTTTCATTCAGCAACGCTTTTACGTCGGCGCAGAGCGACGTTTTTACGTGCACAGCGCCGTATCAGCGTTGAAAGCTCTAAGCTGCAATTTTATATGCAAGCTTACGGGCTGCTGCGGCTCCGTGCATGCCGCAGACCATTCCGGCCCGGGGCCGTAGCTCGGCATGCCATGCGGCCGAGCATTGGGCTTCGCCTGTTGTGCGCATGTTCCACGCTGCGCACTTATACGGTAGCTCAAGGCTTCGCTGCTTGAGCCTTGCGCGTTCTTGGAAGGACCGTGACTGTTTGCTGCGCAAATTCGGCAGTCCTTCCAAGAACGTTGCTTGCGATTGAAAAGCAGTGGAACACGCTTTTTCATCGCTCTTGGGGAGGTGCGGCTTCTTATGTGCCGCACCTCCCCCTTGTTCTGCCCCCATATGAGGGTTGGTGCTGGATTGCAGCGGAGCTGACGGAATCGTTCTGGAGAAGCGTGAGCGCTTGCCTTTGCCTCTGGATTCCAACCTTTACGGGTTTATTACAATCACAGGAATCCAGGGGCAACAGCAATCGGAAGAATGATCCGTTCGCGCAGCGGTCTCACCACGCACCAACCTTCCCTCTACTCCCCTAATCCCAGCTTTTTAAAGATCGTATCTACGTTCTTCAGATGCCAGGCCGGGTTAAACGCATCCTCAATTTCCTCGGGACTGAGCACGGCGGTAATTTCCGGGGTCGCCTCCACGATTTCGCGGAACTGGCGCTGCTCTTCCCATGCCTGCATCGCACGCGGCTGCACGGTATCGTAGGCTTTTTCACGACTAAAGCCCTTGTCGATCAGCTTCGTCATAATACGACCGGAGAATGGTACGCCATACGTACGCGCCATATTGCGCTTCATATTTTCAGGGAAGACCGTCAGATTCTTCACGATATTGCCAAAACGGTTCAGCATATAATTCAACAGCATCGTCGCATCCGGCAGAATAATACGTTCCACAGAAGAATGCGAGATATCGCGTTCATGCCACAGCGTCACGTTCTCATACGCAGAAACCATATGCCCGCGAATTACACGTGCCAGACCGGAGATGTTTTCACTGCCGATCGGATTGCGTTTATGCGGCATCGCGGAAGAACCTTTTTGACCCTTGGCAAAGGCTTCCTCCACCTCACGGAATTCACTCTTTTGCAGTGCGCGGACTTCTGTAGCAAATTTGTCCAAGGATGTAGCTATCAACGCCAACGTCGCCATATATTCAGCATGACGGTCACGCTGGAGCGTCTGTGTAGAGATTGGAGCCGGCTTGGTGCCCAGCTTGCGGCATACAAACGCTTCTACAGCCGGATCAATGTTAGCGTAGGTGCCGACTGCGCCGGACATTTTACCGTATTGCACCTGATCAGCAGCATAACGGAAACGTTCCAGATTGCGCTTCATTTCCTCGTACCACAAGCCCATTTTTAGTCCAAATGTGGTCGGCTCGGCATGCACTCCATGCGTACGGCCCATCATCGGTGTGTGCTTGTAAGCCAATGCCTTTTCCTTCAAAATTTCAATAAAATTCAAGATATCCCGCTCCAGAATTTCATTCGCCTGCTTCAGCAGGTAGCCCAGTGCGGTATCCACCACATCCGTGGAGGTCAGGCCGTAATGTACCCATTTGCGCTCGTCGCCAAGACTTTCAGACACCGTACGGGTAAAAGCAATGACATCATGTCTCGTCTCCTGCTCAATTTCATAAATCCGGTCAATATCAAAGCTTGCATTCTTACGCAGCGCCACGGTGTCCTCTTTCGGGATAACCCCTAATTCCGCCCAAGCTTCACAGGCGCACAGCTCTACCTCCAGCCATGCCTTGAATTTATTTTCTTCCGTCCAAATCGCTCTCATTTCCGGTCTGCTATAGCGTTCGATCATGACTATTTATCCCCCCAAATATTGGTTTGTTCAATCCATTTCAGCGCTTGCTCCGCATCCTGGCACAATAGATTAATATGTCCCATCTTTCGGCCTGGCTTGGCTTCACTTTTTCCATACAAATGCAGCTTGGGTACAACATCCAATCTTTCGGCTTCGGCATCCGGCTGCACGAACCGCCGAACCACGTCCTCCAAATGCTCACCCAGCACATTGACCATCACGACCGGAGTCAGCAGCTTCGTGCTTCCCAGTGGCAAGCCGCAAATCGCACGTATGTGCTGCTCGAATTGCGACGTCGCGCAGCCCTCCATCGTGTAATGACCGGAGTTATGCGGTCTCGGGGCCAGCTCATTGACGTACAATTGTCCATTTTCGGCAACAAACATTTCTACAGCGAGCAGCCCTACCGCACCTAATGATTCCGCCACAGCCAGCGCCAGTCTACGTGCTTCCTCCTGCACCGATTCCGGTACACGCGCAGGTACAATCGACGTGTGCAAAATATTGTTCACATGAATGTTTTCCGCAGGTGGAAAGGCTTTGGCTTCGCCATTCGTGCTGCGTGCGACGATGACCGAGATTTCGCAGCGAAAACGAATAAACTGCTCCAGCACCAGCTCCGTACCGCTAGTCGCCAATTGTTCGTAGGCTGCTACGGCTTCCTCCGGCTGGCGAATGACCGCCTGTCCCTTGCCGTCATAACCGCCGACTGTCGTTTTGAGCACACACGGTACACCTAGCTCAGCTACCGCTTGAATCATATCCGTAGCACTGCTGATTTCACGATACGGAGCCACCGGGACGCCTGCCGCTTCAATAGAACGTTTTTCACGCAGACGATGCTGTGTTGTGTACAATAGATTGCTGCCCTGCGGTACACTGGATTCCTGTTCCAAAAGCGCGGCTACACCCGCATCCACATTTTCAAACTCATACGTGATCACATCGCACCGCCCAGCCAGCTCTCTGGCCGCATGCTCGTCATCATAAGCGGCGCGAATCTGCTCCGACACCTGCCCACATGGACTATCCGGTGCCGGGTCCAGCGTCACAAAGCGGTACCCCAGGTTTGTTCCCGCCAGTACAAGCATTCTGCCCAGTTGTCCGCCTCCCAAAATTCCAATCGTTGCGCCAGGAGGACGAACACAGCCTGTAGGTTCACATGCCTCATTCATAGTGAATCACTGCCTTCTAGCACCTCATCACGGATACGATCGCGTCTTGCCACGACCCGCTGGCTTATCTTTTCGTCAAAAGCACCTAATATTTGTGCTGCCAGCAGCCCTGCATTCGTAGCACCTGCCTTGCCGATTGCCACAGTGGCAACTGGAATACCACCCGGCATCTGCACAATCGAGAGCAGAGAGTCCAGACCATTCAGTGCCTTGGACTGGACAGGCACACCGATGACTGGCAAGAATGTTTTCGCAGCCATCATTCCTGGCAGATGGGCAGCCCCACCCGCTCCGGCAATAATGACCTTCAGTCCGCGCCCGGCGGCTTCCTCTGCATAACGGAACATCAAATCCGGTGTACGATGGGCTGAAACTACCTTTTTCTCATATCCGATTTCAAGCTCGTCCAGCACAGCACATGCATGTTGCATGGTGTCCCAGTCTGATGTGCTGCCCATAATGACAGCGACCTGCACTGACATGTCCTTCACTCCCTGTTTATCAATAAGCGCCAAAAATCCGGCACTCGAAAATAACGTTATTTTCAAGACACCGGACTACGAAAAAACAAACGACAGAGCTTCATAAAGGCATGCCAAAAGCAAGCCTGTTTCACCGCACCAATGCGGCTTCAGCCGTATGTCTCCCGTAGTCCGGAAATTTAAGGTTTCCAGGTAGAAACTTCCGGGCCATATCCCCGGCATTATACGAGTCAGCATTGTGCCTAATCCATCCCCAACGATATACGTTCCTAGCATAATCGTGATTTGTTTCGGCTCAAACATGTGTACCTTATTAAATTGTACCTAAAGTTCATTTTTTATCGACAATACACTTCATAGTTTAACAATTCCCTACACCCTATGTCAACTTGAAAACGAACATTATCAAAATCATCCAATTGAATGTTCGTGTTTGACAAAATCAATATGCTTATATACCTAAGAGTCTGGTAACAGTAGCACATTTAGCCGACTCTCTGCCTTAATTAATAATAGCGGACATTATACTATACAGAAAAAAAAGTCGGCACTTCCTGTACAGAAAGTAATCCGACTTTTACTCATTTTATTCTGTTACTTAACGACCAGCACAGGAATGCGCGCATGCTGCACCACATTGTGACTCACGCTGCCCAATACAAATTCACGAATACCACCCAAGCCGCGACTACCAATCACAATTACATCAAAGCCATTTTCATTGGCATAATCCAAAATAACTTCGGCTGGCGAACCTTGAATCAGCTCTACCTTGGCATCCACACCTTGATCAGCAAGTCGCTTTTTAACTTCATCCGTGGTTTGCTCCGCCAAATCGTAATATTCTTTATTTATCGAAGCCGGAATCGGAGCCAAACCCTCGCCCATGAAGATTCGTGGGAAATCAAATGCCGTTACGACCTCAAGCTTCGAGGACGGTGATGCCTTGGTTAATTCAGCTGCCTTCAGCAAGGCCTTGTTGGCTGCATCCGAACCATCATAAGCGAGCAATATTTTTGAAAATAGCATCATAAACACCTCTTCTTTTTCAGTTTATTAAATCCAAGCCTGAAATATGTATTCCTTTGCACGCTTGCATAATACATTCGTGGACGCTGGAGTAGCCGCCTTACTCATCATTAAACATCCCTATAAGATCCTAAACCCCGGCTTTACCGCAAAAAATATCCATATAGCAATGCGTTAATGAACAGCAACGCAGGAATACCGAGTCTAAAGCTCATATGTCGTGTTTTATGGCGCTTGCGGTACATCGCAATCAACACACCCAATGCCCCTCCGATCAGGGCCAGAAAAAACAGGGTCCTTTCGGGGACGCGATCACGATGCTTACGCGCTCTTTTTTTATCCTCCGACATTACCAGATAGCCTACTGCATTGATAAACAGCAGCCATACGAACAAGCCTGTCTGCAATGTCTCTCCTCCTTTTGCACACCGAACCAATCAGGTATTAGTTCATATGGAACGCTCTCATCCCCATTATACCCCCACCCCTTTTACAGAAACAATCTTCTTCTGACTGGAATAGCGCTTTTGCGGATATAGTAACGTGGTATGAGGAAAATCCTCAACCACATCTATTTTGTCTCAAAGGAGGACCGCGATGGAAAGCACCCATGAATACGTTGAAAAGCTGCGAGAAAATGCAAAAAAAGCAGAGCACAACCGTAAACGAGGAAAAGGAACTCCAAGTGCCAGCTTGCCAACCAAACAGCATACCAAAAACCCTTGATAAGGACTCTGTCTAAGCTGTAAAACCATGTATAAATGGATCCAATCAGCTTAACTTGCAGTTTCCTTTGATGAAGTAAAACAAACTGTTTGTTCAGATTCCACAAAAACAGCAAGCGAATTCCTTTTGAGGGATATCAGCTTGCTGTTTTTGCATTTGGCGTGAAATCCATTGAATGCGAATGCTATATATTGTAAAATTACCTGGAGCTAAGAAGCTCTCTCATCCTACACAATGTAATATGATGCGAAGATCAGACCAAAAGTAGAAATAAAAGCGATTATATCTTTAGAAAATAAGTTTTAAAGTCATATTTTCTAACATATATATTGACTAAAAACAATTTAACCCTCTATAATTCGTGATATTAACTAATTCGACATTTTTATTGTCAATTAATTTAACATCAAAGTTCAGGTTTTGACATTGGAGAGGAGCTTTATATGACTAACATGAAAAAAATGACGATGATTCCCCTATTGGCCGGCTTTATTCTCGGAAGTACCTTGTGGAGTGCTGGATTTACGAACACTGCCGCAGCAGCCACCAGCACGACTACACCTGCTTCGATCTCTACAACCTCAGACAAAACTGAAAAAACAGAAACCAATCATTTACCCAATATTAAAATACTGGCCACAGGAGGAACTATTGCAGGCTCATCTGCCGTCAATACCGACACTACAGGCTATAAAGCAGGCGCACTGGGTGTTGAAACCTTGATTAAAGCTGTTCCTGAGATGAAAGGTATTGCGAACGTCAGTGGTGAACAGGTTGTCAATGTAGGCAGCCCCGATATTAATAACGACATCCTTTTAAAACTTGCCAAACGCACCAATGAACTGCTTGCCAGAGATGATGTAGATGGAGTCGTAATTACGCACGGTACAGATACATTGGAAGAAACCGCCTATTTCCTTGATCTTGTGGTCAAAAGCGATAAGCCTGTAGTTGTCGTTGGCTCTATGCGTCCAGCTACAGCGATCAGCGCCGACGGTCCCTTTAACCTCTATAATGCTGTGAAAGTCGCCGGAGCTTCGAGCTCCAAAGGTCAAGGCGTACTCGTACTGCTGAATGATCGAATTGGTGCAGCAAGATACATCACCAAGACGAACACGACTGCTGTAGATACATTCAAGTCCGTGGAACAGGGGTATCTGGGAGCTGTTGTCGGAGATCAAGTGTACTACTATAATAAACCTGCACGTAAGCATACAACGGCTTCCGTATTCGATATCTCCAATCTGACCCAACTTCCACAGGTAGACATTCTATACGAATACCAAAACAACGGTCGCTATCTGTATGATGCTGCTGTAGCAGCTGGTGCCAAAGGGATCGTTGTAGCAGGTTCCGGTAATGGTTCCTTATCCTCCGCCTCCTCGGAAGGCGCTGAGGCAGCAGGTAAAAAAGGAGTTATCATCGCCCGCTCCAGCCGTGTAGGCAGTGGCATCGTATCTCCATCAACGAAAGACGCAGCATCGAACTTTGTTTCCACCGATTCGCTTAATCCACAAAAAGCACGGATTTTGCTCATGCTCGCTTTAACGCAAACGCATGATGTTAACCAAATCCAATCCTTCTTCAATGAATACTGAGATTAATCATCCGAAAGCAAGATAATACCCTTTTTATTAAAAAAGCAGCAGTTACGGTGTATATATTCACCGTTCTGCTGCTTCTTGTCGTTAGATAATTGGCGGATATCAGAAACTGCTCCATCTGAAATTTAATCGCCATAAGTCTTACAAACTATTCTGCCCTGCCCGCCTGTTCAGCGATCAAGACTGCTGCTTGGGAATTCCATTTAGGCTTGGAGGATATTTGGCCTGCTTCTCTGGATGAGGAGCGATTTCTTCCTCCAGTATACTTGATTTATTTTGCTGATTATTGATTTTAAGCGGCTTATGCTTTGACATAATTGCTCACCTCCTCGGCTTACCATGCCAAGGAGTGAGCGTTTTTATACCGATGTACACCGGCTCTGGTTGTAGCTTACATCTGCTTTTGGCTTTCCGTTACTTGCCTTGCTTTTGATCCATAGCCGCCTTTAGCAGATCACCCAAGCTGGAACCAAAAGATTCCTGCTTTTCATATTGTCTTACCAACTTTTGCTGTTCACGTTTGTTTACCCGTTGCTTGTCCTTATCCAGCGTTTCGGTAATGCCGCAAGACAGACATCTTACATACAGTCCAGCTTTGCCTTCTTTCATTTCCATCTTCTTATGACATTGCGGGCAACGCCGGTTCGACAAACGTTTTTCCCCTGAACGACGGTAACCGCAATCCGTACTTGGACATACCAGAAACTTGCCCTGTTTGCCCTTCTTCTCCAACAGCTTTGTACCACAATTCGGACAATGACTGTTCGTCACGTTATGAGGCTTATATTCGGCGCTGCTATTTTTTACAGTAGAAACCAGTTCTTTCGCCATAGCACGAATAGAGTTCAAAAACGGCTCCGGTTTCCCTTGACCACGCGCGATTCGTTCCAACTCCGCTTCCCAACGTGCCGTCAGCTCAGGTGTTCGAAGCTGCGGAGCCGCCAACTCGATTAGTTGCTTGCCTTTCCCCGTTGGATGCATCACGTTCCCCTGGCGCTCAATCGTATCCGAGCTGACGAGCTTCTCGATCAGATCGGCGCGGGTAGCAGGAGTACCTAGTCCATGCTTCTCCATCTGTGCGAGCAAGGCCGCTTCCGTGTACCGCTTTGGAGGCATCGTTCGTCCAGCTCGCACAAGGCAACGCTGTATGCGGACGGCATCTCCTTTTTTCAGTTCAGGCAAAATAACGCCACGCCCTGTGCTCTCCCGATCCTCTGCTTCTTCATCGTCCATGTCATAATGGCTTCCGTCATATACAGCCCGCCAGCCACTATCTTTTATGGTTGTGCCTTTGACCTGAAATGTCTCCTGCTCTACCGTGACCGATACTGCTACAGCATCATAGCGTGCAGGCGGATAGAACAAACTGATAAAACGACGTGCAATCAGGTCATACAGCTTGCGTTCCTCCGGGCTTAGCTGATTAAGCAGCAATGTCTGCTCTGTAGGAATAATCGCATGGTGATCCGTAACTTTGCTGTCATCCACAATTCGCTTTGTGATCGGCAGATTGTTGCGCAGCAAGGGGCGTGCCAAGGATGCATACGGGCCTACAGCTACACTGCTGAGCCTTTCCTTCAGTGTACCTACCATATCAGAGGTTATATAACGACTGTCTGTACGTGGATAGGTGACCAGCTTATACTGTTCATACAGACGCTGAAGTACATTAGACGTCTGTTTGGCGGAAAAGCCATAACGCTGGTTAGCGTCTCTTTGCAGTTCCGTTAAATCGTAAGCCAATGGATGAGGCTCATTCTTCTCACTCTTTTTAACACTGGCGACCGTGCCTTTGACCCCCTCCAGTCTACCGCGCAAAGCCTCTGCCTGCGTTCGGTCAAACATTCGTGAATCCCCATTCTCTGACCGCCAAACTGCCTGAAAGTCGCCAAAATCCGCTGTCAAAGTATCATATTCCTGAGATCGAAACTGGGTAATTTCTTTCTCACGTTCCATGATCATTCCCAGCGTTGGCGTCTGTACTCTTCCAGCGGAAAGCTGAGCGTTATACCGGCAAGTCAATGCGCGGGTCACATTGAGACCAATCATCCAGTCTGCTTCAGCCCTACAGCGGGCGGATTCATATAAACGATCAAACTGCTGACCAGGCAATAGCTTTGCAAAGCCTTCCTTAATCGCCTTGTCTGTCTGTGAAGAAATCCATAAGCGCCGGAAAGGCTTCTTCCAGTTTGCCATTTGTATGATCCAACGTGCCAACAGTTCTCCTTCACGAGCAGCATCTGTTGCCACGATCAGCTCACCAATGTCCTGCCGCTTCATAAGCTGCTGTACAGCTTTGAATTGATGGTTGCTTTCGCGCAGTACCTTTAGCTTCGAACTCTTTGGAAGAATGGGCAAGTCCTCCAAATTCCAGGATGCATATTTAGAATCATAATCCTCCGGCTCTGCTAAGCCGACCAAATGCCCTAATGCCCATGTCACCACATACTTGGGTCCTTCTATATAACTTTTATGCTTCTCGCGGCTGCCCATCACACGTGCAATCTCTCTGGCCACGGACGGTTTTTCTGCCAATACCAATACCTTCATGTTACGCTCCTTTCTCTCATAGTGTTAATTATACCATCCTGCCATCCTACGATAAATCTATGTCAGCGGCTCTCATTAACATGTTTGTACATACTATTCATATTGCTTCTACACTGGTTAGGACATCTTATAAATCAGGCACACTCCATTTTAGTAGCAGACCCGCATATGTCAGGCCGCCTCCAAATCCATATAATATAACATGTTGTCCATACCGTAAACGCCCATCATCCAGGCCACATTGTAAAGCCAATGGGATAGACGCCGCCGATGTATTTCCATAAAACTCCACACTTGTCAGCGTCTTCTCCAAAGGTATTATGCTTCTTTCACATATGGACTCGATCATTCTCAAATTAGCGCTATGAGGTACAAACCAGTCGAGATCTTCCTTCTTCATATCTGCCTGATTCAACAAACGTTCGACTCCCGCTGGAACGGAACGAACAGCCCATTTATAAACCTCACGTCCATTTTGGGCGATAAACCCATGATCTTGCAGCTTCTCTCCATCCAAATTATTTGATAATCCTGCACGGTAAAGATGTGCTCCCCCTTGGCCATAAGTCCCTATATCCGCGGTCAAAAATGATCCTTCATCCTCGTCGTATTCAACAAGTGCAACCCCTGCCCCATCTCCAAAAAGTACACATGTCGTCCGATCCGTATAGTCTGTAATTTTAGATAACGTTTCCGCTCCCACCACTAACACCTTACGGTGCAGACCACCCGTAATAAGGCCATTTGCCAAATGAAGTCCATAGGCAAACCCTGCGCATGCTGCACTAATATCCATCGACCCCGTATCCAAGATATTAAAATGAGCCTGAATACGTGAAGCCGTACTTGGGAAGTAGTAATCAGGGGTACTCGTCGCTACAATGATCATATCAACATCGTTTATATTTACGTCATACAGGTTAATCATACGTGTAATTGCTTGTATACATAAATCTGAAACATATTGATCTTCAGCTGCAATTCGCCGTTCACGCATACCCGTTCGTTGTACAATCCACTCGTCACTAGTATCCACGAGCTTCTCTAAATCGGCATTCGTTAAAATCCGTTCAGGTACATAAGTACCAAGAGCCGTTAACTTCGCTTTTGAATTCAACAATCTGACCACTCTCCTTTGTCATCCTTAATCACATTATAACACCAGATACTAATACCTGGTACTAATTTATTTTAAATTTATTTATACGATGATGAGTCCATCTTAATTTGCACCTATTCCTTTAAATATATAAATATCACTGCTTTCAACGCAAAAAAAGAGTCATGATCTTCTAAGATCATGACTCCTTTAACTGTTGCTTGGCAACGTCCTACTCTCCCAGGACCCTGCGGTCCAAGTACCATCGGCGCTGGAGGGCTTAACGGTCGTGTTCGGGATGGGTACGTGTGGAACCCCTC